>DXLU01000009.1 GCA_019414565.1 Collinsella sp. | reverse complement strand
CCGCACATGTGCGGATGAATGTGGGAAGTGTTCGGATGAAGTTGATAATCAAGGCAATTCCGTGAACGGACGAGTTTTTTGGTAAGGGTAGGCGCAGACACGCCCGAACGGTTGATAATGGGACATCGCCCGCACCGTCCGCAGAACAATATCGGCGGGTGTCTAACGAGGGGGTCCCTTTGGATATCATCGAGCTTCTAAAATCTGCCTTCATGGGCCTGGTCGAGGGCATCACCGAATGGCTGCCCGTCTCGTCGACCGGTCACATGATCTTGGTGGACGAGTTCGTCAAGATGAACGTGAGCGAGACGTTCTGGAACATGTTCCTGGTCGTGATTCAGCTCGGCGCCATTCTGGCCGTCTGCGTGCTGTTCTTCCATGAGCTCAATCCGTTCTCGCCCAGCAAGGGCAAGGAGGGCCGCCGCGACACCTGGGTGCTGTGGGGCAAGATTGTGCTCGGTTGCATTCCCGCCGCGGCGATCGGTCTGCCGCTCAACGACTGGATGGAGGAGCATTTCTACAATGCTCCCGTCGTGGCGCTGGCGCTCATTGTGTACGGTGTACTGTTTATCGTGATTGAGAACTGGCGCGCGAGCAAGCGCGAGGAAATGGCCGTTGCCGGTTCGTTTGGTTCGCGTGCTGTGGTGGCGGGCGGACGTCCCGCCGGTGCGCACTTTGCGGCGCCCGCCGCGGCTACCGCTGAGGATGAGGACGATGACGAGAATCTGGACTTTGGCTCCATCGCCACGCTCGAGGACCTGAGCTGGAAGACTGCGCTGGGTATCGGCTGCTTCCAGGTGCTTTCGCTGGTGCCTGGTACGTCTCGTTCCGGTTCTACCATCATCGGTGGCCTGCTGTTGGGCTGCACGCGTTCGGTGGCGTCCAAGTTTACGTTCTTCCTGGCCATTCCTGTCATGTTTGGCGCGAGTGCACTCAAGCTGGTCAAGTACTTCATCAAGGGCGGTACGTTCGGCGCCAACGAGGTCGCCATCTTGGGCGTGGGCTGCGTTGTGGCCTTTGTGGTTTCGCTCATCGCCATCAAGTGGCTCATGGGCTTCGTCCGCCGTCACGACTTTAAGTGTTTCGGTGTTTACCGCATCATCCTGGGCATCGTAGTGCTCGCATATTTCTTCGTTCTGGAGCCTATGCTCGGCCTGTAACTTGGTTGTCGCTCTGGCCGCCGCTCGCTGCTGCTGCCATGACATCGGCGGTTTCGTGATTGTCAATAGATTGGTGCAGACTAACCTGACCCCATTGCACCAAATCCGCTGGGGCGGGCCTGACGGCGGCGCACGGAGTCGTGGTGTGATTTGCGTCGGTGTCCGCGCGGCTCGGTATACTGGTACGGCTCAAACTATGGCGCTGCCCGCAGGCGCGCCGTCCGTCAGATGAGGAGTCGCCCATGACCCAGCCCCTGCCCTGGGAAAAGAACACTGCGGTACCCGTGCCGCCCGCGCCGGAACCCGAGCTCGTTCCGCTCGACATCTACGACGCCCCGGCTCCGGCGCCCAAGCCCGCCAAGCCGTTCGTCGATATCGATAGCCTGAACCCCGCCCAGCGCGAGGCGGTCCTGACCACCGAGGGCCCGCTGCTGGTCCTTGCCGGCGCCGGCTCGGGCAAGACCCGCGTCTTGACCTTCCGCATCGCACATATGCTTGGCGACCTGGGCGTTAAGCCCTGGCAGGTCCTGGCCATCACGTTTACCAACAAGGCCGCGGCCGAGATGCGCGAGCGTCTGGCAGCACTCATCCCCAGTGGCACCCGCGGCATGTGGGTGTGCACCTTCCACGCCATGTGCGTGCGCATGCTGCGCGAGGACGCCGACCTGCTGGGCTACACCGGTCAGTTCACCATCTATGACGACGATGACTCAAAGCGCATGGTGCGTGACATCATGCAGGCGCTCGGCATTGAGCAAAAGCAGTTCCCCATCAACATGATCCGCAGCAAGATCAGCTCGGCCAAAAACGCCATGATTGGGCCCGAGGACATGCTCAAGAGCGCCGATAGCCCCAACGACAAAAAGGCCGCGCAGGTCTACCTGGAGCTGGAGCGCCGCCTGCGCGCCGCCAACGCGATGGACTTTGACGACCTGCTCGTGCGCGCTCTCGAGCTGCTGCGCACCCGCCCCGAGGTGCTCGATAAGTACCAGGAGCGCTTCCGCTACATTAGCGTCGACGAGTATCAGGACACTAACCACGTCCAATACGAGATCGCCAACCTGTTGGCCGCCAAGTACCAAAACCTTATGGTCGTGGGCGACGACGACCAGTCCATTTATAGCTGGCGTGGCGCCGACATCACCAATATCCTGGACTTTGAGAAGGACTTTAAAAACTGCAAGACCGTCAAGCTGGAGCAGAACTACCGCTCCACGGGTCATATCCTGAGCGCCGCCAACGCCGTGGTGCGTCACAACTCGCAGCGTAAAGAAAAGCGCCTGTTTACGGCCGAGGGCGACGGCGAGAAGATCCAGGCCTTCCAGGCAAGCGATGAGCGCGACGAGGGCCGCTGGATTGCCGGCGAGATCGAAAAGCTGCATGCCAAGGGCACGAGCTACGACGACATCGCTGTGTTCTACCGCACCAACGCCCAGTCGCGTATTCTCGAAGATATGTTCCTGCGCGCGGGCGTGCCCTACAAGATTGTCGGCGGCACGCGATTCTTCGACCGCGCCGAGATCCGCGACGTCATGGCCTACCTCAAGATGATCGTGAACCCGGCCGACGAGATGAGCGTCAAGCGCGTCATCAACACGCCGCGTCGCGGCATCGGCTCCACCTCGATCCAAAAGATTGAGCAGCTGGCGCGCGACAACCGTTGCTCGTTCTTCCAAGCCTGCGAGATCGCGTGCGCCGAGACGGGCATGTTTAGCGCCAAGGTCCGCAATGGCCTGTCGAGCTTTGTGTCGCTGGTGCGCGAGGGCCGCCGCATGGACGGCGAGCTCAAGGACGTTGTCGAGATGATTGTCGATAAGACGGGCCTGCTGCAGGCGTTTCGCGCCGAAGGCACCATGGAGTCCGAGAGCCGCGCTGAGAACATCCAGGAATTCCTGGGCGTCGCCGCCGAATTTGAGGAGACGCACGAGGATATCGAGGGTACGCTCGAGAGCTTGGAAGAGCTGCGCGCGGCTGGCGTTGCCGATGTGCCGGCCGGCGCCGAGCCCGAGCCCGTCGTGGTGAGCGCACCTGCGCCCGAGCCGGGACCGTCTGCCCCGGTATCCTCGTTTGAGGCGCTCGTTGGCGCGCGTGATGCCGCAGGTTCCAATCCGCTCGATAGCCTAGCCGCCCCGGCGCTCTCGCCGCAGGATGCCCTGGCTGCTGCCATTGCGGGCAACGCGTATGCCGCGCCGACGGAGATGCCGGCGGGTGCCGTGCATGCCGACGAGATCGAGCGCACCTACGGTCCGCTCACCTGTAAGGCGCTTCCTGCTCTCATGGAGTGGCTGGCCCTGCGCTCCGACTTGGATTCCCTGGCCGGCGAGACGCATGCCATCACCATGATGACCATCCACTCCGCCAAGGGCCTGGAGTTCCCCGCGGTGTTCGTGGCCGGTATGGAGGAGGGCATCTTCCCACACGTGCATGACTTTGGCGGCAGCGATGATCCGGGCAAGCTCGAGGAGGAGCGTCGCCTGGCCTACGTTGCCATCACGCGTGCCCGTAAGCGCCTGTTCCTGACCTATGCGGCCACGCGTCGCACCTACGGCTCGACCTCTGCCAACCCGCGCTCGCGCTTCCTTAACGAGATTCCGTTTGAGGATATCGAGTTTAGTGGCATCGGTTCTGCCGGTTTTGAGGGCACGGGTTGGGAAAAGCGCGGCGACCGTCACGGCACCTTTGGCTCGGGCATGGGCTCGGATATGTATGGCGGCAAGGTGTTTGGTTCGCATACGCGCTCGACCGGCGGCTCCGGCTCGCGCGGCGGATCGAGCTTTGACGACTTCTTTGGCGGCAGCAGCTATGGGACTGAGCGCCATCGTGGGGTTTCGCCTGACGCCGGCCGCGTTGCCTCGACCTTTGGCTCGGGCGCGCCGCGAGCCAAAAAGCCGTCGTCCAAGGTGTCGCCGACGGTGGAGCGCAAGGTCGATCGCACCAGCGCGTCGCAGGACTTTGCCGCGGGCGATACCGTGAGCCACAAGACCTTTGGCACGGGTACCGTGATCTCGGTCGCCGGAGACATGATCGAGGTGCAATTCGAAAAAACCGGCCAGACTAAAAAGCTCATGAAAGGTTTTGCACCGATCGTCAAGCTGTCGTAATCCCGGCGGACCTGGGAGGGCGTATGGGGCAACATCGCCTGCTTGGGCAGTCCTGCGCAAGACGGAGAGCACATTAAGTGCTCTCCTTTGCGTGCGGAACTCGCGATCGATGTTGCCCCATACGCCCTCCCAGGTCCTTTGATAACGCTGCTTGCGAATGTCGCTTTGCTCGTTCGTTTTTTGGTCTGGAGAGCCGGGTGGGCTGATAGCTAGATATGGCAAGGGGCTCCTCCGTTGATGAACGGGGGAGCCCCTTGTTGCGTTGTGATTGTTGTTGCTAGTCGGAGGCTCGCCGGGAC
>DXLU01000008.1 GCA_019414565.1 Collinsella sp. | reverse complement strand
AGACACCCAGCATGAGCAGTTCGAACGCGACGGCGCAGCAGGCGATGATCGTGCGAATGGCAGCGGGCATGCGCACCGTGAAGCGATCGAGGCTGTCCGTCGCCTCACTGCGCTCGCGCGCGCCGCGACGGGCGACCCATGCAGTGAGCGGACCGACGATGAACACCACCATCGCCACGCGCAGGAACGATTCGAGTATGTCGCCCATATTAACCACCATCCCAATAGAAAACGTGAATTTGGGAGACTATAGCAGAGCGAAGCGATCTGCACGGCATCGTCCGGGTGTTTTCGGCATACGGTGGAAGCTGGTGGGGGGTCGGCGCCGTAACCGGATGCGCATTCGGCCTCGCCAATGCCGTCGGCGGCGAGCTTTTCGCCCGACAGGCCTATCCACTCGTCGTGCATCTGCCGCTTGTCGTCTACCTGTGCGTACGCTATCGCCTGAGTCCGCTGCTCGCCATCCTGGGCGTTACCAGTGCCTACCTGAGCTGCCAGTTTAGCAACTGGATGGGCATCGCCGCATTCGCTGCCACCGATTCGCAAATCGCATATTACGCGGCGCGCATCATCACGACGCTCGGCGTCTTTGCGATCTTGCTGCATTGGGCCAGAGACATCGGTCCGCGCCTGGCGGCCAAAAGCCCCACCGAGTTGGAGATTCTGCTCATCCTGCCGCTCGTCTACTACATCTTCGACTACGCCACCAACGTCTATACCACGCTCTTCCACTCGGGCTCGGTAGTAACCGTTGAGTTTTTGGCGTTCGCCCTCTGCGCGTTCTACCTTATGTTTCTTGCCGTCTACCTTCGCGAATACGAGGCAAAGGAAATCGCCGAGCGCGAGCGCTGGATGCTCGCGACCCGCGACAGCGCGGCCATCAAAGAGCTCGAAGCCTGGCGCCAGTCCGGACGCGAGCTCTCGGTTCTCCGTCACGACATGCGCCACTACCTGCGCGGTCTAGCGGCCCTGATCGAAGAGGGTCACACCGATGAGGCACTCGAGCGCATCGACGCGCTCTGCGAGACCAACGACCGCACCGCCGTGCGCCGCTACTGCGCCAACGAAACGGTCAACATTGCGCTCTCGTCGCTTTCCGCGGACATCAACGCGCACGGCATCACCGCCGACCTGCACGCCGCCGTGCCCGAAACCGTCCACGTGGGCGATGTCGATCTATTCAGTGTGGTATCGAACGCCCTGGACAATGCCATCGCCGCGGCGAGCGCCGCCCCCGAAGGCAAGCGGTTTGTCGACCTGGACCTTCGCTACGAAGACGGTCAGCTTCTATTGCTGGTTTCCAACACGTTTGGCCGTGCGCCGCACATGGTCGACGGCATGCCCGTGACTCAGCACACTGGGCACGGCTTTGGCACCAAGAGCATTATGCTTGCCGTCGAGCGCATGAACGGCAACTGCCAGTTCCGCATTAACGGCGACCGGTTTGAGCTGCGCGCCGTGATGTAGGGGCTGCCGCCAACCTCGCTACAGTGGAGCGACCGCCGGGGTCAGCTGCTTGATGTAGGCCCACATGCGCTGCTTGGCCGCTTTGTCGGTCAGCGCCGCCTCAAAGCCATCGAGCGCGAGCACGCGGCGGCCCTGCACATGGGCGACCAGGCCGGGCTTGAGCATGGCGGTGTCGAAGTCATCAATCGCCACGAGCATATCGGCGTAGGTTTCGCGCATGACATCGGCCGCACTGTTGTCCAGCAGCAGCACCGCCTCGGGGTCCAAGGTCTCCAGCGCCTCGCGGAACAGGTCGCACGTCAGGGCCTCGCCCGCCGCGACCGCTCCGTCGCCCGCGCCGGCGACGCTTGCCAGCACACAAAAATCCTCGGGGGCATATCCGATGGCACCGAGCGCCTTGCGCAATGCGGCGCCATCCGCGCCGGCGGCCAGCTCGCCGCCCGAGCACTCGGCTTCATCCAAATCGCCTTTGACCAGCACAATCGGCGAGCACGCGTTGCCCGCGATACGCACACCGCGATCTGCAAGCGACGCGAGCTCCTGCTCGGTCGCCTGAGCGATGGCTTCTTTTTTCTGGCTTTGTGACGTGGGCATGCGCTCTCCAATCGTTTGCGTGCCCACCATTATATAAAAGAGCCGCCCGCGAGTGGTTGCTTTGCGGGCCGCTGGGTATAAGCACGGTCGTACTGAGTTTTACGCGGCCGAGCCGCGTCGTATTATGGAGGTCACCATGGCTGACATTAAGCAGATTACCCCCGAGAACTTCGGCGCTGTCGTCAACGATAGCCTGCCCGTACTGGTTGATTTTTGGGCCCCGTGGTGCGGCCCCTGCCGCTCGCTCTCGCCCATCGTAGACGAGGTTGCCGACGAGCTGGCCGGCAAGTTGGCTGTGGCCAAGTGCAACGTCGACGACAACCAGGACCTGGCCATGAAGTTTGGCGTCATGAGCATCCCCACGCTGATCGTCTTTAAGAACGGCGAGGAGGTCGACCGCTCGGTTGGCGCCTTACCCAAGGCAAGACTTCAGGCACTGCTGGAGAAACATCTGTAATACGCTTGTTACTTGCCTGCCGTCCATGAGCGGTTTCGCACCGCTCACCGGAGTGCCAAACGCAAGGCATGCGACCACGGATAGTATGGTAGTTACAAACAGCCCCCAGTGAACGGGTGCGGGTCGCACAGGCTCGCACCCGTTTTCTTATGCAGCTGCGCACAGAGCGGGCGTAGTAAAATCTGAACCACTGAACTGCCCCATACAAAAGGAGATTTCCCATGCATGATGTTGGAATGAACATGAGCCAGCTTGCCATGAGCGTCAAACAGGTCGACGACACCATCGAGCTCGCTCACGAATGGAGCCATCAGTTGCTGCATGCGACCGAGAATTTTGACATGGAGCGCATCGGCGCCAAGCTCGAGGCCGCCATGGCCGCGTTGCACGAGGCGCATGACGCGCTCGAGGGCTACGAGGAAGCCATCGAGGCCGACCACAACTCCGTCGGCTCCGTGAAGCTGGTGTAAGGTGGCCGAACACGAGCACGGCTGCGGGTACGAGCACGAGCATCCGCACGGGGCGGACGGTGACGCGGGCTGCCACTGTAGTGGCTCCGGCTCCGAGCTGGTCCGTTTTTCGGTTACCGCACCGGATGACCTGCTGCGCCGTTTTGACGAACAGATCGCGCGCCGCGGCGACGTGGCCAACCGCTCCGAGGCCGTGCGCGACCTGATTCGCGCCTCGATCGCCAAGGAGCAGATGCGCACGCCCGACGAGCATGTTATCGGGTCGCTCACCATGATCTACGACCACCATACCGGCGACCTGACGCGCCGTCTGGACGAAGTGCAGCACGACTACACCGACGAGATCGTATCGACCATGCACGTGCATCTGGATCACCACAACTGTCTGGAGATCCTGGCACTCAAGGGTCGCGGCGAGCGCGTCTACGAACTAGCCGATCGCCTGCTGGGCCTGCGCGGCGTTAAGCACGGCGAGCTCACGTGCGCCGCCACCAAGCAGAGCCTGGGGCTGTAGCGCACCTACCAAAAAGGGACAGGTTTGCTTTTGGCAGGTTTAGCGTTTTACCTACCAAAATAAACTTGTCCCTTTTTGTCGGTTTTGATGAGGAGTGTCGCATGCGGCATGTGCATATTCATGTGACGGGCATTGTGCAGGGCGTTGGCATGCGACCATTTGTGTATCGCGAGGCCATGGCGCATGGCATTTGCGGATGGGTGCTCAATGCGGGCGACGGCGTACATATCGAGGCGCACGCTCCGGCCGATGCGCTCGATGCTTTTGTTGCCGCGCTTTCTGAGCATGCGCCCGCGGCAGCTCGCGTAGAGCATGTCGAGGTTGTGGACTTGGGGCCTGGCGGTTGGAGTGCTGCCGATGAGCAGGGCTTTCGCATTGTGGCATCGCAGGACCAGACCGCGCACACGACGCTCGTCTCGCCCGATATCGCTACCTGTGACGATTGTCTGCGCGAGTTGTTCGATCCCGCCGACCGACGCTATCACTACCCCTTTATCAACTGCACTAACTGCGGCCCACGCTTTACCATCATCCGATCGTTGCCTTATGACCGAGCGGCCACGTCGATGGATTGTTTTCCCATGTGTCCCAAGTGTGCCGCGGAGTATGCCGACCCACTCGACCGGCGTTTTCACGCGCAACCCGATGCCTGCTTTGATTGCGGGCCGCATATTACGTGGCGCGAGGCTGTGAACGGCGATGCGTGCGGGAATTCGTCCGCGACACCGGCAGTCGGCACCACACGCGAGGCCAGCGACGCCATTATCGAGCGCTGCGTTGAGCTGCTGGCCAGCGGTGGCATCGTCGCCATCAAGGGCCTGGGCGGATTTCATCTAGCCTGTGACGCCGCCAGCGAGCAGGCGGTAGCCGAGCTTCGTCGTCGCAAACGCCGCAGCAACAAGCCGCTTGCCGTTATGGTGCGCGACCTTGCCGACGTTGAACGCCTGTGCCATGTCAACGACGTTGAGCGCGGCTTGCTGGCCGGCAGCATTCGCCCCATTGTGCTGCTGCGCCGACGTGCTGTTTGCGAGAGCGGCGGCTCCCCCGACGCCCTCGCGCTCGCGCCGTCCGTCGCGCACGACCTTCCCGAGCTCGGCGTTATGCTCCCCTACACCCCGCTTCAGCATCTGTTGCTTGCCGCAGCAGAAGCCCGCGGTGTGCACGCACTCGTCATGACCAGCGGAAACCTGAGCGAAGAGCCCATCGAGACCGATGACGACCTTGCCTGGGAGCGCCTCGTTGCCGCCGGCATTGCTGATGCGCTACTCGGCAACGACCGCGCGATCCTCTCGCGCTACGACGACTCCGTGGTGCGCGTGGTCAACGGCGCCATTATGCCCGTGCGCCGTGCCCGCGGATATGCACCCCAGCCGCTGCCGTTGCCGGCGCTCGACGGCGCTCCGTCCTGTGTGCTCGCCTGCGGGCCACAACAAAAGGCCACGATTGCGCTCACGCGCGAAGGGACGAACGGCGAGGCAACCTGTTTTGTGTCGCAGCATATCGGCGATGTTGAAAACGGCGGGACCTTCGATGCCTGGAACGCCGCGCGCACGCGCTTGGAAGATCTCTTTGACTTGGCGCCCGCCGCCTTGGCCTGCGATTTACACCCCAGCTATCTATCGGACCAGTGGGCGCGCGAGCAGGCGCGAAAATGCAATCTGCCGCTCGTCGAAGTGCAGCACCATCATGCGCATATCGCGAGCGTAATGGCCGAGGCCATCGCCGCGGGCCAGCTTACAACCGACACGCGTGTCCTTGGCATCGCCTTCGACGGCACCGGCGCCGGCACCGATGGGACCATTTGGGGCGGCGAGTTTCTTGTTGCCAGCCTTGACGGCTTTGAGCGCACCGCGCATTTGCTCACCTGGGCGCTCCCCGGCGGGGCGGCCTCCGTACGCGACGCTCGACGCAACGCCTTTGCCCTGCTCAGCGAACTCGGCCTACTCGAGCACCCAGGCGCCGCTCAGCTTTTGGACAGCCTCGACGAGCAAACGCGTAGCGTGACAGCCACCATGATCGAGCGCGGCATCAACAGCCCGCGTACCAGCAGCATGGGACGTCTCTTTGATGCCGCGGCAGCAATTCTGGGCATCTGCGACAAGGCAACCTACGAGGGCGAACCCGCCATAGAACTCGAAGCCGCCGCCTGGCGCGCGTTCAGCAGTGAAAGTGCCTGCCCCACCGGCAATATGGTCAGCTTTTCCGTAACCGAATCATCCCGTCCGGACGACTGCCATGTTCTGAACTCCAGACCGCTTTTTGAGGCGCTTTTGGAGGGAATCAGGACCGGCGTGCCCGCCGGCAAGCTCGCGCTCGACTTCCACGTCACCATCGCGCGCTCCTCGGCACGAATCGCACGCGAAATCTGCGCCCGTGAAGGCCTCGACACCGTCGCGCTCTCGGGCGGCGTGTTCATGAACCGACTTTTGCTTCAGCTCCTCACCCGCGAGCTCAAAAGCATGGGTCTCACTGTCTTGATTCCCCGCTCCGTGCCCGTCAACGACGGCTGTATCGCCTACGGTCAGGCCGTCATCGCTCGCGCTCGCCTCGCGCAGACAGCATCGCGATAGGCTGTTTTGCCAGCCTGCGCGCCGCCGTCTCACAGGTGTAACGCGTTTGCTCGTGACTCCTGCGAGCGCTACCATCAACTGATGGGTAATTAGGCGCCTATCCAGCGCAAAACGTATAAAAGGGGAACATTATGTGCCTTGCCGTTCCCGGTAAAGTGGTCAAACGCGACGACGACCTTAAGGCGACCGTCGACATGATGGGCATCGAGCGCCCCGTTTCGCTGCGCCTCGTGCCGACGGCACAGGTAGGCGACTATATTCTCGTGCACGCCGGCTTTGGCATTCAGATCGTCGACGAGCAGGAAGCGCAAGAAACGCTCGAGCTCGTTAATGCCATGACCGAACTGGTCGAAGAAGACCAACTGGCCAGCAATCCGGCCGAGGCATACTAGTGGCGGCCGGACAGCCGGCGCGCTCCGGTATCGACTTCTCGGCATTTCGCGACCCCGGGCTGGCTCGCGAGCTCATCGATCGTATTCATGAGCTTGTCGGCAGCCGCAGCATCAACCTTATGGAAGTCTGCGGCACGCATACCGTGAGCATCGGGCGCTATGGCTTTCGCTCCATTATGCCTGCCGGGCTCAAACTGCTGAGCGGTCCGGGTTGCCCCGTCTGTGTTACCGCCAACCGCGATATCGACCATGCAATCGCGCTCGCCAAGATGGACGGCGCCATCATCACCACCTTTGGCGACATGATGCGCGTGCCCGGGTCGTCTACCTCGCTCGCCGCGCAAAAGGCGGCGGGGCGCGATATTCGCATTGTGTACTCCCCGCTCGATGCACTCGATATCGCCGAACACAACCCCGATCGCCCGGTCATCTTTATGGGCGTCGGCTTTGAGACCACGACGCCCACCATCGCCGCCGCCATTTTGGAGGCAGGCGCGCGCGGGCTGCAGAACTTCTCGGTCTACTGTGCCCATAAGACCACACCGCCGGCGCTACGCGCCATCGCCAACGATCCCGAGACCACTATCGACGGCTTTATCCTTCCGGGGCACGTCGCCACCATCACGGGCTTAACGCCCTTTGGCTTTTTGGTCGACGAGTTTAAGACCCCAGGCGTGGTCACGGGATTTGAGCCGGTCGACATCTTGCAGGGCATCTGCATGCTGGTCCAGATGGTTGTCGAGAGCAGGCCGGCGATCGACAACGCCTACCGCCGCGGTGTCAATGCGAACGGCAACCCCGTGGCGCGCCAGCTGGTCGAGCAGGTGTTTGAGCCATGCGACACCACGTGGCGCGGACTGGGACCGATTGCGGCTTCGGGTCTTTCCATCCGACCCGAATTCGTGCGCTTTGATGCCGGCGCCCGCTTTGACGTACCCATTGAACCGACGGTCGAGCCACGCGGCTGCCGCTGCGGCGACGTGCTGCGCGGAGCCATCACGCCGAGCGACTGTCCTCTGTTTGGCCGCGCTTGCACGCCCGAACACCCCGTCGGCCCCTGCATGGTGAGCTCCGAAGGCAGCTGCGCGGCGTACTTTAGATACCGCGACTAGCCCGGACGCTCCCGCGTACCGGCACCACCCACGATTGGAGTTTTCGATATGTCCCGTAATGCCACCGATAGCACTGTCCTGCTGGGCCACGGCTCCGGCGGCCAGATGATGAAGCGCATTATCGATGAGGTCTTTCTGGATGCCTTTGGGTCGCCCGAGCTGCTCGCGGGCAACGATGCCGGCGTCGCCGCGCTGCCCGCAAGCGGGCGAATCGCCATGTCGACCGACAGCTTTGTGGTAACGCCGCAGTTCTTCCCCGGCGGCAATATCGGCCGCCTCGCCGTATGTGGAACCGTCAACGACGTCGCGACCTCGGGCGCCAACGTGCGCTACCTCTCATGCGGCTTTATCCTCGAAGAGGGCTATCCCATGGACAAGCTGCGCCAGATTGTGCAAACCATGGCCGAAACAGCGCGCGAGGCGGGCGTGTCCATAATCACCGGCGACACCAAGGTGGTCGAGCGTGGAGGTGCCGACGGCGTCTACATCAATACCGCCGGCGTGGGCGAAGTGCCCGCGGGCGTAGCGCTCAGCGGTGCAAACTGTCGGCCCGGCGATGTCATCCTGGTGTCGGGTACGCTAGGCGACCACGGCATCGCCATCATGAGCCAGCGCGAGGGCTTGGCGTTTTCGAGCAACATCGAAAGCGACGCCGCACCGCTCAATCATCTGGTTGCCGACGTGCTCGCCGCCGCCCCCGACACCCACTGCTTCCGCGACCCCACGCGCGGCGGCCTGGCATCCACGCTCAACGAGTTTGCCCAGGCCAGCGGCGTTGCCATGGAGATCGACGAGGATGCTGTGCCCGTGCGCCCCGACGTGCAGGCCGCCTGCGAGATGCTCGGCTACGATGTGCTGCAGGTGGCAAACGAGGGCAAGATGGTTGCCGTGGTGCCGGCCGAGCAGGCCGATGCCGCGCTGGCAGCCATGCGCGCCGCGCGCTACGGCGAAAACGCCGCGATTATCGGTCGCGTGCTGCCGCTTGCCGAGGACACCCGTCCCGCCGTGCGCGTACGCACCGGCTGGGGATCGACCCGCATCCTCGACATGCTCGTAGGAGAACAGCTTCCGAGAATTTGCTAGGGCGGAACCGCACGGTCGGCGCGATGCGGCTTGATATCCCTGGAGATGTTCAGATTCCAGCCACGCCAGACACGTAAGCCCAGTATTATGAGGTGCGTTTTAAACCCAATGACGGGAGCTTTCATGGCAGCAGCTTTTTCCCATGTGATTTTTGATTTAGACGGCACCATCCTCAACACGCTCGAGGACCTGGCGGCCGCCGGCAACCATACCTGCGAGATGCACGGCTGGCCCACGTTTGCCGTAGACGAGTACCGCTACAAGGTGGGAAACGGCATGCTCAAGCTGGTCGAGCGCTTTATGCCCGCCGAGTATGCGGGCGACGGCCGTATGTTTGAGCAGACGCTTGCCGAGTTTAGGGCTTATTACGGCGAGCACAAGGAAGACCACACTGCACCGTACGCCGGCACGATCGAGATGCTCGACCGCCTGCGCGCCGCGGGCGTGCAGCTTGCCGTACTCACCAACAAGGACCATGTCTCGGCCGCTCCGCTTATCGAAAAATACTTTGGTTCCGAGCGCTTTGCACTGGTGCAGGGCCGCGTCGATGCGTTTCCTCCCAAGCCCGAGGCGCCTGTTACGCTGCATGTGATGAAAGAGCTAGGCGCCGACCCGGCAACCACACTCTATGTGGGCGATTCCAATGTCGATATCCTGACCGGCCACAACGCCGGCCTTAAGAGTGCGGGCGTCAGCTGGGGCTTCCGAGGCCGCGCAGAGCTCGAAGCAGCCGGTGCCGACTACGTGGTTGACACGCAGGAAGAGCTCGCGGCGCTGATCCTGGGCGAGTAACGCCAGCGCTGCCCAACCCAGCCGCCGCAATGCCGTTGCGCGGAAAGTAGTCGTTGGGGACGTTCTTAAACGACTGGTCAAACAATGGCAACGTCGCAGGTAGAGGACGGACAGACACTATGACCCAATCCGAGGGCACTAAAAAGATAGGAGCCCCCGCTCGTGACCGCGGGTCGGGGCTGCGACAATGATGTTGAAGTGCCATAGGCGCAGCCGCGCCGCAACGAGGTTGGGAGGCTCCCATGCCAAAGTATTCTACCGCGTTCGGGATGGACGTCCACCTGAGGTCGACCACCGTCTGCGCCCTCGACGCGGACACCGGCGAGGCCGTGACGAGGAGGTTCCCCGGCAACCCCTGGGGCGAGATCGCCGGGTGGATGGGTGGGTTCCCCGGGCCGTCGCTCGCGACCTACGAGAGCGGCTACCCCGGCTTCGCCCCGCAGAGGGAGCTCGCCGGGCTCGGCGTCGAGTGTGTCGTCGCCGCGGTCTCGAAGATCCCCAGGTCGGCCGCCGACTCGGCCTCCAAGAACGACAGGAACGACGCCGCCAGGATGGCCAAGGCGATACTCGCCCACGACATCTCCCCCGTATGGGTCCCCTCCCCCGAGGTCGAGGGCATCAGGGACCTCGCCGGCGCCTACGACGGGGCGACCGCGCGCCTGGCGACCGCCAAGCAGCGGCTGCTCGCCTTCCTCGCAAAGCGAGGGTTCGCCTACGGCGGCACCACGCCCGCCGGCAACCCGAGGAAGTACTGGACCTACGACTTCCTGAGGTGGCTCGACAAGGTCAGGCCGGAGGACGACGGCGGGGTTCGGACGCTCGCCGCCCTGAGGAGCGAGGTCGAGGCCGCGGCGGAGGCCCGGGCGGATCTGCTCTCCGAGTACAGGGCGGCCGTGGATGCCAGCCCGATCGCCGCGGAGGCGGCCGCCCTCCAGTCGATCAAGGGCTGCGCCTTCGCGCTGGCCGCAGCCTTCTCGGCCGAGGTCGGCGACTTCACGAGGTTCCGTTCCGGAAGGCAGGTCACGGCCTATTTCGGCCTCGCGCCGAGTCAGAGGTCGAGCGGCGACTCCGTGCGGCTCGGAGGCATCAGCGGTGCGGGCAACGCGCTCGTGAGGAAGCTGGCCGTTGAGGGTTCATGGTGCTACGCCGCGGCGCGGCACCAGCCGAAGCTCATGCCGAGGGACACGGGCGTGCCCCTCGAGATAAGGATGCACGGGAGGAAGGGGTCCGAGCGGCTCCTGCGGCGGCGCGAGGAGATGCTCGCCCGCGGCATGCCCCAGGCGAAGGCTAACGCGGCCACCGCGGCCGAGCTCGTGAGGTGGCTGTGGGCCCTCGGCATGATGTGCCGGGAGGGCGCGGAATGGACATAGCCCCCGCCCCGGCGAGCCGGGCGGCCTTCGGGGATACCCCCTATTTCGCTGTGCGCGCGGAGCCCTCCGCATGCGCCTCGACAGACTTGGGGAACCCCGCCGAAGGAATGGAGTGCGGGCCGACAGAACGGTATCCGCGGATATGAGACTGAGCCGAAGGCGTCGATGACATGCCGGGGGCGGACCGGGACGGGTTAACGGCAGGCCCCGCCGACCGATTGCAAGCGGTCGGCGGGGCCATTGTGGCTCTTGACAGCGGATTGGGTCATATGAGCGAAAACGCCCCTAAGCGAGCAAGGTGACGTGAAATGAAAGGGCGCTGACCTTCTGGTCGCGCCCTTGAAATTGAACGTCAGATTGCCGCTTAGGGGCGTTTGCAGCGTCGAGCAGTTGCGGCGTTTGGTAAAACGCCGCAACGAACTACCGCGTAACTCCCCTAGTTCATCATTGCATTCATCATCTCGGTGGTTGCGGAATCGTCAGCATACCACTCGCCATCGTCATTGGCGGTGTACTTGAAGGTAACCTTGGTGTCCTTGGTCTTAGCGGCCTTGGTCACATCGACCATAACCTGACCGGCCATCTTGTACAGCTCGTCATCGGAAGGAACCGTGTCAAGCGCAGCGACCTTCTCCTGATACTGGGTGGAGAAGTCCTCGACGATCTTGTTCATAGACTTGCATGTGATAGAGACCTCGGCGGTCGCGACACCCTTGTCCTCGTCGACCGTCACGTCGCCGATCTTGTAGTCAAAGCCCTCGAGATAGGTCTTGGCGTACTCCTTGGGATCGATACCCAACTGCTCGAACTCGTCGCCCGAAGCCTCCTCCAGACCAGAGAGGAAGTCGTCGCCACCGTTCTTGACCTCGTCAAACTGCGTCGTAAGATCCTCGGTGATGAGCTCCTCAACCGAAGGACCTCCGCAGCCGGAAAGCACAACCACGCACGCGACCAGAACAGCCATCAGGGGCGCAAGCAGCAGCTTCTTCTTCATGACATTCCTCCCAACAAGCGGCACCGCGCTTCCCGACGCGGTGCGCGTCGTAACAATAAGGCCATACTAGCCGATAACGAACACCCCCGGCAAAGCAAAGGCGCAGTCGGCTCGATTTAACGTCCGAACGGTTTACCGGTCCGCCCAACGCGCAATAAAACGTTCCGCCGCATTGCAATAAAAAAGGGCGGCCGGATAACCCGACCACCCCAAAACACCCTTATGTTGCCGCAGACTACTTGCGGACGACCTTAACGATGGCGTCACCGGCGGCGACAGCGGAGTCGGCCTCAACGGCGAGTTCGACATCGGCAAACTCGGCGGTGTTGGACACGGCCACCACGACGCAGTCCTTGTAACCGGCAGCGGCGATCTTGGCGCGGTCGATCTTGAGTATGGGCTGGCCGGCCTTCACAACGTCGTCGGCCTTGACGAAGCCCTCGAAGCCATCACCGTTCATGTTGACGGTATCGACGCCAACGTGCACCAGAACCTCGATGCCGCTATCGGACTGCAGACCCACGGCGTGACCCATGGTGACGGTCACCTTGCCGTCGCAGGGAGCGTAGACTAGGTCGTCCTCGGGCCACACGGCGCAGCCCTTGCCCAGAACCTCGCCACCAAAGACGGGATCGGGCACGTCGGCCATCTTGATGACCTTGCCCTTGACGGGCGAGCACAGCACGTCGGCGCCGGCAGAAGCAGAGATGGAGGCGGGAGCAGCAGCGGCAGGCTCAGCCTTCTTCTTGAACATGTCAAACAGACCCATACGTTTTCTCCTCTTGATTAAGCGCAACGTTATGCGCATGCCTACGGTGATTATAGTGCTAAATGGCCAAAATACTAAGGCGAGGGCTCGAATCGCAAGCCCTTCCCGGTAGTGCTCGTGGGATGAGCATCTCCTTTGCATCGCGGGTCGATAAGCCGAGTATCGCCCACGCGCGGGACGGGCAGAAGCGGGCACGCCAAACCCGACACTTCTTTTCGCGCCCGCGGACTGCCGCCGCCCCATCCCTGACACTTCCTGATACCGGCCGAAACGTGCCAAAATAAACCTGTCCCTTTTTGGCAGGTTTGGCGAGTGTGGGAGTTCGCATGGATATCAAACGCAGGATCACCGAGGCGCAGGGCCTCACCCCCACCGAGCAACAGCTCGGCATTGCAGCCCTTGCCATCGGCGAGGACATCCGCGAGCTTTCGATTAAGGAATTTGCCGCGCGCACCAACGTTTCGGTCGCGAGCGTGCACCGGTTTTGCAAAAAGCTCGGCCTCGAGGGCTTCAAGGACCTCAAGGTCGAGCTTATTCGCTTGGCAACCGAGGCAGGCAACCGGCGCGACGTTGACATCAACTTTCCCTTCGATGCCACTTCCACGCCTGCGCAGGTTATGGAGCGCATGGAGGGGCTCTACCAGACCACGCTGGCCGAAACGCAGGAGCTGCTCGACCCCACGCAGCTTGACCACGCCGCCAAGCTCATCGCGAACGCCCGACAGGTCGACATCTACACGGGCTCGCACAACCTCTATCCAGCGGGGATGTTCCGCGACCGCCTGCTCTCGGCCGGTAAAAACGCGACGTGCCACGACAGTGTCGAGGCCCAGGTGCGCGCGGCGCTTGCCTCGGATTCAGACCGCGCGGCGATCGTTATCTCCTACAGCGGCCTTGCGCCCAACCTCAAGAAAATCTTGCCGATCCTCAGCAGCCGGCATGTCCCGGTCATCGTCATCGGCACGCCTTATTGCGCGCGCATTCACCCCGGCTTTGCCGCCTACCTTACGGTGAGCGATCACGAGAGCATGACGCACCGCATCACGCAGTTCGCAAGCCACATCGCTGTGCAATACGTACTCGATTCGCTCTACAGCAGCTACTTCGCCAAAGACTACGCCCGCTGCGCCGAATTCCTAGAGCGCTCATTCCCCTACACCCGCCTCCCCGGGCTTAAGTAGCGACGAGCGTGGATAATCTCCCACTTTCAACCCGCACACAGGTCAAAACCGGGAGATTATCCACGCTCACTTCTAACTAGTCATTGAGGACGTTCTTAAACGACTAGTCAAACAAGAACGTCCCCAATGACTACTACGGCAACACCGATGTTTTGGCAACGCCAGCGAGCGGGTCGCATTTGTGACAAGGTGACGTGAAACGAAAGGGCGCTGACCTTCTGGTCGCGCCCTTGAAGTTGAACGTCAGATTGTCCAAATGCGGCCCGCGCAGCGTCGGCCGGTTACGCGGTTTGGTAAAACCGCGTAACCTACTTGACTCCGTACTGCTCGTAATAGGCGTCGATAGCGGCCTTGAGCTCGTCGTCGATGACGACTTTGCCGTCGATCTCGTGGTTGTAGAGGGTCTCGACGACCTCGGCCATGGAGACGATGCTCGCGACGGGGAAACCGTACTTGGCCTCGATCTCCTTCTGCGCGGTGGTCACGCCACCCTTGCCGACCTCCATGCGGTTGAGGGACACGATGAGGCCCTTGATCTCGACATCGGCAGCAGCCTTGACCTTGGGATAGGTCTCGTCGATGGACTTACCGCTGGTGGTGACGTCCTCGACCATGACCACGCGGTCGCCGTCCTGGGGCTCGTAGCCCAGCAGGTTGCCCTTGTCGGCGCCGTGGTCCTTGGCCTCCTTGCGATCGCAGCAGTACTTGACCTCCTTGCCGTACAGCTCGTGGTAGGCAATTGCGGTCACGACGGCCAGCGGAATACCCTTGTAGGCCGGTCCAAACAGCACGTCAAAGTCGTCGCCAAAGTTATCGTGGATGGCCTGGGCGTAATACTCGCCCAGCTTCTTGAGCTGATAGCCCGTCACATAGGCGCCGGCGTTCATAAAGAACGGGGACTGACGGCCGCTCTTGAGCGTAAAGCTGCCGAATTTAAGAACGTCGGACTCAACCATGAACTTGATGAACTCTTGCTTGTAAGCCTCCATGCGGGCTCCTCTCGTAATCGCGTACGTGCCTTCCAGTTTAGCGCAGGCAGGGCGCGTTGCGGGCGCGCTTTGGGGCCTCGGCATTCTGTAAAGGCTTTGTCAGGGGCAATGGTTTTCCAAACAAAGGGGTTGACACGACAAACCCCCTCATCAAGAATACGGGCGGATTGTAACGGGTACGTGATACCTGAAGCGCATCGCGCCCGGCCTTAAGGAGGTGTGCCATGGAAGGCAGTCATAGTCGAAAAACCTGCATGTCGCCCTCGGCACGCCGCGAGGATTCCGCACACGCATAAGCGCCAACAGCCGACCGTCAAAACCACCACAAAGGTGCCCGTCCCCTTTGTGGTAGCTCGCGAGCATGACGTGAGCGACATCTAGGTTTTTTGAAGCACATACGACACGTACGCTAACTCCCTTCAACAAGGAGGACCCTATGCTGATGCTCAAAACCGCCACGGTACTCGAAGCTATCTCCAAGCGCCGCCGCACGGCGCGCCCTGCCGCTCACGCCGGCCTGTCCAAGAACACCATATTCGCCGCCACCCATAGCGCCGAGGACGCCCTCGTGCTGCTCGACGCCACGGCTGGCGGACTCACCGCCGAGCTCGCCGCCGAGCGCCTGAGCGCGGTCGGCCCCAACACCATCGAGGCGCCGACCAAGACGCTCGCCCGCCGCATCGCCGACGCATTCATCGATCCCTTCGCCGGCATCCTCGCCGCGCTCGCACTGGTCTCGCTCTATATCGACGTGCTCGCCGTGCCCGAGCCGCAGCGCGACCCCTCCACGGTCATCGTCATCGGCATCATGCTGCTGGTATCGGGCGGCATGAAGTTTATCCAGGAAGCCCGCAGCGGCAATGCGGCCGAGGCCCTCAAGGACCTGGTCTCCAACACCTGCTGCGCTCTGCGCGACGGCGAGCGCCTCGAGATCCCCTTCGACGAGCTCGTCCCCGGCGATGTGATCCGCCTCTCTGCCGGCGATATGGTGCCGGCCGACGCCCGTATCATCACCGCGCGCGATCTGTTTGCGATCGAGTCCGCACTCACCGGCGAGAGCAACGCCGTCGAGAAGACCGCTTCCGCCGCGGTCGTCGAGGGTGCCAACGGCTCCGCGCTGCCACTCTCCGCCTGCAAGAACATCGTCTTTACCGGCACCTCCGTGCAAAACGGCACTGCAATGGCGCTTGTCGTTGCCACCGGCTCGGACACCTACCTGGGCGGCATCGCCAAGATGCTCAACGGGCACGGCGAGAAGAGCGCGTTTGACCGCGGCGTCTCGAGCGTCTCCATGCTGCTCGTACGCCTCATGCTCGTTATGGCGCCGGCCGTCTTTGCCATCAACGCCGCCACCAAGGGCAACGTCATCGACGCGCTGCTATTCGCCACGAGCGTGGCCGTGGGCATCACGCCGCAGATGCTTCCCGTCATCGTGACCACGAGCCTGTCGCAGGGCGCCAAGGACCTCGCCCGTCGCCAGGTTATCGTCAAGGAACTGCCGGCGATCCAAAACCTCGGCGCGATGGACGTCCTGTGCTGCGACAAGACCGGCACCCTCACCGAAGACCACATCGTGCTCGAGCGCTACCTCAACACCGACGGCAACGAGGACGTGCGCGTACTGCGCCATGCGTTTTTGAACAGCTTCTTCCAGACCGGCCTCAAGAACCTTATCGACCTGGCCGTCATCGACCGCGCCGACGTGACGCCCTCGGCCACAGCACCCGGCTCCATGCTGGGCCAGAGCCTGCGCGACCGCTATACCAAGATCGACGAGGTGCCCTTCGATTTCTCGCGCCGTCGCCTGAGCGTCGTTGTCGCCGACGCCCAGGGCAAAACCCAGATGGTTACCAAGGGAGCTGCCGAGGAAATGCTCGAGATCTGCTCCTTTATCGAGGTCGATGGCGCCGCCCAGCCGCTCACCGAAGACAAGCTCGCCCAGATTCGCAAGCAGGTCGCCGGGCTCAACGCCGAGGGCCTGCGCGTGATTGCCGTGGCGCAGAAAACCAATCCGCGCTGCGTGGGCGAGTTTGGCATCGCCGACGAGTGCGACATGGTGCTGATGGGCTTTTTGGCCTTCCTCGATCCGCCCAAAGCAAGTGCCGCGGGCGCCGTCGCCACCCTCGAGGCCAAGGGCGTCGCCGTTAAGGTCCTGACCGGCGACAATGACCGTGTCGCCGCCACCGTCTGCGAGCAGATCGGCATCGACGCGAGCAACGTCTTGCTGGGCTCCGAGATCGATGCGCTCGATGACGCCGAGCTTGCCGAGCGCGCTGAGAAAACTCATCTCTTTGCCAAACTCTCGCCGCTGCAGAAGGCGCGCCTGGTGCGCGTCATGCGCGAGCTGCTCGGTCACACCGTGGGCTTTATGGGCGACGGCATCAATGACGCCGCCGCTATGCGCGCGAGCGACTGCGGCATCTCGGTCGACTCCGCCGTCGATATCGCCAAGGAATCCGCCGATATCATCTTGCTCCAGAAGGACCTGGGCGTGCTCGAGCGCGGCATCATCGAAGGCCGCCGCACCTACGGCAACCTGCTCAAGTACCTCAAGACCACGGTAAGCTCCAACTTTGGCAACGTGCTGTCCGTAACCGTCGCGAGCCTGTTCTTGCCGTTTTTGCCCATGAGCGCTCTGCAGCTGGTGCTGCTGTCGCTGGTCTACGAGATCGTGTGCATCGCGCTGCCGTGGGACACCGTCGACGCCGCCTGGACTGCCCGTCCGCGCGCCTGGGACGCCGCGTCCATCAAGAGCTTTATGCTCGAGCTGGGCCCCGTGAGCTCGCTGTTTGACATCGTGACCTTCGCCGCGCTCTTCTTTGTGGTATGCCCTGCCGCCATGGGCGCGAGCTGGGCAGAGCTTGCCGCCGCGGGCGACGTCGCAGGCATGTCGGCCTTTGCGGCGCTCTTCCAGAGCGGTTGGTTCATTGAGTCCATGTGGTCGCAGACGCTCGTGATCCACATGCTGCGCTCCCCGCGTCTGCCAAGCCCGCGCGACCACGCCGCCCCCGCGCTGTGCGTGCTCACCGTGCTGGGCCTGGCGCTCGTCACCTGGCTGCCGGCAAGCCCCATCGCCGATGCACTGGGGCTCATGCCGCTGCCAACGAGCTTCTTCGCGCTGCTCATCGGCATCGTCGCCGCCTACATCGCACTCACTCAGCTGGCCAAGCGCCACTACATCGCCCGCCACGGCGAGCTGCTGTAGCGTCGCCGGAACTATCGTCAAGAATGCCTGGGCCGCCGCGACCCGCCCCTGCTGGCCGCAGCGGCCCAAAACAGCTAAAAAAGCCCCGTCCCAAATTAACTAGTCTTGGGGAGTCCAAGACCAGAAGAAGTTGATGAGGGCCACGCGCGAGGCGGCACCGGTCTTTTTGTTGATCGAGGCGATATGACGGCAGAGCGTGGAGCGCGAAAGGAAGAGCGTTGCGGCGATATCCTGAACGCTCTCGTGCGATGCGACCAAGGCCTCCAAAATATCGCGTTCGCGCTCTGTAAGCCCAAAGGTGACGACGAAAGCATCGAGGCGTTCATCGGACGTGGGCTCCGCGGCCTCCACCACTCATTTAAGCACCACTCATTTAAGCACCACTCATTTAAGTACGTCCCCAATGAGTGCCCAATGACTACCCGCGGCAAGGAGTGCCCCTATGTGCCGGATGAAAAATGGGCCATGTGTCCCAGTTGTGGAGACTCGTTGAGCCGTCTGGGTATCGTGAAAGATCGCGCACTCCCCCATCATCAAAAGTGACACACGCTACCTGTTGATGGGAGGCAGCCATGGGCTTCTTTGACAAAATGTTCGAGAAGAAAGAGTGCGCGATTTGCGGTACCGAGCTGGGACTTCTAGGTAAGACAAAAATCAATGAAGGCTACCTGTGCAAGGAGTGCGCCGGCAAGCTCTCCCCCTTCTTTGGCGGCTATCGTTCCAGCACCGCGGACGATATCCGCGAGCAGCTCGCCTACCGCGAGGCCAATGCCGAGCGCCTGGCGTCGTTCAACCCCACGCGCACACTCTCGGCCGGGCGCACCAATATTATGCTCGATGAGGACGCGGGCCTGCTGATCATCACTTCGCAGAGCCGCTGGCGCGACGCCAATCCCGACATCATCGAGTTCTCGCAGGTACTCGGCTGCGATATGGATATCGAAGAGCACCGCACCGAGATCTATCGCGAGACCAAAGACGGCGAACGCGAGAGCTACAATCCGCCGCGCTACGACCTGGATTACGACTTTAACCTGACCATTCACGTCAACACGCCGTACTTTACCGAGATCAACCTGCGCGTGAACGACTCCACCATCGATCAGCGCGGTTCCATCGAATACCGCGAGGCCAAGCGCCAGGCAACCGAGGTCCGCGACGCGCTGGTGCAGCTGCGCCAGGAGACGCGCGACAGCGTCGTGGCCGCTAAGGCCCCCAAGACCGCGGTCACCTGCCCCTTCTGCGGTGCAACCACCATTCCCGATGCCAGCGGGCGCTGCGAATACTGCGGCGGCGCCATCGGCGCATAGCCCGCGGCAGCGAAAGGACCGATCATGGCCTTCGAGAGCGTCAACTATCAGTGTCCCGCGTGTGGCGGCCCCCTTCACTTTGCCAGTGCCGAGCAAAAGCTCGTCTGCGACTACTGCGATTCGCGTTTTGAAGTCGAAGAAGTCGAGGCCCTCTATCGCGAGCGCCAGGACAAGGCAGATGCCAAAGCGGATGCCGCAGCCGCGGCTCCCAAACCTGCTGCCGATGACGCCGTGCAGGAGCTGGCCCAAAACGCCGGCTACATCTGCTCGTCATGCGGCGCCGAGCTGGTCTCGGACGGCACCGTCGCCGTTACCACCTGCCCATACTGCGGCAACTCCGCCGTGGCACCCGGCCAGCTCTCGGGCGATTTCTCACCCGACCTGGTGATCCCGTTTAAGCTCGGGCGCGATGATGTCATGGCCGCGCTCAAGGAGCACTATAAGGGCAAGATCCTGCTGCCCAAGAGCTTTGTCACCGGCAACCATATCGACGAAGTCCAAGGCGTTTACGTGCCGTTTTGGCTTTACGGCGCCCGCGTGGACGGCGAAGTGTGCTTTGATGCGACCAACGAGACCGTAACCGAGGAATCCGACCGCACCGTCACGACCACCGACCACTACGACGCCTACCGTAAAGGCAATATCTCGTTTGAGCGCGTGCCCGTCGACGGATCGTCCAAGATGCCCGACGGCCACATGGACGCCATCGAGCCGTTTGACTACGACGCGTTGCGCCCGTTCTCGGTCGCTTATATGCCCGGCTACATCGCCAACCGCTATGACGAGGATTGCGAAACCTGCAAGGCGCGCGCCGAGCGTCGTATGGAAGAAAGTACGATTTCGGCCCTGCGCGAGACCGTCGTCGACGAATATGACGATGCCACGGTCGAAAGCAAGCAGCTCGACTACACCTGGGAAGACAGCGACTACGCCCTGTTCCCCGTGTGGATGCTTTCCACCTCGTGGAACGGCAAGAGCTATCTGTTTGCCATGAACGGCCAGACCGGTCGCATGGTCGGCGAGCTCCCCTGCTCCAAGCCCAAGCTCGCCATCGCCTCGGTGCTGTTCTTTGTGATCGGGTTTGTCCTCTCCCAGATCCTCTTCATGGGTGGGAACGCCTTCGATCCGGACTACCTCACCTTTGATGTCGAGGGCATCCTCATCAACATCGTCGCGCCGATGATCATCGTAATCATCGCGGACGTGCTGCTGGTGGGCCAGCTCAAGACGGCCAACGAGGCCACCCACGCCGATTGCTACTGCGGCGAGCTCGACCTGACCGAGAAGCACGACACCTTCAGCCACACCGAGACCACCGTTGTCATGAAGGACGACAAGGACGATTAGCCATTCTGACCAATACCACCCGGCCTTTGACGAGAAAGGAAGATCACCATGGGACTCTTGAAAGCTGGATTGGGTGCTGCCGGCGGCGTCATGGCCGACCAGTGGAAAGAATTTATCTATTGCGAATCGATGCCCGCCGACGTCTTGGCCTGCAAGGGCAGCAAGCGCACCGGCGGCCGCAGCTCCAACACGCGCGGCGAGGACAACGTCATCTCCAACGGCTCGGTCATCGCCGTCAACGACGGCCAGGGCATGCTCGTGGTGCAAAACGGCAAGATCATCGAGGTCGCGCTGGAGCCTGGCGAGTTTGTCTTTGACACCGGCAGCGAGCCAAGCGTCTTCAGTGGCAACCTGGGCGACTCCATCAAGGAGACGTTCGCCAATATCGGCAGCCGCTTTACCTTTGGCGGCGACGCGGGCAAAGACCAGCGCGTCTACTTCATCAACACCAAGGAGATCATCGGTAACAAGTACGGCACCGCCTCGCCTGTGCCCTTCCGCGTGGTCGATAACAACATTGGTCTGGACGTCGACATCTCCGTGCGCTGCAACGGCGAGTATTCGTACCGCATCACCAACCCGCTGCTGTTCTACACCAATGTGTGCGGCAACGTGACCGATAGCTATACGCGCGACAAGATCGACAGCCAGCTTAAGTCCGAGCTGCTCACCGCCCTGCAGCCCGCCTTTGCCAAGATCTCGGAGATGGGCATCCGCTACAGCGCCATCCCCGGCCACACCACCGAGCTCGCCCGCGCGCTCAACGAGGTCCTCTCTGCCGACTGGCGCGACCTGCGTGGCGTCGAGATCGTGAGCTTTGGCGTCAACTCCATCGCCGCCTCGCAAGAAGACGAGCAGATGATCAAGGACCTGCAGAAGGCCGCAGTCATGCGCGATCCCACCATGGCGGCAGCCAACATTGCCAGCGCCCAGAGCGTCGCAATGCGCGCGGCAGCCGCCAATCCCAACGGCGCGATGGCAGGCTTTATGGGCATGGGCATGGCAGGTGGCATGGGCGGCATGAACGCCAGCCAGCTGTTCGCCGCCGGCCAGGCACAGCAGCAGGCCGCCCCGCAGCCGGCTCCGACTCCCGCACCGGCACCCGCTGCCGCACCTGCGACCGGCGCATGGACCTGCAGCTGCGGCGCCACCAACACCGGCAAGTTCTGCTCCGAGTGCGGTAGTCCCGCACCCGCCCCGGCACCGGCCAAGTGGTTCTGCCCCAACTGCGGTAGCGAAAACGGCGGCAAGTTCTGCAGCAACTGCGGAACGCCCCGGCCCTAGCCCCTCTATCTGGTAATTGGCGGGGGATCCGCCACCCCCGCATTTGCTTCTATGGGTTTTCACACAAGAAGGAGGACACCATGAAGACAACGTTCAAAAAGTCCGTACTCGCATTTCTGACATGCGTCCTGGCGCTCGCCTTTGCCCTGACGGGCTGCAGCGGCGGCGGCAAAGACCCCAAGGCCAACTTCGTCGGCAGCTGGGAACTCTCGGGTGGAACCGTGGATGGCGAAGAGCTGACCGATGAGTACATGAAGATGCTCGAGGATTGGGGTGTCCACTGCGTCCTGATTCTCGATGAGGACGGCACAGGCGCCCTCGACCTGTTCCTTGAAGTCGTCGACCTTAAATGGGAGGCAAAGGACGCCACCACCGTAACCATCACCGCCGAAGATGAGTCGCACGACATGAAGCTCAAGGACGGCAAACTCATCCTCGAAGAAGATGACGGCAATCTTGTCTTTACCAAGTCCGACAAGGACCTGTCCGGTACGGTGAAGAAGGATCGCGAGGCCGCGGAGAAGGAAGAGGAGATCGATGAGGCCGTCGAAGACGACGATGTCCAGAACGTCGAAATCTCCCCCGCCGTCACCGTCGCCGATGACGATCTGTGCACCATCACCATCACCGAGAAGTTCAAGGACGACTGGGGCGACATCGGCTTTGTCGTCAACATCACCAACAAGAGCGACAAGGACCTGACCTTCTACGCTCCTTCCGGCAAGACCAACGTCAACGGCACCATGAAGGAACCCTGGTTCTCGGCTAACCTGATGCCCGGCACCAGCGCCACCGAGGAATTCACGTTCTCGAGCGGCGAGCTTGACAGTCTTGACGACCTGGTCAACACGACCATCGGCATCGACGCCTACCTGACCGATTCCTACGAGGACGTCGCCTCCTACAGCGCAACCATCGCGTAACGGCGGACACCGATAGCCGCGGATTGGCGGACATATCCGCGCACATGTCAGGCGGGGCCGCAGGAGATGATCCTGCGGCCCCGCCGCTTTATGCCGACAGCACTGCCCATACAAGCAGGCCGCCCGCCGTTTTTAGATGCGAAACGGTGGGAGGCCTGTCTTTGCGGCGTCGGAACACGGGTGAGCGCGTCGATTACGGGCGCTCCATGTTGGGAACGATGCTGCCCTCGGTCACCGCATGCACGGCCAAGCGCATGATGTTGTCGTAGCCGGTCTTGCTCAGGATCTCCGAGATGCGGCGCTTGATGGTGCCCTCGCTCATAAACAGCTCGGCCGCAATCTCGCGGCGGCTTTTACCCTCGCAGGCAAGGCGCAAGATCGACAGCTCGACATCGTCGAGGGCCGCCGTGCCCGAGAAGATGCTCTCGGGCGGCTTGGGAAACGTGCAGTAACCCGCCAGCGTGGAGCGCATCACGGCGAACAGCTCGTCGATACCGACGTTCTTGTACACAAAGCTATCGACGCCCGCCTCGCGGGCCTGATCGACAAAGGTGATCTCGGGCATGCCTGTCATGATAATGATGCGACACTCGGGCAGCTGCTCCTTGATGCGTGCCGCCGCCACGATGCCGTTTGAATCGTGTTCGGTGCACACGTCCATCAGTATCATGTCCGGGCGCTCCTTGAGCGCGACACCCAAGGCCTCGGAGGCATCGGCGATCGCGGCAACGACGGTCATATCGGGCTGGTCGCCAACGGAGCGCGCCAGGCTCTCGCGCAGGATGGCCTGATCTTCGACAATTAACACGCGGATCATGAGTTTCTCCTTTGGGACGTGTCGCTGGCGTTAAGCGGAATGGATACCGTAAGCGTAAAGGGCGGGGTGGCGTGGACCTCTAGGCTGCCACCCAGATCTTGCGCGACATGCCTCATACCTGGGATACCCGTTCCCTCGCGATACGATACGGGGGCCGGGGACCCGTCGTTAGAAATCGTCATGCGCGCGACGGCGTCAGCATCCGTCCCCTCCTGCCACAAGCGCACATGGACCCGATGCGCCTGCGCATGCTTGGTGGCATTGGTCGAGGCCTCGCGGATAATCTGCAAAAATGCGGCGGCGACACGTGCGTCCTCAGGCAGCGCGCCTTCAACATCGATCTGCACACTCACCAGGCCAAAAGCATGGACGATATCACCCAGCTGCTCTGCAGGCTCGCTGGCACCGCCACTGCGCAAATCGGCGGCAATTGAGCGCAGTAACGGGTCAATCTGCTCGAGCGACTCATCGTCCAGGCGCCCTTCCTCCAAATAGCGATGGAGGATGGACAAGCGCTGGCCGATCACATCGTGCACGCGGGAACGCATGCGCAGGTAGGCCGCATTGTCGGCAACCTTTTTGACTTCTTCGATCTGGGCCTGGAGCTCTTGCCCCGCAAGCTCAAGCAGATGATTGGCTTGCGCCAAGCGGTCGTAGGCGTGTGCGTATTCCGTCACGTCCAGGCCGACGACGCGCTCGAACGGACGGACCGAGACCGTAACGGAGTCACGCACGAACAGACGAATCTCGGAAGGAGAGATCTCGATCACGGCGCGATCCCCACCAAAGCGGTCAAGGTCGATATGGGCGCGATTAGCGCTGCTTTCGGGCGTCTGCATACTGAGTTTGCGCAGGTCGTTCCATGTGCTGCTCATGTCGCGCAGATCGGTGGGCATATGAAGCTCCACCAGGTTTTTGCGCATGCAGCGGTTCATGAGCAACGGACGGCCCCTCGGGTCTAGATACAGGATGCCCACGGGAATCACGTTGATGGTCTCAATCGTCGAGAACGCGGTAATATCCTCCTGGCGGTTACGGACGTCCATCAAGAGCGCCGCGATGGAACGGAACAGGAAGAACGCTCCCTCTGCGATAAGGACAACGGTCCACGCCGAGCCCATGGCAAAAACCACCGGCGGTGTAACGGCGACAACAAACAGCAGCTCGACCAGCATGACGGGACGACGATAGTGCACCATAAGTACCACGCCATAGGCAAAGATCGCGGCATTGAGCCACGGCACTCCGCCCATTGCCCTGGCGCAAACGTCAAGCGGCGCCACCAGATACGAGCCAGACGACGCGAACAAGATGAGCGCCGAAATAACTAGGTGAAGCACAAGGCTCGCCTCGTAGGCGCAAATCACCTTACGGTTATAGGACGAGCGGCGCGATGCGATGAGCGGGACGTGGATCGTCTGCAGACACGCAGCCAGGGCAAAGACAACATCGAGCGCAACGATTTGGGGAAGGATGAGCGAAATCTGCATCGTCACTCACCCGCCCTCGGCATCAAGACGATCATGCGCAGCTGGCCGGGCTCGCCCTCAAGGCGATATGCCACGTTGCGCCCTTGCAAAGCGCTTTCGAGCTCTTGCGCAGCGGGCGTCTGCGAAAGATCTGCATCATCGTTGGAAAAAAGCGTGGCGCGCAGCTCGACACTGCACGAGTCGTGGTCGCCCAAGTGATACATAAGCGCCGGATGGTCGGTGGTGTAGGCAAAAAACGCAAAGTCATACACGCAGTCGTACAGGGCGCTTACCGTACTGGCGTGCATCGGGCGCCGTATGGCGATAATCGAGGCGCAATCGATATCGATGGTGCGCAGGTCGCTCGCGAGCTCGTTGGCAATGAGCTGAATGCGGTCGCGATCAAAACCGCTCTCCCCGTGCTGTGCCAACGTGAGTGAGCCCTTGCGCTTGCAATAGGCGACGAGCATCTTGGCGCGCTGCAGCATGCGGTAGCGCTCGTGCGAAGACGCTTCGTCGGTCAACGGCGGCAGCGAGCTCAGCAGGTCGTACATCCCTTCGAGCGCGCGGGCAAGCGCCTGGTCCACATCTTGGACCAGCAAGGTCTCGGCCTCTTGATCTGCCAAATGCGTCTTAAGGTCGTAGTCGGCGGCGAGTAGCTCGTTTTGACGCTGCAGCTCCATGCGACGATGTGCCAGTTCACGGTTAAGCTCGTTGAGCTCCGACACGTCTTGGGCAAGCAGGGCCGATCCGCCCAGCAGTGGAAAGGCACGGTACATCACATCGGGATCGGACGCCACGGCAAAGGCATGGGCGCGGCCGTGCTCCTGGGTCCGCAACTCCTCGCGCACGCCTACCGGCATTGGCTTTGACGCCGGCGTGGCATAGACTTCCTGCAGGTCGCGCGTTAGAACTTTGAGGTCGAGCGGCAAGGTGTCGAAGATGCCGGCGATGTCGTGATACGACGGAATGACACCGCAATCGAGACAGATTTCCATCGCCACCACGCACAGGACGCAATAGACGAGCGAAAAGTTGAGCCTCCATGCCCAGGGCACGCGCAACGCATACGAGATGGCAAAGAATGCGCCACCCAGCAGTACGAGCGCCGCCGTGCCCGAGAAACGCTGGATGCGAAAGGACGAGGACCGACCAACCAGGATAAAAAAGGCAACGAAGTCAAAGGCCGTCCACACGAGGACGGCGAAATAACCCCAGCCATACGTGTAATCGTTGCTCCAGGTGTCGCTTGTACGGTCAAAGCGGAAGACCTGCTGGTGAAAATCGTTGGTGAGCACAAATCCGATAAGCAGGATGGCCACAATCCACAGCGCGGCGCAATAGCGACGGCCCGCACGGTGTTGTTCCAGCCCCGCAAGGCGCAGGCCGCACAGCTGGTAGAGCAGCGGAATGAGCGTCATGGGCACGTAGTACAGGTACCACAGCACGGTGGCATAGAACGGTGTGAACGACTTGTATTTGAGGATGACCTCAATCATCCAGAGGGCGCAGATGGTGGCGACGGCAACAAGGCGGCGGCGCAACACATAGTCCAAACAGCGTAGATAGACCGATACACCCCAGATCGAAAATATAATTGCGGCGACAAGCAGCGGGAGAGAGCTCGAGTGGACGAGCGCATCCACGACCTCTTCGGACACCTCGCTATAGGCGGGCACGGCGTTGGAAAGCTTGGGGTCGGAGGCAAACAGCGCCGGCAAGACTGCCAAAAGCATGAGGAACAGCACGGTGATGGCGCCGGCGATAGCAAAGACGCGGTGACGGTACACCTGATGTGTTATGCCAACAAGGAATCGCGGCATGGCGAAGAGCCTGCCGCCCCTGGGATCCGCCACGGGTGCGGATCGGGCGGTCGCGTGGCCGATATGTCGCTCGCGGGTACCCATAGTGCTTTTAGTGTACCGACAGGCGGGCCCAAAAAGCGGGCCACATGTCCCAAAATCCGCCGACGGCGAGGGACGTCGCCAGCGACTAGTCGTTTAAGAACGTCCCCAATGACTAAGACAAAACGAGCGAGGATTTTTGGACGCCCAAATGGCGAGAGTGGATAATCTCCCACTTTGAGCCCACAAACAGACTAAAAACGGGAGATTATCCACTCTCATTCTGCGGGCACTCATTTAAGTACGTCCCCAATGGGTGCTTTCACTTCTTTTAACAAAACGCCCGGCGGGCATTAACTGCTCGCCGGGCGTTTTGGTTAGGAAACTCTGAAGTTGAGTGTCTCGGCTTCCTTAGGACAGATCCTCGCCATTCGTTTCAATGACATGCTTGTACCAGTGAAAGCTCTTCTTTTTGGAACGCTTGAGGGTGCCGTTGCCTGCATCGTCGCGGTCGACGTAGATAAAGCCGTAGCGCTTGGACATCTCGCCCGTACCGGCAGATACCAAGTCGATCGGGCCCCAGGTGGTGTAGCCCAGCAGGTCGACGCCGTCCTCAGTCACCGCGTCGCGCATGGTCTCGATATGCTGGCGCAGGTAGTCGATACGGTAGTCGTCGTTGATGGAGCCATCCTCCTCGACAACATCCTTGGCGCCCAGACCGTTCTCGACCACAAACAGCGGCTTCTGATAGCGGTCGTACAGGTCGTTGAGGGTGATGCGGAAGCCCAGCGGATCGATGGCCCAGCCCCACTGGCTCTCCTGCAGGTAGGGGTTCTTGGCGCCGGCGAAGGCGTTGCCCTGGGTGCGCTCGACATCGGGGTTATCGGCACCGGCAGAGCAGCGGGTGGAGTAGTAGCTAAAGCTGATAAAGTCGACGGTGTTGGCGGCCAGGATCTCGCGGTCCTCGTCGGTCATGCCGACGTCGATGCCCAGACGCTCGAGCTTCTTGATGGCATAGGCCGGGTAGTAGCCGCGGCTCTGGACGTCGACGAAAAAGTAGTTGTCCTGGTTGTCGAGCTGCGCCTGGCGCACATCGCCCGGACGGCAGCTGTAAGGGTAGTAGCTACCCGCGGCGAGCATGCAGCCGATCTTGACCTCGGGGTCGATCTCGTGGGCGATCTTGGTTGCCCAAGCGCTGGCGACGAGCTCGTTGTGGGCGGCCAGGTACTCGACGGCCTCCTTGTTCTCGCCCTCCTCAAAAACCAGGCCAGCACCCATAAACGGCAGGTGCAGGATCATGTTGATCTCGTTGAAGGTGAGCCAGTACTTCACCAGGCCCTTGTAGCGGGTGAAGATCGTGGTCGCGAGGTTCTTGTAGAAGTCGATGAGCTTGCGGTTGCGCCAGCCGCCGTACTCCTTGATGAGGTGAATCGGGCAGTCGAAGTGCGTGATGGTCACGAGCGGCTCGATGCCGTGCGCCTGACACTCGCGGAACACGTCCTCGTAGAAGGCCAGGCCGGCCTCGTTGGGCTCGGTCTCGTCGCCATTGGGGAAGATGCGGGTCCAGGCCAAGCTCATGCGGAAGGTCTTAAAGCCCATCTCGGCAAAGAGGGCGATGTCCTCCTTGTAATGGTGATAGAAATCGATACCGGTCTGCGCGGGATAGTAATAGCCGTCCTCAAAGTCGAGCATCTTGCGCTGTCCGGAGACCACCGCGAAGCGCTCGGGGCCGTGCGGGGCCACATCCACGTTGGCCAGGCCGCGGCCATCCACATCATAAGCGCCCTCGCACTGGTTGGCAGCCGTCGCGCCGCCCCACAGGAAGTCTTTACGGAAAGCCATACATCGATCCTTTCACACGCTGCTTGTCGTGGCTTCAGTATCCCCGCAAACAGCACGTCGCTCAACGGCAACGGCGCAGGTCGACACTTCTTTTCGCGCACAGACGCCCGGCAGCCGCCCCCGTCTGACACTTTTTGATACCTGCCCGCCCAAACCGCCAACCACCACAGACGATATGAGCAGGACATAAAAACATTGGGAGCCCCCGGCATGAAAGTCCG
>DXLU01000007.1:66551-227502 GCA_019414565.1 Collinsella sp. | reverse complement strand
GGGACCGGTAGCTTACAGGTGGCTGATGATCAGTTCCATCTTGCCTTCGAGGTCGATGGAGCTGACGGTGCTCGGGGCTAGCAGGTGGCTTCCCTTGTGGACGGGGTCGCCGCAGACGGTGCCTTCGCCGTCGATGACTGACAGGCACATGAAGGGCCAGCGCTGCTCCAAGGTCTTGCTGCCGTTGACGCGCACGCGATCGACGGTGTAGCAGGGGTTGGACTCGAGCTCGGTCACGCCATCGACCTCGGGCGCGGTCACGGTACCGTCGACCGGAGCCTGAGCATCAAAGTTGATGCAATCCAGACTCTGCTCAATGTGCAGCGGACGCAGCTTGCCGTCGGTGCCGGGGCGGTCGTAGTCGTACAGGCGATAGGTCACGTCGCTCGACTGCTGCGTCTCCAAAATGAGCGTGCCGGTCTTGATGGCGTGCACGGTACCGGAATCAATCTGGAAAAAGTCGCCCTTGTGGATCGGCAGCACGTTGAGCATGTCGTCCCAGCGGCCGTCCTTGATCATCTGTGCGGCTTCAGCGCGATCCTTGGCGCGCTGCCCGACGATAATCGTGGCGCCGGGCTCGCAGTCCAGGACATACCAACACTCGGTCTTGCCCAGGCTGCCGTTCTCGTGCTCGGCGGCGTACTCGTCGTTGGGATGAATCTGGATCGAAAGGTCGTCCTTGGCGTCCAGAATCTTAATGAGCAGCGGGAACTCCTTGCCCTCGCAGTCGCCAAAGAGCTCACGGTGCTCGGCCCACAGCCACGACAGCGTGTGGCCGGCATACGGGCCCTCCGCAATCTGGCAGTCGCCGTTGGGGTGGGCTGAGATGGCCCAGCACTCACCGATGGGGCCCTCGGGAATGTCGTAACCAAACACGGTCTCCAGCTGGCGGCCGCCCCAGATCTTCTCGTGGAAGATCGGCGTCAGTTTAATCAAATCGGACATGTGCATACTCCCATAAGGTTGTGCGGGTGCCGCGTAAGAGAGCTCAAAACGGGCACCCACCGGATTACAAAACTAGGCCAGCGTTACGTTGTGCAGCTCAAAGCGGTCGCCTACGTTGTGCGAGATAGAATATTCAAACGCGGTGCCGCTATCCAAGAAGCCAATCTGGTTGAGTTCGAGCAGGGGAGAGCCGGGTTTGGTATCCAGGCGCTCAGCCTCTTCCTCAGTTGCCGCGACAGCGCGAATGGTGCGATGGAAGCTCGAAATCTTCAGCCCGCATTGCTCGCGGATAAAGCCGTAGACCGATCCGTACAGGTCCTTCTTTTTAAGGCCCGGGATCAGTTCGAGCGGCATATAGGTGTACTCGATGACGATGGGCTTCTCGTCGACCTGGCGCACGCGCACGATGTGATAGGCGAAGTCATCCTCGGCCATTCCCAGCTGGGTCGCAACCTCTGCCGGCGGATTGACGATCGAGAAATCGTAGACTACCGAGGTCACCTTTTCCCCGCGGTGCTCATACGAAAAGCCTTGGGCACGGTCGTTCTTGCCTTGAAAAAACACCTGGCCGGGAAGTCCCGCCGTGTCCTTGACGTAGGTGCCCGATCCGCGCCGGCTGGTAATAAGGCCTTCTTCGGTAATCTGCTCAATCGCTCGTTTGACGGTGATTTTGGAAACGCCATAGAGCTCACAGAACTCAACGACGGTGGGTAGCTTGTCACCCGGTTTAAGGGCGCCGTCCTCGATGCTTCGACGGATATCTGCAGCTATCGCCTCGTATTTGGGAATCATGCAATCCTCCCTTCATATTTGCGTCGATATTTAGAAAGTATACCTACTTAAAAAGCATCCATATGGCTTTCATGAAAGAAGTTCGATAAAGAAAAATGAAAAAGACGCTTTACATAGAAAATTAGAGCGTTATAGTTACAGACAACAAGCGAGATGCATTGGCGTTTCCTTGTACTGTTTGAGGACGGTTTTGTTTTGGCGGGTTGGATATCGGTATGACCGGTGTGCGCCCGCGCCGGATAACCTGCCAAAGCAAACCCGTCTCCAACCGGAAGCTCTAAGACACGAAAGCGAGGACTTTGATGGCACAGTATCAGCTGCCCCGTGACTTCTTCTTTGGCGCCGCTATGTCCGGCCCGCAGACTGAGGGTCAGTGGAACCAGGGAGGCAAGCTCGAGAACCTGTGGGACACCTGGTCCATCCAGGATCTGGGTTCGTTCTACAACTGCGTTGGCTCTTATGCCGGCAATGACTTTATGGCCAAGTACCAGGAAGACCTTCGCATTCTGAAGGACTTGGGCCTGAATACCTATCGCACTTCCATCCAGTGGAGCCGTCTGCTCGATGCCGACGGCAACCTCAACGAGGAAGGCGCCGCGTGGTATCACGAGTTGTTCCGCGCCTCTCGCGAGGCCGGCCTGGAGCCGTTTGTCAACTTGTACCACTTTGACATGCCCACCTACCTCTTTAACCGCGGCGGCTGGGAGAGCCGTGAGGTCGTCGAGGCTTACGCGCATTATGCCGACGTCGCCTTCCACGAGTTTGGCCAGGAGATTAAGTACTGGTTCACCTTTAACGAGCCCATCGTCGAGCCCGAGCAGCGCTATCAGGAGGGCGTGTGGTTCCCGCAGCTCCACGACTTTAGCCGCGCCCGCACCGTGCAGTATCACATTTCGCTGGCGCATGCGCTGGCCGTGGCCAACTATCGCAAGGCCTATGACGAGGGCGCTATTCGCGCCGATGCCAAAATCGGCATGATCAACTGCTTTACCCCGGTCTACACCAAGCAGAACCCCAGCGAGGCAGACCTTGAGGCCGTGCGTATGACCAGCGGTATCAGCAATCGCTGGTGGCTCGACCTTATTACCAAGGGCGAGCTTCCTGCCGACGTGCTCGACAGCCTGGCCAAGGGCGGCGTTAAGCTCCCGTTCCGTGCCGGCGACCAAGAGATTCTCAAGCAGGGTGTTGTCGACTGGCTCGGCTGCAACTACTACCATCCCACGCGCGTTCAGGCGCCGGCGAGCAAGATCGACCAGTACGGCCTGCCGCACTTTGCCGACGAATACGTGTGGCCCGACGCCGTTATGAACGAGAGCCGCGGCTGGGAGATCTATCCGCAGGGCCTCTACGACTTTGGTATGGACTGCGCCAAGAACTACCCCGATCTTGAGTGGTTCGTTTCCGAGAACGGCATCGGCATCATGGACGAATACAAGAACCGTGACGCCGAAGGAACCATCCAGGACGACTACCGCGTCGACTTTGTACGCCAGCACCTGGAGTGGGTTGCCAAGGCAATTGCCGAGGGCGCCAAGTGCCGCGGATACCATTATTGGGCTGTCATCGATAACTGGTCTTGGGCCAATGCCTTTAAGAACCGTTACGGTTTTGTCGAGGTCGACCTTATGGACGGCTACAAGCGCCGTCTTAAGAAGTCGGCGGCCTGGCTCAAACAGGTCGCCACGACCCACGTGGTTGATTAGCGACCGGGCGAACGCCCAGACCGCGCGCCGCCGCGCGCAACACATGGCACATCTGGTGGCAGAGGGCGACAGACCACCGTGCGCATAGGAAAAGGCCGGATTTGATAGTTAGGAGCAATCATGGCCAGTGACAACGGAAAGAGCTTCCTCGACAAGTTTGCCGAGGTCTCTGCGAAGGTGGGAAACCAGGTTCACCTGCGTTCCCTGCGCGACGCCTTCGCGACCATCACGCCGCTCTATATCCTTGCGGGTATCGCGGTTCTTATCAACAACGTCGTGTTCCCCCTGTTCCCGCTCGATGCGGCGGGCCTTGCCAACCTTCAGACGTGGGGTTCGGCAATTACGCTGGGCACCCTCAACGTCTCTGCCATTATCTTGGCCGGATTGATTGGCTACAGCCTCGCTAAGAACAAGCGTTTCGATAACCCGCTCGCTTGCGTGGTCGTCGCCATCTCTGCTTTCGTCATCATGATGCCGCAGCAGATCACCGCCACGCTTGCCGCCACGAGCCCGCTGCTCACCGACAAGATCACCTCCGCCGAGGTCACGGGCGCCCTTTCGACTGCCAACACCGGCACCAACGGTCTGTTCTCGGCTATTATCATCGCCCTGCTTTCCGTCTCGCTCTTCATCAAGATTTCTGGCGTCGAGAAGCTCAAGGTTAAGCTGGGCGAGGGTGTGCCTCCCGCGGTCTCCAACTCCTTCAACGTCATGATCCCGATGCTGCTCAACCTCGCGATCTTCGCTCTTGCCGCAGCCCTGCTCGCCGTGTGCGCCGGCACCGATCTGTGCACCATCATCTCCACGTGCATCTCCAACCCGCTCAAGAACATCATGAACGCCGGTCCGTGGGCTGTTATCCTTATCTACACCCTTGCTAACCTGCTGTTCTGCGTCGGTATTCACCAGTCCACCATCTCTGGCGCTACCGTCGAGCCGATCCTGACCATGCTCATCGTCGACAACATGGCTACCTTTGCCGCCGGTGGCACCATCCAGCCCGATCACTACATGAACATGCAGATCGTTAACAGCTTCGCCCTCATCGGCGGCTCGGGCTGCACCCTCATGCTTCTGCTCGACACGCTCCTGTTCTCCAAGAACAAGGCTTCCGAGACCGTTTCCAAGATGGCTATCCTGCCTGGTCTGTTCAACATCAACGAGCCGGTTATCTACGGTTACCCCATCGTGTACAACCTGCCGCTCATGATTCCGTTTGTCCTCCTTCCCGATCTGTTCATCGGCATCACCTATGGCCTTACCTGCGCAGGCATCATCAGCCCCTGCATCGCCCAGGTGCCCTGGACTATGCCTCCCGTCATCAATGCCCTGCTCGCTACGGGCTTTGACTGGCGCGCCGGCGTGTGGCAGGCTCTCGAGATTGTCATTGGCATGGCCGTCTACCTGCCCTTTATGAAGATTTCCGAGAAGGCAATCGCCAAGCAGGAGGCTCTCGCCGAGTAGAACGCCTAACGTTCGTCCCTTTCACCGCTGCGGGCGCCGGTACGCGGTGCCGGTGCCCGCAGCTCTCTCCCTTGCGTAAAGATGCAGGGGGGGGTGGGAACAATAGCCGCAAAGAATGAAACCAGTCGTCGTCTGCGCGCCGCGCAGTTATAAGGAGGAAACCATGAAGAAGATCATGCTCTGCTGCAATGCCGGTATGTCCACGAGCCTGCTGGTCCAGAAGATGCAGGCCGAGGTTGCAAACCGTGGTCTGGATATCGAGATCGAGGCTCGTCCCATGAACGAGGCCCACGATCACCTGGACGAGTGCGACATGTTGCTGCTTGGCCCGCAGATCGGCTACACCAAGGGCGATTTTGAGAAGGAGGCCGCTGGCCGCTTCCCGGTCGAGGTCATCAACATGGTCGACTACGGCCGCATGAACGCTGCCGGCATCATCGACCACTGCGTCAGCGTGATGGGCTAGGTGCAGCATATGGAGGATATGAACGAGTTGCAGATGACCTGCTTCGAGATCATCAGCTACGTCGGTACCGCCAAGAGCATGTACATCAATGCCGTGCAAAAGGCCAAGGAGGGCGATTTTGACGCCGCCGAGGAGCTTATCAAGCAGGGCGACGAGGCCTATAACGGTGGCCACGATGTTCACATGGGGCTTCTGAAGAAGGAGGCCAACGGCGAGCGTAACGGCGAGGCCCCGCTGATTCTGCTGCATGCCGAGGACCAGATGGCCGGCACCGAGACCATGCGCGTCATGGCGACGGAGCTCATCGAGATCCACAAGCAGCTGCAGGCGCTTCAGGCCTAGTCGGCGTTATCGCCGCGATGGACCGTGCAGTTCAACAGACAATACAGTCCCTTTCACGGGTGCCGGGAGCCTCCGCCTCCCGGTGCCTTTATTTTTGGGGATGGTCTTGCGCGGTCTGTTGAGCGGCCAATTGCGTTTCCCCAGATAAAACCTGCCAAAACAAACCTGTTCCTTTTTGGTAGGTTTTTGCCTTGGGAGCGGTACCATACAGGCAATGTTTAAACGAGAAAGGTGGGCTCCCATGGAACCTAAGCAGTACTATATCGGCATTGACGTCGGCGGCACTTCGGTTAAGGAGGGCCTGTTCGACGAAGACGGTAACCTGCTTGCCAAGGCCAGCGTGCCTACGCCTCCCATCGTTGACGCTGCGGGCTTTGCCGCGGTGACCGAGGCTATCGACCAGGTGGTCGCCAAAGCCCAGATTCCGCGTGCCTTTGTGGCGGGTATTGGCCTGGCCGTTCCGTGCCCCATCCCGGCATCGGGCGATGCCAAGGTCAAGGCCAACATTGCCATTAACCTGCCCGAGCTTAAGATCGCCATTCAGGAGCACTGCCCCGACGCGGTCGTTAAGTACGAGAACGATGCCAACGCCGCTGCCATGGGCGAGGCCTGGCTCGGCTCTGCCAAGGGCGTGCAGAACGTCGTGATGGTCACCATCGGTACCGGCGTGGGCGGCGGCGTTATCGTTAACGGCGACGTGGTGTCGGGCGTTGTGGGTGCCGGCGGCGAGATTGGCCACATGTGCCTGAACCCGGCTGAGGAGCGCACCTGCGGCTGCGGCGGCCATGGCCACCTGGAGCAGTATTCCAGCGCTACCGGCGTGGTGAGCAACTATCTTGCCGAGTGCGAGAAGGCGGGCGTCGACCCCATCGAGCTCACCGGCCCCTCCGATTCCAAGGACGTGTTCCAGGCCTGCCGCGAGGGTGGCAAGCTCGCGCTAGCCGCGGCCGATACCATGGCCGACTATCTCGGTCGCGCTCTGGCGCTTATCGCCAACGTGGTCGACCCCGAGATGTTCCTGATCGGCGGCGGAGCCTCCGCCTCGGCCGATGTCTACCTCGACAAGGTCCGCGAGCACTTTAAGCAGTACGCGCTTTCTGCCTCGCGCGAGACGCCCATTAAGGTCGCCTCGCTCGGCAACGACGCCGGCATCATCGGTGCCGCCTACGTAGCCCTGCGCGCCGCCGGCAAATAGCTAGTGCAAGGGGGCCAGGCTACTTTGCACCAACATGGTGCGAAAGGGATAGACTTTGCTCCAACGCCTGCTCCAAATTGTGCCGCGGCCCTTCCGTGCCCAAGGGTTCGCCGCCAGCGTGCTACCATAGCTACGTCCAAGTACACATATCAAGTGGAGGAAACCCATGGCAAACGTTCTTGTCTTTGGTCACCAGAATCCCGATAACGACGCCATCATGAGCGCCGTCGTCCTGTCCCAGCTGCTCAACCAGGTTGAGTATGCCGGCAACACCTACGAGGCCTGCGCACTGGGCCAGCTTCCGGCCGAGTCCGCCAAGCTGCTCGCCGACGCCGGCATTGCCGAGCCCCGCGTGATCGAGTCCGTCGAGGCCGGTCAGCTCGTCGTCCTCACCGACCACAACGAGTCCGCCCAGTCCGTCGCCGGCCTTAAGGACGCCACGGTCTTTGGCGTTGTCGACCATCACCGCATCGGCGACTTCGAGACTGCCGGTCCGCTGCACTACATCTGCCTGCCCTGGGGCTCCAGCTGCACCATCGTCACCAAGCTCGCCGGCGTGCTCGGCGTTGAGCTTTCCGACGTTCAGGCCAAGCTGCTGCTCTCGGCCATGATGACCGACACGCTCATGCTCAAGAGCCCCACCACCACCGATGTCGACCGCGCCGTCGCTGCTAAGCTCGGCGAGCAGGTGGGCGTCGACCCGGTCAAGTTTGGCATGGAGGTCTTCCTCACCCGCCCGTCCGGCTCCTTTACCGCAGCCGAGATGGTCGGCAACGACATCAAGATGTTCGAGCCCGCTGGCAAGAAGCTGCTCATCGGCCAGTACGAGACTGTCGACAAGAGCCGCGCTCTCGGCATGATCGACGAGATCCGCGAGGCCATGCGCGCCTATGCCGCCGAGAAGGGTGCCGACGGCATCGTCCTGTGCATCACCGACATCATGGAGGAGGGCTCGCAGGTCCTGCTCGAGGGTGAGACCGAGGCCGCTCAGAAGGGCCTGGGCATCGCTGACGAGCACGACGGCGTCTGGATGCCGGGCGTCCTTTCCCGCAAGAAGCAGGTCGCTGCCCCCATTATGGCCGCCTGCTAGGTTTTGCAACCTGCTCACGACCGGACCGCGGACGCCCCGCGCTCCGGTCGTTTTTTGTGCGCGGGACCGCGTCGCCTATTGGACAGGGGCGCTCGCACCGTTGAGCAAATAATGTTCAACCTGTGGTTCCGCTTTTCGGCCGCGCTTGCGCGTTTGTCGCGCAGGGTAGGCTAGATGCAAGCGTAATACGTTGGAGCGCGGCGCCGCCATTTGGGCGGGCCGTGCTTTTTTAAGACGGGAACCTTCCCGCGAAAGGAGCCGCCCATGGCAGCAACCGAGCAGCTGTTCAACACCCGTGAGCGCAAGCGTTTTGAGCGTCACGACATTTGGGAGCGCATTGCCGAGAACGGCACGATTTCCGCCGCCGTCATGGTGATCGCCGCCATCGCCGCAGTCATCTGTGCCAACACCGATGCCTACGAGGCCATTCATCACTTTTTGGAGACCCCGCTGTATGTGGGCCTTGGCAACCTTACGGCCGGTCTCACCGTTGAGCTTTTCGTCAACGACTTCCTCATGGCGATCTTCTTTTTGTTGGTGGGCATTGAGCTTAAGTACGAGATGACGGTCGGCGAGCTCAAAAACCCGCGTCAGGCCATGCTTCCCATGCTGGCAGCCGTGGGCGGCGTCGTCGTTCCCGCCTGCATCTACCTCATCTTTAACCATGCCGGCGCCCGCAACGGTTGGGCCATCCCCATGGCAACCGATATTGCCTTTGCGCTGGGCGTGCTATCGCTTTTGGGCAATCGCGTGCCCAACGGCGTGCGCGTGTTCTTCTCGACGCTCGCTATCGCCGACGACCTCATCTCCATCGCCGCCATCGCCATCTTCTACGGTCAGAGCCCCAATCCGTTTTGGTTGGGCGCCGCCGCGCTTGTGACCTGCGCGCTCGTGTGGCTCAACAAGACGCAGCATTACCGTCTTGCCCCGTATTCGGTACTGGGTCTGCTGTTGTGGTTCTGTATGTTCAAGAGCGGCGTGCACGCTACGCTTGCCGGCGTCATCCTGGCCTTCACCATTCCGGCCAAGTGCGGCGTTAAGCTCGATAGCCTCACCGATTGGCTGGGCGAGTGCCTGCCGCTGCTCGACGACCGCTACGACGACGAGGCACACATCCTGGGCCAGCATGACTTTACCGTCTCGACCACCAAGGTTGAGCGCGTCATGCACCGCGTGACCCCGCCGCTCATCCGCATGGAGCGCCTGATCTCCACGCCGGTCAACTTTGTGATCCTGCCGATCTTTGCGTTCGTGAACGCGCAGGTTCGCCTAGTGGGCGTGGACATGAGCACGCTGCTCACCGACCCGGTGACGCTCGGCGTGTACTTTGGCATGCTGCTGGGCAAGCCGATCGGCATCTTTGGCATGACGTTTGCCCTGGTTAAGCTCAAGATTTCCGAGCTGCCGCACAATGTCAACTGGCACATGATTGCCGGCGTGGGCATTCTGGGCGGTATCGGCTTTACCATGTCGATCCTCATCAGCGGCCTTGCCTTCCCGACGGCCCAGTTTGAGGTCCTGGCCGCAAAGGCCGCCATTCTTGCCGGTTCGGTCACCGCTGCCGTGCTCGGCATGATCTACATGAGCGTGGTCTGCAAACACCCCGCGCCCAAGGACGAGTAAAAGCACATATAAGTTTGAAAACGCCGCCTGTGAACACCATCACAGGCGGCGTTTTAGTCATTGGGGACGTTCTTAAATGACGAGGTTTATTCCACCGTTCCGTAGACGGCACCCCAGCCGTGGGCGGCTAAGGCGGAGTTGAGCTGGTCGCAAAGTGACTGGCGGTCGTAATAGCCGGGCGGTAGCAGGTTGACGATTTCCATGAGATCGGGTGCCAGGTCCAAGATTTCGGCCTGCACGATTAGGTCCAGGCGGTCGATGGCGTGGCGGTCGTAAAACAGTCCGTCGACCAGGCGCTGCAGGTCGCCGAATTCCTCGGCTTGGAACGATCCGTACTCCATAGTGCCTCCTTGGGCGCCCCACGCCGGCATGCGCGGCGATTCGTAATTCATTGCGATGGACTTAATCTATCACGGCTTCATAACGTTGCGACGATGGCGGTCTATACTTAGACGAACTGCAACGTACCGCTTCGCGAAAGGTCGCACCCCATGCAGACGATCTACCAGAAGATGGAAACCACCGAACTCGATGCCGCCATCGAGGCGCTTAAAGCCGAGGTTGCCGAGGTCAAGGCCAAGGGCCTGGCGCTCGACATGGCGCGCGGCAAGCCGTCGCCCTCCCAGGTGAACATTTCTCGCCCCATGCTCGATATCCTCAATGCCGATGCCGATCTGCACGACGGCAATGTCGACTGCTCCAACTACGGTTGCTTCGAGGGCATTCCCTCGGCACGCAAGCTGGCGGGGGAGTTCCTGGGTTGCCCTGCCGAGCAGACGCTCGTACTGGGCTCATCGAGCCTGCTGATCGAGCACGATATCGCCGGTATGTTCTGGCGTTGCGGCTCGTGCGGCAGCGACCCTTGGGACGCCTACGAGGCCGCGCACGACGGCAAGAAGGTCAAGTTCCTGTGCCCTGTTCCCGGCTACGATCGCCACTTTGGCATCACCGCCGACTTGGGCATCGAGAACGTCCCCGTCGCGATGACCGACAACGGCCCCGACATGGACGAGATCGAGCGCCTGGTTGCCGCCGACGATTCCATCAAGGGTATCTGGTGCGTGCCCAAGTATTCCAACCCCACGGGCATCACCTTTAGCGAGGACACTGTGCGCCGTCTGGTCGAGATGCCCACGGCCGCGCCCGATTTCCGCATCTTCTGGGACAACGCTTACTGCGTGCACGACCTGTACGACGAGACCGACGAGCTCGCAAATATCTTTGACCTCGCTCGCGCGGCGGGCACCGAGGATCGCGTGGTGGCCTTTGCCTCGACGTCCAAGATCACCTTCCCGGGCGCCGGCATCGGCTTTATCGGTGCGAGCCCCGCGGTCATCGCCGAGTTCTCCAAGCGCCTGAAGGCCGGTCTTATTAGCGCCGATAAGCTCAACCAGCTGCGTCACGTGCGCTTCCTTCCCACCATCGAGGCGGTCAAGGAGCACATGAAAAAGCATGCCGAGTTCCTGCGCCCGCGCTTTGAGGCCGTTGAGCGTAAACTCACCGAGGGCTTGGGTAACACGGGTTGCGCCACTTGGACGCATCCCCATGGCGGCTACTTTGTGAGTTTCGATGGCCCCGAGGGCTCGGCCCAGAAGGTCGCCGCGCTTTGTGCCGACCTGGGCGTCAAGCTCACGCCGGCTGGTGCCACCTGGCCTTATGGCAAGGATCCGCGCGACACCAACATCCGCATCGCGCCGAGCTATCCCACGGTCGAGGACCTGGAGGCTGCGCTCGATGTGCTGGTGCTGGCTGTCAAGCTCGTCGCTGCCGAGCTTGCGCGTGCCGAGCGCGCCTAACGCGTAGGGCCCCGCAAGTCCGCGCCTAGTACTATCCGCACTTTCGATACGTAAAGGAGCGTATACATGGATTTGGGTATTTCCACCAACCCCACGCCAGAGCTCTACACCATTAAGGTGACCGGTGAGATCGATATCTCTAACGCCGATAGCCTGCGCAATGCCATCGACCTGGCGCTCGAGCAGCCCACTGAGGCCGTTGAGCTCGATTTTGCCCAGGTGAGCTACATCGATTCGACGGGCATTGGCGTGCTTGTGGGCGCCGCACACCACGCAGCTGATCATGGTAAGCGTTTTAGCTGCGTCAACGTGCAGCCCCCGGTGATGCGCGTGGTTCAGCTGTTGGGCGTCGACCAGGAGATTTCGATCACCGCTGCATAATCTTTGCCCCCAAAAGGGCGTGCCGTTTGGCATATGTTTGTGATGCGCTCGGACGTTTTGGCGCCCGGGCGCTATACTTGACCGAATGAATAGACGAGTTCCGGCCGAATGGCGCGGTGCGGGCTCGACTCACATCGAGCCTTGGAGGTATGTGTGTTTGGTATTGGAGAGGGTGAGCTCGCGATCATCGTGGTCTTCGGCTTTTTGCTGTTTGGCCCGGATAAGCTCCCGCAGATGGGCCGCACGATCGGCCGTGCCATCCGTCAGTTCCGCGAGACGCAGGAAAAGATGACGGCCGTTGTTCAGTCCGAGATTATCGATCCGGTGAGCGAGGCCGCGTCGGCCCCGGTCAAGCCCAAGAAGACTGCTGCGACCGACGACGATTCCGATGCGGACGAGGATGCCGCCGAGACGGCAGCGCCCGCCAAGAAGGAGACCTTTGCCGAGCGTCGCGCCCGTCTTGCTGCCGAGAAGGCCGCAAGCGAGGGTGCTGCTGAGGGCGAAGGCGCTGTTGATGAGGCCGAGGGTACAGAGCCTGCTGCTGCCGTCGAGCCCGAGCCTGCTGCAGAGCCCGAGCCCGAGCCGGCAGAGCCCACGACGGCTGACCTCTACGCCCGTCGTCCCCGCAAGCGCAAGGCCGTCGTCGACCAGCTCGCTCGCGAGCTCGAGGTCGAGGACGATGCCGAGGCTGCTGCCGCCGACGCCCCGAAGGGAGGCGATGAGTAATGCCGATCGGACCTGCGCGCATGCCGCTCTTCGATCACCTGGGAGAGCTCCGTCGCCGCCTGACCATCGTGGTCGTTTCGGTGTTTGCCGCCGCCATCGTGCTGTACTTTGCCACGCCCGTGGTGCTCGATATTCTTGAGGACCCCATCCGCTCCTTTGTGCCGGACGGTAAGTTTTACATCACCACCACGCTCGGCGGCTTTGGCCTGCGCTTCTCGCTTGCCATCAAGATGGCCGTGGTCATGTGCACGCCCATGATCATCTGGCAGATTCTGGCATTTTTCCTGCCGGCACTGCGCCCCAACGAGCGCAAGTGGGTTGTGCCCACGGTGCTCGCCTCGACGGTGCTGTTCTTCCTGGGTGCCATCTTCTGCTACTTCATCATCATCCCGGCGGGCTTTGAGTGGCTCATCGGCGAGACCTCGGCTGTCGCTACGGCGTTGCCCGATCTGGAGAACTACGTCAACATGGAGCTGCTCTTTATGATCGGCTTTGGTGTGGCGTTTGAGCTGCCGCTCATCATCTTCTACCTGTCCGTTTTCCACATCGTGTCCTATGCGGCCTTCCGCAGCGCCTGGCGCTACGTGTACGTAGGCCTGCTCGTGGGTTCGGCTGTGATTACGCCCGACGGCTCGCCCGTTACGCTGGGTCTCATGTATGGCGCCCTGCTCTCGCTCTACGAGATTTCGCTCGCCATCGCTCGCGTGGTCATTACCGCGCGCGAGGGCAAGGAGGGCCTGTTCGTGAGCCGTCTGGACCTGTTCTCGGACGACGAGGACGACGAGGAGTAAATCGGTATGCACGAGGTTGGCATTGTCAACGGCATACTCGATACAGTGATTCGCGCGGCGCGTGGGGCGGGGGCCTCGCGCGCCGTTTTGGTAACGCTGCGTATCGGGGATATGACCGAGGTCGTGCGCGAGGCGCTCGACTTTGCGTGGGAGACGTTTCGCGACGAGGACCCGCTCACGCGCGGCTGCGAGCTTGCCGTGGAGGAGGTCCATCCACAAAGCGAGTGTCTGGACTGCGGCGAGGTTTTCGACCACGACCGTTTCCACTGTCGCTGTCCCCAGTGTGGCGGCGCCAACGTGCGCCTGCTGCACGGTCGCGAGCTCGACATCGCCAGTATCGAAATCGAAACCCCCGACGATTAGCCCGCCAGCCACCTGGGAACGGGGTATAAAGGGGCCAAAGTAAGGAGCGCTAAGTATGGCCGAGAAAACGATTGATATTACATCGCCGATCTTGTCGCGCAACGAGCGCCTGGCAGATCAGCTACGTCAGCGATTTAATGAGGCGGGCACCTATGTGATCAATGTGCTGTCGAGCCCCGGCTCGGGTAAGACCACTACGATTCTGGGCACCAACGAGCGCCTGCGCGACAAGGCGGGCCTGCGTTGCGCCGTCATCGAGGGCGATATCGCCTCGGACGTCGACGCGATCACCATGAAGGAAGCCGGCATGCCCGCCATCCAGATCAACACGGGCGGCCTGTGCCACCTCGAGGGCAACATGATCATGGAGGCCGTCGACGCCTTCGACCAGGCTGTGGGCCTTCAGAATATCGACGTCATCTTTATCGAAAACGTGGGCAACCTGGTCTGCCCGGTCGACTTTGACCTGGGCGAGAATCTGTCCATCATGATCCTCTCGGTGCCCGAGGGCGACGACAAGCCCATCAAGTATCCGGGCATCTTCCAGCACGCCGGCGCGCAGCTGCTCAATAAGGTCGACGTGGCCCCGGCTTTCGATTTTGACATGGATAGGTATACTAAGACACTCGATGACCTCAATCCGCAGGCGCCGCGGTTTGCCGTGAGCGCGCGCAAGGGCGAGGGCATGGATGCCTGGTGCGATTGGCTCATCGGGCAGATTGAGCAAGCAAGGGCGTAAGTCGGCCGCCATACGGGCGGGCGTAGCCGCAGAGATACGAGATAGGAGCCTCTTTTGAAGCTCATCATCGCCGAGAAAAACGACGCCGCGCGTCAGATCGCCGAGCGTCTGTCCACGGGCAAGCCCAAAAAGGACAAGGTGTACAACACCGCCATCTACCGTTTTGAGTGGAAGGGCGAGGAGTGCGTGACGATCGGCCTTGCCGGTCACATCCTTGCGCCCGATTTTTGCGACAGCGTGCTGTTCGATAAAAAGCTGGGCTGGTATTCGGTCACGGAGGACGGTGAGATGCTGCCGGCCGATATGCCCGATGGCTTGGCCCGCCCGCCGTACGACACCAAGCGCAAGCCGTTTCTTGCCGATGGTATCTCCATCAAGGGCTGGAAGCTCGAGAGCCTGCCTTACCTCACTTGGGCGCCCGTCATTAAGCTGCCGGCCGAGAAGGAGCTCATCCGCTCGCTCAAGAACCTTGCCAAGAAGTCCGACAGCGTCATTATCGCCACGGACTTCGACCGCGAGGGCGAACTGATCGGTTCGGACGCCCTCAACAAGGTGCGCGAGGTTGCGCCCGACTTGCCGGTCGCCCGCGCCCAGTATTCTTCGTTTACCAAGGCCGAGATTACGCAGGCCTTCGATAATCTTGTCTCGCTCGACCAGAATCTGGCCGACGCCGGCGAGAGCCGCCAGCACATCGACCTCATTTGGGGCGCGGTGCTCACGCGCTACCTGACGCTCGCCAAGTTTGGCGGCTTTGGCAACGTGCGCTCCGCCGGCCGCGTGCAGACTCCGACGCTCGCCCTGGTGGTCGAGCGCGAACGCGAACGCATGGCGTTTGTGCCCGAGGACTATTGGCAGATTCGCGGCATGGGTGCCGCTCAGGGTGCTGCCGAGGATGACCGCTTTAAGATTGCGCACAAGACGACACGTTTTACCGACAAAGATGCTGCCGAGACGGCGTACGGCCACGTCGACGGCACTACGACGGCAACCGTCGCCGCGGTGACCAAGCGCTCCCGCAAGCAGCAGCCGCCCACGCCGTTTGCGACGACCTCGCTGCAGGCTGCCGCCGCGGCCGAGGGCATCTCACCTGCACGTACCATGCGCATCGCCGAGTCCCTCTACATGGCGGGCCTCATCAGCTACCCGCGTGTCGACAACACCGTGTATCCCGCGACGCTCGATTTGGGCGCCGTGGTGAGTGACCTGGCAAAGATCAACCCGGCGCTGGCGCCCGTGTGCAAAAAGGTACTCGCTGGTCCCATGAAGCCCACGCGCGGTAAAGTCGAGACCACCGACCACCCGCCTATCTACCCCACGGGCGAGGGCGATCCGTCCACGCTCGACGGCGGCCAGCGCAAGCTCTACGACCTCATCGCCCGTCGCTTCCTGGCGACGCTTATGGGTCCCGCGACCATCGAGAACACCAAGCTCGAGCTCGACGTGAACGGTGAGCCGTTCGTGGCTTCGGGCGATGTGCTCGTGACTCCGGGCTTCCGCGAGGCGTATCCGTATGGACTTAAGCGCGACGAGCAGATGCCGCCGCTGGAGCAAGGCGATACGGTCGACGTTTTCGACATTAAACTCGAGGCCAAGCAGACCGAGCCGCCCGCGCGCTACAGCCAGGGCAAGCTCGTGCAGGAGATGGAAAAGCGCGGCCTGGGTACCAAGTCCACGCGTGCGAGCATCATCGAGCGCCTGTATGCCGTGCGCTATCTCAAAAATGATCCCGTTGAGCCGAGCCAGCTGGGCATCGCCATCATCGACGCGCTGACGCAGTTTGCCCCGCGCATCACGAGCCCCGATATGACCAGCGAGCTCGACGGCGACATGACTCGCGTCGAGCGCGGTGAGGACACCGAAGAGCATGTCGTGACGCACTCGCGTGCGCTGCTGGCCGGCGTGCTCGACGAGCTGCTCAAGCATACGCAGGAGCTCGGCGACGCCATCAGCGACGCCGTCACGGCCGATGCGCGCGTGGGCGCTTGCCCCAAGTGCGGCAAGGACCTGGTTATGAAGACGAGCGCCAAGACCCGCGGCAGCTTCATTGGCTGCATGGGCTGGCCCGACTGCGACGTGACCTATCCGGTGCCGAGTGGCGTCAAGGTAAGCCCGCTCGAGGGCGAGGCGGCCGTGTGCCCCGAGTGCGGTGCGCCGCGCATTAAGTGTCAGCCGTTCCGCCAGAAGGCTTTCGAGATCTGCGTGAACCCCACGTGTCCCACCAACTACGAGCCCGATCTTAAGGTGGGCGAGTGCAAGGTGTGTGCCGAGGCCGGACGCCATGGCGACCTGATCGCGCACAAGAGCGAGAAGAGCGGCAAGCGCTTTATCCGCTGCACCAACTACGATGACTGCGGCGTGAGCTATCCGCTGCCGGCGCGCGGTAAGCTCGAGGCGACGGGCGAGACCTGCCCCGAGTGCGGTGCCCCCATCGTGGTGGTCAACACGGCGCGCGGCCCGTGGCGCATCTGCGTGAACATGGACTGCCCAACCAAGGAGAAAAGGCCCGCCCGCGGCCGCAAGACCGCGACCAAGGCGAGCTCGGCAAAGAAGACGACGGCGGGAAAGAAGACGACGGCTAAGAAAGCCACCGCCGCCAAGAAGACGACTGCGAAGAAGTCGACTGCCAAGAAAGCAGCCGCCGACAAGTAGCCGCACGGTCGAAACATCACCTAAAACAAAAACGAGCGAGGACCCCGCGATCTTCGCTCGTTTTTTATTCGGCAGTTAGGGACGTTCCTTTTCTGCCGGCAGTTTAGGAACGTCCCTAACTGCCGGCTCGGGACGACAAAGCGCTACTTCACTTCGACGGGTTTGGCGTCGGGATAGCGCTCCTCAAAGTCTAGGCGGTACTTATTGTCATTGGTGCCCGCCACGTTGTCGCGTGACAGCGGCGCCACGATCTCATTCTTATGGTCCGCGGGCTTTGCGTACTTCAGACTGATCTCCCAGGCATCGCAGATCGCGTCAATGCGGTGGTCCAGGTCGTCATACAGGGCAACGATGTCTTTCCAGGAGCTGTAGTTCTTGGAGCTCGTCGGGACGTCCAGGTCCTCGACGATGTCGTAATACTGATCGATGGTGTCCTCCGTGCGCTCGGCGACGTCGGCGAGATTTTGACGGGTGGTGCGGTCTTCTTCCAGATAGCTGCCATTGAAGGCCTGCGCGCAGCCACGGACGTAGTTGTCGAGGTCTTCGAGCAGGTCGTAGTATTCGCTCAGTCGGCGGTAGAGGTTCTGCTCGGAGAGCGTTGCTTCGCCGCCATCCTCGTCGTCATCGTCGTCATCGTCGTACAGGCTGTTGGGATCGCCGAGAGGCTTTAGGTCATCGTCGTCGACGTCATGGTGCAGCTTAGCTACCTCGGCAGTCGTCTGCGTGGCGGCGTTGTCGAAAGGCTTGATCACAAAGAAAACGACCAGGGCGATGATGATCGCCACCAGCACTACGATAACGGCGATAAGCAGCCCGGTGCCGCTCTTTTTGGGAGCGGGGGTCTGTGGCGAAGCGGGCGCGTATGAGGGAGCCGGCTGCTGTTGGGGCGAGCCGCTCGCGACGGGTATGCGCTGCGTGGTCTCGACGGCCGCGGGGCTTGCGGCGGGGTCGGGGCGATAGGCGAGGGGGTCGTCCGCCTTGGCTTGCGGCGTATCGAGGGAACCGGTCTGCTCAAAAGCGGGCTGGCTATCGCTCGCGGTTGTTTGCTCAACGGGTGCACCGCACGAGGTGCAGAACTTGGCATCATCTGCAAGAAGTTTGCCGCACGAGGCGCAATACCGAGACATTGCCACTCCTTTCGCCACATTTCAATGCAATACGACGATTATACCCAGCATCCAAAATTCCCCATCATAAGTTGCGGTGAAATAGGGACTGTTTGGCGGTCTCAGAGCTTCAATCAGTCCCTATTTCACCGCAACTTTGGAAAGGCGCCTTTAGCCATTGGGTGTTCCTATAGTTTTGTCAACCGTCGGGGCTACTCCCGGTAGGGCACCCGGTCGCGCATCACGGCGTATATCGCCCTGAGCCGCTTCCTCGCGACGGCCTTGAGCGCCCGCCCGTGCCCCATGCCCCGCGCCCTGCAGGCCCGGTAGTACTCGCCGTAGCGCCCCGAGGACCTCACCAGGCTGTTGCACGAGAAGATCAGCAGGGACTTGAGCCTCGCGTCGCCGCGCCTGGACGCCCTGACCGACCTCACCGACGTTCCGGAGCTCCTCACCCTCGGGGCTATGCCGCAGTACGAGGCCAGGTGGTCGTGGTCCGGGAACCTCCCGATGTCGACCGACACCGCGAGCTGCGCCGCGGTCCTCGGGCCGATGCCGGGCACGGTGAGCAGGCACGCGTAGGTCTCGTCGCCCTCGAGCAGCGCCGCCGTCTCGGCCTCGAGGGCCCCGGCCTCGTCGAGGGCCTCCGATATCCGGGCGGCCAGGAACCTGACCTGCCTGTTCTCGGCCTCGACGAGCGCCGGCGGGGGCGCGGTGGAGGCGGCCGCGGCCTCCCCGGCGGCCTCGGCCCGCGGGCCCCCGGCCCCGGAGCGGGCGATCCCCCACGCCCCGCCGAACCCGGCGAGCAGCTCCAGCCACCGCCGGTCCGACAGGTCGACCGCGGCCTCGAGGGCCGGGCAGGACTCGAGCAGCACCGCGCGCAGGCGGTTCTTGTCCCTGGTCGCGCAGGCGACGACGTGGTCGCGCTGCGACGAGAGGGCGCGGGCGGCCTCGAGGGCCTCGCCGCGGCCCGGGACCCCCGACAGGGAGTCCGGCACGCCCAGGGCGGTCCGCGCGATCACCGCGGCGTCGCGCTCGTCGGTCTTGGCCTCGCCGGCGAACAGGCCCGCGGCGCGGCTGGCGGCGAGCCCGGGCAGGTGGGCGACCCCGAGCCCCGCGGCGCGGGCCCGCCTCACGGCGAGGGACCCTATGTTGCGGAACTGGTCGACGACGACGAGCGTGCCGGCGGGCGCGGAGGCGAACAGCGCGTCGAGCTCGGCCTCCCTGTTGCGGACGGGGGCGCTGGCCAGCACCTCCCCGTCGCGGTCGATCAGGCAGGCCCAGTGCGATGACTTGCCGACGTCCAGGCCGAGCACGGCCGCGGGCCTGGTGGATGGCGCTTTCACGGTGGTATCCTTCCGGTAGTCGTTCGACCGGATGGCCTCCCCCTCGGCACTCACATTACCAGCCGCGGCGCCTGCCCGGCACTTTCCTATCAGCCGTCGGGGGCGGCGCGTCCCGCGCCGGCAGCACCCAACGGGCCCTCTCGGGGGCAGGGACGTTCGGCCGTGCGCGGGCGCCCGGTCGGCGGCCCGTTCTGGGCGCGCCTCAATCGTAGCCCGAGACGGTCCCGGGCTGACAATTTCGACTGTAATGGACGTTCTTAAACGACTAGTCATTCAAGAACGTCCCCAATGACTAGGTGGGATTTGGGACGTGCCGAGCACTGGGGTATCATGACTTGGTTGATATATCTGCATTTTCGCGCCTTGTAGGAAGGGGCTGCGCTCATGGCTTTTGAGCCCGCTCAACATAGCTTTATCACGCTCGAGGGCGTCGACGGCGCCGGCAAGTCCACGCAGGCGCGCCTGCTGGCCCGCGCGCTCGACCTCGCTGGCTATCAGGTCGTAACTCTGCGCGAGCCGGGTGGCACCGCCATCAGCGAAAAGATCCGCGCCCTGCTGCTCGACCCCGCCAACACGGCGATGGGGGACACCTGCGAGTTGCTGCTCTACGAGGCGGCGCGCGCCCAGTTGGTGCACGAGGTCATAGCCCCCGCCCTTGCGGCTGGCAAGGTGGTCCTGTGCGACCGCTTCTACGATTCCACGACCTGTTACCAGGCGTTTGCCGATGGTCTCGATCGTCAGATGGTGCGCAACGCCAACAGCCTCGCCGTCGCGGGAACGCACCCGGCGCTCACGCTCGTCTACCACATCACGCCCGAGCAGGCGGCGCTGCGCATGGCCGCCCGTGGCGCGGCCGACCGCATGGAGGCAAAGGGCATGGCGTTCCAAGAGCGCGTTTACCAGGGTTTTTGCAGCATTGCCGCCGAGGAGCCAAACCGCGTAAAGCTCATCGACGCTACCGCGTCCATCGAGGAAGTTTTCGAAAAGACGGTCGATCAGGTTCGCGCGTACGGTCTCGACATTCCGCGGGAAGCCGTCGCCGCCGCGCTTGCCCAGGAGGCTGAGTAACATGGCCCCCGCTCAGACAAGCCTGCTGGCCAAGCTCGACACCCAAGAGCGCGTGCGCGCCTTTTTGACCAATGCCGTCGCCAGCGGCCGTGCATCGCACGCCTACCTGTTTTTGGGCGCGCCCGGCGCGGGCAAGCTCGATGCCGCGTGGGCGCTCGCCCAAGCCTTTCTGTGCGAGCAGGACGGCTGCGGCGCATGCGACAGTTGCGTGCGCGTCTCTCGGCATACGCATCCCGACGTGCACTATTACACGCCCGAGAGCGCCACGGGCTACCTTATTGCCCAGACCCGCGAGCTGCTCGATGACGTGCCGCTGGCACCCATTCGCGCCAAGGCCAAGGTCTACATCATCGACCGTGCCGAGCAGCTGCGCGCCAACACCGCCAACGCACTGCTCAAGACACTCGAGGAGCCGCCCGAGGGCGTTATGTTCATCTTGCTGGGCACCTCGGCAGACGTGATGCTGCCCACCATCGTGAGCCGCTGCCAGTGCGTGCCGTTTCGGCTGGTGTCGCCCGCCGTCGCCGCGCAGGCCGTGAGCCGCGCCACCGGTCAGGACCCTGCGCGTTGCCGCATGGCGGTCGCCGTGGCGGGAAGCCCCACACGCGGCATCGAGTTTCTTAAGAGCGCCGAGCGCCAGGACGCCCGCCGTCAGATGGTCCGTGCCATCGACTCACTCATTGCCGCCGACGAGGCCGACGTGCTCAGTCGCGCCAAGTCGCTCATCGTCGCCGTCAAGGCGCCGCTCGCCGAGGTCAAGTCCACGCAGGAAAAGGTACTCGAGCAAAATGCCGACTACCTGTCGCGTGGAGCATTGAAGCAGCTTGAGGACCGCAACAAGCGCGAACTCAACGCGCGCGAGCGTTCGGGTATCATGGAAGCGCTGGCGAGCGCGCGGACGCTCATGCGCGACGTGCTGCTGACACTTCAGGACGAGGCAGCCGACGTGGTGAACGAGGATGTGCGCGACACGATCGGTCGGCTTGCCGCCGCGACCAATGTTGCGGGTGCCACCCGGGCGCTCGAGGCGGTCGCGACCGCCGAGCGCAACATCGCCAGAAACGTTACTCCCCAGCTGGCCATCGAGGTCATGCTGTTCGATATCAGGAAGGCACTGAAATGCCGTTAGTCGTACCCGTTAAGTTTACCTACGCCTCGCGCGACCTGTGGTTTGACCCGCAGGACCTGGATATCCTCGAGGCCGATTATGCCATTTGCTCCACCGAGCGCGGAACCGAGATCGGCTTGGTTACGGCCGATCCCTTCGAGGTGCCGCAAGACGAGATCGGTCAGCCGCTCAAGCCCGTGCTGCGCGTGGCGAGCGACATTGACCTGCAGCTTGCCGACGATCTTGCCATCCAGGGCGACGAGGCCATGGTCGATTTCCGCCGTCTGGTCAAAGAACTCGACCTCGAGATGAAGCCGGTCGGCGTCGAGTACCTGTTTGGCGGCGAGAAGGCCGTGTTCTACTTTGCGGCCGAGGAGCGCGTCGATTTTCGCCAGCTCGTCAAGGATCTGTCCTCGACGCTGCACATTCGCGTCGACATGCGCCAGATCGGCGTGCGCGACGAGACTCGCCTGGTGGGCGGCTATGCCCAGTGCGGCCAGGAGCTCTGTTGCACGCGCTTTGGCGGACAGTTTGAGCCCGTCTCGATCCGCATGGCAAAAGAGCAGGACCTGCCGCTCAATTCCTCCAAGATCAGCGGCGTTTGCGGCCGCCTGATGTGCTGCCTGCGCTATGAGTTCGAAGCGTACAAGGACTTTAAGAGCCGTGCGCCCAAAAAGAAGACGCTCATCGATACGCCGCTCGGCAAGGCGCGTATTCAGGAATATGACACGCCGCGTGAGCAGCTGGTGCTGCGCCTGGAGAACGGCAAGGTCTTTAAGGTCAACCTGGCCGATATGACCTGCTCGGAGGGCTGCAAAAAGAAGGCCGCCGAGCAGGGCTGCAACTGCCGCCCCGACTGCGTGACGCGCGACGTGCTCGAGCGCATCGAGTCGCCCGAGATGCGCCTGGCGCTCATGGAGCTCGACCGCGAGAACGGCGTCGACGTGGGCGATGGCCTGTCGAGCGCCGACCGTCTGGCCGGTACGTCGATGCCCAAGCGCCGTCGTCGCGATGCCGATTCCGATGCTCGCGCCGGTCAGGGGCAGGGCGAGGGCCGTGGCCGCGGAAAGGGCCGTGGCAATGCCGCAACGCCTGAGGCCGAGGAGGCCGCCGGTGGCCGTCGTCGTCGCAAGCGCGCGGGCTCGGGCGATGTCGGCGAGGCTGCAGCTGCAGGCAAGAACGCCTCCCGCGAGCGCGAGGTTCAGCAGCCCCAGCAGCAGAATCGCGGCGGTGGTATGAACCCCACGCGTCGTCGCCGCCGTCACCTGTCGAGCGAGGAGCGCGAGGATGCCTTCCGCGCCGCAGCTGCTCGCGAGACCGGTGCCGCTTCCAAGGGTCCCTCGGCCTCCGATGCGCCTGCCGACAAGGGCGGCAAGTCACGTGGCGAGGATGAGCGCGCGCCGCGTCCGCGCCGTCGCCATTCCTCGGGCACGCAACAGAAGCCCTCAGTGCCCTCCGTTGCCGATCAGGTCTCGGATGGCGAGGTCAAGGTCACGCGCCGTCGTCCCGGAGATGGCGGGGGAGCGGCTGCCAAGGCTTCGCGTGGCGCGGCTCGCGACGAGCGCGAGCCGCGCGAGGATCGCGGTGGCGAGGGCTCGGCCGACCAGGGTCAAAAGCGCCGCCGTCGTCGCCGTTCCCGCAAGCCGCGCCAGGATGGTGGCGAGGGCTCGACCCCGTCTTCGGCCGCACCACAACCGCCCGCCGGCGAATAACGCCCGCGAGCGGATTTAACCCGCCTTACCCCAATCGCGTCGGGGTACCATAGCGCTGAATCAACAACCCTCCCTGCGACCGAACGTAGGGAGGGTTGTGTCTTGAAGAGCCATCTGAACAAATTGAGCCGTCTGCAGGGTGCCGGCGCCCTACCGTTTGCGGACGAATTGCTGCCGTTTGCCGAGCGGGCGGCACGCGAGGCACTCGAGGCATTGTCGCCAACACGATGTGCCGGCTGCGAGCGCGCCGGTGCGCTTATTTGCCAAGACTGCCTGGCCGCGCTCACGCTCATCGACCCACGTCATAGCTGTACCCGATGCGGCGCCCCGTTTGGGGATTTGCTGTGCACTGAGTGTTCGGTCGAAGGCACGTCCTCGGCAATGGCGGAGGCGCTCGACCGCTGCCTGGCGTGCGCCGTCTATGCGCATCCGCTGCCGCGCATCATTAAAGCGTACAAGGACGCGGGCGAGCGACGTCTGGCTCCGTATCTGGCGGAGCTGCTCTACGACACCGCCCTGCATGCCCAGGTCGTAGCGCCCGAACGCTTGGGAGGTGTGCTGTCCGGTGCGGATGCGGTGGTGTTTGTGCCTGCGACGGCGGCGGCGTTTCGGCGGCGTGGTTTTGATCATATGGAGGCTATTGCGCGCCCATTTTGCGAGCTGTCGGGTGTTCCCCTGCTCGATGCTCTCGTCAAGTACGGGCATGGCGACCAGCGCGAACTCGGTCGTGAGGAGCGTCGCGAGCGTGCCCAAGGCATGTACGAGACGGTTGAGGACGTGCACGGCCGCCGCCTACTGCTTATCGATGACGTTATCACCACGGGCGCGACCATGGCAGCAGCCTCGGCGGAGCTCAAGCGCGCCGGCGCTGCGGCAGTCGATGGCCTTGCTATCGCACGTGTTTGGTAGGGGTGGTTTCGTGGCAGTGAAGATTGAGCGGTGTGACGAACCGACAAGCGAGCAACTGGCGGCCTCCATAATTCTGACCGGCGCCTCGGCGCTACGCACGATGCGCGCCGAGCGCCGACAAATGGGTTACATCAGCTGGAAGGACCTTAATCCCGATGAAGAGCGCCGTGTGCTGCGCACGTCGTCGCCCTCGACCGAGGACATTTATCTTCCCGACTTGGTGCGGATTGGGGCCGCAAGCGGCGAGGTACAAGAGGATTTGTGCTTGCTGGTAGGGTCTGCAGCACAGCGCCGCCGCATTCTTGGCGTGAGCTGGTCCGTATGCTCCGGGTTGCCTGCTGGCTCGATTCTAGAGGTGGAACCGGGGGTATACAGCCTATCTCCCGAGGCCCTTTGTGTTGCCATCGCCCGCGAGGTCGGCTGTATCCAGGCATTTGCCCTGGCCCAGGAACTGTGTTCCAAGATTTCACTGAGCGATCGCGGGAAGTATCTGCCTCCCTACACCTCGCCTGTTGCGAATAGGCTTGCAAAGGACAAGGACCAGCTAGCAGACGTGGGCTACTTTGAAGTCGAGCCGGTGCTGATGCCCGATCGTCTGGCAGATTACCTTGCGGCATGCAAGGGGGATGTGGCCAAACAGCTGCTGCGTCTGTGTCCCTATCTTTCGGAAAACCTGCTCTCGCCCATGGAGTGCATCATGCTCGCTCTGTTTTCGCTTCCGTTTCCCTATGGCGGATTTGCTTGCGGTCCCTTTAAGACCGACTACAAGATCGAGTTCGATGACCGCGCGCAGGCAATCTCGGGGATGCCGCATGCAGTTTGCGATGCGTATCAAGAGGCAGCCCGGTTTGACCTGGAATACAACGGTGAGCTGGGCCATTCCTCCCGGAGGGGACGTATCCATGATGAAAAACGCAACACGGGCTTGATTACTATGGGAATCGAGGTCGCGACGGTCAACAACGAAATGCTCTGCGACATGGAAGCGATGGAAGCGCTCGCATGGCGCATCCACCAGCGTATGCGAAAGCGGTACCGGAATCGTGTCGATGCCCGCAGGAAGAAGCAAGAGGCGTTGCTTAACGCGCTGCGGGCGTGTTTTGGGCTTAAGCCGGTCTAATTCACGTCGAAAATAGGGGGTTAATCATATGCCCTGGCCAAAATATGGCAAATATGAGTACTGTCACTAAATCAGTAACAGCAAAATCAAGGAATTTAGGACTCGGAGGCGTCATAAAGTAAGAAGATAATAAACAAATGTAGAATAACTAAGCATCAGGTTGGCGACACTGAGCGCATAATCTGTCCGAGAGGCCAAAATTGCCTGTTACTAAATTGGTGACAGTACTCATATTTGCCATTTTTTGGCCACAGCACCCTAGGAAGGGTGCCCCGGAGCTCCCCATAGGGGGAGCTCCGGGCTTCACAGGGGCACGAATAGCCCACTCCGACCTGCGAAATCTGTACTCGCGATGCGAATGACGCCCCTAACCTTAAACTATAGCTTGAACTTAGCTATAATGCGCTACGTTCCTACCAGGCTGTGGTTGCGGACGGACGAAATGCCCGTCCTAGTCCAAGACAGACGCGGTCAAAGGGATCCACGTAAGCGACCGCGTGCGCGCGGCGCGATCATGGCGCGTCCTAGATGTAAGCCGCACCGTCCGTTCTACTTTCTTTGGGGCAATACCGCCTCGCGGGCGAGCGGGCCAGTCGTGAAGGTGGCTGCGGCCTCCCGAGCAAACACCCCGGTGCGCAAGTGTGGGGTCAAATACCAGGTCAGCTGGTGGGAACAATCTGATATTTCGTGCAACGCACGGATCGTATACGACACAGAAGGCAGGGTAGTGGACATGGTGAGGGGCAGCTTGATGCACGCGGCTCGGTTAGGTGCTGGGACCGCAGCGGTCATCGCCGTTTTGGGCCTGAGCGGATGCGCGTTCAACCCGCTGTCTGCGTTCACGACTCCCACGATCGACCAGATCGAGTACGAGACCGTCACGCCCACGGTGTCGGATGATGCCCTGGTCACTCCCGGTACCCTGACGGTTGCCCTCGATACCTCCGATGCGCCGCAGGCCATGCAGAGCGCTGACGGCGAGCTCACGGGGTATGCAGTCGACGCTGCCCGCGCCCTCGCAAGCCGCATGGGCCTTAAGGTCGCCTTTGTCGATGCGTCCTCGGCAGGTTCCGCGCTCGGCGACAAAAAGGCTGATATCTTTATCGGCGAGATCAACTCCACGGATGGGGACGTTAGCTCGCTCGGCACCTGCCTGTACGATGCCGCTTCCGTGTTCGGTAAAACCAGCGATGGTGGGTCGCTAAGCGTTTCCACCGATACCCTTAACACGTCTACTCTGGGTATCCAGATGTCCTCGGCCTCGCAGGAGGCGCTTGCTAAGCAGAGCATCACCGCCAACCAAAAGACTTACTCCAACATCAACGAGTGCTTTGAGGCGCTCGAGTCCGGCGAAGTCGACTATGTGATCTGCGACTCCACGGCCGGCGGCTACCTTGCACGCCTGATGAGCGAGATCTCCTATGTCGGTGCGCTCGAGGCGCCCTCGACGCTTGGTGTTGCGGGCCTCTCGTCCAATGACGAACTGTGCCGTGCCGTGAGCGATGCCCTCGACGGCATCACGGTCGACGGTACGCTCGAGGCAGTCCACTGCGTCTGGTATGGCACGATGCCCTACGACCTCACCACTAAGACAGTATCTGGTGTCAACCTTCAGTCGTCTGGCTCCGCATCCTCCGGCAGCGAATCCTCCGATTCCAACAATGAGACCGCACCCTCCGAAGACAAATCGTCCAGCCAGGAAGACACCATCACCGACGACGACATTAACAAGCTTAATAGCTAGTTATTGCTAGGGGTGGCGTCTCCTATGCGCTAGGAGAGATGCCTCTTCACGGTTTCAACACGCACTGCCGGGCTTCCCCAATAGGGGAGCCCGGCTTTTTCATCTCTATAAAACCAGCAGGTCAAAGCCAATTTTCGGGACCAAATACAAAGTCGCCGGCTCCCTCCTATAGCGCACTTTGCCACAGAAAAGTGCGAGACTTCGGTATGCGGTATCAAGCAATCGTTATTCGGGTCTTTGGGAATCCGCGTGATTAAATGCACGGCAATGGGTACATAGCCAGTACAGTAAGTCCCCGAGGCAGATTGGAGCCACGTATGGATATCAAGGTTTCTGGACGCAAGACGACGGTAACCGATGCTCTGCGTGCGCATGTGGATGAGAAGATCGGCGAGGCGCTCAAGGTTTTCGATATCGAGCCCATGACGGTCGACGTTGTACTTCGCTATGAGAAGAACCCCTCGAACCCCAACCCGGCAATCGTCGAGGTTACGGTTCGTGCCCGCGGTTCGGTGATTCGCGTTGCCGAGCACGGTGCAGATATGTACGCCGCCATCGACCTCTCCGCCGATAAGGTCACCCGCCAGCTGCGTAAGTTCAAGACCAAGGTCGTGGACAACCGCCAGGGCGGTGCCAGCGCCGCGGATGTCGCGCCGGTCGAGCGCGTCGAGGATCTGGCCGACCTGCTGCTGCCCGAGGAGGAGGACGACCTGCTCGTCCGCGAGAAGGTTATCGACGTCACCCCGATGACTGAGGAGCAGGCGCTGGTGCAGACCGATCTGCTGGGCCACGACTTCTACGTGTTCGAGAACGCGACGACCGGTCTCATCAATGTGGTGTATCACCGTAAGAATGGTGGATATGGCATCATCAAGCCCCGCATCGAAACACTTGACGAGTAAAATACGTTAACTTGCATGAGTTAACGGTTGGCGGCCATCCCATGCGGGTGGCCGCCTTTTTACGTAAGGAGTCGCTTTGATGGACAAGGCCGCATCCGCCGGTCATTCGGACCGTTGCCGCATCGTCGTCGATACCTGCTGCGACTTTAGCCCCGAGGTCGCCGCGAACCTCGATGTCGATATCTTGGGTTTCCCCTTCATTATCGATGGCGAGGAGCGCACGGATGACATCTGGTCGAGCATCACACCCAAGGAGTTCTACGACCGCATGCGCGCCGGTGCCCGCGTGTCCACCTCGGCTGTGTCGCTCGGTCGCTATATCGAGTTCTTTACCGAGTGCGCCAAAGAGGGTACGCCCACGGTCTACCTGTGCTTTACCTCGGCGCTGTCGTCGAGCTACAACTCCGCGTGCCAGGCGGCGGACGCCGTGCGCGCCGAGTATCCCAACTTTGAGCTGTACGTGGTCGACAACGCTCTGCCCTGCGCGACCGGCGAGCTCCTGGCGCTCGAGGCCGTGCGCCAGCGCTCGGCGGGACTGACTGCTAAGCAGCTGGTCGATTGGGCAAACGAGGCCAAGACCTACGTGCACGGTTACTTTACGCTCGAGAGCTTCGATGCGCTGGCTGCCGGCGGCCGCATTCCGCCCGCGGCGGCGCAGCTCACGGCAAAGCTCGACGTCAAGCCCGAGCTCTCCTACGACCTGGCCGGCTCGCTGTCGCTGATCGGCGTCAACCGCGGTCGCAAGAAGGCGCTCAAGTCCATCCTCAAGTCGTTCCGCGAGAACTATGTGCCCGATCGCACCATGCCCATCGCCATTATGACGGCCGATGCCGAAAAGGACGGCGACTGGCTCGAAGCCGCCATCCGCAAGGAGGAGGGTTGCGCCGACGTCACGATCATTCGCAGCTCCGTCGGTCCTACCATCGGCTCGCACGTGGGCCCCGGCATGGTGGCCTGCGCGTTTTGGGGCAAGAACCGCGCCGACAAGGCATCGCTTTCCGACCGCATCGCCCGCCGCGTGCGCGGCCAGTAGGCAGGCGCTGCGGCCGTAATCGATCCCAACTCACAGCCCAAACGCTGGCACCGAGTATTCAACCTGGTAATTACACCCAACCCAAAAGGAAAGGTTTCATGGCAAACAAGCTCTCCGTCGCATTCATCGGCACCGGAATCATGGGTGCCCCCATCGCCGGCCACATTCTGGACGCTGGCTATCCCGTCACGATCAACAACCGCACCAAGTCCAAGGCTGCAGCGCTCGTTGAGCGCGGTGCCGTCTGGGCCGATACGCCGGCAGATGCCGCGGCAGACGCCGATGTCGTCTTTACCATGGTGGGCTATCCCTCCGAGGTCGAGGAGCTCTACCTGGCGGGCGACGGCCTGCTCGCGTGCACTAAGCCCGGTGCGGTCCTGATCGACCTCACCACGAGCTCGCCCGAGCTGGCGCGCGACATTGCCGAGGCCGCCCAGGTTTCCGGCCGCATGGCGTTTGACTGCCCCGTCACCGGCGGCGAGTCGGGTGCTATCGCCGGCACGCTTACGGCTATCGTGGGCGCAACCGAGAATGACATCGCGCCGGTCCGCGACATCCTTGCCACCTTTGCGGCCAACATCTGCTGCTTTGACGGTGCCGGCAAGGGCCAGGCTGCCAAGCTCGCCAATCAGGTGTCGCTGGGCGCCTGCATGGTCGGCATGGCAGACGCCATGGCATTTGCCGAGCTGAGCGGCCTCGATCTGGAGAAGACCCGTCAGATGATCCTGGGCGGTACCGGCAAGTCCGGTGCCATGGAGAGCCTGGCTCCCAAGGCGCTCGACGGCGACTACAAGCCCGGCTTTATGGTCGAGCACTTCATTAAGGACCTGCGTCTGGCGCTCGCCTACGCCGACGACCGCGAGCTTGCGCTGCCCGGCGCCGACGTGGCCTTTACGCTTTACGACATGCTCGACGCCATCGGTGGCGCCAAGCTGGGCACCCAGGCCATCACGGTCCTCTACAAGGAGGAGGCCGACGCCATCGCCGCCGGTCTGGACTGGTCGCAGTATCGCCCCGAGGAGCATGGTGCCCACGAGGACGGCTGCGGCTGCGGCGAGCACGGCGACGACCACGAGTGCGGTTGTGGCCACCACCATGGCGACGACCACGAGTGCTGCGGCGGCCACGGTCATGACGACGGCCACGAGTGCTGCTGCGGCCACCATCACGGGGAGTAGCGCCCATGAGCTGGACGTTCGTGGTGCTTGCGCTGGTGCTCTTTCTCTTTGCGATCTACATCGGCTTTTTGTGCGGCCAGTGGGCGTGCGAAAAGCGCGTCATTACCAAGCGCGACTACTGGATTGCCAACTTTGCAGGAGCGGCGGCAGTCGTCCTGCTGACCTGGGTGTTCTCGCTGTTCCCGCTGGTGCAGTTTGCGCCGATCGGCTGGCTCGGTGGCTTTATCGCCGGCCTTAAGATGAGCTTTGGCGAGTCCGTCGGTCCGTGGCGCAAGCACGACGAGGTCTTTAACGTCAACAAGGCTCATCGAGCCGCCGCCGACGCGGGCGATGCCGAGGAACGCCGCCGTGCACGTCGCAATGGGGCGGCCGACCGACAGCTCATCTCGGTCACCGATGACAGCAAGGGTGCTGGCAAGCACGCCAAGAAATAAAAAGAAGAGGTAACTATGGCAGAAAACAAAGACGAACAGCTCACCGACGAGGAGCTGGCACAGCTCCAGCTGGCAGAGGAGAACGAGAACGCCGTCGATCGACTGGTCCAGGAGCTCGGCTGCCCCACGCGCCGCATCCGCCAGTTTGCCGCCCGCGTGCTGCACCTGCTTGCCGAGCGCGATCCGCAGCGCGTCGTGCCCTGCGTGCCCGCGTTGATCGAGGCGCTCGACCGCCCCGAGGCGCAGACCCGCTGGGAGGCCCTCGATGCCCTGACGGCGCTCGCCACCACCTGCCCCGAGCAGCTGGGCGATGCCTTTGAGGGCGCCGAGACCGCACTGTTCGACGAGATCTCTTCCACGCTGCGCTATGCCGCCTTCCGCCTGCTGTGCGTGTGGGGTGCCACGAGCGTCGAGCGTTCGCGCGAAGCTTGGCCCATCCTGGACGAGGCCATCCAGTGCTACCACGGCGACCTTGAGTATCGCGACATGCTCGGTTGCCTGTACGAGTTTTGCCAGGGCGAGATCGACGCCGAGGTTGCCGAGAAGCTTGCGCTGCGCCTTAAGTTCGATGCCGAGAACGGTAAGGGCAGCTATCTCAAGGCCCGTTCGAGCGAGATTTGCGAAATGCTTGTTAAACGTTTTGGCCTTGATCTCTCCAAAAAGAAGAAGCGTGCTAGCGTAAAAAAATCTGACGACGCCGAAGACGAGGAGTAACAGATTATGGCGCACGATGTAGTCCTGATTCCCGGTGACGGTATCGGTCCCGAGATTACGCAGGCCATGCGCCGCGTGGTCGAGGCCACCGGTGTCCAGATCAACTGGAACGTCCAGGAGGCCGGCGCCGGCGTCATGGACGAGTTTGGCACGCCGCTGCCCCAGCACGTGCTCGATGCGGTCGCCGAGACCAAGGTTGCCATCAAGGGCCCCATCACCACACCGGTCGGCACGGGCTTCCGCAGCGTCAACGTGGCCCTGCGCAAGCACTTCGACCTGTATGCCTGCGTGCGCCCCTGCCTGTCGCAGCCGGGCGACGGCTCGCGCTTCCGCGATGTCGACCTGGTTATCGTGCGCGAGAACACCGAGGACCTCTACGCCGGCATCGAGTTCGATGAGGGTGCTGCCGAGGTCGAGGAGCTCTCGCAGCTCGTTGAGCGTACGGGCCAAAAGACCTTCGCCGCTGATTCCGCCATCTCGATCAAGCCCATCTCCATCGCCAAGAGTCGCCGCATTGTGGAGTACGCCTTTGAGTATGCCCGCCGCTGCGGCCGCAAAAAGGTGACGGCCGTGCACAAGGCCAACATCATGAAAGCGACCGACGGCCTGTTCCTGCGCGTGGCACGCGAGGTGGCCGCCAACTATCCCGATATCGAGTTCAACGACAAGATCGTCGACGCCACCTGCATGGGCCTGGTCCAGAACCCCAACGACTTCGATGTCCTGGTGCTGCCCAACCTGTACGGCGACATCGTGAGCGACCTGTGCGCCGGCCTGGTGGGCGGCCTGGGTATGGCCCCCGGCTCCAACATCGGTGCCGATTGCGCCATTTTCGAGGCAACGCACGGCTCCGCGCCCGATATCGCCGGTCAGGATATCGCCAACCCCACGGCCGAGATCCTCTCTGCTGCGATGATGCTTGACCACCTGGGCGAGAACGACGCCGCCAATCGTATTCGCGCCGCCGTTTCTGCCACGCTCGATGAGGGTGAGCAGGTCACCGGCGACGTTCGTCGTGCCCAGACCGGCTCCGTTGAGGGCGCTGTGGGCACGCAGGCCTTTGCCGATGCCGTTATCGCGCACCTGGCCTAAGGCATGCAGACTGCAAACGCCAAAATAGTACTTAAGTGTTTGCGTATAACCTGAGAATCAATACGCCCGGCGCTCTGTCGGGCGTATTCTATTGCGGACTATGTTTCCTAACAAGGAGTAACTGACTATGGGTCTGATTCAAAAGAAGGACGAGAAGGACGAGATCGACGGCATCCAGATCATCGAGCGCGGCGAAGGCCCCGACGGTGACGAGGACGAGAAGATCGATCTGGTCGCCGGTACGTCTGCCGAGCACATTGCCGCCGGCACGACGGCCGAGGAGGAGGACGCCCGACTGGAGGCTCAGATTGCCGCGGATGCCGCTGACGAGAATCTGATGCCCGAGGCCCAGGATGAGGACGACGATATTCTGGGTTCCGATGAAGACGACCATGCATCCAGGCACAAGAAGACGATGATTGCCGCCTTTGTGGTTGCCGTCGTGATCGCCGCCGTGGTCGGCTTCTTTATTGGCAATGGCGGCTTTGGCGGCAAGGGTGTCGGCTCGTCGACCCTGACCGAGGACCAGCTCGATTCGACCGTGGCAAGCTATAGCTACAACGGCAAGAAGAGCGACATCACCGCGCGCGAGGCCATCGAGAGCCAGTACAGCCTCGACACCGTCAAGGATAGCGATGGCAACTACACCGCTCCTTCTGCCGACGTCATCCTGTCCTACGTGCGCAACAAGATCCTGCTCGACGCTGCCGAGGACGAGGGCATTACCGTCTCCTCTAAGGAGATGAAGCAGTACGCCGAGGAATCCATCGGCACTTCGGACTACAAGACCATGGCCACGCAGTATGGCGTGTCCAAGGACCAGGCCAAGCAGATCGTCCGCCAGTCCGCGACGCTGCAGAAGCTCTACAAGAAGAAGGTGGGCGATAGCTCCGCAAGCATGCCGACCGCCCCGACCGAGCCTGCTGACGGCAACGAGGAGACCGCGAGCAAGGACTACGCCGATTACATCATCAAACTTGCCGGCGACGAGTGGGATAGCGAAAAGGGCACCTGGAAGGACGCCGATAGCACCTACGCTAAGGCCTTCGCTGACGATGCCTTTACGGCTGATAGCGCTACCTACAAGCAGGCCATGACCGCCTATTACACCGCCTACCAGCAGTACTCTTCGCAGGCTTCGAGCGCCAGCTCCAAGTGGACCGAGTATGCTAACGGCCTGTATGCCAAGGCCAACATCAGCATCTATGGTCTGTTTGCATAAAGATCTGTCTGAGCCGCCGAGCGCGTAACCGAAATATCTGAATAAGCCCGCTAGAACGGATGTTGTTCTAGCGGGCTATTTGCGTTTAGGCGCTGGTGGCTAAATTATGCCTATCAATCTTTACGTCCAAAAAGGTTATCGGCTTCATCGTCAGGCATATATTCCAGTACATCGCCCGGTTGGCAGTCGAGTGCCCGACATATCGCGTCAAGAGTTGAAAAACGTATGGCAGAAACCTTGCCCGTCTTAATGCGTGACATATTGACCTGGGAGATGCCCACGCGTTCCGCAAGCTCTTTGGATGAGATCTTGCGTTCGGCGAGCATGCGGTCAAGCCGCAGAATAATCATGGATTCCTCCTAGAGCAACTCGTCATCTTGTTTTTGCAGGATATACCCGTAGCGGAAGATGCTGGCAATCAGGCAAATAATCAGGCCTGCAAAGAGCATGGAGGGCTCGAATAACTGGCCGGCGAACGCATCCGTAAAGCTGCCGCCAAATCCTAAGAGTATCATTCCCGTGATTACGGCACCAAGAAGCCTCACGGCAACGCCGCCGATAAGGAATAAATGTCCTACTCGACGAAGTGTCTGGTTACATTCAAGGTCAAAGGGCCTGCCTTCCTTTTCAATGTTGAAGAAAAGCCTGCGCACGCTTATCGCGATGGTAAGCGCGAGGCATGTTATCAAGAGGCTCCCTATGGCAGTGTGGCCATCGTGTGCGACGAGCATAAGTGGGGCCTGCGCATCGGTACCGACAATAGCCAGGCACGGCCCTTCGCCGGCTTGAAGTTCTACGGATTGGAGGCACGACCCTTGGGAGAGGCCGGGCAATATAAGTAGAAGGTCAATCGCAATGACTGCGAGGAGTCCCAGAGCGAGCGCTGTGGTAATGCAGATTGTGGCCCATTTGCAGATGCGAGCGAGCTTCCTCAGTTTGGCTATCGTCTGTTCGCGGCTGATGGTTTCATTCGATATAGATGCGTTTCGGTGGACCATAACCTCTCCAATCGGCGTTTTGGATGATACTTGTATCATATCAAAATTAACGATAAACGATAAATAATTACGTATACTGAGTAAGTAATGATTGAAAACGATTAGCGTGAGCTATTAGCTCATTTTGGATGCCGGAGTTTGGCGTTCGGGGGATGAGGACAAATGCCAAAAACTTCCCGTGATCGCGCAAGCGCTCCATCGCGCTTCCCTAATTCATCTGGGAAAACAACTGCAAACGATTGCAAGTAACCGGTGAACGGTCGAAAACTACCGTTCACCGATAATCTCAAAACTGGTTCTAACTGGTATTAAGTCAAAAAGACCAATTCACATATCTTCACAATGACCTGCAATTTTTCTTCACGCTATTTTTAGCCGCCCTGCGTTGTTTAGACACAGGAAAAGATCCGATCTTTTGCCAAAGCAATTCGAAACGGTTTCAAAACCGCAGGTAGAAGTGTTAACGACCGGTAAACGGTCGATTTATCACCGTGAGCGGTGCAAAAACGTTTTACCGTATGAATCAAGGAAAGCGACCTCTTCTGGGGTGATATAGTGACAACAACACGACACGTGGTTACTACCAGTTTAGAAACCACTGGTCTTCAAAGAACGCTTTCCAAGAAGCTTTAAGGGCGAGCGCCCGCTGGCTTCCGAACATCATCGGACTCAGATTGTACACACCTTCGGAAGGGAAATTTGAATGGTCGGCTTTATTCTTACCGGTCATGGACAGTTCGCACCCGGCCTTGCAAGCGCTATCGCGATGGTTGCCGGCGACCAGCCTGCTTTTACCGTCGTTCCTTTTGAGGGCGACCAGGCCGCATCCTACGGTGAGGATCTCCGCGCCGCTATTACCGCCATGCGCGAGGAGTGCGATGGCGTGCTCGTCTTTACCGACCTGCTTGGCGGCACCCCGTTCAACCAGTCGATGATGATTGCCCAGGATGTCGACAACGTCGAGGTTCTGACTGGCACCAACCTTCCCATGGTTATTGAGCTTCTGTTCCTCCGAGGCAATGCCACGCTCGCCGAGCTTGGCGAGCAGGCCGTGACCGTTGGACAGACGGGCGTCACCGCCCAGACGGTCGCATCCGTTGCCGGCTCCGAGGAAGAGGATATCTTCGGCGACGAGGACGGCATCTAATGGCCGATTTCGGAGCCAACGTCCTGAGCTCCTCGGTCGCCCTTTTAGGCCTGCTTGTCATCATGGGCTTGATTTACACCATCTGGTCGCAAATCAACATGAAGAAGAAGCAGAAGTACTTCAAGGAGCTGCACACCGAGCTCAAGCCGGGTCAAGAGGTTCTTTTCGCCGGCGGTATCTACGGAACCGTCAAAGGCATCGAAGGCGAGAAGGTCCAGATCAAAGTCCGATCCGGAGCCGTCGTAGATGTTTCGCGTTACGCGATTCAGGAGATCAAGTAACTGTCGTCAGCAAATAACGAAAGGAAGCTGATCAACATGGCAGAACCCAACATTCTTCTTACCCGCATCGATAACCGACTGATTCATGGTCAGGTTGCCACCCAGTGGAACTCCACCCTGGGCTCCAACCTCATCCTCGTCGCCAACGACGACGTGGCGTCCAACACCATGCGCCAGAACCTCATGAAGATGGCCGCTCCCGCCGGCGTCGCTACGCGTTTCTTCTCTCTGCAGAAGACCATCGACGTCATTGGCAAGGCGAGCCCGCGCCAGAAGATCTTCATCGTGGCCGAAACACCGGAAGACGTGCTTACGCTCGTCAAGGGCGGTGTGCCTATAAAGAAGGTAAACATCGGCAACATGCACATGTCGGAAGGAAAGCGCCAAGTCGCCACCTCCGTCGCAGTTAACGACGAGGATGTCGCTGCGTTTAAAGAGCTGCAGGAATTGGGGGTGGAGTTGGAGATCAGGCGCGTTCCGAGCACGCCTGTTGAGGACACGAGCAAGCTCTTCTCGTAATCCTCGTGATCCACGTTGTCAGGAGTGAAACCCTGACGTTCTGTACGTGAAATCCAAAGTGCGTACATACATTTTGAAAGGAGGAGCAAGATGGAATACTCGATCATCCAGATCGCTCTGGTCTTCGTCGTCACGTTCATCGCGGCAATCGACCAGTTTGACTTCCTCGAGTCTCTCTATCAGCCCATCGTCACCGGCGCCGTCATCGGTCTTATCCTTGGCGACCTTAACACCGGTCTTCTCGTGGGTGGTACCTATCAGCTCATGACGATCGGCAACATGCCGATCGGAGGTGCTCAGCCGCCTAACGCCGTCATCGGCGGCATCATGGCAGCCATTCTCGCTATCGCCACGGGCCTCGAGCCCAACGCGGCAGTCGGCCTCGCCATTCCGTTCGCTCTGCTTGGCCAGCTTGGCGTTACCCTGGTCTTCACGCTTATGTCCCCGCTTATGTCCACGGCCGATAACATGGCTCACAACGCGGACACCAAGGGCATCGAGCGCCTGAACTACTTCGCCATGGCTCTGCTCGGCCTGATCTTCGCTGTCGTCGTCACCCTGTTCTTCATCGCTGGCGCTACCATCGGTCAGACCATCGCTTCTGCCATCCCGACTTGGCTGCAGACCGGTCTCTCCGCTGCAGGCGGCATGATGCGCTTCGTCGGCTTCGCCGTCCTGCTCAAGGTTATGATGAACCGCGATATGTGGGGCTTCTTCCTCATGGGCTTTGGCCTCGCGCTCATCACCGTTGCCAACGATTCGCTGGCAACCCCTGCTCTGCTCATCCTCGCTCTCATCGGCTTCGGCATCGCTTTCTGGGACTTCCAGCAGCAGACCGAGCTGAAGGGTGCAGCTGTTTCTGACGGAGGTGACTTCGAAGATGGCATCTAATGAGTATGTGATCCCGGAGCACTACGAGGATCTCACTCCTGCTCCGCAGCTCGACCAGAAGACCCTCAACAAGATGGCTTGGCGCTCCTGCTTCCTGCAGGCATCGTTCAACTACGAGCGCATGCAGGCCGCTGGCTGGCTTTACTCCATCATCCCCGGTCTGGAGAAGATCCACACCAACAAGAACGACCTCGCGGCTTCCATGAGCCACAACCTGGAGTTCTTCAACACCCATCCGTTCCTTGTCACCTTTGTTATGGGCATCGTGCTTTCGCTCGAGCAGAACAAGGTTGACATCCCCACGATCCGCGCCGTCCGCGTCGCCGCAATGGGCCCGCTCGGTGGTATCGGTGACGCCCTGTTCTGGCTGACGCTTGTGCCTATCACGGCCGGCATCACCTCCAACATGGCCATCAACGGCAATGCCGCTGCGCCGATCATCTTCCTGGTGATCTTCAACGTCGTCCAGTTCGCTCTGCGCTTCTGGCTCATGAACTGGTCCTACAAGCTTGGCACCAGCGCTATTGACGCTCTGACCGCCAACATGCAGGCCTTCACGCGTGCCGCTTCCATCATGGGCGTCTTCGTCGTCGGTTGCCTGGTCGTCACCATGGGTGGCACCCAGATCAACCTCCAGATCCCCAATGGCACCACCCGTGGCCTCTCCGCTACTACCGTGATCGTCTCCGAGAAGGAGGCCGAGAACTTCACCGGTATGGAGGGCATCGATACCGAGACCGCTGAGGCCGGTACCATCGCCATGACCGATAAGGACGGCAACGCCCTTACCGCTTCCGATGCCGACGGCAACGCTGTCGAGTGCGGCGTCACCGATCTGGGCAACGGCATGGAGTCCGTTACCTACGGTACCGTCACCGAGGATCCGGTCAACTTCTCTGTTGCCGACACCCTCAACACCATCGTCCCCAAGCTCGTCCCGCTTATGCTTACGCTGCTGCTTTACTACATGTTCGCTAAGCACAGCTGGACCCCGACCAAGGGCATTCTCCTGCTCTTCGTCCTTGGCATCCTGGGCGCTGGCCCGCTTGGTCTCTGGCCGAGCATCTGGTAAGGCTCTAGCTTGAGGGGTGTGTCCCTACGCGGCTCACACCCCGACCCCTTAAGCCATGTGTATGTTAAAAGCCGCGTGCTCGAAAGAGCGCGCGGCTTTTGTTTTCTTGATGATTCGGGTGTGGCAGACAGATAATGCTTAACACCCTAGGTAGTTAGCCGAATTCGAGCAAAAGGGAGGATAGGATGGCGATCGGAGCGCGTAAGCAACCGCTGTACGATCAGCTGGTCGATATTCTGACCGAAAAGATTGACCATGAATATCGCGCCGGTGACATGATTCCTTCCGAGCGCGAACTTTCGGAGCGCTATGGTCTCTCGCGCACTACGGTACGCCTGGCTCTGCAGGAACTGGAGCGTTTAGGACTGGTGGTTCGGCAGCACGGTCGCGGTACCTTTGTGACCGACCGTTCGGCAAAAGCAACCAATCTTATGCAGTCCTACAGCTTTACCGAGCAGATGCGCGCGATGGGTCGAGAACCCGAGACCACGATTCTCGAGTTTTGCGAGATGGAGGCCGATAAGAATCTGGCCGAGCATATGGGATTGCGTATCGGTGATCGCATTTTTAAGCTCAAGCGCCTTCGTTCTGCCGACAACATGCCCATGATGGTCGAACGCAGCTATCTACCGGTTCGTCAATTTCTGTCCCTAAAGCGACCGCTGCTGGAGCGTAAGCCGCTTTACGATGTGATTGAGCAAGACTTTCAGCAAAAAATACGTGTGGCCGAAGAGGAGTTCTATGCGAGCATAGCCCGTCCCACCGATGCCCACCTTTTGGAAATTGTCGAGGGCTCGCCTGTGCTCGATTTGGTTAGGACTACGTATAACGAGTCAAACGAGGTTGTGGAGTATACGCTCTCGGTTGCTCGTGCCGATCAGTTTAAATACAAGGTTTACCACCAGCGTAGCGACTAGTGTTGGCATCGTTTCCATATGATGATTCTTTGTATTTAACTGGTTACTACCAGATAACCAACCGAAGTGTATAATTGCACGTCAGAGGATTACTTCTAGAGAGAGGTATTAGAAATGTTCGAGAAGAGTGTCGAGGAGCTCACCGAGCTCGGCGCCCAGATCACCACGGCCGAGATTGCTCAGCAGCCCGAGCTTTGGCGTGATACGCTCAACATCTATCGCGAGAACAAGGAGGCCATCGAGGCCTTTCTGGCCGAGGCTCGCGCTATGGGCGAGGGCCGTCTGTCCGTTGTCTTCACCGGTGCCGGTACGTCCGACTATGTTGGCGATACCTGCGCCCCGTATCTGCGTCACGCCGGCAACACTGATCTCTACGACTTTAAGCCCATCGCCACGACCGACATCGTGAGCGCCCCGCGCGACTTCCTGCACGCTGAGGATCCCACGCTCGTGGTTTCCTTTGCCCGCTCTGGCAACAGCCCCGAGAGCCTTGCCGCCGTTGCCGTTGCCAAGGAGCTCGTCCACAACGTCAAGTTCCTCAACATCACCTGCGCGCCCGAGGGCAAGCTCGCCGTCGAGTCCGCCGATGATCCCAATGCGCTGACGCTGCTCATCCCGCGCGCCAACGACAAGGGCTTCGCCATGACCGGCTCCTACACCTGCATGACCCTGCTCTCTACTCTCATCTTTGACGAGGCTTCCGACGAGCAGAAGGCCGAGTGGGTCGAGACCATCGCCAAGATGGGCGAGGAGGTCATCGCTCGCGAGTCTGAGGTTGCCGACTACCTCGCTGGCGACTTCAACCGCGTGACCTACCTTGGCTCCGGCTCCTTTGGCGGCCTTGCTCAGGAGAGCCAGCTCAAGATCCTCGAGCTTGCTCATGGCCTGGTTGCCACTTCCTACGACACCTCCATGGGCTATCGTCACGGACCTAAGTCCTTCGTCGACGATAAGACGCTCGTCTTCGTATTCGTCAACAACGACGCCTACACCCGTCAGTACGACATCGACATCCTCAACGAGATCGGTGGCGACGATATTGCTCAGCGCACCGTTGCCGTTCAGCAGGATGGCGCTACTGTCTACGAGGGTGAGTCCTTCACCTTTAAGGGCTATGAGGCACTCCCCGAGGGTTACCTTGCTCTGCCGTTCGTGATGTTTGCCCAGGCAATCAGCCTGCTCAACTCCGTGCGCGTGGGCAACACGCCCGATACGCCGAGCCCCACCGGCACGGTCAACCGCGTGGTCAAGGGCGTGACGATTCACCCCTTCACCGCTTAATCGCGTCCCCCTGTAAGGGCGCCCGTCCGCTCATAACGGCGGGCGGGCGCTTTTTGTTTTACGTGAGCTGGGTATAAGCATCACCACAGTCAACTGCTTTAGAAGCAAGGAGTGCATATGAGCACGTACGCAATTAAGGCTGACAAGTTCTTCTTGCCGGCAGGCCCGCAACTGGGCGGCTATCTTATGGTCGAGGATGGCGTCTTTGGCGCCTGGCAGGCCGACGAGCCCTCTTGCGAGATTAAGGATTACACGGGATCGTGGATCGCACCGGGTATGGTCGACACCCACATCCATGGCTTCTATAACCACTCGACTACCGATAACGATCCCGAGGGCATCGATATCAGCTCGACCGAGCTCGCCCGTCGCGGCACCACCAGCTGGCTGCCCACGACGTTCACCGATGGCGTCGAGCAGATTAAGGACGCCTGCGCCGCCATCGCCCAGGCGGACGAGGGTCGCGGCCCCGACTTCTGCGGTGCTCGCATTCAGGGCATCTACCTGGAAGGCCCTTTCTTTACCATGAAGCACGTGGGCGCGCAGAACCCCGCTTATCTGATCGACCCCTCCGAGGAGGTCTTCGATCAGTGGCAGGAGGCTGCGGGCGGTCGCATCGTTAAGAGCGCCATGGCGGCCGAGCGCGACGGTGCCGCTGCTTATGCGGCTGCTCTGAACGCCAAGGGTGTGGTGACCAGCATCGGTCACTCCGACGCCACCTACGATGAGTGCATCGCTGCCATCAACGCCGGTGCCAGCTGCTTTACGCATACCTATAACGGCCAGCGCGGGCTGCATCACCGTGAGCCCGGTGTCGTGGGTGCTGCTATGTCCACGTCCGAGACCTACGCCGAGATCATCTGTGACGGCAAGCACGTAAACCCTGCCGCCATCAAGGCGCTGCTGCAGGCCAAGGGCTGGCAGCACACGGTACTCATCACCGACTGCCTGGGCTGCGGCGGCATGCCCGAGGGCAGCTACACCAGCGGCGGCATGGACGTCATCATGAAGGACAACCTGTGCTGGCTCGCCGATGGCAAGAGCATTGCCGGTTCGGTGCTCACGCTTGCCCAGGGCGTCAAGAACATCGTCGACTGGGGCATCGCCAGCGCCGATATCGCCATTCGCATGGCAACCGAGGTGCCGGCACGCTCCGCGCACATCGAGGATAAGTGCGGCAGCATCATGCCGGGTCGCGACGCCGACTTTGTCGTGTTCGACCATGAGCTCACCCTCGTCGAGACGTATGTTGGCGGCCAGAGCGTCGGCAACGCCTTTACCGAGTAACGAAAGAAAAAGACGGCGGGCCCGAATCTGCTCGGACCCGCCGTACGGGTTAAACGCTCAAAAGCACCTTTACAGTTACAGCTTGCTAGCGATTTTCTTTGCCGTACGCTTAACGCCGGCCACCAGGCCTCCTGCAGGATGCTCCTTCTCGTATGCTAGGCGCTTCTCGCGCTTGGCGTACTCTTCGACGATGATGTCTCCATACTCGTCTTCGATCTTGTCGAAGAAGTCGACGGCACCCTTAATTTCCTCAGCGGTCGGGTGCCCCTTTTGGACACCGCCGGTGAGTTTGAACGGCCCCCACGTATCAAAGCCGGGGCAGCCGTAGACACCCATAAAGATGGCCTGCCTCATGCGGCAGATGCCATCGATATCCTTGCCGTACCACTTGTTTTTGCCACCGTAGGTCATAAGGCCAAACACCTTGTCCTGCGGCTGCAACACGTTAGTGAGCACGCGTGCCATGTCCTTGTCGATCTCGGAGTAATAGATGCCCGTGGCGACACCAATCAGATGGTATTCGTGCAGGTTGGGATACTCGTTTTTGCCGAGTGTTTTCACGTCGAGGGTATCGATTTCGGGGTGCGCCTCGACGATGGCGTCCACGAGCTTTTTCGTATTGCCGTGGTGGCGTGAGGCATAAAGAATGATGGTTCGCATAAGAAGGCCTTTCAGCTGTAATTGCATCAATGTCTGTATGGTACCCCGTTACATGGCCGGGATACCGGACGCATCGATGAGCGTGCGGGTTTGTCCATTGGTCAGAGCCGAGACGGGTACTTGCGAGCAAAAAGCAGTTGTTCGAAAGGATGGGCAATGGAATACGCTCTCTCCAACGATTCGATTTCTATTAAGGTGTCCACGGCTGGTGGTTCGTTTACCTCGATTGAGGCCGGAGGTCGCGAGTACTTGTGGCAGGGTGACCCCGCCGTGTGGTCCGGCCAGGCGCCGGTCTGCTTTCCGATTTGCGGAGGCCTGCGCGATGGTAGCGCCATGACGTTTGCCGGGCATCATGTAAAGCTCGCTCGCCACGGCTTTGCGCGCAAGCAGGAGTGGAAGCTGCTGAGCCAAGGCGAGAACGAGTTGGCTGTGTGTCTGGCGTCCGAGGATAACGCTGCGTTGCTGAGCGATTATCCGTATCCGTTTAGGCTCGTCGCCCGCTATACGCTCGAGGACGCCGCCGTGCGTGTCTCCTATGAGGTTACCAACGAGGGCACCGAGGACATGCCGTTCTTTATCGGTGGGCATCCCGGCTTTAGGTGCCCGCTCGATGAGGGCGAGGCCTATACGGACTACGAGTTGCGCTTTGAGAAAGAAGAGGCTGCAGAGCTTTGCACCGCTGTCCCTTCGACTGGCTTGATTGACGTGGACAAGCGCTCCAAGAACCCCATGGTGGGAAAGACGCTGCCCCTGTCGCACGAGCTCTTCGATTTTGCGGAGACCATCTTTGACGTGCTCGAGAGCCGCCAGGTCACGCTTTCCAAAAAGGGCGAGGACAAGGGCGTTCGCCTGAGCTTTGAGGGCTTCCCATATCTCATTGTGTGGAGCAAGCCCGAGGGTGATTTTGTGGCAGTTGAGCCTTGGGGCGGCCTTTCGACCTGCTCCGATGAGGACGACGTGCTTGAGCATAAGCGTGGCTGCCTTGTCGCCAAGCCCAAGGAGACCGTCGTTCGCTCGTTCACGATTGAGATTCTGTAATTCCGTTTTGTCGACTCGTATCGCGAGGCACAAGGAGCCTGCGAGATAAGGAGCTAAAAATGATCCTCACCGTTACGATGAACCCGTCCGTCGATACACGCTATCAGCTCGATGAGCTCATTATCGACGACGTTAACCGTGTGACGCCCGAAAAGACCGCCGGCGGCAAGGGTCTCAACGTGGCCCGTGTACTGGGTCAGCTGGGCGACGACGTTGTGGCAACCGGTCTACTCGGCGGCCACATGGGCGCCTACATGGCCGAGCTCATGGATGCCAACGGCATTAAGAATGATTTTGTACCCATCAAGGGCGAGACTCGCATTTGCCTTAACATCCTCCACGCCGGCAACCAGACCGAGCTACTCGAGAGCGGCCCGACGATTGCCCCCGAGGAGCTCGATGCCTTTACCGCCAAGTTCGCCGAGCTTGCGAGCAAGGCCGCTGTCGTTACCATCTCGGGTTCGCTGCCCCGTGGTGTCGAGGCGGGCTACTACGCCAAGATCACGGGTATTGCCGAGAACGCCGGCGCCAAGGTGCTGCTCGATACCTCGGGTGCTTCGCTCGAGGCCGCCCTTAAGTCCGAAATTAAGCCCGAGCTGGTCAAGCCTAACCTGACCGAGATTAACGGCCTTCTGGGCACGAGCTTTACCACCGACGATGTGGACGAGCTCCGCGCCGCGCTCGCCTCTGATGCCCGCTTCTCCGATATCCCCTGGGTCGTCGTGTCCATGGGCGCTGCCGGCTCCGTGGGCTTCCATAATGGCCGTGCATTCCGCGCCAAGACCCCCGATATCCCCGCCGTTAACGCTACGGGCTCTGGCGATTCGACCATTGCCGGCTTCGCGCATGCGATTGCTGCTGGCGCGGATGACGAGACGGTGCTGCGTACCGCCAACACCTGCGGCAAGCTCAATGCCATGGATCCCATGACCGGCCATCTGGTCATGGACCGTTGGGACGAGGTCTACAACGGCGTTGTCGTGACCGAGCTGTAAAAGCCTGGGCGTCGGCCCCGGCATTGCTTGCTAGCTCATGTCGACGACAAGTGCGGTAGCATTATGCTGGGGCGCGACGCCGAGTTTGTCGTGTTCAATCCCGACCTTACCCTGGTCGAGACGTATGTGGGTGGCAACAGCGTCGGTAATGCATTTACCGAGTAGCTGCCAAATAAACGATCCGAGAGGGGATTTAGATGATTTACGGTGCATTGGGCGATATCGAGGAATACCGCGGAATGCTCAAGGGCCTCGACGTGCTGATCGACTGGCTCGAGGAGAACGACCCGGCACAGCTCGAGGTCGGCAGCCATCCGATTTTGGGTGAGAAGGTCTTTGCGAACGTCATGTCTCCCACGACGCGTCCCGAGGCTGAGGCTCACTATGAGACGCATCAGCGCTATCACGACCTGCAGATCGACGTCGAGGGTCGCGAGGCCTTCAAGGTCGCTACGGGCAGCCTGACACTGGTCCAGGAGTTTGACGAGAAGGACGACTATGATCTGGTCGATTCCGACGCCTCGATCGCCGGCGATCTTGCCGACGACAAATTCGCGCTGTTCGTTGCCGGCGAGCCCCACATGCCCACGCTCGAGTTCCCGGGCGATGGCGCACAGCCGGTCAAGAAGATCTGCTTTAAGTTGCTTGCCGACGCTTACTGGGAGGAGTAACGCGCTGCTCGTCTGAGCTGCTCGTCTGATGGCGTGATTCCATTGAGGAGCGCGCTTGGGCCCCGCTGATCGCGGTTCCTTTGGGGATTGCGGTTGGCGGGGCTTTTTGTTGAGTAGGGGAGTTGCCGGCGGCGTTGTGCTTGGATTGGCGGATGTGCGCCCGAAATCGGCAACAAAAAAGCCGCCCGAAGGCGGCTATCTTGTGCAATGGAGCCAGCGACCGGGCTCGAACCGGTGACCCCCGCTTTACGAGAGCGGTGCTCTACCAACTGAGCTACGCTGGCGGCCATGTGATGACGCAACTGAGGCGTCAACGGCTGTTTATGATACGGGACATCGCACATCCGCGCAAGTGTTCTGACGGCTTTTCTCACTTTAAATGCACTAATATTGGAGACACGATGTCTTGCTCTTACGGGTCTCAAGCAGAATGGGGCAGCGATGGCTCAACCCAAGATTCTTCTCACACGCATCGATGATCGGTTTATTTACGGGCAAGACGTTGAGCTGTGGAACGAAGCCGTGGGTTCCAATCTTTTCTTAATCGTCAACGATGAGATCGCGGCGGATTCGCGCCAATGGGCACCCATGAGGGTGGCGGCGCCAGAAGGCGTTTGGACGCGGTTTTTCTCGGTGCAAAGGACCATCGACATCATTTATACCGCAACGCCGCGCCAATGGATTCTCATCATGGTGGCGTCGCCCACGGATGCACTCGCGCTGGTTAAGGGCGGTGTGCCAATAACCAAGATCAGCATCGGCCATATGCGGGCGAGGGAGGGCAAGCGCTCTGCAACGCCTGCCATTGCCGTAGACGATACGGACATTGCCGCCTTCAAAGAGTTGCAAAAGCTCGGCATAGAGCTAGAAATCCGTTATCTCCCCAGTTCCGCCCCCGACCCCATTGGCAATCTGTTCAACTGATCCCTTGGGGACGGAGGAAAACGGATCATTTTGCCCTTGCGAGGGATGCGCGCGATGCCGCCTGTCAAAAACTATGCCCATTTACTACGTTTGATTGGCTATCGTCGAGCATGTTGAATTTGAGATAAACAAAACCGCAGGTATACTGCTCACAAATGTAACAAAAACCGGTGCATGGTCGAGCATCCCGGGCTAAACGTAGTAAATGGGCATAGTTTTGATATGTCACTCATACAGTCACAGAAAAAACGAGCCTAAAAGATGAAAAAGCGCCCGCTGGCGGTGGTGCCGGCGGGCGCTGCTGTGCGATATGTCGCGTTGCGGGCTTAGTGCCTCATAAAGTGGTATTCGATCACATTGCTGTAGGGATGGCCCGGGCCCACAATGCCCTGCGGGAACAGCGGCTGGTGCGGCGTGTCGGGGTACATCTCGGCCTCGAGGGCGAAGCCGGCGCCCCAGCCATAGTTGGCATCGTCCTTGGCGTGCTCGTCGCCCAGCCAGTTGCCGGTGTAGAGCTGAACGCCCGGCGCGGTGGTGTAGTAGTCCAGCTCGCGGCCGGTCCACATCTCCTCGACGTGCATCGCGCGGCGCAGATTACGGCCGTACTGATAGCCATCGATGCACAGGCAGTGATCGTAGCCACGGGCCTGCTTAATCTGCGGGTCATCGGCTTCCATGCCAGGAGCGACGGGGCGCAGCTCGCGAAAGTCAAACGGCGTGCCCTCGACCGGAGCGATTTCGCCGGTGGGGATATTCTGCTCGCTAATGGGCAGGTAGTGGGCGGCGTTGGCAACAAAGAAGTGCTCACAGTCCATGCCGGCGTTATGGCCGGCAAGGTTAAAGTACGTGTGGTTGGTCATGGACACGTAGGTGGCGCGGTCGCTCTCGCAGTCATACTCGATGCGAAAGACGCCGGTGCGTGTAACGGTAAACATGGCCGTAAAGGTGCGGTTGCCGGGCAGGCCCAGCTCGCCATCCTCAAGCGAGGTGGTCATGCGCACGGCATTGTGGACCTCGTCGAGCTCAACATCCCATACGCGCTTGTGCAGGCCGTGCTCAAGATCGCTGTGCAGGTTGTTGACGCCCTCGTTGGCCGGCATATGCCAGTCCGTGCCGTCGATGGTGATCGTGGCGCCCGCGGTGCGGTTTGCCACGGGGCCGATGGTCGCGCCAAAGCAGGCGGGGTTGTCAAAGTAATCCTCGAGCTTATCGAAGCCCAGCACCACATCGCGCACGTTGCCGGGAATGTCGGGCACATCGATACCAAGCACGGTGGCGCCATAGTCCATAATGCGAACGCAGATCTCGGGCCCGTTGAGGGTGTAACGATGAACGGGGGTACCGCACGGCGCGGTGCCGAAAAGCTCGGAAGTGATCATTTGGTTCCTAACATCGAGGTATTTCCGACAAACTGTAGCGCGAACAGGCGAGATTATCACTACATCCCACTAAAGCAGGGGGTATTTTTCTCAAAAAAGTGATGATTGGAGCTGTACGGGCGCTCATTTTAGGTGTGCACGAGTCTGATACAATTTGTTCGTTACTGTTTGAACGGTATACGCGTATAGAACGGCGAGGATTCATCGTGATTAAGGCAGAGCGACAGGATAAGGTTCGTCAGCTGCTCGAAGAGCTGGGCACGGTCTCGGTCAAGGAGATTTCGGATGCACTGGGCGTTTCGGACATGACGATTCGCCGCGACCTCGAAGAACTTGCGAGCCTGGGCGAGATCGAGCGCGTGCACGGCGGCGCCCGTAGTGCGCAGGGTCGTCCACACGCTATGTTGCGCCATGAGTATTCGCACAGCGAAAAGCGCACTAAGCATGCCGAGGAAAAGCTGCAGATTGCGCGCCGTGCTGTGGAGCTTATCGAGGAAGGCTCGACCATCTTTTTGGGTACGGGCACCACGGTTGAGCAGATGGCCTCGATGCTGCCGGCGTTTCGCCTGCGCATTGTGACCAATTCGCTTTCGGTGTTTAACCTGCTCGAGGCGCGCGAAGACTGTGACCTGTGCCTCGTGGGCGGTATGTACCGTCGCCGCACCGCCGCATTTGTGGGACCAACGGCCGAGGATACCCTGCGTGCGCTGGGCATCGATGCGGCGTTTATCGGTGCCAACGGCATTCTGGATGGCGACGTGTCTACGTCCAATATGGATGAGGGTCGTATCCAGCAGCTCGCCTTTAGCAAGGCCGACTCGCGCTATCTGATCGCCGACTCCAGCAAGATCGGCAAGCGCGACTTCTACACCTTCTGCCGCTTGGACAGCCTGGATGCCGTGGTGTGCGAGCCGGGCATCGCCGCCGAAGATCGTGCCGCCATCGAGGAACATACGCAGGTCATTTGCTAGCTAGCGCTACGGGATTGCCAACGGGCGATGCGGGGGGACTTTTACCTCCTGTCATTGTGGAAACCAGCGCGTTAGCGCTACGCGATATGACGCGCAAATGAGGACTCCACTATCAAATTGTCTCAACCTGTGATATCTAGGCGGCCAAAAGCGAGTCAGATGTTACAGATCGAGATTTTTGGCTCGGCCTATTCCGTTTGTCTCGATCTGTAACAGCTAGGACCGAATAATTCAGCTAGTTGTTACAGATTTAGATTGGGGACATTGGCCTGTGCATTCATCTCAATCTGAAACATCTAGACGTCCAAAACCGGTCTTAGTGTTACAGATTGAGACAATTCGGCGGGGTCTACCTTGTTTGTCTCGATCTGTAACGGTTAGGACTTAAAAACTCGGCTACGTGTTACAGATCGAGACAAAAGAAAAAGAACATTAGGACTTGAAAATAAAGTTTTGATAAGGGATTCGCCCAGTTAAGACGGTGCGGCAGACAATTGAGATTAGTTTGCCTCCGGAGTCGTAAGCATAATGAGTCAGTTCGATGACCGGAAGTTTTGCAACACCATAATTACTGGCTTCGGAATCGCTAAGCTGACGTGCTCTATAGCTTTCCCTAACAGATTGGATAGACTTGGACAAGTCGTCCATGATTCTGCTAAATGCCTGAAAATCTAACTGGTTATTCGGAACGCGCGACTTTGAAATGAAGAACGTATCAGCGCCTATGAAGCTGCCTTCAAGTTCGTAGGTCAATTCAAGACGCTGAATTTCATCGCGACTTTGACATCCAAATTGTTGGAGCATCATTACGGAAATTGGACGACCTGATGTGAGGCCGCCGAAATGTTTTGTGATGGCATCCGGATCAACGCCATCGCAATGGCTTGCAAAGTCAAAGTCTAAAAGTGAATTGAGCTCGCTAACGCGTTTAGGTGCAACAAACGATCCCTTACCTTGGATTCGATAGATACTTCCACGACGCTCCAGCTCACTCATGGCAAGTCGGACGGTTGTTCTGCTTACGGCGTATTCGTCGCAGAGTTCCATTTCTGTTGGAAGTTTATCGTCTGCTTGATATTCATCGACGATCTGCTTGAGCAGCGCGTCGGTGAGCTGTAAATAGAGTGGCCGTTTTTCGTGTGTATCGAGCATTAGAGCCTCAGTTTGCATGTTGGTTATACCTGATGGTTGCCTCAGTCGGGATGTAACGTGGGCAAGGTAACCTTAACGTATCACAGAGCGGCTCAGCATGACGATCTGATGCCTGTATCCACGAAGGGCTTGTCCGAGCGTGAAGATATTCTGGGGCAGGCAAATACCGTTCATGGAGTCCCCGATATGTTGGAGGTCAGCGCCGGCTGCTTTTGCTGCAAGGCCTATTTTCTTAATGGTCTCGCTGTCGCAGGAGTCTTGACTCGTCCCGTTCGCCGCCATGACGAGAACCTTCTCTTCAATTGACTTGCCTACGTTGTGGGATCGTACAAAGTCTACGATGGCGCGCAGGTCTGCTTCTTGGAAGCAAGGGACGGTGTAGGGGGCTGGCACGAGAAGGATATCGACGCCGAGGTCAACAAACTTGCGCGCAATTTCGAGCGTCATGACGGGTTCTGCAACGCCCGCTCCATGCATTTTTCCGGCTATGACCAGGCCATTGAAATGCTCTTTGGAGAGTTTAATCGAATGGGCGATTGCATCGTTGGAGACGCCGGTTCCAGGGTTGCCCGTCAGGCAGATAAAATCAAATCCGAGTTCGTTAGCCTTTTCTAAGGTCTTGGGAGAGACGCGACGACCCATGGGGATTTCCGTTCGGGATTCAGACATCTCCGCCTCGTTATCAACTGGCTCCAGATTGACGCCAATGGGCCTTCCGCATGCTCGCTTCACCCAAGTGACCGGGTTTTCATTGAGATCATCTGGAATACCGGCAATAACTGGATTGAACACATCGAGCGCGTTAAACAGAAGCAGGTCGGCACCTGCGGCACGTTCGATTTCGGCATTAGTAACGCCGCCGAGAAATTGGGAAGAGGGTACGTTTTCCGCCATGATGGTACGTCCCTCGGAAGCCAGAATTGCCTGCTTTAGATCCATGGGTGACGTGGCGGCAAAATCTGATGCGGACATGTTCAGCAATCGTTTGGGCATTGTTACTTCCTTTGACTAGAACGACAGGCTTGTGACATTGTCTCTAATATTGTTACAACAATATATTAAATATGTTATATCCAATCGGTGAACGGTTGCAAACTTATAGTACTGCTCCGAAAAAATAGCTGTTAGCTGGGAAAACCTTATAATAATCAACTACCGTTCACCGAATAAGTATTTGATTTCTTGACATATCGACAAAGCGGAAAAAGAATTGGTTATGACAAATCGCGCAAATGATATTACATTTCGCACAAGAACGTATTCACTTACATAAGTGGATACAAACGGGGACGACGATGGTTGAGTCCGGATAAATCGTTGTGTGCCCGGGAATCATGAAAGGATGTGTTATGGACGCTATCGTCAAATTCCTTGAAAAACACCAGCCCCTCTTCGACAAAATCTCGAGGAACATTTATCTGGTGGCGATTAAGGATGGCTTTCTCTCGAATATGCCAATTGTGCTGTTCTCGAGCCTGTTCCTTCTTCTTTCGACGCTCCCTGCCTATGTAGGCATCACGCTTCCGTCTGAGGTGCTGGATTTCTTCAATAAAATCTATGCATATACCATGGGACTTCTTGGCATTATGGTGGCCGGCACCACGGCGAGCTCACTTGCCATGTCGATGAACCGTCGCATGCCTTCGGGTAAATCTCTCAACCCCACCTCGTGCATGGTTTGTGCCATGTGCGGCATGCTCTTACTATCGGTGACGAACGATGTTGTCTCGATTGGCGGAGCAGATACATCTGTTTTTGAAACCGGCTATATGGGAACCAAGGGTTTTCTCGCTGCGTTCGTAGCCGCATTCTTGACCGTTAATATCTATAAGGTGTGCATTAGCCATAATGTGACGATCAAGCTTCCCAAAGAGGTCCCTGGCTCTATTGCGCAGAGTTTTCGCGATATCTTTGCATTTGGGTTTTCGATCCTTGCGTGCGCTTTTATCGATCTTGCGAGCCGCAAGCTGCTTGCTGTGCCGTTTGCCAATTTGGTATCCGCTCTCATCTCGCCACTGTTCTCCGCGGTCGACACCTATCCAGGCATGGCGCTTATCGAAGGCGCGGTCGCGCTTTTCCAATTTATGGGTATCCACGGTGCTTCGGTTGTCATGAGTCCGATCAATGCTGCGCTCTATGGCAATACCGTTACCAATCTTGAGGTTTTCCAAGCAGGTGGACACCCGTCAATTGCTCTCACGCAGGACTTTACAAGCTTCATCGGCGGTCTGGGCGGTTCTGGCTGCACGTTCATCGTTCCTATTATCCTAATCATGTTTATGCGCTCCAAGCAGCTTAAAGCCATGGGCAAGGCATCGATTATCCCGGTGATTTTTGGAGTTAACGAGCCCGTTATCTTCGGTATGCCGATTGTTCTCAATCCCTATATGTTCGTGCCCTTCCTAGTGGCTCCTATGGTCAACGCCATTATCGGTAAATTTTTCATTGACGTCATTGGAATGAACGCCCCCATGTATACCATGCCGTGGGCGCTTCCCGGCCCAATTGGTGCGTTCCTCACCACGGGTCTCGATCTGCGTTCTCTCGTATTGATGGCAGTGCTGTTGGTCGTTGACTTTGTGATTTACTATCCGTTCTGCAAGGCGTATGACCATCAGCTTTGTTTGGAAGAGTCTGCAAAGGAGACTGCAGGAAACTCGGATGCAGATGCTATTGCCGAACAAGAAAATGTCGCAAAAGCTCTCGAGGCGGTAAAGGACAAGGCGGAGCAGATCCGCGTGCTTGTGCTTTGCCAGGGTGCCGGCACTTCGACTCTCTTGGCAAATGCTCTTCGCGAAGGTGCCGCTGCTAAGGGTATCGATTTGGTTTCTCAGTCCGGTGCGTACGGAAGCCACTATGAGACGATGGATCAGTACAACGTGATTGTTCTGGCGCCCCAGGCGCGCATGTACTATGACGCTATGAAGGCCGATACTGATCGCCTTGGAATTAAACTGCTCACCACAAGGGGCAAGGAGTATATCGACCTTACCAACGATCCCGAAGGTGCAATTGACTGGATCGTTCAGGAGCTGGCCAAATAGTGGATGCACTTCGTCGTTGATTCGTCGGTGTATGGTACGGCCCCGCAGCTTATTGAGCTGCGGGGCCGTATTTTGTTGAGTATCTAATTGAGACAATGAGCGCAACCGTCGTGAGATCGCATTGGCGCTCTCCGAGTCACCGACAAACTGCCTTCTATCTATGTGACCAATTCGCTTTCGGCCTTTAGCCTGCTCGAGGCGCGCGAGGATTGCGAGCTGTGCCTGGTGGGCGGCATGTACCGTCGCCGCACCGCCGCCTTTGTGGGCCCATGGCCGAGGATACCCTGCGCGCACTAGGGATTGACACGGCGTTTATCGGTGCCAACGGCATTCTGGATGGCGACGTGTCTACGTCCAACATGGACGAGGGCCGTATCCAGCAGCTCGCCTTTAGCAAGGCCGACTCGCGCTATCTGATCGCCGACTCCAGCAAGATCGGCAAGCGTGATTTCTACACCTTCTGCCGCCTGGACAATTTGGACGCCGTGGTGTGCGAGCCGGGTATTACCGCCGAGGATCGCGCCGCCATCGAGGAACACACGCAGGTCATCTGCTAGCTAACGCTGCAGGCGATACGTCTGCCCTCTACCGGCGCGGGGATTATCGCTTCAATATGACGTGCAGAATGACACGTATAAGTAAAAACACCATTTGTGCGTCAAATTTGATGGCGCGTAAAAAAATGCGCGTTATTCTACGCGTCAACGTGACGCGATATGACACGCAAATGCGCTCGGGCCAAGTATTCAGCTTGTGGGCTAGACCAGGCGGGCGTAGTCTTGTGACTGATGAAAGATGTGGGCGATATAGATTGTTTCGTGCTCAAACTTGTATAGACACACGTAGTTGTTGACGGGAAACGATCGGTAATTACGTGCCGCCAGCTCTTGCATGTGCGAGAGGGGACGTAAAAGCGGCTGCTCGCGAAGCAGGTCAAGCTGATATTCAAACTCAGCGACAAAGTTGCCTGCTGCACGCGGATTCTTGAGGATTTGAGCAAGGTATCCGACAATACTCTCGTACTCATATCGCGCGCTTCTGAGGATTACGACGTTATAGGTCATATTTGTCTCGTATCGAAGCCGCGAAGGATTCGTAGTCGCTATAGTCGCCTTGCGATATCTCGTCTTCTGCCAGCATCATACGAGACAGCAGCTTGGCTTTGGCGATTTCGTCTTGCATGAGGCGATACTGGTCGCTGCTGATGCAGTGCATGGCCTCGTAGCCGTTTTTGGTTACGGTGACGTCGCGCTCGGACTCGACAAGCGCGGTAAATGCAGCGGTGTCCTTCATATCTCGGACGGGCACACAAGCTGACATGGGTACCTCCTTTGCGTTGGGACACAATTGTACCACGGTATATTAAAACGTCGGCGTCGTCGAATTATCTCAATCTGTAACAGTTGGGAGTAGAAAACCAGGTTAGATGTTACAGATCGAGATATTCTGCTTCGGGCTACCCGTTTGTCTCGATCTGTAACAGGTGGGGCCGGAATGCTCGGCTACGTGTTACAGATCGAGATCTTCAAGTTCGGGCGTTCTGTTTGTCTTGATCTGTAACAGGTAAGACCGAAAACCCCTGCTAGATGTTACAGATCGAGACAAACGACAGGCTCAGGCCCGGGCAAAACAAAAAGGCCGCATGCGAACCCGTGGAGGGATTCGCATGCGGCCGACAGGGGATGCGCGGCTGAAGTTAGGCCATGAGCAGGCCGGTCTCTGCGACGTTCTTGTACCAGTACGCGCTCGCCTTGGGATAGCGCTTCTGGGTCTCAAAGTCGATGTAGAACAGGCCGTAGCGCTTGTTATAGCCGTTGGTCCAGGAGAACTGGTCCTGCAGCGACCACACAAAGTAACCGTCGACGTTTACGCCGCCGTCGATTGCCTTGAGGATCCACGCGAGATGCTGACGCATATAGTCGATGCGAGGGGCGTCGTCGATAAAGCCGTCCTCGAAGTCGTCCTTATAGCCCATGCCGTTCTCGGTGATGTAGATCTTCTTGTAGTTGGGGTAATCGTTCTTAATGCGGAGCAGCAGGTCGTAGAGGCCCTCGGGATAGATGATCCAGTCCCAATCGGTGGTGGGTACGCCTTCGCGCACGCATGACTCGCCCACGCCCTTGAGGAACCAGCGCGAGGAGCCCTTGTCGCCGGTGCCATTGTGGTTGATGTCGTTTTCGCCCTCGGCGGCACGCAGGAACTGGCACTTGTAGGTGTTGACGCCCAGGCAATCGTTGTAGGGGAGCGCGGCGGTCAGCGCGGCGATGTCCTCGTCGCGGACGTCGAGCTCGCCGCCGGCGATATGGGCCAGCTTGGTCGCAGCCTCCATGGTGTCGGCTGCATAGTGGCCGCGGAAGGTGGCGTCGAGTACCCAGCGGTTGTTGATGACGTCGGCCATGCGAGCTGCCTCGCAGTCGGCGGCGTTGTTGGGGTCGAGGGGATACTTGGGCTCCAGGTTCTGGACAATGCCGATCTCGCCCTCAAAGCCGCCCTCATGGAAGGCGACGACAGCCTTGGCGTGGGCCACCATCATGTTGTGCATGAGCTGGAAGGCCTTGTCCAGGCGATACTTCTCGCCGTGCGGCCAGTTGCCGACGATAAAGCTGCCCTCGGCGGTCGCGGGAATCTCGTTAAACGTGAACCAGTGCTTGACCTCGGTGAACTCGGCAAAGCAGAACTTGGCGTACTCGACAAAGGCATCGATGGTCGTGCGCGTCAAGAAGCCCTCGCCGCCGTCCTGGTAGAAGGCCTCGGGCGTGTCAAAGTGATCGAGCGTGACATAGGGAATAACGCCGGCTTTGTTGCAGGTGGCAAAAAGCTCGTGATAGAAGGCAACACCCTCGGGGTTGATCTCGCCAGTACCGTTGGGGAAGATGCGGCTCCAAGCGATGGAGACACGGATACCGTTGATGCCGAAGCGCTGGCACAGGTCGATATCGACCGGATACTTGTTGTAGAAATCACTTGCGGGGTCGGGGGAGAAGCGACCCTGAGCAGCCAGGAAATCGTCCCAGGGCACTTTGCCCTTGCCGTGCGTGCGGGTCTCGCCCTCAACCTGGTAAGCGGCGGTGGCGCCGCCAAATACAAAGCCGTCGGGGAACTGCATGGGATTGGTCATGAGTCATCCTTTCTGTGGGATACGAATAGGGAGAGGTGCCCGAACTGGGGATTCGGGCACCAACAGAGGGAGGTAACTAGTCGAGGTTCTCGCGGAGCCACTTGATGGCGCCGGCGGGGTCGCGGGTAAGGTCGATATATTCCTTACCGCGCGGGGCGAGCAGCTTAATGCCTAGGCGATCGGTGTCGGCCTTCATGTCGTTGTAGTAGCTACGGACCTGCGGGGCAAGCACGATAACGTCGTACTGATCCATGATGGCAGTGTGCTGGCCATAGGCGCCTGCGGAGGAAGCGATGTTCTCTCCGGTCTGTGCGGCACCTTCCTTGATGGCGTTGGCGAGCATGGCAGAGGTGCCGGCGCCGGCGCACAGGACGAGGACCTTCAGGCCATCGACATCCTTCTTGGCGGATGCATCGGCAGCGGGCTCGGGCTGATCGGCGACAGGCTTGCTGTCGGCGTCGGCAACAGTCGTCTCGACGGAAGCGGTAGCCTGCTCGACAGCGGGCGCAGGGGCGTTGGCGGCGATGGCAGCGGCGCCAACGGACTCGAGACCCAGCTCGGCGGCGCGCTCGGCCTCCTGGTCGCAGAGCAGCTTATCGTATGCCTTCAAGAACGGCAGGTAGATGATGGCGTCCAGCAAGATGATAATCGCGACAAATACCAGGGCGATAAGCTGGAAGTTCGTGGTGATGAAGATGCCGATGGGGGCAGGGGTAGCCCAAGGCACCACGAAGGAGAAGCCGTTCATGCCCACGTTATCGATAAAGAACTTGGCAACACTCACGTTGACGCAACCGGCGGCAACAAAGGGGACGAGCATGTAGGGGTTAAGGATCATTGGCGCGCCAAAGAGCAGCGGCTCGTTGACAGCAAAGGCAACAGGAACAATCGAGGCCTTACCGACGGCTTTGAGCTGCTTGGACTTCATAAAGAGAATCAGCAGAAGCGGCACGATGAACGTGGCGCCGGTGCCGCCGAACTCACCCACGAGCGACATGTTAAAGGTGAGGGAGTGGGCGGGGTGACCACCGGCCAGCAGAACCTGCAGGTTCTCGGCCTGATTGGCAAGACGGATGGGGTCGATGCCCGGCTGGACGATCGAGGGGCCGTGGACGCCGATGAACCAGAAGAACGCGGTGGCTGCCTGGATAAGGATAAGGCCAGGATAGGTTTCTGCAGCGGTAAAGAGCGGGGAGAGCAGTTTGATAAGCAGCTCGGAGAACGGAACGCCCATGAGGTTGCGCACGACGACATCGATGATGCCGCAGATGATGACGGCGCCGCCAAAGGGAATAATGTCGCGGAAGTTCTGAGCGATGGCGCCTGGGACCTCCTTGGGCAGCTTAATGGTCAGATCGCGCGAGACGCAGAATTTATATACCCACACGGTAATGAACGCGGCGATATAGGCCGAGAACAGACCGCGCGTGCCCATGCTGGTGCAATCGAAGACCGAAAGTTCGGAGCCGTTGAACTTGGTGGTGAACTGCGTAACAGCGAGCAAAAGCATGCTGCACTGGGCGGCAACCATGGTGGAGCCGTCGTTGAGCACTTTGCCGGCGGGCATGCGACGGTTCATGGAAGCCGTAAAGTTCTTGGCAGTGGTGCCGGCAACCATGATGCCCATGACGCCCATGGTGAAGTTGTACAGCTTGTTGCACCAGTCGATGAGCGGCTGGGGCAGCGTGATGCCAACTACGCCAGGAAGGGTGGCAATCAGTAGGAAGATCGAAGAGGTGAGGACGATGGGCATGCACCCAAGGAATCCGTCCTTAATGGCCTGGAGGTAGATGTTCCTCGAGATCTTCTCAAAGAACGGTTGATGCTTTTCGAGCATCTTTACGATGGCGTCCATAGAGCTCCTTTGCTGTTCGATGCGCGATGCATGTGGATGGAACTGGTCGTCGATGGATGGTCAGGACTGCCCGGAAACCTTCCTGCTTAAGGAAGGCATTGCGAAATGACAACGTTGTCATTTCGTTAATGACAACGTAAGACATTTTTGGAAGAGCAACAAGGATTTACGGGTGAACGGTCGGTATTGTCCAGTAAACGGCAAATTTGAAAACCGAGCAGGTAGTGTATGCTAGAACGCAAAGAACGATCGATAGGGAACCGACTGGAGAAGCAGTGGCAACGATGGACAAGAAAAGCGTCTCAATGAACGATGTGGCGGTTGCCGCAGGTGTTTCTCTCAAGACGGTGTCTCGTGTGATCAATGAGCCCGATAGCGTGCGCGAGAGGACGCGCGATAAGGTCCATGCGGCCATGGAGGCGCTTGGGTTTCGGACCAACTTTGCCGCGCGTTCACTCAAGTTGGGCCGTTACGGGTGCATCGGCGTCGTGATGTTCCACTTGTCGGGCGGCGCCGTGGACATGATTGACGGTATCGCCGATGCCGCCGAAGAGCGAGGCTTTGCGCTCACGATGATCAAAAAGCGGGCGGGGGAGAAGATGACCCTTGCCGAAGCGGCGCGTAGGATGTCGCAGCTTCCCGTCGACGGCATGATTTTCAACCTGCGCCAGATGGTCGACGATTTCGATACGTTTGAGGCACCGAAGGACCTCAAGACGGTGATTATCACGCCGATGGAGCATCCTACCTGCTCTACCGTCAGTGACGACCAAGAGGGCGGCGCGCGCATGGCATGCGAGTACTTCTTGAATCGCGGACACAAGAACGTGTACTTCGTCTCTGGTAAGAAAGAGTCGCTGTCGAGCCAGTGCCGCATGAAAGGTTGGCGTGCGGCACTCGAGGCGCGTGGCATTGAGCCGCCCGAGCCTCTGCAAGGCGATTGGAATGCGGATAGTGGCTATGCCGCGGGCCTTGTGCTTGCCGATAAGCCCGATTGCACGGCGGTCCTCGCTGCTAACGACTGCATGGCAAACGGCGTGATGATGGCTCTACGTGACAAAGGGCTCAGCGTGCCCGACGACGTGTCCGTGATCGGCTTTGATGACGAGCTTTACAAGACGATACCTAATTCGATTCTGACGTCGGTGAAGTTCCGTCACCGCGAGCTGGGCATCCGTGCGCTTAACGAGGTCGTCGCAGGTCTGGAAGCCCCGAGCTCCAGAAGCCGTACGCTCGTCTCGGGCGTGTTGGTCGAGCGTTCCAGCGTAAAGGACCTGCGGGTGTAGACGTGCTCGGCTCGTTCATCTTAATCTGTAACAGTTAGGACCGATAATCCCTGCTAGATGTTACAGATCGAGATCTTTCGGCTCGGCTTATTCCGTTTGTCTCGATCTGTAACAGGTGGAGGCGAAATAGCCCGCTAGATGTTACAGATTTAGATTGAGGGAACTGGCCCGCGCGTTCATCTCAATCTGTAACAGTTAGTACCGAAAAACTCGGCTAGATGTTACAGATCGAGACAAACGGATTCTGACTCGCTCAAAAACAAAAAAGACCGGGGGCGGCGCGCCGTGTGACGTGCCGCCCCCGGCTGAGGAATGGGGGCAGGTTGTGTGAGCGGGGCATCTCGCTAGTCGCAAGTCGCTAGTCCAGACGACGGGTCTGCGCCACGTGCTTGTACCAGTAGGCGCTTGCCTTGGGCGTGCGCTTCTGGGTTTCAAAGTCTACGTAGAAGAAGCCATAGCGTTTGTTGTAGCCGTTGGTCCAGGAGAACTGATCCTGCAGGCTCCACAGGAAGTAGCCGCCCACGTTGACGCCCACCTCCATGGCCTTGAGCAGCCAACGCAAGTGCTGCTCGATGTAGTCGATGCGCGGCTGGTCGTCCACAAAACCGTCCTTGTAGGGGTCCTTGTAGCCCATGCCGTTCTCGGTGATGAAGATCTGCTTGTAGTTGGGGTAGCGCTGCTTAATGTAGACGAGCAGATCGAACAGGCCCTCGGGATAGATAATCCAGTCCCAGTCGGTGGTGGGGATGCCGGGCTTGTTCACGTGCTCGCCAATGCCCTTGACGCGCCAGCGGCCGGTACCCTTCTCGCCCGTGCCGTTGTGGTGCAGGTCGTTCTCGCCGTCGTAGGCCTTGAGGAAACGGCACTGGTAGTTGTTGACGCCCAGGTAGTCGTTGTAGAGTGCTGCCTCGCGCATAATCTCGAGGTCCTCGTCCAGGATCTCGATAGTGCCGCCCGAGACGGCAGCCAGGCGGTTGGCGCACTCGAGGGTGTCGGGGGCATAGTCCCCGCGGAAGGTGGCGTCGAGCAAGAACTGGTTCTGCAGCACGTGCTCGTTGTTGGCGGCCTTGATGTCGGCGGGGTCGTTCTCGTTGAGCGGATACTTAAACTCCAGCGACTGAATGACGCCGATCTTGCCCTTAAAACCACCGTTGTGGAAGGCCAGCACTGCCTTGGCGTGGGCGAGCATCATGTTGTGCTCGCACTGGAAAGCCTCGGCCAGGTGCGCCTTGACGCCGCCGGGGAAGGTGCCCTCGATGTAGGTGTTGGAGGCGTCGGCCCAGATCTCGTTAAAGGTGAACCAGTAGGTCACCTGGTCGGCGTACTCCTTAAAGCAGAAGGTGGCAAAGTCCACAAAGGCGTCGATGGTCTCGCGGTTGAGGAAGTCGCCCTTCTCAAAGAGGGGCAGCGGCGTGTCGAAGTGATGCAGCGTGACAAACGGCTCGACGTGGTGCTTGTGGCACTCGGCAAAGAGGTCGTGGTAGAACTGCACGCCCTCGGGGTTGATCTCGCCGGTGCCATTGGGGAAGATGCGGCTCCAGGCGATGGAGAGGCGAATGCCGTTGATGCCGAACTCCTCGCACAGCTCCAGATCGACGGGGTACTGGTTGTAGAAGTCGGAGGCGGGATCGGGGGAGAAACGGCCTTGGGCTTCCAGAAAGTCGTCCCAGGCAACCTTGCCCTTACCGTGAGTGCGGGTCTCGCCCTCTACCTGGTAGGCAGCAGTGGCGCCGCCAAAGACAAAGTCCTCGGGGAACTGCGCGGGCGGGTTGGTGACGCTGGCGGGGTTAACGGACATGATGATCCAATCGTTAAAATCGAAGGGCCAGCCGGTCTTGGATAGTCGGCTGGCCCTAAGCGTTACTTACTTCGACAGCTGCTCGCTCACAAAGGCGAGAGACTTGTCGCCGTTCTGGGAGAGCTCGATGTACTGCTTACCACGGCAGGCGACGCACTTGTTGCCCACACGCTCGCAGTCCTTCTGCAGGTCGGCCAGGTAGCTGGCAGCCTGCGGGGCCAGGACGACCAGGTCAAAGTCGGGAAGCATGTCCACGTGGTTGCCATAGGCATCGGCAGCGGTCTCAAGATCGATGCCGCGCTCCTTGGCGGCCTTGGCCAGCGCGTTGGCGAGCAGGCCCGAGGTGCCGCCGCCCTGGCAGAGCACGAGTACACGCTTGCCGTTGAGGTCGCTGGCGGCCGTAGCCTCGGTGGCGGCAGCAGCGGGAGCGGCGTCAGTCTTCACGGCCTCGGCAGCGGCGCCGGCGGCAACACTCTTGGCGTCGGCCTTGCCCTGGAAGGCATCGTTGAGCTTGGCGGCCTTCTCGGCGTTCTTGGCGGCGAGCTCCTCCTGGGAGATCTCGGCCTCCTCGGCGCACTTCTGGGCGTCATAGGCACGGAAGAACGGGTAGTACAGGGCAAAGTCGACGACTAGGATGATGGCGAGCATCACAAAGGCGAGCGGCTGGAAGCCCAGGCCCATGATGGTGCCGATGGGGCCGGGAACGGTCCAAGGCAGGGTGTACATAAAGCCGTTCATGCCCAAGAAATCGATAAAGACCTTGAGGATCCAGATGTTGGCGATCGGGGCAAAGACAAACGGGACAAAGAAGACGGGATTGAGCACGATAGGTGCGGCGAACAGCAGCGGCTCGTTGACGGCAAAGCACACGGGGACGATGGCGGCCTTACCGACGGCGCGCATCTCCTGGGACTTGGCCAGGAAGCAGAACATAAAGACCAGGACGAGCGTGGCGCCGGTGCCGCCCATGCAGACGACGAAGTACTGGGCGCCCTGCGTCAGGACGGCGGTGGCGTGCTCGCCGGCCTGGAACGCAGCCAGGTTGTCAGTCATGTTGGCAACGAGAGCGGCGGCGATGGCAGGCTCGACGATCGAGGGGCCGTGGACGCCGACGAACCAGAAGAGGCTCATGGCACCGTAGATCACAGCGAGACCGATGTAGCCGTCGGCAGCGGTGAACAGGGGCTGGAACACCTGGATGACGCCCTGGGCAAAGCAGAAGCCAAAGGCAGCGCGGAAGACGATGTCAAAGACCCAAAAGATGGTGATGCAGACGGAGAAGGGGATGATGTCCTTAAAGGTCTGCGAGATGTTGGGCGGAACCTGCTCGGGCATCTTGACGGTGATGTTGCGCTTGATAAAGAACTTGTAGATGATGCCGGTCACAAACGCAGCGATGAAGGCAGTCAGCAGGCCCTTGGAACCAAGGTAGGTGGTGTTGAAGCCGCTGGCGGCGTCCGTGGCGATGGTGTCGCTCGAAAGGAGCAAGAAGCCGATGATGGCCGCGCACATGCACGAGATAAAGTTGATCTGATTGTTCTTGGGCAGGTCGCGGTTCTGAGCGTCGGCGAAGTGCTTGGCCGTGGTGGCGGCGCAGGCGATGGCCAGGATGCCCATGGAGTAGTTGTAGCACTTCCACAGGGCGTTGTTGATGTCATCGGGCCAGTAGAAACCCCAGATGTTGGGGACCGAGGCTACCAGGCAGAAGATGGACGAGAAGATGATGATGGGGATGACGGAGATAAAGCCGTCGCGAATCGCCCTGAGGTACTTGTTGCGGGCGATCGCGTTGAAAAAGGGCTGGCCTTTTTCGATGGTGGCGATGAGTTGCTCCATGCAAAGCTCCTAAGAGTCGGTGGGTTAGCAACGATGGTAGCTTTTGACGTCTGGTTGCCAAAATGTTGACGTTGCCATTTTTCGACACAAAAAAAGATGTGAATCGGTGGCCCCTGTGCCTGTAGACCGTCGATTCCTTGCGTGTAAACGATTGAGCCGCCCGGTGGCTCTGTGTTTGCACAATGGCAACGTTAACATTTGGATGACAAAAGCCGTTCGGGGAAGCAAGATTGTCGGTGAACGGTAGGTTTTGGGTGGTGAGCGTATTGCGGAGGAGGCGTTGGATATACTTGAAGACGTTTAAAATGACTGCGCAGGATGCCGTCAATGGCATCGTTGACATAGAAAGATCGACCTATGGCCGCTGTTAAAAAATCGGTATCCGTCAAAGACGTGGCGCGCCTCGCGGGCGTCTCGGAACAGACGGTCTCGCGCACCGTGCACGATTCGCCCAGTGTGCGCCCCGAGACCAAGGAGCGCGTGCGCGCCGCCATGCGCGAGCTTGGCTATCGTCCAAACTTTGCCGGCCGCTCGCTGCGTCGCGGCAAGTTCAAGACGGTCGGCGTCGCCATGTTCAACATTACCGGTACCGGCAACCTCGACCGTATGGAGGGCTTTGCCGCCGCGGCCGACAAACATGGCTATGCCATCACCCTCACTAAAGTAGACGGGCATCCGTATACCCTCGAGAGCGCATCGTCGCGCATGAGCGCACTGCCGGTGGACGGCATGGTTGTGATTATGAACCGCATGCCGGCGGACTTTGGCACCTTTGAGCCGCTGCCCGGTATGCAGACGGTGCTCGTTACCATGCTGGAGCACCCGCTGTGCTCGACGGTCGATAACGACCAGTTCGATTGCTCGCGCCAGGTGGTCGAGTACTTGCTGGGGCAGGGGCACAAGACCGTGCACTTTATCTCGTGTCCCGAGCGCTCGCTTTCGGGCATGCAGCGCGAGGAGGGCTGGCGTGAGACATTGCGCGCACATGGTATTGAGCCGCCGCGATTCATTCGTGGCGATTGGACGGCGCAGAGCGGCTATGCTGCCGGTCAGGCTCTGGCGGACGATCCGACCTGCACGGCCATCTATGCCTCCAACGATGCCATGGCCTACGGCTGCATTCGCGGGCTCGAGTCGCGCGGAAAGCGCGTGCCCGAGGACGTGAGCGTGGTGGGTGTCGATGACAGCCTGGGCGACATCGTGCCCGATCGTCGCCTGACCACGGTGCGCTTTGATAACAAGCGTGTCGGCATGTGGGCGGTCGACAAGATCGCCGGCGCCGAGGGAGTTGCGCCTGGCGTGGAACACGTGCTGATCCCCGGCGTGCTCGTAAAGGGCGATACGGTACGCGATTTGCGCTAGGGTACGGACCTGTTTGGGTTGCCGCTAATAGTGTTTGATATTGTTCGAATTGGTTAAAAAACCGTTCACGGGCAAAAATCGACCGTTTATAGCTCAATATTCCGTTTTGCATTGTTCTTTTTTGTTTGAATGTTAATGTTTCTATCATACACAACGCAGCGCGTATGCCCGGACGCGATGCTCTCCATTGGTTCATATGTGAAAGGAACGCAATATGGCAACCAAAGAAGAAATCTCGATGGTTGGATTCGAGATTGTCGCATACGCGGGCGACGCCCAGACCGATTTGCTTGCAGCGCTCGATGCTGCTCGCGAGGGTGATTTTGAGAAGGCCGAGCAGCTGCACAAGGATGCCAGCGATGCACTTATCGGCGCCCACGACACGCAGACCAAGCTGCTTTCGCAGGAGGCCGGCGGCGGCGAGATGGAGATGACCTTCATCATGGCTCACGCTCAGGATACTCTCATGACCACCATGATCCTGGAGAAGCAGACCCGCTTTACCATCGATGCCTATAAGCGCATCGCCGCACTCGAGGCCAAACTCGCCTAACGAGCCTTCACAACCAAGTCCCCTTCCAAAAGCTCTGCCGCAAACTCGCGACAGGGCTTTTCTGTTTACCCGGCACCTGGGGACGTTCCTTATCTGCCGGCAGTTTGGGGCCACTCCTTTAGTCATTGGGGACGTTCTTAAACGACTAGTCATTGGGGACGTCTTGGGGTGCTCTGCCGCCCTTCCGTTCGGTTTTTCGATGGGTGGGTATACTTTCCACCGCATTACAGGCCGGAATGAGGAGGTATCCAAATGCCGGACAACGGATTGATTCAAAAGAGAGACGCGCACGAGATGGCTCATGGACGTCCTGTCCAGATAACCGAGCACACGACGGTAACCGAGCTGCAGCCCAGCCTGTCCGATGTCGTGTGCGCAAACAAAAAGCTGCAGATTGGCTTCATCGTTGTGCTCGTGGTACTGGCCTTGCTGTCGGGCTTTGTGGCTCGTCCGCATTTTGCCGATACCAAGACTTGGGACTCCACCATCGAGGTCATCGATCAAAAGAAAGGTAACGTACTGGCGCTCACGGCCTCGTGCGTGGCGCTGTCTGCGGGCATTACCGCGCTGCCGGGTGATACGGGGACGCCGGTTGCCGAGCAGCTCGCGCAGCTTTCAGGCAACCTTGGTATCGTGCTTGCCGTGCTATACCTGGAGAAATACTTGCTCACGATTTTGTGGTCGATTGGCTTGGGTATCTTAATCCCGTTTGCGTTGGTGCTCTTTGCGGTGTCGCTTGGCATTCACGGGCGCTGGAGCACGAGCGCCGTCCTGCGCCGTGTGGCGACGCGCGTGTTGGTGGTTGCCGTGATCGGCATGGCGCTTGTGCCCGCGAGCGTATGGGTGTCGCAGAAGGTCGATGAAACGTATCGCGTTAGCATCGAGGCGGCCGAGCAAAAGTCGGCCGACGCTGCGAGTGCGGCAGATGGCGATAACTCCAAGACAAGCAAGAAAAAGGCCGAGGCCACGGAGTCCAAAAACGTACTCGAGCAGTTGACTGACGGGGCCTCGAGCCTGGTCACGTCGGTAACCAGTGGTGCCAAGCAGATGACCGACGAGATCGTGCGGCAGGTGACCGATCTGATCGAAGGCGTCATCGTGATGATCGTGACCTCGTGCGTTATCCCGCTGCTGGTGCTCGTGGCGTTTCTGTGGCTGGGACACACGCTACTGGGGATCGATATCTCTGGCCCGGCGAACTATTTGACGGGCCGTTTTCTGAGCGCTCCGTCCAAACATGCCAAGAAGAGCGGGCAGTCTGAGTAAGCGGCAAAGCGATCTTTGGAAGATCAACCGTAAGAAGGGCGGCCGAGACACGTTCTCGGCCGCCCTTTTGTTTGCTGAACACATGGTCGCTACGTCTGCGCCGGGCTCAAACGGTCGCCAATCATCCGTGAACGGTATTTGTTCAAAAAAGAACAAAGATAAACAAATAATGGTTGCAGTCGCTGTTCGAATGTGTTCAAATAAACATGAACAGTGAAGAACCGCACATTCAGATGCCCGGACCTGAACGCGATTCAACACTTCCAAACAGAAACTACGCACCTGCGTATCTCTCAAGGAGGATGTCATGAGGGTTGTAATCGCTTCCGATGCCGACGGTATGTCGATGAAGGAGTCCATCAAGGAGATGCTCATCGCCGACGGTCACGAGGTCGTCGACTATTCCGAGACCCCTGCCGCGGACTTTGTCGATTCCGCGACCGCCGTTGCCAAGGACCTGCTGGAGCACAAGGATTCCCAGGGCTTCGCATTCGATAAGTACGGCGTCGGCTCCTATATGGCCGCCGTCAAGATCAAGGGCATGGTCGTCGCCAACATTTCCGACGAGCGTTCCGCTTACATGACCCGCGAGCACAACGGTTCGCGCATGGTCACCATGGGCCCGGGCGTTGTGGGCACCGAGGTCGCCAAGAAGATCACCCGCGAGTTCCTGCGCGCCCAGTACGCCGGCGGCCGTCACCAGATCCGTGTCGACATGCTCAACAAGATGGCCTAACGAGAGCCACCGAGAACTCGAACTTCTACCTCAACTTGTGAATTCAGACGAAAGGACGTTCTGATGAAGAAGACCATCGCAATCGGTTGCGACCATATCGTTACGGACGAGAAGATCTATCTGGCCGACCGCCTGGAGCAGGCTGGCTACAAGGTGCTCGACTGCGGCACCTACAGCCACACCCGTACGCACTATCCCATCTACGGCAAGGCCGTGGGCGAGGCTGTTGCCAGCGGCAAGGCCGACTTTGGCGTGGCCCTGTGCGGCACCGGCATCGGCATCACCAACGCCGTCAACAAGGTTCCCGGCGCTCGCTGCGCCCTGGTCCGCGACATGACCTCTGCCCTGTATGCCCGTCGCGAGCTCAACGCCAACATCGTGGGCTTTGGCGGCAAGATTACCGGCGAGTTCCTGATGGCCGACATCATGCTTGCCTTCCTGGAGGAGCCCTACGAGAAGACCCCCGAGCACGATGCCCTGATCGCCAAGATCGACGCTTGCAATAAGGCCGATGCCGAGGCTCAGGCTGACCCGCACTTCTTTGACGAGTTCCTCGAGAAGTGGGACCGCGGCGAATATCACGACTAGTGGGGTTACGCGGTTTTGCCAAACCGCGTAACGGGTCGACGCTGCGAAGCCATCTGGCGGGCAATCTGCCGCTCAGCTTCGACGGCATGACCAGAAGGTCAATGCCGTCTCGCTTCACGGCACCTTGCCTCGCCAGCTGGCTTCTCGCTGATGTCTGAGTGACCTGTGGGGTTACCGCTGTTGTTGCGAAGATTTCTGATACGGCAAGCTGCTCCGATAACACGTTTGCTTGCTTGGCTTGAGTGCTTCGTTTTGGCGGTACCCGGCATTCTGTAGCTTTTCAATTGACGGCTCGCGTTTCTGTGAGGGGGCGCGGGCCGGTTTTCTATCAGCCCCACTGACTCGGCGGGCTGGCGTACGAAAGGGAAGGCTCCTATGGAGTTTGTTCTTGATAACGGTTCTATTCGTGTGGCACTGAGCACGGCTGGCGGATCGTTCACTTCGATTAAAGCCAACGGTCGCGAGTACCTGTGGCAGGGCGATCCTTCGGTCTGGTCGGGCCAGGCACCCATTTGCTTTCCGATTTGCGGCGGCCTTCGTGATGGCCGCGCGATGACCATGGGTGGCCGCGAGGTCAAGCTTGCCCGCCACGGCTTTGCCCGCAAGCAGGAGTGGAAGCTCGAGGAGCAGAGCGACAACATGGTTGCGCTGAGCCTAAGCACTGCCGACCATGCCGAGTTGCTTGAGCAGTACCCGTATCCGTTTAAGATCGTTGCTCGCTACACGATCGATTCGGAAAAGGTGGCCGTGTCGTACGAGGTGACCAATGAGGGCACCGAGGATATGCCATTCTTTGTGGGTGGTCACCCCGGCTTTAAGTGCCCGCTCGACGAGGGCGAGTCCTATGACGACTATGAGCTTCGTTTTGATCAGCGTGAGGCCGCCGAGCTCTGTACTGCCGTTCCCTCGACGGGCCTGATTGATGTTGAGCATCGCAGTAAGAACCCCATGATCGACCAGAACCTGCCGCTTACCCACGAACTCTTCGACTTCGCGGAGACCATCTTTGATGTGCTCGAGAGCCGCGTGGTTACGCTGACCAAGAAAACCGAGGACAAGGGCGTGCGCCTGACGTTCCAGGATATGCCGTACCTGATTGTGTGGAGCAAGCCCGAGGGCGACTTTGTGGCCGTGGAACCGTGGGGCGGCCTGTCTACCTGCTCCGATGAGGACGATATTCTGGAGCACAAGCGTGGCTGCCTGGTTGCCAAGCCGGGGGAGACCGTCACCCGCGGCTTTGAGATCGAGATCCTTTAACGAGCTATCGTATGTTTGGGGTGGGTCATGCCGCCCCGGAACAGGAGTTCAATATGATTCTGACCGTTACCATGAACCCGTCGATTGATACGCGCTATCAGCTCGACAAGCTGGTCATTGACGACGTTAACCGTGTGACGCCCGAAAAGACCGCTGGCGGCAAGGGCCTCAACGTGAGCCGCGTGCTGCTGCAACTGGGAGACGACGTGCTCGCGACTGGTCTGCTTGGCGGCCACATGGGTGCCTATATGGCCGAGCTTATGGATGCCGACGGCGTCAAGAACGACTTTGTGCCCATCGCCGGTGAGACGCGCATTTGCCTGAATATTCTGCACGAGGGTAATCAGACCGAGCTGCTGGAGAGCGGCCCGCAAATCGCCCCGGCCGAGCTCGAGGCCTTTACGGCCAAGTTCGCCGAGCTCGCGGCGAAGGCGGACGTTGTGACGCTTTCGGGCTCGCTGCCGCGTGGCGTCGATGCCGGCTACTATGCCGAGCTCGTCAAGATCGCCGAGGAGGCGGGCGCCAAGGTGCTGCTCGACACCTCGGGTGCATCGCTGGAGGCAGCGCTGGAGTCCGACGCTAAGCCCGAGCTCGTAAAGCCCAACCTGACCGAGATTAACGGCCTACTGGGTACGTCCTTTACGACCGATGATGTCGATGCCCTGCGCGAGGCGCTTGCCGCCGATGGCCGCTTTGCCGGTATTCCCTGGGTTGTCGTTTCGATGGGCGCTGCCGGTTCGGTGGGCTTCCATGAGGGTCGCGCGTTCCGCGCCAAGACGCCCGCGATTGCGGCTGTGAACGCAACGGGTTCCGGCGACTCGACCATCGCCGGTTTTGCGCATGCCATTGCTGCTGGTGCCGACGACGTCACGGTGCTCAAGACCGCCAATACCTGCGGCAAGCTCAACGCCATGGATCCCAAGACCGGCCACCTGGTCATGGATCGCTGGGACGAGATCTACAACAACGTTGTCGTGACTGAACTCTAGGAGTCGCGACAACGAACACTCAAAAACGGCGCCCGTCGGCGATGTTGCCGGCGGGCGCCGTTATCTTGAAGACGAAATAGTCCGTTTTCCTCCGTCCCCAAGGGATCATTACAGTGAGTCGATAAAGCGCTGCTGGGCGGCGCGGCCGGCTTCGTCCCACTTAAAGACGCCGGCGTTGTCGAGCACGTGGCCAAACACTACGCCGACTTCCTCGTGCAGGATGCCGATGGCGCTATCCGCCGTAAGCTCGTCGGCGCGGCGGGCATAGACATCCTCGGCCCACGCGGCATGGCTACGGCAGAGGTCGTCGCCCTCGAGCGCGCCGGCAAGGTCGTAGCTGGCATCGACCTTGGCCGCCAGCAGGTGCTCGCGGACAGCGCCGAGCTCGGGAACCAGGCGCGGCGGCAAAATGGCCAAGCCCATGACCTCGATCAGGCCGATGTTTTCCTTCTTAATATGGTGATACTCGGCATGCGGATGGAACACGCCCAGCGGATGCTCGTCGGTTGTGATGTTGCAGCGAAGCGCCAGGTAGGCCTCGTAAGTCTCGCCGCCGGCATTGCCGCGGGAGTCGACGCGGCGGATGACCGGCGTCACGGTGTTGTGCGCCACGCCGTCGGCCGTGTGCGCGATGACGCCCACCGACTCATCGGTCCACTCGCGCCAGGCGAGGATAATCTTCTCGGCGGCGTCGAGCAACTGAGCACGGTCGTGCGAGCGCAGGCGCAGCACCGAAAGCGGCCACTGCAACACGGCGCCCGTAACGCCGTCAAAGCCGGGCACGCTAAACTGCGAGACCTCGGCGGCGTGCATCATGGGGAACTCGTGCGCGCCGCCCTGGAAGTGGTCGTGCGACAGAATCGAGCCGCCCACGATAGGCAGGTCGGCGTTGGAGCCGATGAAGTAATGCGGGAACAGGTCCACAAAGTCGAGCAGGCAGGTCAGGCCCTTGCGGTCGACGTGCATCGGACGATGCTCGGAGCTCATGGCAATGCAGTGCTCGTTAAAGTACGCGTACGGGCTGTACTGGAAGCCCCAGCGCTCGTCGTCGAGCTGGATGGGGATAACGCGCAGATTCTGGCGGGCGGGGTGAGCGCCGCCGTCGGCTGCGGCGGAGCGTCCGGGATAGCCCTCGTTTTCGATGCAGAGCTGGCAGGCGGGATACTTCTCGCCCGTGTTCTTGGCTGCACCTGCCGCGGCGATATCGCGCGGGTCCTTCTCAGGCTTGGACAGGTTGATGGTGATTTCCAGGTCACCCCAGTTGGTGGGGGTGCTCCATTTGATGTTGCGTGCGATGGCGGCGCGGCGCACATAGCCGGCATCGCAGCACAGGCCGTAGAACCAGTCGGTCGCGGCGCGGGGCTCGTTGACGCCCATACGTCCGTTGAACTCTTCGTTTACAACCGAAGGCCTCGGCATGAGCGCGCCCATGATGCGCATGGCGATGCGGTCGCGGCCCGACGCCGTGTCCTCGGCGGCACCGTTGGTAACGGCGGCCTCGGAAAGCGCGGCAAGCGTGCCTTCAAGATCAAAGTCGGGCAGGGTATTGGGGTGCAAGAGCGAGAGTTTCTCAACCTGGAGCGCCCAGGCCATATCGAGCGCGGGGCCCGTAGCGCCGATGCACTCCAAAATGGTGTTGTAGGCCCAGATGCGATCGTCCTGTCCGATCATCGATCGGTGGATGGCGTACTCGATCAGGTTCTGCGCGGCTTCGCTCACGTCAGTCATTACAGCCATGCCGCGTAAGCCCCCTTGTCAGAGATGGCGTAGTGACGGGCAGAGCCCTCGCCCAGCCAGCCGTTCATCTTGGCAATGAAGGTGTCGACCAGATCGAGCGGCACGAAGGCCTGGATGGTGCCACCAAAGCCGCCACCGTGGATACGGACGGCGCCGCGGCCGTCGAGCACGTGCTCGGCCAGCGCCAGGGCATACATGGAAGGCTGCTCGGAACCCAGCTTGGCAACAACATTCTGCAGGTACATGGCAGAGCTGGCGCCGGACTCGCGCGTCAGGACCAGGAACTGGTCAATGTCGCCAGCGTTCAGGGCTGCCCAGCGCTTGTCGACCAGGCCGTTCTCGTACCAGTAGTGAACGGCGCGCAGGCAGGCGCGGTCGCCCAGCTTGGCGCGCAGCTCGGGGAGTTTAGCGTCAAAGTCGGCAACGTCGACCTCGCACAGGCGTGCCTTGCCAAACTCGGCAGCGACGCCCTGCATCTCGCGCGGAATGGCGGCGTAGTCGTCGGTAGCTGCCACATGGTCGGCGCCAACCTTAACGAGCACAAGCGCATAACCGTGATCCTCAAAGTTGAGCTCGAGCTTTTGGGTCTTAGGCTGGGCCTGGTCCTCAAAGTCCATGTAGGCAAGGCCGCCCAGGCACACAGCGGCCTGGTCCATCAGACCGCAGGGCTTGCCGTAGTAGTTGTTCTCGGTGCGCTGACTCATCTGGGCGAGCGTGACGGGCTCAATGGCGGGCGCGCCCCAGAGCGTCTCCATGGCGCGGCCGTAAGCCGCCTCGACAGCGGCGGAGCTAGAAAGGCCGCCACCCGAGGGGACGGAGCAGGTAAAGGCAAAGTCGAACCCCTGGGGCTCAACGCCCAGAGCAGCGATTTCGTGGGCCATACCGCGCACGAGGCTCGCGGACGTGCCCTTCTCGGACTCCTGAACATCCAGCGTGTCGAGCGTGATCTCAAACGTAGGATAGCCCTCGTCTGCGACGCGGACCTTGTTGGAATCGGTTGCCACGGCGATGCCGTCGACGGCGACATCGAGCGAGCCGGCGATAACGTGACCGCCCTCGTGATCGGTGTGGTTGCCGCTGATCTCGGAGCGGCCGGGCGCGTGCACATAGAGCACCTGGCGATCGCCGATGGGGCCAAACTCCTCCTCAAACAGCTTGGTGAGCGTGGCGAGTGTCTTTTCGTCGGGGGTGGTCATGAGGGTCCTTTCCTTGGCGCATACTGACGAGTTTTCCGTCGTAGTGAGTACGTTAACAATCTGAAGCGGCATAAACTCAGCATCTACGATGCCGCACGTTACGGGCTATGTTAACGTACTCATAACACAACACTTATCACTTTTTGAGAATCTGGTAATCGGTAGAAATTCAGCCGTGAACGGTACTGCCGTATGGACTTATAGAGCAGAAGAGATGCAGATAGAAAAAGTAGAGTACGTTAACATGCGTCCGACGATAGCGGGCCTCGGCGCGGGATGTATTTCTGCCCGGGCCGGCATTCACGCTATTCAGATCTCTCAAGGGTGAAGGTGATCCTGTGGCAAGGCGCCCGTCCAACGATACCAGTTCGCGTCCGGTCTCCATGGCCGACGTCGCCCGCGCTGCTGGCGTTTCGCAGCAGACGGTTTCGCGCGTCGCCAACGGCTTGCCCAACGTTAACGAACAGACGCGCCAGCGCGTGCAGGCCGCTATGCAAGAGCTTGGCTTCCGTCCGAGTTATGCCGGTCGCTCGCTGCGCGACGGCCGTTACCATTCGGTCGGTCTGTGTGTCAACGATGTCACCAAGTTTGGCAACCTCTCAATGATCGACGGCATCGCCAGCGCTGCTCGCGAGCATAATTGCGCCATCACGCTGGTCGAGATGTCCAAGACCGAGGAATTCTCGCTTGCCGAGGCCACGCGTCGTATGGCCGCGCTGCCCGTGGACGGTATCATCATCGGCATGAGTCGCATGGCGCCCGATTTTGAGACGTTTGATCCACTGCCGGGCATTGGCACGGTCGTCGTTACCATGTACGCGCATCCGCGCGTGACCACAGTTGACTCTGATCATTACGGCTGCTCGCTATTGCTTATGGATCACCTGTTTGAGCTGGGACACGATCAGATTCGCTATATTGGCGGCCCGTCGTTCTCGGTCGACGAGCAGTTTCGTCGCGCCGGTTGGCAGGATGCACTCGAGCGTAAGCACATTAAGCCGCAGGCGCCGCTCGAGGGCGATTGGTCTGCCAACAGCGGTTACGAGGCCGGCAGATATCTGGCCGAGCACGACCGCACCATGACGGCGATTTACGCGGCAAACGACCAAATGGCAAACGGTGCCATCGCCGCGCTGCGCGATAGCGGCTTGCGCGTGCCCGAGGACGTGAGCGTGGTGGGCGTCGATGATTCGCTCGATGATTTTGTAGCACACAACGAGCTCACGACCGTTCGATTCGACTTGCATCAGCGTGGGCGCGAGGTGTTTGAGCATGCGGTTCCCGAGGCGGGTACGGTGGGCAAAACCGTTGCCATTCGTATTCCCGGCCAGCTCATCATTCGACATAGCACGGCGATACCGCGCTCATAGTTTGTGCTGGTAAACGGCGATTTATCGCATTTCAATAACAATCGGTAAGGATGCTGGCAGATAGCTGTTGGGATGCGGGCGAGTGCTATGATAGACGGGTTCTTTTGTCTATCAAGGAGGCTTTGCCTGATGGAGATCACCAAGGATATCCGCTACGTTGGCGTCGACGATCACGACATTGACCTGTTCGAGGGCCAGTACGACGTGTCCGAGAATGGTATGGCATACAACAGCTACGTCATCCTGGGCGAGAAGATCGCTGTCGCCGATTCGGTCGATGGCGGTTTTGTTGACGAGTGGCTCGGCAACATCGAGGCCGTGCTCGATGGCCGTACGCCCGACTACTTGGTCGTCCATCACATGGAGCCCGATCACTCTGCAGGCATCGTCGCCTTTATGGAGCGCTATCCCCAGGCGCAGATTGTGGCCAGTATGGGCGCTTTCCGCATGATGGTCAACTACTTTGGCACCGACTACCCCGAGCGCAAGACGGTCGTCAAAGAGGGCGACGTGCTCGATCTGGGCAGTCATAGCCTAACGTTTGTCGGCGCTCCCAACGTGCACTGGCCCGAGGTACTGTTCTCTTACGAGGTCACCGACAAGGTGCTCTTTAGTGCTGACGGTTTTGGCAAGTTTGGCGCTAACGACATCGAAGATCCGGAAGGGTGGGCCTGCGAGGCGCGCCGTTACTACTTTGGCATCGTCGGCAAGTTCGGCAAGTTCGTGCAGGCCGTGCTCAAGAAGGCCGCCGACCTGGACATCCAGATCATCTGCCCGCTTCACGGCCCCGTGCTGACCGAGAACCTGGGCTACTACCTCGACACCTACAACACCTGGTCGAGCTATCAGCCCGAGGACGAGGGCATCACCATTGCCTACGCGAGCGTCTACGGCCATCTGAAGGCTGCCGTTGAGGAGCTTGCATCTGCGCTCGAGGCTCGCGGCCAGAAGGTTTCCGTCTTTGACTTGGCTCGCGACGACATGGCCGAGGCCGTTGAGGACGCGTTCCGCTATGACCGTCTGGTACTCGCTTCCATTACCTATCAGGGCGAGATCTTCCCGTTCATGAGCACCTTCATCCACACGCTCGCCGAACATGCCTATCAGAACCGTACGGTGGCGCTCGTCGAGGGCGGCTCCTGGGCGCCCGCAGCTGCCAAGATTATGACCAAGGAGCTCGAGGGTATGAAGGACATCACCCTGACGCAGAACAAGGTGACCGTCCTGGGTTCGCTCAACGACGCCTCGCGCGCTCAGATCGAGGCCCTCGCTGACGAGCTCTCCAAGTAGCGATACGTTCACTTTTAACGCTCAAACCACCACAAAGGGGACAGGCACCTTTGTGGTGGTTTTTGTTTAAGCGCCGGCGATGACGAGATTTGGGCGGGCGTCGTCGGCGGTCTCGGCGATTGAGGTGGCGACGGCGCCATCGGGATCACGGTCCATCACGATGGTGTCGACATCGGTCAGCTCGGCAAAGCGGTACATGCCGCGTCCGTTAACCTTGCTGGCGTCCATAAGGGCGACGCTTTGACGGGCGGCACCGACCATAGCCGCTTTGGTCTCGGCCATCTGCGGAAAGTCGGTCGTAAAGCCGCAGCCGGGAACAAAAGCTCCAGGGCACATGACGGCAAGATCGGCGTGGACCATTTGGAGCGCCTGCATAGTGAGCGGTCCGTACAGATAACGATGGCCTTTGCGCAGCGCCCCGCCCGGCATGACGACATCGACTAAGGGCATGCTCTCGTCGATGTAATCGGCAATGGTAATGTCGGCCGTGATGACGGTGATGCCATTGCGCTGGTCGAGGAGCCGGACGAACTCGAGCGCTGTGGTGCCCGAGTCGACGAGCAGAGTGTCACCATTGCCGACGAGTTCAATGGCGCTTTGCGCGATGGCCTGCTTGGCGGCGACGTTGACATTGATGCGGCGATCCTGCGTGGAAACGGTCAGGCGTTTGTGGAGCGATACGGCACCGCCATGCGTGCGGCGCAGCTTGCCGGACTCCGCGAGCGCGTCCAGGTCGGCTCGGGCGGTGACGGAGGACACGCCAAAGGTCTGGGCGATTTCTGCTACCTGCACCGAGGCATTATGATCGAGCATCTCCATGATGGCGGAACGACGCTCGTCGGCGAAAGCTCGGGTTGTTGCGTGGGCCATATCTGCTCCATCATCGTCTGAAATTTGCAGGAATTGTGTTGGCTCTATTTTCGTTCATTTTCTTTTTGAGTAAGAAAATACCTTTCGATTACTTATCTTTTCTATAAAAGAAAGACGATCAAGGCTCAAAACTCAATATCGAACACGCGCGCTCGGGTTCGATCCCTTCCGTTTGCTTTTCAAAAATGAAGGTTGAACCTCGCGCGATGACAATATCTCGCACGTGCAAAGCCGCTGAATTTCATACAATGAGCGCAGCAAAACGCAAGGTAAAACGCCTTGTGAACAACTACGCCCGATGTCCAGATGCGGGCGAGGGAGAGGAGCAAACGCTCATGGCACTTGTTACCACCGAAAAGATGCTCAAGGACGCTCAGGCCGGCCACTACGCCGTCGGCGCGTTCAACGTCGAGAACCTCGAGTTTGTTATGGCCGTTCTGGCCGCTGCCGAGGAGACCAAGTCCCCCGTCATCATGCAGACCACCCCGGGCACCATCAAGACCGCTGGTCTGGACTACTTCTACGGCATGGTCAAGGCTGCCGCCGAGCGCGCTTCCGTGCCCGTCGCTCTGCACCTCGATCACGGCGATGGCTATGACCGCTGCATGCAGGCTTTCCGCACTGGCTACACCTCCGTTATGATTGACGGCTCGCACGAGTCCTTCGAGGACAACATCGCCCTGACCAAGTCCGTCGCCGATGCTGGCCGCGCCATGGGCGTGCCTGTCGAGGCTGAGCTCGGCAAGGTCGGCGGCAAGGAGGACGACGGTCCCGCGGTTGAGGGCGAGAGCCCCTACACCGATCCTGCCGAGGCCAAGGAGTTCGTCGAGCGCACTGGCTGCACCTCCCTCGCTATTGGCGTTGGCACCAGCCACGGCGTGTACACGAGCGATCCGCACATCGAGCAGTCCGTGGTCAAGGCCATCCGCGACGCCGTCGACGTGCCGCTGGTCCTGCACGGCACCTCCGGTGTGCCCGATGAGCAGGTTGCCGAGGCCGTGAAGAACGGCATCTGCAAGGTTAACTACGCCACTGAGCTGCGTCAGGCCTACACCAAGGGCTTCATGGCCTACATGGCCGAGAACCCCGCCTGCTTCGATCCCAAGAAGCCGGCCAAGGAGGGCATGCGTGAGATCACCGAGCTGGTTAAGATCCGCATGACCAACCTCAACTCTGTGGGCAAAGCAGAGTAACAGCAAGGGTACTCTGATCCCACCGAACGGTTTGGGCGGGTCCCGTACTCAGTTTCCAAAACGTCCTCGCGCATGAAGGCCCCCGTTGTCTCGCTTCTTCGAAGCGTTGACAACGGGGGCCTTCGCGCTGCGGAATGATTTTGGAAACTGAGTACGGGACCCGCCCAAACCGTCCTGCTCAATCGCCCTTGTGGCGTTAGTGTCGGAAAAATAAGACGTTGCTTTTTGCCCCCTGCGGAAAGATTGGGGAACTAAGCCCTCATCCCTCCCAAGTTGACCTACTCGAGGTCGTCGCCCTTGTGGTGTTGGGGCTGAAAGGGTGGGACGCGTGGGTTATTTGGTTGTTAGGGTTAGTAGGTCGTTGGGGGTTTTGAGGTTGTAGGTGGCGTTTGGGATATCTTGGTGTGATCCCCATGCTGCTCGGGCAAAACTGACCCCTGCTGAAGTTGCGCATTGTTCGTCGTAGACGGTGTCGCCAACGTAGACGACGTTGCCAGGATTCGCGTCCGCACGTCGGAGATATTCGAGCATGGGTGCGGGTGCGGGTTTATGTTCGGTTGTGTCTTCGACAAGGATGATGTGCTCAAAATACTTATCGAAACCAAGGGGTGCAATTTCTTTTGCGTATTCGTCGCGCGCACGTGAGGAGACGATGCCAAGTTTGCAGCCGCTATCGGCGAGCGTTGCGATGACTTCAAGCAAACCTGGAAACACGCTGATGGTGCTTTTAAAGCTGGCGGCAACTTGGCACCAGCGATCCAACGTTGCCTGCGAGTAGATCACAAGTTTCTCAAGGGCATCCTTGCCGGGTATGCCGAGGGCAAAGTCAAGCTCGTGTCGGGGAAGCGTTTTGCTGGTCTCTTCTTGGACAATCTGGACAAGCGATGACAGAACGCTTTCTTCTGTATCTGCCAATGTCCCATCAACGTCAAATACGATATGGTCAAAGTGCTTCATATGATTGCTCCTCTCTGTTGTTTGCCTGCAAGTTTGATGCAGTGACAGAAGAAGGGCTAGCGGGATTTCTGCCTGGTGCTATCGAGATTCTGCCTCGCTGCTCGATAGCTCGAAGGAGTGCACCCCATTTGTTCTTTAAATACCTGGCCAAGATGGCTTGCTGTTATAAATCCGCATTGGCGCGCGACTGTCTGTACCGTTCTCGTGGTGTGTGCCAAAAGTTCGCAAGCACGGTTTATGCGGTATGCGCGTAGATATGCCGCCGGGGTCGTTCCTGCACAAGTTTCGATAATGCGGTAACACTCTCTTTCGCTTACGCCGGCTGCAGATGCCATCTGGGGCACATCTATAGCGGCTGCATAGTTTGCGCGGATAAAGTCCAGGATTGCCTTGAACTGTACGTCGCGGCTGGTCATCCAAGAGGCGCCGTCGGAAGAAAAGAGCGGTTCGGTCTTGACGTTAATCTGAATCCAGAGCTCTGACAAACTATTTCGAAGCGCCATCTCGTTCTGCGGCTGTTGAAGGTCGTGGCTAAAGGAGCTCTTCAGCAAATCGATAAAGGGCATATCGTCGGGATTGGTGGGCGACCATTTGAGCACATCGACGCCTCGACATTGAAGCAATGGGTTGATGTAGCGCTTTTGGAGACGTCCCGCGGGATCGCCGAGCATCGACGGCTGAAAGATATGCAGCATTTGAATGGCTGGCGCCGAATTGGGTGATTGCAGCGTACTGTGCAAAACGCCGCCGTTGATAAAGCCGGCGGACCCTTCCTCAAAGCGTACGTGCTCATGAGCCGCGTGCGTTCGATAGTCAATCGCTCCCCGCTCCATGTAGAAAAGCTCAACTTCGGAATGCCAGTGCCAGGGGACGGAATTGCCCGGATAGCGAGCGAATTCTGCGCGTTCGGCAATATAGGGCCAGTCTTCGGCGGTCTCGGGAAACGCTTCCTCGCGTCCTCCGCGGTGCAATTCTATGTGATCCATGTTTCGCATGGCATCAGTATAAAGCGCGATGGGCTTAGATTGCTCTTGCCTGTTCGGGGAACGCCTTGTCTAGGGATGCTTGGAGCTTATCGAAGGATGCTCGCAAGTTGTGGCTCTGGTCGGTTGAGCGTTTGGCTTTTGTGGCGGGGGAGTCGGGGAGGCCGTTTCTCTGTGTCGGGGGGAAGGAGAAAAGGTTTGCATGTTTTAGGGATGGCTGCTGTGCTGCGTCATTGGAAGAATGCATGCTTATGCGGCCTCCTCGATGTCCACCAAAAGATTGCGCGCGGGGTTTGCTGCTAGGTCCCGTGCGTTGGCAGTATTATGCCGCGGCCGTCGCAAAGAAGCGCTAAAGAAAGGCTTAATGAGGTTTGGCATTACGATGAAACCGCAGGTCAGAGGTATCGAGTAACACTCTTGAAAGGTTTTGGGCTTAAGGGCTTTCTAAGGTTTGTGACGTGGATGTGGCTCGCCTGTGTGGGGCGTGTGAATGCTCGCTGTTAGCGCTGCGGCTCTGCAGCCCGCACCTGCTCGATGACCTTTTCCATCGTGGCGTCGATACGGTCTTTTTTGAGCTCGCATTCCCAGATGGTTATGGGTGTCCAGCCCATTTGGGTAAGCGCGGCGATGGCGGCTCGGTCGCGTTCGACGTTGCGACGGAACTTTGCCTCCCAAAACTCAACATTGCGTTTTGGCTGGCTCGGATTGCACTTAGGGCAGCGATGCCAAAAGCAACCGTTGACGAAGATGGCGATCTTGCGTCCGGGGAAGGCGATATCGGGCTTGCCGGGCACCTTCCATTCCAAGCGATAACCCGTAAGGCCCGCTGCGCGCAGGCGCTGGCGAACGAGCAGCTCGGGTTTGGTGTTTGCACGCTTGTTGCCCTTCATGGACTTTTTGATGGCAGCGCGACGGCGCACCAGTTCGCGCTCGTCAGCGGAGAGGTCCGAGGTGTCGATGCCGTCCAGCAGGCCGGGCTTGGGGTGCTTTTTGCTGCGGCGCTTAGGTTTGCGCCTGGGTTTGGCGGCTGTGTTGGGCGCGGCGTCATCGGCGGCGCTTGCCTCAAGCCGGTCTTCCTTCAGCTCAATCAGGGCATCAATGAGCCCCTTGTCGGCGGGCATCCACTCAACGGTGGCAAGCGAGGTGCGTGGAATCCAGCGGATATCGAGCTGGCGGTCGTGCTTCTGAGGCTTATCGGATTCATCGGCCAGCGAGCAGTAGTAGCACTCCATTGAGAGGTGGAAATCGGGGTAGTCGTACTCAACGGTGTAGAAATCGCGCAGGTTGGTGACTTTTACCTGCAGCTCTTCCATGAGCTCGCGGCGCACGGCGTCTTCGGGCGTCTCGCCGCGCATGAGCTTGCCGCCGGGGAACTCCCAAAGTCCCTGCATGTCGCCATAGCCGCGCTGCACGGCAAGCAGCTCGTCGGATCCTTCCTTGCGAATGATCCCAGCGGCAACATGAACAGTCTTCAACAGGAGCCCTCTCTCAACATCAACACATGGCAGGCTACCCTTACCTTACGCAACGGTAAGGCAAGCGTAAGCCATATCGATGGTAGCCGACTCGTCTTCTTGCGACTATAGATGCCGTAGACTAATCGCAAGAAAGGACTCGGTATGCAAACCACGCACATGGCGACCCCGGTACTGGAGGTCGCGCATCTTGAAAAGGTATATGGAGCGCTGGGCAACGTGACCCGCGCGCTCAACGACGTCAGCTTTACCGTCAACCGCGGCGAATTTGTTGGCATCATGGGCGCCTCGGGCTCGGGCAAGTCGACGTTGCTCAACTGCGTCTCGACCATCGATAGCGCCACGAGCGGCACCATCCGCATCAACGGCCAGGACGTAACACGCATGAAGCAGGCCAAGCTCTCGCAGTTCCGCCGCGAGGAACTCGGCTTTATCTTCCAGGACTCCAACCTGCTCGATACGCTCACGGCGCGCGAGAACATCGCCCTGCCGCTCACCATCGCGCGCACAAACTCGGCCGAAATCTCGACCCGCGTGCAGGATGTGGCTGCGCGTCTGTCTATTAGCCAAGTGCTCGACAAGTACCCCTACCAGATGTCCGGCGGCCAGCAGCAGCGCGTTGCCGCGGCTCGCGCGCTCGTCACCGACCCCACCATGATTATGGCCGACGAGCCCACCGGCGCCCTCGACTCCAAGAGCGCCCGTCTGCTGCTCGAGAGCCTGGAGGCGCTCAACCGCCGCCGGCGCGCCACGGTGCTCATGGTTACGCACGATAGCTTTGCCGCCAGCTACACGAGCCACGTGCTGTTTATCCGCGACGGCAAGATCTTCACCGAGCTGCGCCGCGGCGACACCGACCGCCGAGAGTTCTTCGACCGTATTATGGAGGTCGTTGCCATGATGGGCGGTGAGGGCTCCGATGCTCTGTAAACTCGCTTGGGGTAACGTCCGCCGCGCCGGCCGCGATTACCTCGTTTACTTGCTGACGCTCACCCTGGGCGTCACGGTCTTCTATGCCTTTAACACCATCTCGATGCAGGTCGACATCGCCGGCATCGATGAAGAGGGCTTGGCACAGGTTATGGGCGACATGCTCGGCTACCTGACGTACTTTTTGGCCGGTGTCATGGCCTTTTTGATGGTGTATGCCAATAACTTCATCATGAAGCGTCGCAAAAAGGAGTTTGGCCTGTACCAGGTGCTCGGCATGGGCCGCGGGCGCGTCGCCACGATCATGGCGCTCGAGACCGTGATCGTTTCGGTCGTGGCCTTTGTCGCCGGCATTGTGCTGGGTGTGGGGCTCTCGCAGCTCATGACGTTCTTTACCGCCTCGCTCTTTAAGACGCAGATCGCCGATTTCCACTTCTTCTTCTCGGTGCATGCGTTCAACCTGACCCTTGCCTGCATGCTCGTGATGTTTGTGCTCACGCTGCTGCTGAACCTTCGCGCCGTGCGCCGTACCAAGCTCATCGAGCTTATGGGTGCCGAGCGTCGCAACGAGAGCATCAAGACACGCAACCCCTGGATCGCGATTGCCATCTTTGCCGTGGGCGTGGTGCTGGTGGGCGTGGCCTATTACCGTCTGCTACGTGATGGGTTCCCGCTAACCGCGACGGACAGCAAGCTGCAAGAGGCCATGAGCCAGTTTGGCATTACGACCGCTATGGTTACCGTGGGCACCTTTGCGCTGTTCTGGGGACTCTCGGGCATGCTTATCAAGCTGTTGCAGAGCCTGCGCAGCGTGTATTGGCGCGGCCTCAATATGTTTACCGTGCGTCAGCTTTCGGCCAAGGTCAATACGGTGTGCTTTTCGATGGGCGTTATCGCGATGATCCTGTTTCTGGCCATTACCTCGGTGACCTGCGGCATGTCGATCGCCAACGTGATGAACGAAAACCTCGAGTGCTATAACCCTGTTGACGTGTCTCAGACGTATGTCTATTACACGCCCGAAACGCTCGACTACTACAAGGAGTATGTCAATCCGTCTGAGGCCGATCGCATGGTGCTGGCCGATGCAACGGTCGATTTGTACGCTGCGTGGCATGGCGAGCGCAAGTCGGCGGACAACAACGACGAGACCGGCAAGAAGGTCAATATCGCCGATGTTGCCGGTGAGCATGTGCAGATCGACTCGTATCTGAGCTATACGCTTGGCGGCTCGGATCCTTCGGTGACGGCGGGCGAGATGTGCAAGGCCATGGGCGAAAAGCTCCCCAAGGCGCTCGAGGCTAGCAATGCCGATGATATGGGCCTGTTTGTGACGCCGGCGAGCCAGTACAACAAGCTGCGCCAGATGATGGGCGAGGAGCCGGTGAGCATTGGCCGCGACCAGTACGTGCTTACGTGTGATATGGGCGGTGAGCTGGGCGACCTGTACACCAAGTACATGGCCGGCGGTCACACCCTTTCCTTGGGCGGGCATGAGCTCAAGCCTGCAACCGATAGGTCGGACGGGGACACGGCGGCCATCGCCAATTCGGGGCTCGGTAGCAACCCCGGTACCGTAGTCGTTGCCGATGAGCTGCTGTCCCAGCTTAATCTGCAGCCGTATTCCAGTAATCTGCTCGTTAACTACAAGCAGGGGATGGATGTTGCCGAGGCCGATGAGCTCATTAAATACACCATGCTCGACAATCTGCTCGTTGACGGCAAGGAGCCGGGGTCGTGGGGAGTCTTCATGACACGCTCCGAGCTATATACGCAGGCAGCGCAGATGAACGGCATGATTAGCTATCTGGCTATCTACATCGGCTTTGTACTGGTCGTTGCATGCGCGGCAATTCTGTCGATCCAGCAGCTTTCCAACGTGGCAGATGGCAGCCGCAGCTATCGCGTGCTGGCGCAGATCGGCTGTGACGACCGCCAGATCCGCCATTCGGTGATGGCGCAGCAAGCGGTGTTCTTCCTGTTCCCGTTGGCAGTGGGCTTGGCGCACTCCTTTGTGGCACTTAAGGTGATCATCGAGCTGGTGAGCACGTTCGGCAACATGAGCATCGGCGGCACCGTGGGCCTCACCTGTGCGATTTTCCTGGCAGCCTATGGCGGCTACTTCCTGGTGACGTACCTCATGAGCGCTGGCATGGTGCAAGCTGCCATCGCCACCCGCTACAGCGAGTAGCAGACGGGTAAAACCATCGCAAAGCCACTGCGAACAGCCGCCGCGAACGGGGTTCGGACCCCTTTCGCGGCGGTTTTTTGCCTTTCTGGTGCGCCTCAGATGCAAGTGAGTAGACTTTCTTGGATTTGCCGAGCACACCGCGACAAGTGCCCAATAAAACCGCAGGTCAGGGCTGTGTCGATTTGGGGCGTGCTCGGCCTTCTGCAAAAAGCCTACTCACTTGGTTTTCGCTGTTAGAAGGCCGTCGCGAGGGAAAGCAGTTCCCTCGCGACGGCCTTCACGTTTGCCCAGATAAAACCTGCCAAAATAAACCTGTCCCTTTTTGGTAGGTTATCGCTTCCAGAAGTGGAGGATCAGCGTCGTGCGGTTTTGCTGCTCGGTTTTGACCAGGATGTTGTGGATGTGGGTCTTGACGGTGCCCACGGCAAGGAATAGCTCGTCGGCGATCTCTTGGTTCGATTTGCCCAGCACAACCAGGCGCATGACTTCGGTCTCGCGGTTGGAGAGCTTGTAGGCGTTGCGGTAGAAGGGCATCTGCTCTTCGATGTGTCGATCAAGATCGCTGACGTTCTTTTCCTCGGGTGCCTCCCGCATGCGAATCGAAAGCACGTGATAGGCATAGATAATCAGCAGAATCGCAAAGTAGCACGCAAAGATGTTCTCGCTAAAGTTGCGCTCGGATAGGTACAGCTGCAGCCAGGAGGGTGCCAGGCTCATGGGAACAACAAGGATGTTGTAGAAATCCTCGGCAACGATGCAACCGACCAGAATGGCGCCGATAATGAGGTGCTTTCGTTGATTGTTGACGCGCGCCTTAAGCTCGACCTGCGTGCTTTTATGCGCCGTCCAAAAGATATAGAGCCCCACAAATACAAGGAATGCCTGACGTATCGTGTAGTAGAGCCATTGATGCATGGGGCCGTAGGGGACAGCGACAATGATCAGCAGCTCGCTCAGGAAGAACGTTGCGACGGGAATAACAAACTGCTTTTTTGAATGTTTGTCGAGCAAGTCCATGGCAATGAGCCAGATAAAAGCTTGTGAAGCGGTCGCCACAAGGGTCCGCAACACAGGCATGGTAATTGAGTAATAGTCGCTGGCCGGAAAACTCTGGTTTTGCAGCGTGTATTCGAAAAAGAAAATCTCGGTCATCTCGATGGCATAGCAGATAAATACGCCGCTGCCATAGATAAAGAACCGTCGACGAGACGAGGCATAGGCGGCAAGCGAAAGCACTGCCGTCACAATACAAATCAGGAGTATCGCTAGGGTATAGAAGAACATCAGAGTGTTCATCTGCCACCGTCCCATCTCATTTCGTCTATGGCCGAGCCCTGTATATCTTGCGGGATATAGACGCCTCAACCCATCGTTTCATTGCGGATTAGGCACCGAGTTACAGCATAGCGATATACCGTTCGCGGTTCCAGATAGTAAACCCCCTGCAAGCTCGCTACCTGCGGGTTTATATTGGTTTAGAGGGGGTGTAACTCCGTGAACGGTCTTTAATCCCGAATAAACTAGGTAAAAATTGCATACGGGTGAATGATGGTCTTGTCAACACGAGGCGTGATGTTCGAGCGTCTCATAGTAATAGTCGGCAAGACCGGCGGAAAGGAAATCGACATGGCACTGCCTAAGGATTTCATCGACACCAACGACTTCACCAAAGAGCAGATCCTGGCTATCGAGGATCTTGGCCTGGCAATGAAGAAGGCCATCAAGGTTGACGGTTATTATCCGCACCTGCTCCGCAACAAGAGCCTTGGCATGATCTTCCAGCAGGTCTCCACCCGCACCCGTCTTTCCTTCGAGACCGCTATGACCGACCTTGGCGGCCATGCTCAGTTCTATGGCCCTGGCACCATCCAGCTCGGCGGTCACGAGTCCCTGGGCGACACCGCTCGCGTTATGGGCTCGCTGCTCGACATCATGATGGCTCGCGTTGACCGTCACAAGGACGTCGTCGGCCTCGCCGAGGGCTCCGCTGTGCCCGTCATCAATGGCATGTCCGAGTTCAACCATCCCACGCAGGAGATGGGCGACCTCATGACCATGCTCGAGAACCTCCCCGAGGGCAAGAAGATCGAGGACTGCACCCTGGCCTTCATCGGCGACGCCACCCAGGTCTGCGTCTCCCTCATGTTCATCGCCTCCAAGGTCGGCATGAAGTTTGTCCAGTTTGGACCTAAGGGCCACCAGATCCCCGACGGCGGCCTGCACGTTGGCACCGTCGAGGAGCGCGCCGAGTTCGGCAAGCAGATGATGGCCATCGCCGAGGAGAACTGCAAGGTCTCCGGCGGCTCTGTCGTCATCTCCGACGACATCGAGTGCATCAAGGGCGCCGACTTCATCTACACCGACGTGTGGTATGGCCTGTACGACGAGGAGGTCTCGGGCGAGAACTACATGGACGTGTTCTATCCCAAGTATCAGGTCACCATGGACATGATGAACTTTGCCGGCCCCAACTCCAAGTTCATGCACTGCCTGCCGGCCACCCGCAACGAGGAGGTCGTCGACGAAGTCATGGACGATCCCGAGCGCTCCCTGTGCTGGGTCGAGGCCGAGAACCGCAAGCACTCCATCCGTGCTCTCCTTGCCGCCCTGGGCAAGCGCACCCCGCTCAACGACGAGGGTGTCGAGTACTCCGCCAAGGCTGAGCTCCACGCCGCTCTCGAGGCTCTCGAGCAGCTCTAAGCCTCAAGGCTTCTAAAAGCACGTTTGCGGGCGGCGGATGCTCGTCTCCTGTCGCCCGCTCACCGAGGCCCAAGCAATTGCCTTAATACCTTAGGGCCTCGGATCTGTCCAAGACTGAGCGAAGGAGCTCATCATGAGCGACGGAAAGAAAAAGCTTTCCTTTTTGACGGTCATTTCGACCATCATCTGCGTCGTCTTCGTTTGCGAGGCCGCCGCTCCTGCTGCTGCCATTGGCAACCAGCAGTTCTTCTGGTGGATCTTCCTGATCCTGACCTTCCTGCTTCCCTACGGCATGGTTGTCGCCGAGCTCGGTACCACCTATGACGGCGAGGGCGGCATTTACGACTGGGTGCGCGATGGCCTGGGCGACAAGTGGGGCGCCCGCATCTCGTACTACTACTGGGTCAACTACCCGCTGTGGATTGCCTCGCTGGCTACCATGTTCCCCGACATCCTGGGCATGGCCTTTGGCGTCGAGTTCAACTTGGTCGCCAAGATGGGTATCGAACTTGCCTTTGTGTGGATCGTCTACCTTATGGGCCGCTCAAAGGCGGCCGACTCCGAGTGGGTTCTTAACGGAGGCGCCATCATCAAGGTCGCCGTCGCCGTTATCGTTGGCGCCCTGGGCATTTGGTATGCCATGGAGAACGGTTTTGCGAACGACATGTCCGCTGCCACCTTCCTGCCCGAGCTCACCAACACCAACGCTCTCGGTTACCTGTCGATCATCATCTTTAACTTCATGGGCTTCGAGGTCATCTGCACCATGACCGACGACATGGCCGATCCCGCTCGCGATATCCCCAAGGCTATCATCGTTGGTGGCCTGTCCATCGCCGTGATCTACCTGTTCGCTGGCTTTGGCATCGGCGCTGCTGTGCCGGCCGATTCCATCGACCCCGACTTTGGCATGATTGTCGCAGTCCAGACCATGGTGGGCGACTCCATGATCTTTAAGGTCATCTGCATCGCCTTCCTGATCACCTTGTTCGCAAACATGGCCGCTTGGTCCTTCGGCGTTAACTCCGTTGCTCGCTACGCTGCCGAGCACGGCAACATGCCCAAGGTCTTCGCCTCGATGATCTCTGACGACGATATGCCCAACGGCGCCAACCTGGTCAACGCCGTCGTTGCCTCCCTGGTGCTGTGCCTGCAGCTGGTTCCCATCGACGCCATCTCCAACGGTGTCTTCTGGATGCTCTTCGGCACCTCCGTCGTCTTCCTGCTGCTCACCTACATCCCGATGTTCCCGGCGTTCCTCAACCTTCGTAAGAACGACCCGAACCGCGAGCGCATCTTCACGTTCCCGTTTAAGGGCGCCATGATGAAGGTTATGCTGGCCATCCCCTGCATCGAGCTGATCCTGGCCATCGTTGCAACGCTGGTTCCGTTCTCCGTCGATGAAATTGGCGACAAGGTCCCGATGATCGTTATCTTCATCGTGCTTGTGCTCATCGGCGAGGTCGTCCGCGTCGTCAGCGCCAAGGGTCGCGAGACCGAGTACAAGGGTCTCACCCCTGAGCTGGCTGCTCAGCGCCTGGCTGAGGAGGCCGCCGAGGCCGAAGAGGACTAGAGCACCCGGATTCGGGGCTCCAACCCTCCTCGCGTACCAAAGTACGCTTCGTCGGGCTTGTCGCTCCCGACTCCGGGCACTCTAGCCTCTTCGGGGGCGTGCCCAAAGCGACAAATTTGCTAACCATTCCCTGGGGCGGGTGCGAGCGATAGCTCCGGTAACCACCTCCCGCCCCAACCTCTCTCTCGTATCCTTCGTGCGCATGTCTCCGCGCACTTGGCTACGTCGTCGCTCGCCGGTGCGGCTCCGTGAAAACCGGTACCGGGCGCCCCGACCTTTGCCGGGGGACGGGCGCCCACTATCTCTTGGTTTTAGGCCGCGGGTAACCCGCCCGCGGCAAGCGATCGTTCGATTTGGAGGAAATCTTATGCGTACGATCACCGAGTCCGAGTCCACTCCCAAGGCCGACGGCTTCTTCATGCCTGCTGAGTTCGCCCCGCAGGATCGCGTGTGGATGGGCTGGCCCCACCGCACCGACACCTGGGCCCACGGCGCCAAGCCGGCTCAGAAGCAGTATGCCGCCATCGCCCGCGCCATCGCCGAGTTCACCCCGGTCACCATGTGCGCCAATCAGGCTGACTACGCCAACTGCAAGGCCGTCTTCGAGAACGACGAGAACGTCACCGTTATCGAGATGACCACCGACGACGCTTGGTTCCGCGACACCGCCGCCACCTACGTCATCAACGGCAAGGGTGAGAAGCGCGCCAACCACTGGCACTTCAACGCCTACGGCGGTCTCGTCGACGGTCTTTATTTCCCGTGGGACAAGGACGAGCAGATCGCCCTTAAGATGGCTGAGCTCTCCGGCTGCCGTCGCTATCGTCCCGATGACATGATCCTCGAGGGCGGCTCCATCACCGTCGACGGCGAGGGCACCCTTGTCGTGACCGACCAGTGCCTGCTTTCCCCGGGTCGCACCTGCTCTGCGGTTTTGGAGGAGGAAGATGATCCCGAGTCCATCTGGCCCAAGTTCCACAAGAAGTTTGAGCCCTGGAGCGAGGAGCTTCGCGCCTATATGGACGAGCACCTCAAGGATTACCTGGGTGTCGAGAAGGTCATCTGGGTCAAGGAGGGCATCGACCCCGAGGAGACCAACGGCCACATCGATGACGTCGCCACGTTCATCGCCCCGGGCGTCATGGCCTGCATCTGGACCGACGATCCCGAGTATCCGTTCTACGAGCAGTGCCACGCTGCCTACGAGACCCTCTCCAACGCCGTTGACGCCAAGGGCCGCAAGATGAAGGTCTACAAGCTCTGCATGCCCGTGAACCCGCTGTTCATGGACCAGGCTTCCTGCGACACCATCGACGCCGACGAGAACGCCGAGCCGCGCGTTCCCGACGAGCCGCTGATCGCCTCCTACATGAACTACCTGGTCACCAACCACGGCGTTATCGTCCCGCAGTACGGCGACGAGAACGACCAGCTGGCCGTTGACACGCTCCAGAAGATCTATGACGAGGTATGGGGCGAGGGCGTCTACAAGTGCGTCGGCGTTCAGTCCGAGCAGGTCGTCTTCGGTGGCGGCAACATCCACTGCATTACTCAGCAGGAGCCGTCCGCGTAATTGTCTGTCTTCCCGAGGCACGGCACCTTCCCGTTCATTCGTCGCTTGCGTACCAAAGTACGCGGCGCTCCTCTTTCACGGGAATCTGCCGCACCTCAGAAACCCAGCCGATCAATCGGACAGTCGGTGAATCGCACCGTGACCATCTCGGGGCATTGATGGTCGGTTTATTCGATGTCTTGGTCGGCTGGGTTTTTCTTTGGGCACTCCGTTGCCTCCACTTCGGAGTGCCCGCCTCTTTGATTGAGTACGCGTCTGATCTGGGATTTATTGCGGGTTAGGCCAATTGTTCGCTTGAATATCCCAGGTCAGACGCGTCTTCAATTGCCAAAAGATTCCGGTCGCAATCGCGGCCGTTTTGATCGGAGTATCTATGTACCAGCGTATCGTTATCTACACGCGCCTGTTCCGCGAGCGTTGGTCCAACAATTGCATCCTCTCTTCTCTTTGGGATGGCACCTGCACCGGTGACGCGGCCTGCAACCCTACCTTGGGCTGCGCCTTCGGTACAGATGCCATCCTTTTTGCTGTAGGGGAAGCGTGCCATGGCAGGTAAAAAGTTCTCCCTGTTCGAGGTCATCCTCTCGGTTATCTGCGTTGTCTTTACCATCGAGGCGGCTGCTCCGGCATCTGCCATGGGTAACGTGCAGTTCTTCTGGTGGATCTTCCTTATCATTACGTTTTTGCTTCCCTATGGCCTGGTGGTGGCCGAGCTCGGTACGGCGTTCGATTCCGAGGGTGGCCTGTACGACTGGGTTCGCCTGGGCTTGGGAGACCGTTGGGGTGCACGCTGCTCCTGGTGCTATTGGGTCAACTTTCCACTGTGGGTGGCAAGTATCGCCTGCATGTTCCCCAGTGTCATCAATGCGGTATGGGGCATCGAATTTTCGCTTGGGGTCCGAATTGCCATCGAGCTTACCTTTGTGTGGGGCGTCACGGTCATGGCAATGCAGCCGGTGGCCGAGGCCGATTGGGTCATGGATGGCGGCGCCGTCATCAAGGTGCTCATTACCGCCGTGGTGGGAATCATCGGCATCTGGTTTGCCTGCAACAACGGCTTTGCCAACGATATGTCGTTTAAGACCTTTGTCCCCGATCTGGGAGACACTAACTCACTGACGTATCTTTCAATCATCCTATTCAACTTTATGGGCTTTGAGGTGGTCGCGACCTTTGCCAGCACGATGAAGAACCCATCGCGCGATATCCCCAAGGCGGTTATCGCCGGTGGCGTTGCCATCGCGGCGATCTACATTATCTGTGGCATCGGTATTGGAGCCGCGGTTCCCACCGAGCAGCTTTCACTCGATTCGGGCATTGTGGACGCGGTTGCCGCCATGGTGGGGCGCGCTCACCCGCTGACGATGGTCGTGGGCGTGGCCTTTCTGGTAACGCTGTTTGCCAACATGATCTGTTGGAGCTTTGGCGTCAACAACGTGGCGAGCTATGCCGCGCGCCATGGCAACATGCCGCGTCCCTTTGCGCTGGTGTCCAAGAAGACCGGCATGCCCAACGGCTCGGCACTCATTAACGGTTGTTTTGCCAGCTTGGTGCTGCTACTTCAGATTCCGCTGGGTGAAGGTTCCGACGTCTTTTGGGTCTTCTTCTCGATGAACGTCGTCTTTCTGCTCATGAGCTATATCCCGATGTTCCCGGCGTTTTGGCGCCTGCGTAAATACGACGACCGCCCGCGTGTGTTTCGCGCGCTCTTCGAGGGCAAGGTGCTTGCGGTAGCGCTTGCGGTGCCGGTGGTAGAGCTCGTGCTTTCGATTGTTGCGACAACCGTGCCGCTTAACAGCTCGCCCGCCGAGATGTCAAAGTTGCCGATCCTCATGGGTGTGGTGATCGGCGTGTTGCTGGGCGAGGTTTCGCGCCTCATATCGCGCCGCGGCCGCAGCATCGACAATCCCGGCGTTGGCGCAAGGGGGACAGGTCGCTTTGCACCAAAACAGTAGCGCCGCGAGTTGTGCGGTGCTAGATGCATCTTGGATTACTGCTCACGCTGCTCGGGATCAGATGCGAGCTTGGGTGCAAAGTAGGGGACGTGGCCCAGGTAGGGGCAGCTGTCCTCGCGTGATTCGACGACGCAGGGGATATCTTCGTAGGTGAGTGAGTCGCTCAGGCGGGCGATGGTCTTGGCGGCAGGAGCGACGAGCATCTTGAGCGGTGCGATAGGCGCCATGGCATCTCCTTTCTTGCATGCGACCCGTGTTTTGGCGCGAATGTATACGCCGCCAGTCTAGCATTCCGCCGAGGAGAGCTCCAAACCACCACAAAGGGGACAGGCACCTTTGTGGTGGTTTTGGTGTTTGACCAGATAATACCTGTTATCGCTCCCGGGCAGTCGTTGGGGACGTTCTAAAACGGTTATATGTCACTATCCAATAACGCCTCTGAACTGGGCCACTATTAGATTATGGAAAACACTACTGCAAGATTATGGCAAATGATACTGTCAGATTATTGCGTGTGCTGCTGTAGTCGTCGGGGGCCTGCCTTATGAGCGCCGGCATGGTGCGAACTGTCATCGCTGCCCGCTGCAGCGAGTAGCAAGCGGGCAAAACCGCCTCAAAACCAGCGCGAACAACCGCCGCGAAGAGGATCGGATCCCTTTCGCGGCGGTTGTTCGCCTATCTGGAGCGCCTCAAAACCAAGTGAGTAGGCTTTTTTGGATCTGCCGAGCATATCACGACAAGTGCTCAATAAAACCGCAGGTCAGCGCTGTGGCGATTCGGGGTGTGCTCGGCCTCCTGCAAAAAGTCTACTCACTTGGTTTTGGCTGCTAGAAGACTGCCGCGAGGGAAGGCAACTTCCTCGCGGCGGTTGGCGTTTACCCAGATAAAACCTGCCAAAATAAACCTGTCCCTTTTTGGCATGTCCCTTTTGGCGTGGCTGATTGCTTTGGGCTGTCTTGGAGAAAGCCCGTGAGGCGGCACTCAAGCTAATCCTGCGTGTCGCCTCCGTACATGTAGACGATAAAGCCGTCGCCGGTGTCTTGGCTGTGATCTTCCAAGATGCGCTTCATGTTGAGGTGCTCGTAGAACTGCCAGTCGGAGCTGCAGTCGCTCATCAGGAAGAACTTGGTGCAGCCTGCCCGGGCGAGCTCGGCGCGCGCAAGGTCGATGAGCGCGCGGCCGAGCCCCTTGCCCTGCCACTCGGGCACGATGATGATGAGGTTGAGTTGGCCCTGGGCATACTCATTGCCCGTGGCGGCAAAGCGGTCGGCCGTGGCCTTCTCGCGGCTGTCGCCAAAGAGCGAGCCCTCGAGCTTGGCGTCGGCGGTCTTCGCCATCTCGGTTGCCTGGGCGAACATCTCGTCGTAGCAGGGTACCCACGTGGGGTTGGTACGCGGCTTGCCGTCTTCGAAGATGCCGATGCAGCAGGCGGCGATAATGCGGCCCTCGGCCTCGGCGACAAGCGCGATGGGGGAGCGCTGCAGCTGCATGGCGATGTTAAAGCGCGCGCAGAAATCGGCAGCTTCGACGTCGCCGCGGTTGCGCAGCGTGTTGCACCACAGCTGGTTGTAGATGGCGGCGATGCCGGTCAGGTCATCAAGTGTGGTGGCGCGCAGGGCTACGTTGTCAAGGCTCATGGAGGCTCCTTCCGGGTTGGGTCAGGCCACCTCTGAGTGTGACATGGCCGCAGGGCCGCCGCATCAACCATTCGGTAGACGACCCCCGATCCCACGGGGGCGGAGAGATAGTCATTGGGGACGTTCTTAAACGACTGGTCAAACAAGAGCGTCCCCAACGACTACCTCAAGGAATGTCCCAGACTGCCGGCAGAAAAGGAACGTCCCTAACTGCCGCATCCGGAGCAAGACAACGCCGCAGGTAGAGGACGGACAGCGAGCGGGCCGCATTTGAGACAAGGTGACGTGAAACGAAAGGGCGCTGACCTTCTGGTCGCGCCCTTGAAGTTGAACGTCAGATTGTCCAAATGCGGCCCGCGTAACTAAACCCGCTCTGCGATCTCGTGGATGAGGTAGTCGGTCTTTTCCCAGCCCAGGCACGGGTCGGTGATCGACTTGCCAAAGACACCGCCATCGACCGGCTGGTTGCCGTCCTCAAGGTAAGACTCGATCATAAAGCCCTTGACCAGCTTGGAGATGGACTCGTTGCGGCGGCAGCTGTCGAGCACCTCCTTGCAAATGCGGTACTGCTCCAGCGGGCGCTTGCCCGAGTTGTCGTGGTTGCAGTCGATGACCGCCGCCGGGTTGGCGTAACCGGCATGCTCGGTGTAGCGCTCGGCCAGGCGCTCCAGGTGCTCGTAGTGGTAATTGGGGTAGGTACGACCGTCGAGACCGATGTAGCCACGCATAACGGCGTGCGCGAGCGGGTTGCCGTCGCACTCGACCTCCCAGTTGCGGAAGATAAAGCTCTGATGTGCCTGGGCGGCGTAGATGGAGTTGAGCATAACGGTGGTGGAACCGGCGGTGGGGTTTTTCATGCCCACAGGCACCGAAATGCCGCTCGACACCAGACGATGCTCCTGGTTCTCGACCGAGCGCGCGCCCACGGCGACGTAGCTCAGCAGGTCGACGAGGTACTGGTAGTTGGACGGGTAGAGCATCTCGTCGGCGGTAAAGAAGCCAGTCTCCTCGATGACGCGCAGGTGCATGTGGCGGATGGCCTTAACGCCTTCAAGCAGGTCATCGGGCGCCTCGGGGTCGGGGTTGTGCAGCAGCCCCTTGTAGCCGGTGCCCTTGGTGCGCGGCTTGTTGGTGTAGACACGCGGAATGATGATGAGCTTGTCCTTGACCTCTTCGGCGACCTTGGCCAGTCGGTTCATGTACTCAAGCACCGAGTCCTCGCGGTCGGCAGAGCACGGGCCGATGATGAGCACCTTGCGTGCGTCCTCGCCGGTAAAGACCTTGGCGACCTCGGCGTCGAATGCCTGCTTTTTGGCGGTAAGCTCGGCGGAAAGCGGCATTTCCTCGCGGATCTCCATGGGGATCGGCAGCCTGCGCTTGAATTCCATGGCCATATGGGGCCTCCTTTATCAATTAACGGCAACAATTGGCGAATTCTCGAATGCTCGGCATTATCCGCTGTCGCACGCTAAAGTGCAAGTGAAACCTGCCGAAAAGGGACAGGTTTATTTTGGTCGGTTTTATCTGGGGAAATGTCGGCGCTCGCCGGAAGGGGAGGGCCAACGTACGGCACGCTGGAGCAAGTTGGATCTTCTGCGGCATACCCTGTGGGCAAAAAATGGCAAATATGAGTACTGTTGCTAGCGTAGTATCATATCGATCTTACAAGATAATAGACACAACAGTAAATATGTTCATTAACGTTGGCACACAGAAGCATGCTACCGGGCATTTTGATCAATTTGAAGGCATATCTAGGCCGCAATGAGGTCGTTTGGGGCAGTTTTGGCTGTTACTAAAAAGGTGACAGTACTCATATTTGCCATTTTTTGTCCACGGGGCCTTGAGGGAGGGCGTCAATCAGGTCCCAGGGGAGGCGGTTCGAGGGCCGCAGAACAAAAAACGGGGGCGCAGGCTGTCCTGCGCCCCCGTTCTCGGGCGTTATTCGTTCCCTGCGGCAGAATTTACGCCGCTTCGTCGAACTGCGAATTGTACAGGTCGGCGTAGAAGCCGCCTTGGGCGAGCAGCTCGTCGTGCGTGCCCTTCTCGACGATGTCGCCGTCGCGAATCACCAAGATCACGTCGGCGTTGCGGATCGTGGACAGGCGATGCGCGATGACAAAGCTCGTGCGGCCCTGCATCAGCGCATCCATGGCGCGCTGAATAAGCTCCTCGGTACGGGTATCGACGTTGGAGGTCGCCTCGTCCAGAATCAGCGCCGGGCGGTCGGCCAAAATGGCACGGGCGATGGTCACGAGTTGGCGCTGACCCTGCGACAGGTTAGTGCCCTCCTCGTTGATCATAAAGTCGTAGCCACCGGCGAGCGTATGGATAAAGTGGTCGCAGCGTGCGGCGCGTGCGGCGGCCTCGACCTCGGCGTCGGTCGCATCGGGGCGTCCGTAGCGGATGTTCTCGCGGATGGTGCCGTTAAACAGCCAGGTGTCCTGCAGCACCATGGCAAACTCGCCGCGCAGCGCCGCGCGGTCCCAGTCGCGCACGTCGACGCCCTCGACGCGCAGCGAACCGTCGTCCACGTCGTAAAAGCGCTGCAGCAGCTTAATGAGCGTGGTTTTGCCGGCGCCGGTGGGGCCGACGATGGCGATGGTCTGGCCGGGCTGCGCCTCGCAGCTAAAGTCGTGGATGATGGTCTTGTCGGGCGTGTAACCAAACTTGACGTGGTCAAACTCCACGTGGCCGGGGCGCTTCTCGGGGATCTGCGCGTCGGCCTTCTGCTCCTCCTCGGGCGCGGCCAAGAACTCAAAGACACGCTCGGTGGCGGCGGCCATCGACTGCATCGTGTTGCTCACGTTGCCCAGCTGCTGCACGGGTTGCGTAAAGTTGCGAACGTACTGGATAAAGCTCTGAATGTCGCCGGGTGTGGCATTGCCGGTCAGCGCGAGCTGCGCGCCCACCACGACGACGCCCACGTAGCCCATGTTGCCCACCAAGCTCATAAGCGGCATCATCAGGCCCGACAGGAACTGCGAGCGCCAGCCACTAATAAAGAGGCGGTCGTTCTCCCTGTCGAACTCCTCGATCGAGGCCTCGGCGCGGTCGAACACCTGAATAACGTTCTGGCCGGCAAAGTCCTCCTCGATAATGCCGTTGACGGTGCCCAGAACCTGCTGCTGCTCGCGGAAGTACGGCTGCGAGAAGTGAATCATCACAGCCAGGATAATCGCGGCGGCCGGCAGCGTGAGCACGGTGACGCCGGTGAGCGGCAGACTGATCGACAGCATCATGACGAGCACGCCGATAATCTGCGTGACAGACGTGATGAGCTGCGTCACGCTTTGGTTGAGCGACTGGCCGAGCGTATCGACGTCGTTGGTGATGCGACTGAGTACGTCGCCCTTGCTGTGGCCGTTGAAGTAACTCATCGGAACGACGGCGATCTTGGCGGCGATCTCCTTGCGCATGCGATAACAAATTTTTTGCGTGACGCCGGTCATGAGCCAGCCTTGGATCAGGCTGCAGGCAGAGCTCGCCAGATACAGACAGAGCAAAAAGCCGAGCGTCTTGGCGATCCAGTTAAAGTCAACATCGCCGGTGCCGTTGACCTTGGCAACCAGGCCCTCGAACAGTTTGGTCGTAACCTGGCCGAGCACCTTGGGTCCCACAATGTTAAAGATGACCGAGCACACGGCAAAGGCGACGGCGGCAAACACGGCAATCTTGTGCTGACCGATATAGCCGAGTAGCTGCCTCATGGTGCCCTTAAAGTCCTTGGCCTTTTCACCGCGGCCCATGCCGCCCATACGACCCATGGGACCGCGCTGGCGGGTGGGTTTGGGAATCTGAGTCTTGGTTTCGTCTGCCATCAGCGCTCGCCTCTTTCCAAAACGGCTGCAATCTCTTCTTGGGTAAGCCCCAGTTCTTCTGCAGAAAGCTGCGACTGTGCAATCTCTAGGTACGCCGGGCAGTTGTGCAGCAGCTCCTCGTGCGTGCCGGTGCCCACCACGTGGCCGTCATCGAGCACGATGATCTGGTCGGCGTGCATGATGGTCGCGATGCGCTGGGCCACGACCACGAGCGCGGCGTCGGTGACGTTTTTGGCGAGCTCCTCGCGCAGGCGCGCGTCGGTCTTGTAGTCGAGGGCGCTAAACGAGTCATCGAACACCACGACCTCAGGCTTTTTGGCCAACGCGCGGGCGATGGCCAGGCGCTGGCGCTGGCCGCCCGAGACATTGGAGCCGCCCTGGCTGATGGGGGAGTCGTAGCCGCCCTCGCGCTCGGCGATAAAGTCCTCGGCCTGTGCGATGCGTGCCGCCTGGCGCATGTCATCATCGCTCACCATGTCGCCGGCAAATTTGAGGTTGCTCTCGACGGTGCCCGAGAACAGGCGACCCTGCTGCGGGATGTAACCAATGCGGCGGCGCAGCTCGGAAAGGGTCATGTCGCGCACGTCGATGCCGTCGAGCGAAATGCTGCCGCCCGTGACGTCGTATAAGCGCGGAATCAGCTGCACGAGCGTGGACTTGCCCGAGCCCGTGGAGCCAATGATGCCGAGCATCTGACCGGCATGCGTGGTGAAGTTCACGCCGCTGATGACATCGGCGCGGGCATCGGGATACTGGAAGCTCACGTCGCGGAAGGTGAGCTCACCGCGCGGCGCGCTGGCCGCGGGCAGTTTGGGCGAGGCAGGGTCGTTGATGCTGGTGGGGCAGGTGATGACCTCTTCCACGCGCTCGGCTGCGACCTCGGCGCGGGGCAGGATGACCGAAACCATGGTGAGGATCATAAACGCCATGACGATCTGCATGGTGTAGGAGATGAACGCCATCATGTTGCCGACCTGCATCACACCGTCGGACACGCCCTGCGCGCCAAACCAGACGATAAGCACGGTGATGCAGTTCATAACGAGCATCATGAGCGGCATCATAAAGCTCATGGCGCGGTTGGTGTAGAGCTGTGTGGTCATCAGGTCGAGTGATGCCTTGTCAAAACGCTCGAGCTCATGCTCCTCGCGGTTGAACGAGCGGATGGGCATAAGACCGTCGAGCAGCTCGCGGGCGGTAAGGTTCACACGGTCCACAAAGCTCTGCATCTTTTTGAACTTGGGCATGGTGAGGCCCATGAGCACGCCGACGACGGCCGAGACCGCGATGATGGCCACGGCGATGGTCCACTCCAGGCCGGTGTGGTTGGCCAGGACGCGCATGACGGCGACGATGCCCATGACGGGCGCCATGAGGCACATGCGGATAAACAGGGTTGCGGCCATCTGAATCTGCTGAATGTCGTTGGTGCAGCGGGTGATGAGCGAGGCCTGGCTAAACTTGCCCACCTCGGCCGGCGAGAAGTGCATAACCTTGTTGAAGGTCTCGCGGCGCAGGTCGCGGGCGATGGAGCAGGCGGTGCGCGAAGCCACGGCGCCGGTCAGGATGGTGGCGACAAGCGACACCAGGCACAGGCCAAACATCGTGGTCGCCATGCGGCCCAGGTAGGCGTTCTGCACGTCGGCGGGGTCGATGCCCTGTGCCTTGTACTCGTCCTGCACATAGCTCACGGCGCGCTGAGTGACGATGGAGCCCGACATGGAGCCCATTTTGTCCGCCATTTCGTTGGCGCCCTCGACGAGCTTGCCTTGGTCGATGAGGCCGCCTTCAACGCCTAGACGCAGGCTCTTCATGGTGATCTTGCCGCCGTCGGCATCAATCTGCTTTTGCATGTTCTGCGCCGCTGCGGCCTTCTGCTGCATCTCGGCGAGCTGCTCGGGCGTCATTGCCGCCATCTGCTCGGGGGTGGGCATGGCCTGGGGGTCGCTGTTGTCTTTCTCGCTGGACGCGCCCATCATGTCGCCCATGGAGCTGGCATCGATGCCTTGGTTGAGCGAAAGTACGACGGTCTCGGGCAGGCTCATGATGTCGGCAATCTTGCTGCCGTCGGCGCGCTCGTCCTCGGTGCCCTTGTACGTGCGGATGCCGTTCTTGTCCGCCTTGCCAAACGCAGCCTCTACCGTCTTGGCATCCTTGGCGCTCATAAAGAGTTCGAGGTCGTCGAGCGATTCGGCGCGAATGGTGTCGGGCACGGGCGAGGCGATGCCGCCTTGCTGCACGCCCACGTCGACGATGTCGCTCATGTAGGTAGGCAGTGCCAGATCGGCGTTGCAGCTGATTACGATAAGTACGATAGCTGTGAACAGTGCCAGGACATGCTTTTTAAAGAGCTTGAGAATCCTCACTCGGCATCTCTCCTTTCTTGATTGCGGTCGATAATTTCGTTGAAACGCCTTAGAAGGCGCACCATCTCTTGGGTATCTGTTTCGCCGAGCTGCTCGAGGAAGGCCGCGGTGCGCTCCTCGAATTCCCGACGTTTGATTTCGAGATTCTGGAATCCCTTATCGGTCATCGTGACGTGTACACGACGACGGTCGGTCTTTGAGTGCTCGCGCTCGACCCAGCCCTTGGCTTCGAGAGTGCGTAAGATATTGGCGATGCGGGCACTCGAGACCCAGGCGCGATTTGCGAGTTCGCTCGGCGTGAGCGAACCGCCAGCGAGCATGAGGGCGCGCATGACAGCCATCTCGCCGCCGAGAGCTTTGTCCGCAGAGCGTGAAATGCGATGATGCATGCTGCCAAACTCAGTTAAGAGCTGACGCCCAAGCTCATGGAAATCGGTATCTTCCACCGAAAACCCCTAATACTAGAAACTATTTTCGGTGAAAGATGATACCCGCATATTCGGGCCTCATGCAGTGGGCAATATAAAGAGCGCATAAAGAGTTAAAAAATTCAATTGCTGAAGCGTTTCAAAGAACTACTATGCCTGCGGTTAGGCGAGGGGTTGTCACCACCATGACGACTGGGACTCATTTATCGCCACGTGCGATGCTCCAACTTCCCGCAAGGAGACACCTGAATCAAGGGGGTTGGAGTCATGGCATTTGACTTCACGGGCAAAACCGCGATCGTTACCGGCGGCACTCAGGGCATTGGCCTCGAGATCGCCAAGGGCATCGTCGCGGGCGGCGGACACGTCGCGCTCATCGCAAGGAACGCTGCCAAGGGCGAGGCCGCTGTGGTCGAGCTTGGCGAGGGCAACAAGTTCTATCAGCTCGATGTCGCCGATGCACCCAAGGCACGCGAGACCGTCGAGCAGATTTTTACGGACCTGCCGCAAACCAACATCCTGATCAACTGTGCTGGCGTCATCAGCACCAAGAAGTTCGACGAGATCGATGACACCGAGTGGCGTCGTACCATCGACATCAACCTCAACGGTACCTTCACTATGATGAATGCTGTGTACCCGCACTTTAAGGCGGCCCATGCCGGCACTATCGTCAACGTGAGTTCCGTTGCGGGCAAGATCGGTGGCGGCCTGCTCGGCACAGCCGCCTACGCCAGCTCCAAGGCCGGTGTTAACGGTCTAACCAAGGCAGTCGCCAAGGAAGGCGGCAAGTTTGGCGTCCGCTGCAACGCCGTGTGCCCGTCACTTACCCTTACCGATATGACCTCGATTCTCTCTGACGAGAACTCTCAGCGCATCATCAACGGTATTCCTCTGGGCCGCGCCGCCCAGGCCAGCGAGCCTGCGCAGATGGTGCTGTTCTTCGCTTCCGACCTCGCCAGCTTCGTGAACGGCGAGATCGGCGACTGCGACGGCGGCATCGTCCTGGACGGGTAATACCCCACGACGATTATTCGGCGACGGTTCCTGCGACTCGGGACCGTCGCCTTCTTTCTGACATAGGCGCGTGCGGCTACGATTCGCATGCATCCAAAGGAGATATATATGAGTGAATCGACTGCGGTGGAGGCGCCGGCGGCAAAGGAGCCGTTCTTTAAGATGTCCTCCATCCCGGGTGCCAATATTTTGGTGCCGCTTTTGTTGGGCTGCCTGCTCAACACGCTGTTCCCCGACCTGTTCAAAACGCTCGGCAGCTTTACGCTCGGCATGACCCAGCAGGGCGCAGGCCCGCTTGTTGGCGCTTTTTTGCTCATCGTCGGTACGACGATTTCGTTTAAGAGCGCTCCTGCCGCCGCTGCCCGCGGCGCCATCATCATCGCCGTCAAGCAGATCGTGGTCGTTGCCGTGTCGCTGCTCATCCTTTATGTATTCAACGACAACCTGTTTGGCATCTCTGCCATGGTGATGCTGGCCGCTTGCACCGGCGCCAACAACGCTATGTACGCTGGTCTGATGGGCACCATGGGCAATGAGGCCGAGCGTGGTGCCGTCGCAATCACCACGCTGGTTGTCGGCCCTCCGGTCACGATGATCGTGCTCGGCGCTGCCGGTCAGGCTCCGATCGGTTGGTCGCTCGTGGGCGCCATCCTGCCGATCGTCGTCGGCATTATTCTGGGTAACCTCTTCCCGAGCTTTAAGAAGATGATGGCACCGGCACTTTCCGCCATCATCGTGCTCGTCTTCTTTGCCATGGGCTCGACCATGACCTTTGGCCAGCTTATCAACGGTGGTCTTCCCGGCATCCTGCTCGGCGTGATCTGCTCGGTAGTCTTTGCAATTCCCGTCATCGCGGTCGATAAGCTCACGGGCGGTACGGGTGTCGCAGGTGCGGCCATTTCGAGCTGCGCCGGAGCCAATGTGGCCACGCCTGCTGCCATGGCAAGCGTCAACGAGGCCATGTACGGCGGCGCGGTGCTCGCGACGGCTACGGCGCAGGTTGCAGCATGTGCTATCGTGACGGCCATTTTGACCCCGCTGGTCACCAGCTGGTGCTACAAGCATTTTGAGGGCCAGGGCCACAGCAAGGCAACGACCGACAAGGCCGCCGCAGCCGCCTAATGCCAAGCGGCAATCAAAGCTAAATAACTAACCATGCCACAGGGCGGTCCCGGGGGAAATCCCGTGGCCGCCCTGCAGTTTCTGCGGGGTCTCTGGGGCACTTTACCCTGCTAAAACTGGCATAACAGCTAGAGTGAACGTCGTACAAAGGCAAGGAAATATACCAAACAAATCGGTGAACGGTAGTTGCTCGCGCTCGCATTTCCTGCGGATTTGTTAAAAACGCCCTAATGGTATAAAAAAAGAAACATATAACAGCCCTGATGAAGGGGGTGGCTATGTTATCCTTCTCAAACGGGTGAAATCTTGGGTTTTGGGTTGCAGTTCCAAGGTGGACAAACGTTTTTCCCTGTACCAATGTGTGGTGAAGAACGGAAGAAGCCGGTAGTGCAAGCCGATAATTCAAGAATTCAATAAGCAGCGGTGTGAGAGAGCGCCGCATTACACGTAACTAGGAGCGTGGTTACACAATGCAGGAGGCATGGGAAGGCTTCAAGGAAGGCATCTGGACGGGAGAGGTTGACGTCCGAGACTTCATCCAGAAGAACTACACCCCCTACGAGGGCGACGAGTCGTTCCTCGCCGGCCCGACCGAGCGTACCAAGGAGCTGTGGGGCGAGGTTCTCGACCTGCTGCTCAAGGAGCGCGAGCAGGGCGGCGTCCTCGATATGGACACCAAGACCGTCACGGGTATCGTGAGCCACCCCGCTGGCTACATCGATAACGCCCATCGCGACAAGGAGACCATCGTCGGCCTCCAGACCGACAAGCCGCTCAAGCGTGCGCTGCACGTCAACGGCGGTATCCGCATCGCTTGCCAGGCTGCCAGCCAGCACGGCTACAAGATCGACGAGAACGTTGTCGAGCGCTACACCTTCGAGCGCAAGACCCACAACGCCGGCGTCTTCGATGTCTACACCCCCGAGATGCGCGCCTGCCGTTCGGCCCACATCATCACCGGTCTTCCCGATGGCTATGGCCGCGGCCGCATCATCGGCGACTACCGTCGTGTCGCCCTGTACGGTGTCGACTACCTGATCAAGGACAAGGAGGCCCAGAAGGCTTCCACCCCGACGGTCATGACCGCCGACAACATCCGCGATCGCGAGGAGCTGCAGGAGCAGATCCGCGCCCTCGGCGAGCTCAAGATGATGGCCGAGACCTATGGTTTCGACATTTCCAACCCTGCTACCAACACGCAGGAGGCCATCCAGTGGATGTACTTCGCCTACCTCGCTTCCGTCAAGGAGCAGAACGGCGCCGCTATGTCCATCGGCCGTACCTCCACGTTCATCGACATCTACGCTGAGCGCGACCTTGCCAACGGTACCTTCACCGAGGAGCAGATCCAGGAGTTCGTGGATCACTTCATCATGAAGCTCCGCATGGTTAAGTTTGCCCGTACCCCCGAGTACCAGGCCCTGTTCACCGGCGATCCGCAGTGGGTCACCGAGTCCATCGGCGGCATGGGTGTCGACGGCCGTACGCTCGTTACCAAGATGAGCTACCGCTACCTGCACACGCTCGAGAACATGGGCACCAGCCCCGAGCCCAACATGACCGTTCTGTGGTCGACCCGTCTGCCCGAGAACTTCAAGAAGTTCTGCGCCAAGACTTCTGTCGCCAGCTCCTCGATCCAGTACGAGAACGATGACCTCATGCGCGTCTATCACGGCGACGACTACGGCATTGCCTGCTGCGTGTCCTCCATGCGCATTGGCAAGGAGATGCAGTTCTTCGGCGCCCGCGCCAACCTGGCCAAGTGCCTGCTGTACGCACTCAACGGCGGTGTTGACGAGGTCTCCAAGAAGCAGGTCGGCCCCAAGTACCGCGCCGTCGAGGGCGACACGCTCGATTACGACGACGTTGTGGCCAAGTACAACGACATGATGAAGTGGCTCGCTGGCGTGTACGTCAACTCGCTGAACATCATTCACTACATGCACGACAAGTATTGCTACGAGCGTATCCAGATGGCTCTGCACGACAAGCACGTGCACCGTTGGTTCGCTACGGGCATCGCTGGCCTTTCCGTCGTGGCCGACTCCCTGTCCGCCATCAAATACGCCAAGGTCCACCCCGTCCGTGACGAGAACGGCATCATCGTCGACTTCGAGACCGAGGGCGAGTTCCCCAAGTACGGTAACGACGACGACCGCGTCGACCAGATCGCTCACGACGTTGTGCACCAGTTCATGGAGTACATCCGCATGAACGACACCTACCGCAACTCCGTGCCCACGACCTCGGTTCTGACCATTACCTCCAACGTCGTGTACGGCAAGAAGACCGGTTCTACGCCTGATGGCCGCAAGGCTGGCCAGCCCTTCGCCCCGGGTGCTAACCCCATGCACAAGCGCGATAGCCACGGCGCCATCGCTTCGCTGTCTTCGGTTTCCAAGCTCCCGTTCCGCGATGCTCAGGACGGCATCTCCAACACCTTCTCCATCATCCCGGGTGCGCTCGGCAAGGAGGACCAGGTGTTCTTTGGCGATATCGACCTTGATCAGCTGGGCGAGTAACTATTGTTAGTGCTATACTAACAATAACGATTACTGATTAGCGCGCCGGTTTCGGCCGGCGCCTATCAATCGAAGGAGACACATTATGAAGGTTTCTGAAGTTTCCGAGACTCAGGCCGATAACCTGGTCCACATGCTCGACGCTTACGCCGAGAAGGGTGGCCACCACCTGAACATCAACGTCTTCAACCGTGAGACGCTGCTCGACGCTCAGGCTCACCCCGAGAAGTACCCGCAGCTGACCATTCGCGTTTCCGGCTACGCCGTGAACTTCCACACGCTCACCAAGGAGCAGCAGGACGAGGTCATTTCGCGTACCTTCCACAACAAGTTCTAAAGGGATTTAACTCCCGCAGGATCGCCGGGGCTGTTTGGGCTACCTCCCAAAACGTCCTCGGACATGCAAGAAGCCCTCGCTGCGCACTTCGTGCGGCGAGGGCTTCTTGCGTCCTGCGGAATATTTTGGGAGGTAGCCCAAACAGCCCCGGCGGGGTCCTGTGTAGTTACCCTTTAGGCGGAACTCTCCTAATGGGTTGAGCGTTCTGGATTCTTGCTTGCTACCGTTTATCGCGTATAGCTACCGTTTGCGGAATAAGTAACACTCCTTAATAAACCGTGTAGAATCTCAGATAAGCACGGAGTTTTCCAGGGAGACGCTGTCCTTTGTTGTGTGCAAGGGGCGGCGTCTCTTTGGCGCTTGGAGGCCGTTCTGCAGCAGGACGGCGGACGTGCGTTACATATTCAAAAGCCAACGTCGAGATGGGTTGTGATGATAATGGGCAAGTACGTAATCGTGGTTGAGTCTGGTTCGGATGTGACGCCGGAGCTCTGCGAGCGCTATGGCATCGTGCGCGTGCCCATGCATGTCACGATTGGTGACGAGACCGTCGAAGACGGATCGATCGACCCGCTTGAGATTTACTCGCGCTGCAACGAGTTTGGTGTGATGCCCAAGACCAGCGGTTGCTCGCCGGCGGATTTTGCGCATGTGTACGACCGCATCCACGCCGAGCGGCCCGATGCGACCATTTTGCATCTTGCGTATTCCGAGGTTACGACCTGCTCGCATCAGTCGTCGAAGATTGCGGCAAAGGGCCGCGATTACGTCTTCTCCATGGATACGCGCTTTGTGTCGGTGGGCCAGTCGCTTGTCGCCGTTGAGACCGCCAAGTATATCGAAGCCCATCCGGACGCCACCGTCGACGAGATTTTCGCCTTTACCAATTCGGTGATGGACCGCGTGCTGCTGGGCTTTGTTCCTACGGACCTTGCCTTCCTTAAGGCGTGTGGTCGCTTGTCCAACGTCGCGTTTCTTGGCGCCCATCTGCTCAAGATTAAGCCCTGCATTGAGGTAACGGGTGGCAAATTCGTGGCGACCAAGAAGCTCCGCGGCTCTATGCTCAAATGTGCCCGTGCCTTTATTGACCACATGGTTGCGAAGGGCGATATTGATTACTCGCACATTGGTTTGGCGTATTCAGTGGGCCTTTCCGAGGAGCTGCGCGACGATATGGAAGTCTATGCGCACGACCTGGGCTTTAAGGACGTTACCTGGACTCAGGTCGGCGGCGTCATCTCGAGCCACTGCGGCCCGACCGCCTTTGGCGCGGTGCTTACGCTTAAGGCGTAGGGCCTGGCGTCTATCGATTTCTATTGCTTCGGCGGCGAGCGGGTTGTGACAACCTTCCCGCCGCTTTTGCGTGGAGTCAAATAGGACGATCAAATTGACCGCTAAACCGTTTCGCCATCAGGCGTATGGGCTAGAATGGCTCTGGCATTTTAATTGACAAAAACCAAAGAGAGGCAAGGTTGCGGGAATGGCTGAGATGACGCTTGAGGGTGTGGATGCTCATCCCGAGGACTCTGCGTATGCCCTGGGTCGCGTGCATTCGATCGAGACGATGGGAACGGTCGACGGTCCCGGCATCCGCTTTGTAGTGTTTGTTCAGGGTTGCCCCATGCGTTGTGCGTATTGTCACAATCCCGATACCTGGTCTGTTAACGGCGGCACGATGGTGACCGTCGAGCATCTCATGGACGAGTTCCAGAGCAACCATGAGTTCTACCGTAGCGGCGGCATTACCGTTTCGGGCGGCGAACCGCTCCTGCAGCCCGAGTTTTTGGCCGACCTGTTCCGTGCAATGCACAACAACCCCGATGGCCGCGTACACACCTGCCTAGACAGCTGTGGCTATGCATTTGATCCCAAGCATCCGGAGAAGTTCGATGCTGTTCTCAACGAGACCGATATGGTGCTGCTCGACATCAAGCATGCCGATCCGGTTGAGCATAAAAAGCTGACCGGTTGCGATCCTGCGCGCATCCTGGCGTTTGGCGATGAGCTTGCCCGTCGCAAGATTAAGGTTGTTATTCGCCACGTGGTGGTGCCGGGTATCACCGATACGGCGGAGGAATGCGAGAAGCTCGGTCGCCTGATCGCTCCATGGCACAACGTGGTGGGCCTGGAAATGCTGCCGTATCACACGATGGGTGTCGTCAAGTACGAGCAGCTGGGTATTCCCTATAAGCTCGAGGGCGTGCCCCAGATGGATACCGCGCGCATGCCCGAGCTGCGCAACGCCGTCATGGCCGGCATGAAAAAGCGCCGTGCGGAACTCAAAAACGCCATCGGCTAGCGAGCCATTTTCGCTCCCCAAGGGCACTCATTGGGGACAGACATAAATGAGTGCGCGATGGCATTGCGGACGACCAAGCTTTGGTGCGCAACAAGGCCGGCTGGATCAGCGAGGCAGGTTGCAATGCGACGTGCGATGCTGGCCTCATTGATGTTGACGGCGACACCTACATTATGAGCATCATGACATCGATGCCATGGAGCGACCATTCGAGTGAGGTTGTGACTGCCATCGCCAAGGCGCTCTATGATACCCGCGCTACGCTGGCTTAGCGTGTTCGTTTGGCGAGGTCAAACAAAATGCTGGTACCATACCGTGGTTGAGTATTTCGTATAGGTTTGGGGAATGGCATGGCTACCATCGCGATTATCGGTGCGCTCGAAAAAGAGATCATGCAGATTAAGGAAGAGTTGAGTAACGTTTGCATGGTACAGGAGGCGGGCTTGAACGTTGTGGCCGGCGGGCTCGACGGACTGACAGTTGTCGCCACAACGGCGGGCATGGGTACCGTGAACGCTGCCGCCGCAACACAGCACCTCATTAGCAAGTATGCTCCGCAGGCTGTTGTGTTTTCGGGCATTGCAGGCGGTTTGAACCCCAAGCTCCATATCGACGACGTAGTCATTGGCAAACGCCTGCGCTATCTGGATACCGATACCGCGCTTATCGCCGAGTCTGCACCGGGGCTCGAGGAGTTTGGCTCGACGCCTGCGCTGGTCGATATTGCTGCCGATGTGCTTGCTGAGCGTGGCTTTGTCAATGCTTCGACAAATGCAGCCGCTTCGAACGAGGGCACCAAGCAGTTCCTGGTCGGCACGATTGCCACGGGCAACCGTTTTGTGACGGGTGCCGCCATGCGCAACGACGCTATCGAGGCGACGCATGCCGATTGTGTTGGCATGGAGGGCGCGGCGATTGCCCATGTCGCAACTAAAAATGGTGTCGATTGCCTGGTGTTGCGCGCTATCAGCGATAATTGTGACGAGGCGTACGATGCGATTTGCGACCGTGAGTTCGACCTGTTCGAGTATGCCCGTACCGCGAGTGGCATTACGCTCGATATCGTCCGCCGCATTGCCGCTGCGCAATAGCGCGTCTATTTGTAAGAACCTACGACCAAGGAGTGTCCATGGCCGATTCCATTAACTACCAGCTTGCCAAGTTCGTCGCCAGCTACGGCAAGGTTTCGCAGATTCCCGAGTCCACCTGCCCCGAGGTGAGCTTTGTCGGCCGCTCCAACGTGGGCAAGTCGTCGATTATGAACAAGCTCTTTGGCCGCAAGAACCTGGTCAAGGTTTCCAGCACGCCGGGCAAGACGAGCAACATCAACTTCTTTGAGGCCGACGACGTGCATTTCGTGGACCTGCCGGGTTACGGTTTCGCCCGTCGCTCCAAGGCCGAGCGCGACCGTTGGGCCGAGCTCATCGGCGACTTCTTCGACTCCGAGCGCAGCTTTAACTTGGTCGTCTCGCTGGTGGACATTCGTCACGACCCCAGCAAGCTCGACCACGACATGATTGACTACCTACAGGGCAACGAGTTCAACTTTATCGTCTGCCTCACCAAAGCCGACAAGCTCAGCCGCACCCAGCAGGCCCGCCAGGCAGCAGCCATCAAAAAGCAGCTCAACGTCCCGGCCGAGAATGTAATCATCACGAGCTCCCAGACCGGCACCGGCATCGACGAACTCAAAAAGCGCATCGCCGAGGCCTGCCTCTAATCGGGCAGCATCCCCTCAAAAGCTCTCATCTATATCACCCCAGCGATAGTTATTGGTAAACTGCCACTGGGGTGATATTTTTTAGGAGGTCGATATGGAGCTTTGGCACGGGTCGGAGGTTGTTGTCGAGCATCCGTCGCTGGATAGATGTAAGCAGTTCAACGACTATGGACGTGGGTTTTATTGCACGCCACATGAGGAAATGGCGATGGAATGGGCATGCCGGACCGAGTCCGATGGTATCGCGAATCGATATGAGCTCGATATGGATGGTCTCGCGGTCTTGGATTTGGAGTCCGGGGAGTTTTCAATTCTTAATTGGCTTGCGATTTTGGCCGACAACCGGGAGTTTAATGTCTCGACGCCAGTAGCACGCGAGGGGCTTCGTTATCTGCTGGATAACTGCCTGATTGATATTTCTCCCTATGACGTTATTCGAGGCTATCGCGCCGACGATTCCTACTTTTCGTTTGCAAGACAGTTCGTTAACGGCATGATCTCGCTCAGGCAACTGCAACTCATTATGCGTTTGGGCGATTTGGGCATCCAATACGCTCTTATGAGTGAGCGCGCGTTCTCGGCGATCAGGTTCCGCGATTGGAAGCAGGCCTCGGGAGCTGAGTTTTATCCCAAACGATTTGAGCGAGAACAGAATGCTCGACGTAAGTATCTGGATACGATAAACGGATTTGACACCGAGGGTGTCGACATTAGGGATTTGATGGCAGGGAGGGTCGATTTAAATGATCCAAGAGTTAACGGATTGTGGGCCGAGTAGGACATATCCCGTCTATTACCTCGAGGACGCAATGAACAACCTAGGCGACTGCTTTGACTATGCCGTTAATGATTATGGAGCAGAGGGATCGGAAGTTGCTGAACTCTTTTGCCTCAGCGGCGTAGCTCGCGAGTTCGAACGCGGCAACGCATGGGTCGTATCGGGAAAATCGGGCGTTGAGCTGTTCGCGCTTATCGCCGAAAGATCGGGCTATCAAAACAGGCCTATACCGGACTGCACCTATCGATTTGAGAAGACTCCGGAATATTGGGCGGGCTGGATGCTGGCATACCTGCAGTGGCGTTTAGGGGAGTCTTTCGAAGATCTGCTGCATGTCGTTCCATTTGATGCGCTGCGCGGTCTGTACTATCCCTGGCATGAAGCCTCAGAGGAACGTGTGGCGCGTCTTATTTGCGATATGGCGAAGAAAACACCTCGTCAAACTAAACTGGCGCAAGCAAGAAAGAGGCTCAAGAAAACCCAACAAGACCTGGCATACGAATCGGGCGTATCACTCCGCTCAATCCAAATGTACGAACAGCGCCAGAGAAACATCAACGAAGCATCGGTAACAACCGTAAGGGATATGGCGAAAGTCCTGCACTGCAGCATCGAAGACATCTTAGAGCCAGTCTTTGAATACAAAGAAACTAGCGCAGCCTAAAAGAGATGCTGGCCGCTGATTGCTCAAGTTGCAGTTCGAGCAATTTGAGCAGCGAAGCCGGCTGCCTAGTGGGGGCATGTGGGCCTTCTAGGTATCAAAATCCGCCTACGTATTGAAATGCCCCGCCAAGCTAAAGTGCTCGGCGGGGCATATTTCGATTGACGATGCTAGCAGGGGTTGAACTTTAATATGCCGCGAGTAAGAGGCGTCTGCATTTAGCAATTAAAGTAAATTAATCAATTCGGGTGCTCAGCCAGTATTCTCCATTTGAAGGTAAGATTGCGTACGTAATTCCATTTTTGACAGTTGGCGTACCTACGCAGGCAGCTCCAATCTCCTTAGCGTCGGAAAATGAGAGTGTTGGATCAATTGCTTGTATGGTTGCTAATGCTGTCGCCGCGGCATAATCTGAATTTTCGAAGTACATGACTATGTTTTTGAAGCAGTTTTCTGATCCAAGATAGCTGAATAGTAGTTGACTGCTCGAGTCCGAGAAAAACCTCCAATACCGGCAAGCGTAGAGCCATTTTTTATCTGAAGCTCGAGTCCCGTGCCGCTATCGTCTAACTCGTAACTCGCCTTCATACTGCTGCAATTGGGAATATCGGAGAATTCCTCGTTAAGTCGTTCAATAAAGCCTTCAGGTGAAATTGAAAACGATCCGTCGCCAAGAAAGGAAGTAATTTCCTTTTCGTTGCGGGTGTCAACGACCTCTCCGCATCTCCCGCATTCTCGAATTTCCTTCGAGGTGGCGTCAACGTAATCGACTTCGGTAGTCCAAGAACCTGGTTGATGCCCAAGGGGTTTCCCTTCGGTTTTGCCGCAGCGTTGACAGGTCTTCGGAACCGTGCATGTTGCTTCTTCCCATTCATGTCCGAGCGGTTTCCCCTCGGTTTTGCCGCAACTTTTACAGGTGCGAGGGCTTGTACAGTTTGCATTGGTCCAAAGTTTGTGGGTGCAAAACATTTGAGGAAACAGCATGGGTAAGCAGAAGATGACGGCAACTATCGCAGCAGTTGCGATAGCCGCTCGTTTATTACCACCAAGTTTGTTAATGGCACTCGTTAGAAGTGAATCGTCCTCTTCCTTATTGCATGTGGCACCGTCTTCATTTGATGATCGATCGTCAGGGGAGGTGGTGTCGTCAGCACCATCAGAAACCTGCTTCCCTTCGATATTCGGCTTCTGTTCATCAGATGCACTGGGCGTTTGCTCACTATTGGGCTCTTTCATCTCGTCATCCATGCTTATCGAGTCCCCTCTCTCGTTTCAAATGTGCGATGCGAACAATTGCGATAAGTGAAACAGATACTCACATGAATATATCCTAGTTTGGGATATATCAAAATGGAATATAGCGTAAACGGTATGAACGTTGATGCTAATAGGACATGCGGAAAGTGCCTCTCCCAGATTCGTCGGGAACAAGGTATCACTCAGGTTGAACTCGCAAAGAAACTGAGGGTACCTCAGTCGTTCATCTCGAAAGTCGAAACCGGGGAACGCAGTCTTAGGGTTTATGAGCAGTTCGCCTATGCAGAGGCACTTGGAATTACCGTCGGAGTTCTCGTGCAAAGACTTGAGGCGGTTCTGAGCAGCGGAGATAAATAGATTGCGCCGCGAATCGGGCGATAATTAAATCAGCGAATGCGATTATCCTGTCGAGGCTGCGAAGGTCCCCTTGGGGCTTCCCCTGAAAACAATCCGCAGATCGAATTGCCCCGTCGCGCGAAGCGCACGACGGGGCAATTCATGATCGAGGACGTTTTCAGGGGAAGCCCCAAGGGGACCGGTGAGAGCAATGAGGCAGGGCGCTACAGGTACTCGATTTGAGCGCCCTCGGTGTCGCACGTCAGAATGTGCGTGTCGCACTTGGGGAACTGCTCGCGCAGCTTGACCTGCAGGAACTTTGCCACGATGGTGTCGTCGGTCACGGCCATAAGGGTCGAGCCCGAACCGCTGATCCAGATGGTCTTGGCGCCGCCGTTAAGGCAGGTGTCGCGCACGGCGTTGTAGTCGGGGATGAGGCGGCGGCGATAGGGTTCCTGGATGCGGTCGTCATTGGCAGCGGCAATCAGATCCAGGTCGCCGGTCTCCAGGCCGCGCGTCATGCCGGCGATGCGGCCCATTTGCCATACGGCGGTGGAGAGTGGAATCTCCTGCGGCACAACCTTGCGCGCCTCGCTCGTATGTACCTCGTAGGGCGGAATCACGGTAATAAAACGCAAGCGATCGCTTACCTCGTAGCGCAGGCACTGGGGCAGCGAGTCGGTCGGCGTAAAAGAGCAGACGGCGCCGCCCAGGATGGCGGGGGCGACGTTATCGGGATGGCCCTCGACCTCGGTGGCGATGCGGACGAGCTCGGCGCGGTCGACGGTGTGGCCTGTCAGCGCGGCGGCAGCCATGATGCCGGCGACGACGCAGGTTGAGCTGGAGCCCAGGCCGCGGGCGACGGGCACGTCGGTCTGAATGTCGATAGCGACGGGGAAGGCCGGCTCGCCCCAGGCGGCCAGAGCATCGACAAAGCTCACATAGACTAGGTTGTTCTCGTTTTGGAACTCCTCGGGGCAACCCGTGATGGTGAGCTTGTCGGCTCGCTCGAAGGTGAAGTGCGAGTAGAGACTGACGGCCATGCCGAGGGTGTCGTAGCCGATGCCTAGGTTGGCGCTTGTTGCTGGGACGGTGATCTTGATCATGTGAGTCCTCCTGGCGTGCCTGGCTGTTTAGTTCGCTGCTCGGGCAGTCCTGCGCAAGACGGAAAGCACATTAAGTGCTTTCCTTTGCGTGCGGAACTCGCGACGAACTAAACAGCCAGGCACGCTGTGCACGTTCGTCATCATCCCGGGGGTTATCTGATGGAAGAAGGTGCGCCGGCTTTCGCCGGCGCCTTATAAGGGGTTTTAGTTGGTAGCCATCTTTTTTGCGGCCTGCTCTACGTAGCTGGCCATGTCGGCTACGTCGCAGACGTCTTCGAAGCGGACGGGTTTGGACTCGAGCTCGGCGAGCTGGGTCGGGGCGACCGTGTTGGTGGCCTGCTCGAGTACACGCATAGCCTCAAAATCATCCTCGGGAACGTCGAGGCCCAGGGCGTCGCAGCAGGCGCGCGGGAACTTGTAGGGGCTTGCGGTCGAAAGCAGCACGCGGGCTTTGGCGCCCTCGGCGGGAGCGACCTGCTCGAAGACGTGATAGCCGCAAGCGGTGTGCGGGTCGATTACGTAGCCGTTCGCGTCCCAGCAGCTCTTGATGGCAGCGCGGACCTCGTCCTCGCTGGACCAACCGCAACCAAAGACGCTCTGAATCTTTGCCAGCAGGTCGGCGGGAACCTCATAGCGACCAGTCTGTGCCAGCTGCTCCATAAGGCCGGCAACAAGCTCGCAGTCGCCATCGGACAGGAAGTACAGCATACGCTCCAGGTTAGAGCTGATGAGGATGTCCATCGACGGCGAGATGGTCGTGAAGAACGGACGGTTGCGGTCGTAGACGCCGGTGGTCAGGAAGTCGGCAAGCACGTTGTTCTTGTCGCTGGCCACGACGAGCTTGGCGACGGGCAGACCCATGCGCTTGGCGTAGTAGCCGGCCAGGATATCGCCAAAGTTGCCGGTCGGTACGCAGAACTCCACGGCGTCGCCAGCCTCGATAGCGCCGGCGCGCAGCAGCTGCGCATAGGCGGCAAAGTAGTAGACGACCTGCGGTACCAGACGGCCGACGTTGATGGAGTTGGCGCTCGAAAGCACCGTGCCGGAAGCCTCCAGACGCTCGGCAAGCTCCTTATCGGCAAAGATGCGCTTGACGGCACTCTGGGCGTCGTCGAAGTTGCCGCGGATGCCGCAGACGGCGACGTTATCGCCCTCCTGAGTGGACATCTGCAGATTCTGTACGCGGCTGACTTTGCCCTCGGGATAAAAGACGGTGATGCCCGTGCCCGGGGCGTCGGCAAAGCCGGCGAGTGCTGCCTTGCCCGTGTCGCCCGACGTGGCGGTGACGATCATGATGCGCTCGGCGCCGCCGTCCTGGGCGGAGGTGCGGGCCATGAGGCGGGGGAGCATCTGCAGGGCGACGTCCTTGAAGGCGCTCGTGGGGCCGCCAAAGAGCTCCATCACATAGGTCTGAGGGGCGTCGGTGCCCGGTGCTGCGTCGAGCTTGACGAGAGGCGTGACCTCTTCACTCGCGAACGTGCCGCGGTATGCCTCGTCGACACACGCCGAAATTTCTTCGTCCGTGTAATCGTTCAGTAACATTCCCAACACATTTTGAGCGATTTCAAAGTACGATTTATCAGCAAGCGAGCTGATATCGACCTGCTGGGTGCCAAGCTCGTCCGAGACAAACAAACCCCCGTCGGGAGCGATGCCGGTACGGATTGCCACCTTACTTGAGCATGATAAAGTGCGTCCTCGTGTACTATGATAAGTTCCCATATAACAGTGCTCCTCGGATACCTTGGTCCCAATCGGTGAAACCATGGTATCAGAGCGCGCAAAACAGGTTTGCAGAGGCTTTTAGAAAGGTAACCTCCACGCCATGATAAAAATTGCCAAGTTTGGCGGCTCGTCGGTCGCCGACGCCGAACACTTCAAGAAGATCAAGGCCATCGTCGATGCCGACCCTGCCCGCCGTTTTGTGGTGGTTTCCGCCTGCGGTCGCCGCTTTAAGGGCGACACCAAGGTGACCGACCTGCTCTACCTGGTTAACGCGCACGTTAAGTATCACGTGTCGTGCGAGGAGCTGCTCGAGGACATCGGTCAGCGCTATTTTGATATCGCTGACGAGCTGGAGCTCACCTATCCCATCCGCGAGGAGTTCGCAGCCTTTGCCGAGCGCGCCCGCTCGGGCGGCTACTCCACCGAGGAGCTTGTGAGCCGCGGCGAGTACTTCACCGCTCGCCTGATGTCCGAGTACCTGGGCCTGCCGTTCCTGGACGCCGCGACGGTTGTGGCGTTCCATCACGATGGTACGCTCAGCATGAACCGCACCTCCGAGCTGGTGCAGGAGTACGGTCAGCAGGGCGGCTTTGTCATGCCCGGTTTCTACGGCGCGACGCGTGAGGGTCAAATCAAGCTGCTCGACCGTGGCGGCGGCGATATCTCGGGCTCGATCCTGGCCAAGTGCCTGGGCGCCGACCTGTACGAGAACTGGACCGACGTTTCGGGCTTCTATTCTGCTGATCCTCGCATTGTGCCCGAGGCTCAGCCCATCGCCCGCGTTACCTACGAGGAGCTGCGCGAGCTTTCGTACATGGGTGCAAGCGTCCTGCACGAGGAGGCCGTGTTCCCTGTGCGCGAGGCAGGCATTCCACTGGTCATCAAGAACACCAATGCGCCGCAGGACCCCGGCACCATCATTAGCGAGACGGCTGACGAGGGTGAGGCAGAGCCCATCATTACCGGCGTGACCGGTAAGCGCGGCTTTGTCGCCATCAACGTTGCCCGCGACCGTACCAAGCCGCGCGTCGGCTTTATGCGCCGTGCGCTTTCGGTCTTCGAACGCTATGACGTTTCCGTCGAGCACATGCCCACCGGTGTCGACCGCTTTGGTGCTGTGGTGCAGGAGCAGGACGTGCGCGATTCGCTGTACTCGCTCGTAGGCGACATTCAGCAGGAGGTCGAGCCGCTCGAGATCGAGGTGGTCGAGGGCTTGGCACTTATCGCGACCGTCGGTCGTAACCTGCGCGGCCGTGCAGGTATCTCGGGCCACCTGTTTGGCATGCTTGGCCAGGCGGGCGTGAGCGTGCGTATGATTTCGCAGAGCTGCGATGAGATCAATATCATTATCGGCGTCGAGGAGAAGGACTTCGACTTGGCGATTCAGACCATTTACCGTGCCTTCTCCGACGAGAACGGCATTGTGAAAGTCGCGGACCTGGAGGCTCCCGCGCCGGTCGAACCCGCCCTGGCCGCCCTCCACAAGTAGCGGCCATTCCGGCAGATTTTGGGACATGCCCCAAAATCTGCCGTGGGGCGTTTCATTTCGGTTTCGTTTCGACGGGGCGGGTTTCATGCCCGTCCCGTTTTTGTATAAACTGGGCAAGAACATTTAGCCTGCTCGGCGTGCGGGCAAAAGCCACAACCTTAAAAGGGGGAAGCATGAAACAGTACACGGTTGCTATTTTGGGCGCGACGGGAGCTGTTGGCACCCAGATGCTCGAGTGTCTCAACGAGCAGGAGTTCCCGGTCGGCAAGCTCAAGCTGCTAGCGAGCGCGCGCTCTGCGGGCAAGACCGTCGAGTTCCGCGGCGAGCAGGTTGTGATCGAGGAAGCTTGCCCCGAGGCCTTTGAGGGCTGCGACATCGTACTCGGCGCTGCCGGCGACGATATCGCGAAGGAGCTGCTGCCCGAGGCCGTCAAGCGTGGCGCCATCGTGGTAGACAACAGCCATGCCTTCCGCATGGATCCCGAGGTGCCGCTGGTCGTGCCCGAGATCAATGCCGACGATATCAAGTGGCATCACGGCCTTATCGCCAATCCCAACTGCGCGACTATCATCGGCCTGGTTCCCACGTGGCCGCTGCATCAGCTCGCCGGCGTGAAGCGCATGATCGTCTCGACGTATCAGGCGGCTTCGGGTGCCGGCGCTCCCGGTATGGCCGAGCTCGAGGCTCAGCTGGCCGCCCTGGGTCGCGGCGAGGAGATTCCCGAGCCGCGTGCATTTGCCGCCCAGCTGGCGAGCAACCTGATTCCGCAGATTGGCGGCGTCAAGGAGGAGGGCTTTACCTCCGAGGAGATGAAGCTGCAAAACGAGGGCCGTAAGATCATGCATCTGCCCGAGCTGCGCGTGAACTGCACCTGCGTGCGCGTGCCCGTGCTGCGTTCGCACTCCGAGAGCATTACGCTCGAGTTTGAGCGCGATATTACGGTCGAGGAGGCCCGTGCTGCGCTGGCTGCCGCTCCCGGCGTCAAGCTGGTTGACGATCTGGGTGCCGAGGGTGCACACGACCGCTTCCCCATGCCGATGGATACGTCCGACCAGGACCTGATTTGGGTCGGCCGCGTGCGTCGCGACATCTCGAACCCCGAGGCCGCGCGCGGCATCACCTTCTGGTGCTGCGGCGACCAAATCCGTAAGGGCGCGGCAACCAACGCCGTCCAGATCGCTAAGCTGCTCTGCGAGTAGTTTGACCTGTCCGGCGGGGGCCGGGCTTGGTTTTCAGAACATTCCGCAGACCAGTGTGGCGCCTTGTCCTGCTCCTTCGGAGCCGCGGACAAGGCGCCACACTGGTCTGCGGAATGTTCTGAAAACCAAGCCCGGCCCCCGCCTGCGGTGACGCTGTTGCGAGCGCTCTGCGATGGGGACGTTGTTGGTTGGGGCCGCTGGGCTGATGTGGGGGCGCGTGGTTGTTGCGGGCTCTGGTCCCGGCGGCGGCCTCGGCGCTTCGCGCCTGCCGCCTGGGTCTACTGCGGGGCCGTGGCGGCAGCGGCGGCGCTTCGCGCCTGCTGCCTGGGGTGACTTTGGGCTTGGTGCGAATTGAGGTCTAATACTTTTCCCGTGAAGTGAACGACCTTATTTGGACCCCCGAAGCATTGGCATATTTTGACCGCTATTTCCTGCGGTTTTGCAGCGCGAATCCTGCGGTTTTTTGGTCTAAAGGTGTGGATGCTCCGGGGCTTCGTTTTTACTCGTTCACTTCTCGGGAAAGTATTAGAGCTCAGCTGGCGGGGGTACCGCCCTGGCGTCGAAGCCCCGCGTCTTCTTCGCTTGATTGGGAAAAACAGCCTCGCTGAAGTAATTGCGAGCCCGCCCGGACGTATCTGCGGGGGTTGTCTGCACAGTTCGCGGTATTATGTTTGCTGAGTTTTGAAAGGAGCCGCTGGTGGTCACGACGACATTTGCCTCGCCTTTGGGCGAAATCCTGCTTGCCGCTGATGGCCGCGGTTTGACGGGGCTTTGGTTTGAGGGGCAGGAGCACTTTGGCTCTACGCTGCTCAAAGAGGATGCGGAGTATGTCGTAGGTACCGATGCGGTTTCTGGTACCGGTGGGATGTCTTCGGTGAGTCCGGCAAATGGTGTGGCCTCTTCGGTGCTTGAGCGTTCATGGGCTTGGCTGAATGCTTATTTTGCGGGGCAGGAGCCTCGGTTTACGCCGCCGTTGCATTTGATTGGCACGGCGTTTCAGCGCGAGGTTTGGTTTGAGCTGCTTTCTATCCCGCGTGGCGAGGTCGCTACGTATGGCGAGATCGCCCAGCGTGTTGCGGCTCGACATCATGTGCCGGGAAACGAGGCACCCGTTGTATCTCCTCGCGCGGTGGGGGCTGCGGTTGCGCGTAACCCCATTTCGATTATCGTGCCATGCCATCGCGTAGTTGCCGCCGATGGTTCGCTCAACGGATATGCCGGCGGGCTCGATCGCAAGGAGTGGCTGCTTCGGCTTGAGGGCGCCTATCTATAAGCTGCAGGCGGCCGCAACGCCCATGCGGCAAGCGCGCTCGCTGTACGGGCGTTGTTTGCAGGGCGAGATGTGAAGCCGCCCGTTCCTTAAGTCCGACTAAGCTATAACCTTGCTTTTTTAAATATGCTCATCGACCTGCTAAGGCAGCACTAAGGCGAGTGCGGGTGCGCTATTATCGGCGCTCACGGAGCGCTTGGTGTTCTTGGCACGCATGGACGAGGGCTCGGCGGGCTTTACCATGGCGTCGATCGATCTTTCGGAGGCGGTGAACAAGGTGGCGGCGCCGTTTAAGTCGGTGGCGGTCTCAGGCGGTAAACGCCTGTCGACGTCGATTGCGACCGGCGTGCGGACCCATGCCGATGCCGCGGCGGTGGCGCAGGTGGTTGAGTTGCTACTGGACAACGCCACGCGCTATGCGAGCGAGGGCAGCGTGATTGAGCTGAGCCTGTGCGCCGTTTCGCACGGCAAAGGCAAGGGCGCCGCCGAGCTTGTCGTATCGAACGCCGTGGACGAGCTGCCCGAGGGCGACCTGGACCGATTGTTCGATCGCTTCTATCGTGCGGATGCGTCGCGCAGCTCCAAGACGGGTGGCTCGGGCGTGGGCCTGTCCGTGGTGCGTGCCATCGCCGAGGCCCATGGAGGCGCCGCCACCGTATCCGGTCACGGCAACCAGATCACCTTCACCGTTTGCCTTTAAAACCTGCCAAAAAGGAACAGGTTTATTTTGGCAGGTTTTATCTGGGGAAACGTCCGCAGGAGAGGGCATGGGCGGTGTGAACATATGCATCTCTACCTGCTAAAATATAGGCATCGTTATTCGGCTCCTGAGTGGAAAGGAGACGGTCATGCAGTACGAGATCGGCGGAGGGGCTTTCCCGGTTGTTACGTGCAACCTTAGCGATGGCGAATCCATGATCACCGAAAGCGGCGCCATGGCTTGGATGACCCCCAACATGGAAATGTCTACCTCGGGCGGTGGCATCGGCAAGATGTTCTCCAAGGCTTTTTCGGGTGAGGCATTGTTCCAAAACATTTGGACCGCGCGTGGCGATGGCATGATCGCGTTTGGCTCCTGCTTCCCCGGCCGCATCGTGCCAATCGAGATCGGTCCGGGCAAGAGCTGGATTTTGCAGAAGCGTTCGTTCCTTGCCGCGGAAAGTGGCGTCGAGTTGAGCATTCACTTTAACAAGAAGGCAAAGGCCGGCGTCTTTGGCGGCGAGGGCTTTATCATGCAGAAGCTCACGGGCTCGGGTGTTGCTTTTGCCGAGATCGACGGCGACCTGGTTGAGTACGAGCTCGCTGCTGGCCAGCAGATGATTGTGGATACCGGCAACGTGGCCGGCTTTGAGGAGACCGTGAGCATCGACGCTCAAATGGTCAAGGGCGTCAAAAACATCATGTTTGGTGGCGAGGGCGTGTTCAACACCGTGCTCACCGGTCCCGGTCGCATCTGGTTGCAGACGATGCCCATTTCCAATCTTGCGGCAGCAGTGGCCTCGATGACCAACAACAATAACTAGTCCGCATAGGATAGCGCGCGGCGGGCTTACCCTGTCGCGCGCTTTTTTGCTGGCAAACGCCTCGCTTATAGAGTGTGGCTGCGCTGCTACAGCGAGCGTCGTCATCTCGTCACCCTGATAGCTTGCGGCAAGCGTGGCAATGAGGAGTGAGAATTTGAGTGCTCAGTCCCAAGGCATAATGGCGGCCATGCCAACAAGCAAAAACGAGTTGCCGGTGTCACGGAAAGGCAGGCGTCGGTCGATTCCACGTGAGACGGCTGTGCCGATCTGCACGGCCGCCCCTGCGCGTCCCGCGCTGCCCCCAAAGAGGTACGTTTCCCCTTATAAAACCTGCCAAAATAAACCTGTCCCTTTTTGGTCGGTGTGAAATGGGTAATACTAAAGAGTTATCCGACCAGATGGGAACCGATCGATGGCCTATATCGAATTCAAAGACGTCATCAAAGCATACGGCGAGGGCGACGCCCGCATCCACGCGCTCGACGGCGCGAGCTTTACCGTTGAGCGTGGCGAGCTTGCCATTATCCTGGGCGCCTCGGGTGCCGGCAAGACCACGGCGCTCAACATCCTGGGCGGCATGGATACGGTAACCTCTGGCACCGTGACGGTGGACGGGCGCGACGTGAGCTCTGCCAACGAGGCGCAGCTCGTGGAATACCGCCGCGCCGACGTTGGCTTTGTCTTCCAGTTCTACAATTTGGTCCCCAACCTGACGGCGCTCGAAAACGTCGAGCTCGCAGCTCAGATCTGCCCCGATTCGCTCGATGCCGAACAGACGCTTCGTCAGGTTGGTCTGGGCGAGCGCCTGGGCAACTTTCCGGCACAGCTTTCGGGCGGCGAGCAGCAGCGCGTGTCCATCGCCCGCGCACTGGCCAAGAATCCCAAGCTGCTTCTGTGCGACGAGCCCACGGGTGCACTCGACTACAAAACCGGTAAGCAGATTTTGCAGTTGCTGCAGGACACTTGTCGCAAGCAGGGCATCACGGTCATTATCATCACCCACAACTCCGCGTTGGCGCCCATGGCCGATCGCTTGATTCGCTTTAAGAGCGGTCGCGTGGAGAGCGAGACGGTCCAGCAAAATCCCGTGCCGATCGAGACGATCGAGTGGTAGCGCCCATGAATCAGGACCGCCAAAACAGCCAACGCCGCGACGCGCAGAACACGGAGCGCGAGCAGGATTTTGCGACCTATCGCACCGCCCAAAGCTCAAACGATATGGTGCCGACGGTTTTTCGCCGTGGCATCTACCGCACGATTCGGGGCAGTCTTAAGCGCTTCCTATCTATCGTGGTCATCACTGCGCTTGGCGTGAGCGTGATGTGCGGCCTTAAGGCGGGCTGCGAGGATTTGTGCGATTCGGTCGACGCCTATTTTGACCAGCAGAATGTCTATGACATTAACGTGCAGTCGACCTATGGCCTTACGCGTGACGATCTTGCGGCTATCCAAGAGGTCGACGGCGTCGAGACGGCCGAGGGCATCTACACCGAGACCGCCTACACCGCCGTGGGCACAACGCGCGAGCGCGTGGTCGTGCAAAGTCTCTCCAAGGAGAACATCGATCAGCCAGTGCTCGTGAACGGCGATTTGCCCGAGAGCGCCGATGAGGTCGCGGTGACTTCGAAGTTCCTGAAGGCTTCGGGCAAAAAGCTCGGCGATACGGTGAGTTTTGCCGCCAATGACGCGAGCTCGTCCAACCAAAGTGCCAAGGATCAGTTTGCCGCGGGCGATTACACCATTACGGCCGAGGTCCTCGATCCTACCGACGTGAGCTCCGACTCGACAGTCAACGCCTTTCGCGCTGCTTCGGCTGCGGACTATAAGTTCTATGTGAGCGAAGATGCCGCGACATCTTCTTCCTACTCCGCAGTCCACGTGATCGTCGAGGGAGCCAAGAGTCTTAACTCCTATTCAGATGCCTACACGACAAAGATCAACGAGGTCAAAGGCAACATCGAGAAGATCCGCGAGGAGCGTGAGAAGGCGCGCGTCCAGGAGTTGACGGTTGACACGCCGACAAGCTTGGATACGGCCGAGCGTCAGGCCGCCATGCTCTTTGGGATCGAGCAGGATAACATCAACCGTATGGCCGAGGGCAGCGAGGAGCGCGTCCAGGCTCAGGCCGAGTTGGACCAGCGCCGCGCCGCCGCCGACCAGCATTTTGCCGATGCCCGCGCCGAGCTTTCCGATCTGGGCGAATGCACCTGGTACATTCAGGACCGCGGTAACATCGCAAGCTACTCGAGCGTCGAGAGCGACAGTTCTTCGATCGAGGCCATCGCCACGGTTTTCCCATTTATCTTCTTTGTCGTCGCTGTGCTCATCAGTCTTACCACCGCCACGCGCATGGTCGAGGAGGAGCGCACGCTTATTGGCCTGTACAAGGCGCTTGGCTATTCACGCGAGCGCATCCTGTCCAAATACGTGGACTATGCGCTGTGGGCATGTCTGATCGGCGGCGTGCTCGGCAACATCATCGGATTTGTGGGCCTGCCGCTGTTCCTGTTTACGGTGTTCGACGACATGTACTCGCTGCCCCAGATGCTGCTCTCGTACGACATCGTGTCCTCAATCGTCTCGGTGGCGCTGTTTGCCGTGGGCGTGGTGGGCGCTACGATTATCGCCTGCCGCCACGAGATGGCCGAGACCCCGGCCTCGCTCATGCGTCCCAAGGCCCCACGCGCCGGCTCTCGCATCTTGCTTGAGCGCATCGGCTTTATCTGGCGCCGCATGGGCTTTTTGAACAAGGTGGCAGCACGTAACCTGTTCCGCTACAAAAAGCGCGCCTTTATGACCATCTTCGGTATCGCCGGCTGCACGGCGCTTGTGATCTGCGGTATGGGCATTCGCGACACGTCGGTGGCGCTTTCGCCCAAACAGTACGGGCATATCACGCGCTACGACCTGCTGGCGGTCGCCAATCCCGACGATTTTTCGCAGACGTGCGCGGCATTGGATGAGCGCAGCGCGGCCAATGATTTCAACGTGACCGTGACCTCGACCCTGCCGATTATGACCGACAACGTCACCTTTACGTTTGGCGGCAAGAGCGAGACCGTGCAGCTGATCGTGGTGCCCGATAACCGCACGAGTGACTTGGGCGATTACGTGCGTCTGGAGGATGAGTCCAAAGAACCGCTGCCTTTGCGTGACGGAGACGTGTATCTGAGCAAAAGTTCACAGCTGGTGCTGGGGATTCAGCCGGGCGATACGGCTCACGTCCAGGATTCGTCGCTCAATGTTGCCAAGGTCAAAGTCAGCGACATTTCGCTTAACTATCTGGGCAACACGCTTTACATGACGCAGGGCACCTATGAGCGTGCGTTCGGTCGAAGCGCACGTCTTAACGGCGTCTTTGTGCTGCTTAAGGGCTCGTCGGCCGACCAGATTGCGTTTAGCAAGAATCTTAAGAGTGACGGTTGGCTTACGATTTCGAGTACGGCCGAGCATTGGGAAAACTATGAGGCGAACTTTACGATTATCAATTCGGTCGTGGTGCTCGTGACCTTCATGGCGGCGTGCCTATCGTTTGTGGTGGTGTTTACGCTGTCCAACACGAATATCTCCGAGCGCGAGCGCGAGCTGGCGACCATTAAGGTGTTGGGCTTCCGTCGCGGTGAGGTGCACCATTACGTCAACAAGGAGACGTTGATCCTCACGGCGATTGGCGCTGCGCTGGGCGTGCCGCTGGGCGGCTTGCTGGCCGAGAGTTTTACGTACATTTTGCAGATGCCGTCGCTGTACTTTGACGTCGAGGTCGAGCCGCTAAGCTACGTGCTATCTGTGCTGCTGGCCTTTGGCTTTACGTTTATCGTCAACCTCGCCACCAATCGTACCCTCAACAAGATCGACATGGTCGGGGCCCTCAAGAGCGCTGAGTAACCTACCAAAAAGGGACAGGTTTATTTTGGCAGGTTTTATCTGGGCAAACGCCGGGCACCTACGAGCGACCCGGCGTTTGTTGCTTTGCTATCTTTTGCCCGCAGGCGTGGATGAGAGGCTCTCTTTAGCCTTCGAGATTGGGCTTGAATGGGTCGTATGCCACAAAACGGGCCTATCTACTACGTTTAATTGGATACCCTCAACCATGCTGGGAAAACGAAAAATAAAACCGCAGGTAGAAGGCCTGTCGATTTTCGAAAAAGGCGGTCATGGTTGGCCCCATCGAGTTAAACGTAGCAGATGGCCCCTTTTCGTGGCGCGCGGTCAGCTCAATGCTAATCTCCGTGCCGGAACTGACCCAGTTGTTTGTAAGTTGCGGTGATATACGGACTGTTTGGCGCTTTGGAGCTTCAAAACAGTCCCTATCTCACCGCAACTTAGGAGAAGGGCGGGGGTGGTTGGGTGCTGGTGGGTCGGAGCGTGTTAGGCCTGTTTGCGGTGCTTCCATTGTTTGCGGCACCAGCGCATGAGCGCCTTTATGGCGGGAATTGTGATGAGGATGATCCATGCAGGATGGGGCTGTCCCAAACAGAGCCACATGTAGAGGAACCAAGTGATGGCGGCTGCCGGGTAGATGGCCTCGATCAGCTTAGACAGGTGGCGCCGATCGATGAAGTCACCAATCGCGTAGTAGACGGGAACCAGAAAGACGAGGAAAAGCCCCATGCCCCATGTGCCGTAGACAATGCCGAGCACCAGATAGGCGAGAGTGACAAGTGCGGGGAAGGGGAATTTGTTCCATGCACGTCCGACCTTGGTGTGGAAATGCTTGCCATGATGGTCGAGCTTGTCGTGTGCTTCCTTCCAGCTGGAAAACGTCTCGCCGTCGATGGTGACGGTGCCGTCGTCATTGGTGCGTACGCTATGTCCATCGTCCTCAAGCGTATCGATATGCATGCCGTCCGGCCCCACATGCACCTCTTCGCCCTTGCGCTCGTTGGTCACATGGATGCCGCTCCAACCAACATGGACTTCCTCGCCTTTATTGGGGTCAATGACGTGGATACCGCGCGCGAGGGAAATATCGACAAGTGGTTTGTCGCCGCAATCGGCGTGCTCGGCAGAATCCTCGGCCTCGTCAGCCACATCCGCCGTCTCGGTGTCGGCGCTACCGTCCTCCAGGTCGTCGGCATCGTTGGCCGCCTCCCCATATAACAGCTCGTCCAACGACACGTCATACAGCGCGGCGAGCGCAATGAGGTTATCGGTATCGGGTGAGGACTCGCTGCGCTCCCATTTACTGACAGCCTGACGACTCACACCCAGCTGGGCGGCAAGCGCCTCCTGAGAAAGCCCGGCAGCCTTGCGGCGATCGACGAGGCGCTGTGCCATCGCAAGATCCATGGTGGTTCCTTTCGTTTGATGGTCGAATCGAATGAGCCGAGTATGCCGAGAACAACCGGTAGCGACCACCATTTCTAGTTAGAATCTGCCCCAACCCTACCGCAACTACCGGTAGCAATCCCTAACGACCAGCCATTTCAGGACAAATGTCAGTGCAAGTAGCAGCCAAGAGCCCCCACTCAGTAAGTCGCGGTGGAATAGTTTTTGGATTCAGCCATTTGCGGACTAAGCAGGAACTATTTCACCGCAACTGAATTTCAGACCAGGCACCCGCAGCAAGAAGACGAATAGCCTCGGCGAGTATGTAAACGCAGGGCCCTCCGACCCCGCCCGACGATTTCGATTGGCGACCTTTGACGGAGTCAAGGGAGGAGCCAAATCGAAATACGTCGGGCGGGGTCGGAGGGCCCGATGGGGTGGATTCCAGCCGAGGCTATTCGTCGCCGAAGCTGATGCCCAACGCCTTGGCCTCGCGCACCAGGTCGCTCTGGGGGTCGACATACTTGAGCTTACCGGCGACCTCCTCGAGCGGCATGTGGCACATCTTGCCGTCACGCAGGGCGATCATGTAGCCAAACTCGCCGCGCAGGCAGCCAAGCGCGGCCTCGACGCCGCACTGGGTCGCAAAGATGCGATCCTGGGCATCGGGCTGGCCGCCGCGCTGCGTGTGGCCGGGGATGGCGACGCGGGTCTCGCGACCGGTCTTGGCCTCAATCTCCTTGGCGATGTCGTAGACGATCGACGGGCTCGTGCGCTCGGCAAGCTTCTTCTTGTATTCCTTCTTGGACAGCGCCGCGTCCTCCTTGGAGATAGCGCCCTCGGCGACGGCTACGATGGTAAAGCGGCTGCCGGTCTCCATGCGATGCTCGATGGTCTTGATGACGTTGTCCATGTCGTAGGGGATCTCGGGAATCAGGATGACGTCCGCGCCGCCCGCGACGCCGGCATACAGCGGAATCCAACCGACCTTGTGGCCCATGATCTCGATGACAAACACGCGGCCGTGACTCGAGGCAGTGGTGTGGATGTCGTCGATGCACTTGGTGGCGACGTCGATGGCGCTCGTAAAGCCAAACGTCAGCTCGGTGCCCCAGGTGTCGTTATCGATGGTCTTGGGCAGGGCGATAACGTTGAGGCCCTCTTCGCGCAGGCGGTTGGCGGTCTTGGTGGAGCCGTTACCGCCCAGCATAAACAGGCAGTCGAGCTGCAGCTTATGATAGGTGTGGACCATTGCGGGCACCTTCTCGACGCCGTCGGCCTCGGGAATGTCCAGGCGCTTGAACGGCGTGCGGCTCGTGCCCAGGATGGTGCCGCCGCGGGTGAGGATGCCGCTAAAATCGGCGGGCGTCATGACGCGGAACCTGCTGTAGATAAGGCCCTGGTAGCCGTCCTCAAAACCATAGATCTCAATAGGCTCTTCGCTATTGGTCATAAGCGTTTTGACAATGCCGCGCATGGTGGCGTTGAGCGCTTGACAGTCGCCGCCACTGGTAAGAAGACCGATCCTAAGCATGATGAATCCTTCCGGGCAAGTTATAACATGCGCATAAGTTTACCCCCGCACACTGTTGATACGGGGGTAAAACGTGTTAGCTCAAGCGTATAGAAATGTAAACAACGCCAGGCGAGCGTAAAGTCGACGGGCCTGGCTCCTTACAGTGCGAATGCGTCGATGTCGCCCCAGTGGCGGCGCAGCGTGATGGCGGCAGCAGGCTCGGTGTTGTCAAAGACGACCGACCACTGCGTGTTGCTGGTGATGTCTTCCGGATTGGGCTCTTGCGCTGCAGCGCGTAGGGCCTTCCAAGCGACTGCCTCGTCTTGGGCGCCGGTATGGGCGTCGAGGACATCGGCGATTGCGGCGGCGCGCTCTTTACCATGGCCTAGCTCGCCATTCTTTTGGTTAGGCAGCACTTCGTCGCCATAGCAGGCGTAGAAGTTCGTAACCTGGGTTACAGGAGTCGCTTTGAAAGCGCGGTCCGGATCGCGCGGATCCCACTCTACTACGCGCGCGTCACCGGCGGCGTCGTTGATAAAGAAGTGGTAATCGCGTCCGGCCATGGCGTGCATGTCGTAGGCGGAAAGCAGGTCGACGGCCTCTTGCGTGGTAGCCGCGCGGTCGAGCACCAGACGGATGGCGAGCGAGGTATTGATGACGGGGCGCTTTGTGTCCTGGTCACAGGGCTTGGAATCCAGGGTGAGCACGGCAATGGACACGCCGCATTCGTTGACACCGTCGAGCTGGGCAAACGGGCCCATCAACGCTGCGGCGCGTCCGGCGACGGAGTCAAGTGGAGTGTTGGCGCCCAGGTTATTGAGGGCCGCAAAGCCGATGGAGGCATAGCCGTCGCGCGGGTGATTGCGCGCCAGCAGCGCCGAGGTGTCGTCCTTAAAGTCGTAATTGCGACCGGTGCGCACGCGGCCTTCGGCATCTACGGCGACAAAAGCGCTGCAGGCAAACTGGGGCGCCTGGACATGTGCCGGCACGCCGGGGAGCACCTGCGCTACCACGGCATCGATGTAGGTCTGGTCGTCGCGCACGCCAGCGGCGATGATGCGATCAAGATCGTAGTCGTAGGCAATGTCGATTGCGTACAGGTCATAGCCATCCGCGTAGCCGGTCAAGCGTTTGAGCGACGCGGCGGACTTGATTTGCTTGCGGTAAACGATGCCGGCGGCAGCGGCAAGGCCGACGGCGGCTCCCGCGACACCGCAGGCGATGGCAATGTTACGTGGCTTCATGACGGCTCCTCTCGTCCTGTTAGCGCAATTGTCGCAAAAGGAGCGCGGGCATGATGGCTCAACTTGGTGAGCGGCGCGGAATTAGGCACGGAATGAAGAGTGCGACGCCGGCGTGGCGGGGTATGCTGGAGGGGACAATCAACCCAGCGAAAGGGGAGAGCATGACGGATCAGGAAACGCCCGAGCGCGCGCATGTGACGGCCGATGATATCGAGGCCGCCAACGATCTTATCGACTTTATCGAGGCATGCCCCAGCATGTTCCATACGGCGGCGACCATTATGGCCGAGCTCGACGAGGCGGGCTTTACCTACCTGCCCGAGAATGCGGCATGGGACATCGAGCCGGGCGGGCGTTATTACACGCAGCGCAACACCTCGAGCGTTGTTGCCTTTAAGGTGGGCGAGGACCTGGCCGCGACGTGGGGCGAGGACGGCGTTGCCGGTGACTATCATTTTCAACTCACGGCGTCGCACAGCGATTCTCCGACGTTTAAGGTCAAGGCCGTGCCCGAGCTCGACGGCGCGGGCGAGACGCTGCGCCTGAACACCGAGGCCTACGGCGGCATGATCGACTACACCTGGTTCGACCGCCCGTTGGCGCTTGCGGGCCGCGTGTTGGTGCGCGAAGGCGACCGTATTGAGAGCCGTCTGCTCGCCACCGAGCGCGAGGTCGCTATCATTCCGAGCCTTGCTATCCATATGAACCGTGGCGTCAACGAGGGCTTTGCTCCCAACCGAGCCGTTGACCTGTGCCCGCTCATCAGCGCTGGCGACCTTAAGCAGGGTGACTTCGATGCCCTGATCGCTGACGAACTGGATGTTGAGCCCGAGCAGATTCTGGGCCGCGATCTGTTCCTGGTCAATCGTCAGGATGCGCGCATTTGGGGCTGGGCCGACGAGTTTATCTCGACGCCCAAGCTCGACGACCTGGCCTGCGCCTATACCTCGCTACAGGCATTTTTGGGTGCCGAGAACGCGCATGACGTCTCGGTCTTCTGCTGCTTTGATAACGAGGAGGTTGGCTCCGAGACCAAGCAGGGCGCCATGTCGACGTTCTTGGCCGACGCGCTGCGCCGCATCAACGGATCGCTGGGCTTTGATGACGAGTCGTATCATCGCGCCCTTGCCGCATCGATGCTCGTGAGCTGCGACAACGCGCATGCCGTGCACCCCAACCACGCCGAGAAGTGCGATGCCCGCAACCAGGTGGTGCTTAACGGCGGCATCGTCATCAAGGAAGCCGCCAACCAGCACTACTGCACCGATGCCTTTAGCCGCGCGGTGTTCCAGGCTATTTGCGACGACGCCGACGTGCCCACGCAGGCCTTCGCCAACAAGAGCGATATGGCGGGCGGCTCCACGCTCGGCAATCTGTCCAATATGCAGGCGAGTATGCATGCCGTGGACGTGGGCCTGCCGCAGCTTGCCATGCACTCGAGCTACGAGACCGGCGGTGTGCGCGACGTGATGTACGCCATCCGCGCCCTCACCGCCTTCTACGAGCGCGACCTAACCATCAACGGAGCCGAAAGCGTGGAGCTCTAAATGCGAGCCGAAGAAATGAAGGCCGAGCGTGGGGCTCAGCTTATTGATCGGGGTTTACAGCTGTTCGTCGCCGCTTGCCATGAGTCAGGGGTCGACGTGTCCAAGGCGCGACCAACGAGTGCTGAAGAACTCAAGCGTAACGCCTATTCGGACCGCTATGACGAGGAGACGGACTGGCTCTAATAAGCGAAGTGTCGAAAACGCTAGATGTATGTTTGATATCACTTTGGCGAGAGTGTCGCAGACAGAACTACCGGTATGGCGCAAGCCAACCTGACCCCATTGCACCAAACCTACCAAAAAGGGACAGGTTTATTTTGGCAGGTTTTATCTGGGCAAATGCCACAACGCCAACGGCAAGACGGAACTGCTAAGGCTTGCAGATGAAGCCGGCGCCAGCGAAACGCCGCAGGTAGAGCGCACGCCAGCGAGAGCCCGCCGTTTGAGCCAAGGTGCCGCGAAATGAAAAGGCGCTGACCTTCTGGTCGCGCCTTTGAAATTGAGCGGCAGATTGGCCAAACGGCGGGCTCGCAGCGTCGGCTCATTACGCCGTTCGTTAGAACGGCGTAATACTTAGTGTTCGATCCAACAACGTAGCGTCTCGCCCGCCTGCAGGTGACGCAGATTCTCCGCGGCGATGTCGACCACGTTATTGAGCGTGGCTTCTAGGTGGAACCAGCCGGAGACATGCGGCGTGATGAGCATGTTGGGCGCATCCCACAGGGGGCTTGTCTCAGGCAGCGGCTCGGGGTCGGTGACGTCGACCGCGGCGCCGGCGAGATGCCCCGACTCCAGGGCGGCAACTAAGTCGTCGGCAACTACAAGGTCTCCGCGGCCGCCGTTGGCAAAGAAGGCACCTGGTTTCATAGCGGCAAAGAACTCCGCGTTCGCCAGACCGCGGGTCTCGGGCGTGCTCGGCATAAAGGATGCGACGATGTCGGCCTCTGCCAGGCGCTCAGGTAGGGCGTCCATGCCGTCCATGTCCTCAAACACAATGGGGTAGACGAGTGGATGGCGCTTGATGCCGCGGACGTGCGCGCCCATGTTGCGGCAGAGCGTGGCGAAGTGACCGCCAATGTCGCCCGCGCCTAGCACCAGCACATTGGCATTTTTGAGCGAGGTGACCGGGCCCAAGTCCTCCCAGCGATGCTCGCGCTGCAAGTCGTGGTAGCCGGGCAGGCGCTTCATCATGGAAAGGACCATGGCAAACATGTGCTCGCTCACGGCCTGGCCGTAGGCGCCGATTGAGCAAGACAGCTTGGCTTCAGCCGGCACGGTGCCGGCGGCAAGGTAGTCGTCATAGCCCGCGGTCTGCAGTTGCAGCAGTTGAAGGTGCTCGCATGCGGGGAGCATGGCGGGGTCAATGTTGCCCAAGATCACGTCGGCTTTGGCGACCTGCTCACGCGTGACGGCATCGGCGCTCGTGTAGATAAAGTCCTCGCCCGGAGCGCTCGACTCAAGAATTGCGCGATGGCGGTCGTTGACGGGCAGCAAAACCAGGATGTTCACAAGCAGTCCTCTCCGCTCGACCTGCCAAAAAGGGACAGGTTTATTTTGGCAGGTTTTATCAGGCAAAACGTTCAAATAAAAACGCCGGATGCAAGACGAGCGTGCCCGTCAGCATCCGGCGCATCTACAGCTACCAGCTCAGCAACTCGTAGCCGTCCTCGGTCACCACGAGCTGTACCTCGCACTGGGCCGAATCGCTACCGTCCTTGGTGCGCACACACCAACCGTCACCCTTGCTAATCTTGATATCGGGCGCTCCGGCGTTGACCATGGGCTCGATGGTAAAGACCATGCCCGGGGCCATGATGGTGTCCGCGTCGGGCGCCTCGGTGGTAAAGCCCACAAACGGGTCCTCGTGGAACTCCTTGCCAATGCCGTGTCCGCCGTACTCGCGCACCACGCTAAAGCCGGCGTCCTCTACCGTCTTTTGCACAGCCTCGGCCATAACAGAGAGCGGCAGCCACGGCTTGACGGCGGCCAGGCCCGCTTCCACGCTGGCGCGGGTCACGTCGACCAGGCGCTGGCGCTCGGCCGAGACCTCGCCGATGCAGAACATACGGCTCGAATCGCTAAAGTAGCCGTCCAGAATCGTGGAGCAGTCCACGTTGATGATGTCGCCCTCGTGCAGCACGTCCGTATCGCAGGGGATGCCGTGACAGACCACGTCGTTGATCGAGGTGCACACGCTCTTGGGGTAGCCCTCATAGTTGAGGTCGGCCGGCGTGCCACCGTGTTCGATGGTGTAGTCGTAGATCATCTGGTCGATCTGGTTGGTGGTCATGCCTGCGGCGATGTGCTCGCCCACGTAGTCGAGCACGCCCACGTTGATGGCGGCCGAACGCTTGATACCCTCGATATCGGCGGGCGTCTTGTAGAGCGTGCGGGGCAGAACCTCCCAGCCCTCTTCCCACAGGCGCTCGAGGCGCTCGTCAAAGGCGCTATGGCATTTCTTATATTTTTTGCCGCTGCCGCACCAGCAAGCGTCGTTGCGGCCGGGCACGGGTCCGTTGTCAAACATGGCTAACTTCCTTTCATTCGCAGCTAGTATAGCCCACCCGCAGCCCCGTCCCAAAAAGACTGCCCTGGGCGGCTGTGCTGCTCTGCTAGTAGCTCACCTGGCAGGGGATGCCGAGCGCGCGCACGCGTGCGGCGATCGCATCGAGCGCTTCGGGCGCTGCTTTGGCAAGGCCGGCAACCGGTGTCTCACGCGCCACCGTGTAGATGGTCGCCTCCTGCGGGCGAATGCGTTCGAGCGCCGCGAGCCAAGGGCCGACATACGCTTCACCGGTGTTGTCGATGGGCTTGCCCTGGTATTCGCCGCTCAAAAAGATCGTCTGGATTATGGCATGGCCGTTAAAGCTCGCGAACGTCTCGATCTGGTGCTCGACGTCGTAGGGGCCAACGGGCTGGTCGAGCAGCTGGATAAACGCCGGGTCGACCGTATCGAGCTTAAGAATGTTGTCGTCGACCATCATGAGCGCATCGTGTACCTGGGGACGGTCGGCGCGCGTGCCGTTGGAGAGCACAGCAATCTTGGTGTTTGGGGCAAGTTCGTCGCGCAGTGCGACGGCACCGGCGATGGCCTGCGGAAACTCCGGCGCGGCGGTGGGCTCGCCGTTGCCTGCGAAGGTGATCACATCGGGGAGCTCGCCCTCGGCTGCCATCTCGCGCAGCTTTGCCTCGAGCACGTCGAGCACCACGGCAGCCGTGTTATACGGCTCGTGGCAGGGGCGCTCGGCGTTGAGACCGTTTTCGCAGTAAATGCAGTCGAACGTGCAGATTTTGCCGCTGGCCGGCATCATGTTGACGCCGAGCGAGAGACCAAGGCGACGGCTGCGCACCGGTCCAAAGATGGGGCTGGCATTCAAAAACGTAGACATAGACATATGCTCCTCAAGACAATTGTGCTTAAGCATAGCATCGGCTCCGAAGCAAGGTGCGGGCTCTTGCTTTACAAGTTTCGTTTTTGCACGTCGCTCATTATGCCGTACCATGAAAAGCCTCAGGTCGGGTACAGTTAATCTGTTAACAAAGCGTAAAGCAATGCGGATCTATCCAACCGTACTGACGGGCAACTGGATGGGCATTGACGATGGGAACACAGTATGGATTTTACGGTTGAGAATGCGGGCACCACGATCGCCTGTCGCGAGTATGCCGGCCCGGTTGTATCGTCCGATACGCCCGCCTTGGTGTGCGTGCACGGCGCTTGCGTCGACGGCGTCTTCTTTGACGGCATCGCTCGCGAGCTCGCCTGTGACTACCGCGTCATTGCCTACGACCGCCGCGGTTGCGGCGAGAGCAGCGACGCCGCGGACGGGCGCTACGACCTCGCCGCCCAGGCCGCCGACCTGCAGGCCGTTATCGAGCATATTGGCGCTCCGGCAAACGTGCTCGCGCACAGTGCCGGTACGCTGGTGACCCTGGAGCTTCTCCGTACAAACCCGACCATTGTCTCGAGTGCGATTCTGCATGAACCCGCCGTGACAAGCGAAGGCGCCGGCCTGGGTGCGGCCCCGGTTTTACTCGAGATGATTGCTGCGGGAAAGGTCTCGAGGGCGTTACGGGCCTTCCTGGGCGCCATTGGCGATTCGGACCCTCAAGCCCCCAAGTTAACCGAGGCGGAAGCCAAGCATGCCCTGCGCAACGGCCGCAGTTTCATGGCAAACGAATACGAGACCACTATGACCTACGTTCCCGATTGGAATCGCGCCCGCGCATCGAAAACGGTGGCCGCCGTATTCCTGGGCGAGCTCTCGATTGGCACGCCCCGCGAGGCAGGCACGAGGACAGCAGCTGAGCTCTTGGACTGTCCGCTCGTAACGGTTCCCGGCGCGCACAACGGGCTGCGCGATCGCCCGACAGCGACCGCGCAGGCTGTCCGCGGCATCTTGGGGCTCTAGCGGCCGAATCATCAAACGGGCTTCTTTCGTAGACGTTTCGGCTGTGTTAACAAAGGTGCTCAAAACCCAACGTCTGCGGCTTCAACCCTACCGTCTGCCAACTCATGAAAAAGAAACGGTATTCACGTGTGTACCTGCATCGACAAGGTGCTACCCTTGTAACATTTGGCACCCACTGCTACCAAGCAAAACTACTGAAAGGGCCCCCTATGCTCAATAATCACGAGGCCAATCTAACCGACGAGGAGGCTGCCGCCGAGGTCGCCCGTGTCGCGAAGACCTACCCCGTGGTACGTTTGCTGTCTGTCGATCAGATTAAGGGCGATCCTAACTGCCTGCTCGCCGGCGAACGGTGTCCCTGTCTGCGCCAGTCAAGTCTTGAGGCCTTGGCGGCAGGTTCCGATGAGGTGTCGGAACGGCTGCTCAACGATGGCGTTGAGTACCGCGCTCGCCTGCGCCCTCTGAAGGTCGAGGGCGAGCCTTACGTCCTGCTGATGGTGCGTCCGATTGATGAACAGGAGACCGCAGAAGAGGACCTTGTCTACACCGACGTGCTGACGAGCGTGCGCAATCGCCGATATTACGAGGAAAAGCTTCGCAGCGCCCGCATGCAGGCCGGTGTGGCCATGATCGACCTTGATGATTTTAGGGTCTTCAACGATACCTGTGGCCGTCATGCCGGCGACCTTGCACTCGGTGCGGTGGCGACGGCCATACGAGGCAGTATTCGTTCGACTGATGAGCTTGTCCGCTATGGTTGCGATAAGTTTGTGGCCGTCATGCCCAATATCCCCTCCGATGACTTCGCCCGTCGTCTGCGTCACGTATCCGATGCCGTTCATTCCGCGATTATTCCGGGCCATGAGCGTGTTAGCTTGACAGCATGTGTTGGTGGCGTTCGCATTAATGGCGAGACGGTCGATGAGGGCGTTGGCCGCGCTGTCCAATTACTGAGCCGCGCTAAGGCAAAAGCCGGTACGGTCATGACCGATACCGATTCCGTCGATACCTTCCAAAGCGAAAAGCCTTCGGTGCTTATCGTCGATGACTCCGAGATGAACCGAGCTATTCTCAGCGAGATGCTCAAGGACGAGTATTGCATCCTCGAGGCCGATAGCGGTCGTGCAGCGCTCGACATGGTCGACCGCTATGGTGATGAGCTGTCGCTCGTGCTGCTGGACATTGTCATGCCGGGCATGAACGGCTTTGAGGTGTTGGGCGATCTGTCGCGCCGGTCGATTATTGACAATCTGCCTGTCATCATGATCTCGAGCGAAGATTCCGACGATGTGGTGCTGCGCGCGTATGAGCTGGGTGCCTCTGACTATGTCAACCGCCCGTTTGACTCCCGTGTCGTGCGCCGCCGTGTAAGCAACACCATCCGCCTGTACGCCAAACAGCGCCGCCTGACGAGCCTGCTGTCCCAGCAGTACAACGAGCGCGTAAAGAACAGCCGCATGCTCATCGACATCATGGCCGGCGTCATGGAGCTCCGCAATGGCGAGAGCGGCAGGCACGTTACGAACATCGAGAAGCTGACCGAGCTGCTGCTTGGCTGCCTGGTCCACCGTAGCGACAACATCTCCCTCGACAACGAGGAGCGCTCTACGATTGCCCTGGCTTCGGCACTGCACGATATCGGCAAGATGTCGATTGACGATGCGATTCTCAACAAGCCCGGGCGCCTCACGTCCGAGGAGTTCGAGATTATGAAGACGCATACCACGATCGGCGCCGACATGCTGCATGAGCTGGGCCGCCATCACGCCGGCAATGCGCTTATGGAATATGCGTACCAGATTGCGCGTTGGCACCACGAGCGCTGGGACGGCAAGGGCTATCCCGACGGCCTTAAGGGCGACGATATCCCCATCGCCGCGCAGGTAGTTTCGGTGGCCGACGTGTACGACGCGCTGACGAGCGTCCGCGTGTACAAGGATGCCATCCCGCACGAGGAGGCGATTCAGATGATCCTGGACGGTAAGTGCGGCACCTTTAACCCGCTGCTGCTCGACTGTCTGCTCGAGGTGCAAGACCGTATTGCCGAAACATTGGCGCGTCCTGCCGAGGTCGTTGCGCTTCCTACGATTTAGTTTGACCAAAGGAGTTTGAATCCATGATTTCCATGCGCGAGACGTATGAGAAGATCGGCGCCAATTATGATGACGCTTGCGCTCGGCTGATGGGCGAGGAGATGCTTGCCCGCTTTGCCCTCAAGTTTTTGGATGACGAGAGCATGGACAAGCTGGAGGCTGCCATGGCGGCAGGAGACGCCAAGGAAGCGTTTATGGCGGCGCACACGCTCAAGGGCGTGAGCCAGAACCTGGGATTCGATAATCTGTACGAGCCGGCGGTCGTGGTGACCGAAGCTCTACGCGGTGCCGATGCCGTTGACGGCGCTCGTGAGGGAATGCATGCACTGCAGCAGCAATATGCAGCTACGATGTCGGCCCTGCGCGAGGCAGCAGAATAAGAGCTTACGTGCATTGTGATGACTATGAGTGTGGATAATCTCCCGTTTTAGGCCCGGTGGCGGCCTCAAAGTGGGAGATTATCCACTCTCGTTCGATACGTGTCCAAAAATTCACTCTCGCGCCCTGGCGGGGCTTCCCACATGCAATCCATATCGTTGTTCGATAAACTATTCGGATAACGATAGGTTCGATGAGGGTGAGTGTATGTCCAACAGCGTTCAGCGTATGGCCAAGGCGGGCGAGACTGTAAGGAAGCTTGGCTTTTGCATGGCGGTCGGTTTTGCGGGAATGCTCGTCGCTTTTGCCGCGTTGGTTGTTTACGTGATCTGGTATGCGGTTGCAAACGTTGTTTCTGTCGATTCTTTCGGTGTTGTGACGCTTCTCAATGGCGGGTGCATCGTTATCCCAAGCGGACTGTGCATGGCGCTTGTCATGGGTATTTCGCTTGTCGTTTTGTGCGGAATCAGCCGTGACATTTCGCGGGGCGTATCGCCCTTTACCAGGGCGCATGTGCGGCTTATCCGTGTTCTCGCGTTTGCCTTTGCTGTTAACGCCGCGGTTTCGCTTGTTGGTGCCTATGGATCGGTCAATCTCACCATTGGCGGCCTGGAGCTTTGCGTCGTGCCCCATTCCTTCGTTATCGCGATTTGCCAGGGCGTTGCCTTTGACGCGGGGTCGCTTATCGGCGCGGCTGTTTGTTTGTTTGTCTCGGTGATCTGGAGTTATGCCTCGCTGCTCCAAGAGCAGTCTGACGAGCTTGTGTAGGAGGAAACATGAGCTATCTCATCATCGAGCTTGAGGCGCAGCTGCTTAAGACCGGAAAGACCAGTGCTGATCTGATTCGGGCGACGGGGCATACTCCGGCTAATATTTCAAAGCTAAGAAACGGAAAAATAAAAGCTATTCGCCTTAAGACGCTTCTCGAAATCTGTGATGAGCTTGATTGTCAACCGGGAGATATTATTCAGCGCGTGAGCGAGAAAGAGCTCGAGGAACTTATTGTCGAGCGCGCGAAGAATGCCGTGAGGCAGATGCGGGATGGCAGAGGCAATGAGGCGTCGCTTCCGACATCGGTCTTCGCTGTCGATTTGAGCGATGAGTAGCTTAAGGCGAACAACTAAAACGAAATATCAGCGTGAAGGGACCCGTGTCTAACACGGGTTCTTTCTTTTAGATTATCTTGACAAATATGAGTTATCGAAAAACAATAATAACAATGGAAGTCGATAAAGATAAGAAGGAACGATATGAGCGGTTTTGCTATCAAGCAGGACGGGAGTTCGATGAGCGTATCAACGATAAAGTTATCAAAGGTGTCAAAGCGCTACGGGAAACGGCGTGTGTTGCATGACGTTTCCTTTGAGGTGCATCAGTCTGAGCTCTGTGCCCTTGTCGGCGCAAACGGTGCGGGCAAAAGCACGCTAATTAAAATCGTCTTGGGCATCTGCGAGCCGTCGTCGGGGAGCGTGGAGCTCTTTGGAGGCAAATCAAAAAAGAGCTTGGTCTGATGCGGATGCGTGTCGGCTATGTGCCAGATTCCAGCGGAGCATACCAATCTCTCAGCGCGGCTGAGAATCTTCGGATCCGATGTGCGGAATGGGGGCTTGATGGGAATCGTGAGATTCCTCGCGTTTTGAGCCTAGTCGGGCTGGACGTCGATGAAAAAAAGAGCGTAAGCAGTTTTTCTTTGGGAATGAAACGGCGGCTGGATATAGCTACGGCTTTGTTGGGTGACACTGACTTGCTAGTTTTCGATGAGCCGGCAAATGGATTGGATCCGTTGGGCATCGAGAGTATATGGGCCCTTATCGGTCGATTGAATCAAGAACAGGGCAAAACCATGCTTATCTCTAGCCACGACTTGGATGAGCTGGCATCGGTTGCAACAAGCTGCCTGTTTATTCATGACGGCGAACTGCTAAAAAAGGAATCGATGGACGTCATAAGGGATGAGGCGTCGTCCTTAAAAGAGTATTACAGGCGCTTGATGAAGGCGGTCTCGCTATGAAGCGGGCGATCCATCCCATAAAGGCGGACATGATGCGTTTACACAGGATGTTTCCGGCGCAGTTTTGTCTTGCGCTTATGCTGGCGTTCGGCCTTCTCTTCGGTGTCTTTCTAAAAAGCGGAACAACGTTGCTCGCCTTTGGCAATAGCGTTTGCGGGGAGGATATTGGATTCTTTTGGAATGTAATCGACTCATCTGCGCCTGATGAGTCCCTTGTGCGCAGTGCTTTTGCCGGCACCTCTCTGTTCGTTCCGCTCATCGTTTGCCTGGCGATTTTACAGGAGCGCGGCTATGAAGAGGGATGCCGAATTTCTTCAGCAAGAGGTCTTGCCCGCTTTAACGGGGTTCTGGCACATGTACTTTCGTCTGCTTTAATAATCGGCGCAGCATATAGTGCGCTTTGCCTTCTTCTGTTTGTAATAGCGATAACACGTGGAGGGCAAAACTATGCGCATAGCATGCTGGCTGCATTTTTGCCCGCAATGATGATTAACGCCGTATTGGTGATATCGATTGCGCTGGAGACGGTGACCATCTATCGGATTACAGGCAGCGCTGTATTGAGCGGGGCTGCGATAGTTATTGGATTTGTCATGAGCTTGACGCTCTACGGAACTTACCTTCAGACGCCCATACCATCCTTGCGATGGATCTTCCTTCTTCCGGGGCCGTACCTTGGAGTCGGATGTGCCCTTGGGTATAGCGATATGGGGCAGCTGACGCTTCTGGGATATGGCGTGGTAGCCAGCTGTCTATCGGTATTGATTTACGCTCTCTTGAGCTTTCGCGCTGGGGGTGTGCTCAATGGCTCGTCAGATTAAAAGACTTCTCCAGTCAGAATTGAAGCATGTGAGCAAATGGGCGTACGCCTTAATCCTGGTAATTTATGCGTGCATGGTGGTATTGCAGCTTAATTCTTTCCCGATGTGGTTCTGTAGCCTCCGTGAGAACAGTTTCTTGGGCTTTTTCCCAGACCCGACGCTTCGGCTATCGGCAGAGGATGCCGTTCTATTTGGTAATGCAGAGGTTTTTCGCGGTCTGCTGTTCAACGTAGCCCCGTTGGCTCATGCATTGTTCTTTCCGTTCATCGCGGCTTGCATTGTGCCGCGCTTTGTCAGTTCGGGCTTTATTGAGGAACCGTGGGGGTTGTCGGAGGCTCGGGGAGGGAAGCGTGTGTGCGCTATCGTTGCGCGAGTGGTGCTATCTTCTTTTGCCCTTTTGGGCGCGTTTGTCCTGTCGAGTGTCGTTTTGTACTGTCTTAACTGCGCAATCGTTTCGGATGCTCAACAGTGTTTCAACCTGAATATGTTTTGCTATCGACTTCTTCTGGCGAGTGCCGTCTGCCTTGCATATGTGGTCTCTTGCGTAATCGTTGTTTCCTATTTTGGGTCCGGCTTCGGTCCGATTGGCATGCTGTTGCTTGTCAACGTCGTAGCGATCTACATACAGGTCGGGGCCAATTCCATGCTTCCGCTTCCAGCCTCGATGCTCATGTGGATTTGCGGCGTGACCCCGTTGGGGAATGGTCAATGCATCTCGATTTTAATTGACTGCCTAATAAACGTAGCAAGCGTTTTTGCCATTTGCTTTACCGTCGACCGATTACGGTCAAGATTTCTCTGATTGTTTGTGAGGGATAATCATACCGAGCATATCAAATACAGGGGGGCGGGCACCGTAGCTGGTGTCCGCCCCCCCCGGCTTAGGAGGCTTTAACCTGAGTGGTTCGCGAGCTAGCGGGCCTGCTTAACCTTGGCCGCTGCCTCGACAAACGACTTCCACAGGTTAAAGTCGGTCTCGAGCGTCTTCCACGTATACTCAGGGTGCCATTGCACGCCCAGGCAGAACGGCTGGCCCTCGACTTCGATGCACTCGGGCACGCCGTCGGTTGCCTTAGCGACCAAGCGCGTGCTTTTACCAAGACGATCGACGCAGCAGTGGTGTGCGGAGTTGGTCTGGATCAACCTGTGCCCGCCAACCGCGCGCTCCAGCAGCGAGCCCGGCACGACCTCGACAGGATGCACAGGGTCGTTGAGCACGTGGGTATGGCGCCACTGCGTGCGGCCCTCGCGCGCGCCCAGGCTCGGCACGTCCATGCACAGGGTGCCGCCGGTGGCGACATTGAGCAGCTGCGTGCCGCGGCAGGTGGTAAAGAGTGGCTTTTTGGCGCGAAGCACCTCGTTAACCAGCTTAAACTCAAAACGGTCGCGAATCTCGCAGCACAGCGTGGGATCGTAAGGACGCTCGTCGCCCCAGCGTTTGGGATTGACATCGGGGCCGCCGGGAATGGCGATGCCGTCGGCGATATCGACGTAATGACGGATAACCTCAATGTCCTCGGTGATGGACATCTGCAACGGCAGGCCGCCGGCAGCAAGAATGGCATCGACAAAGACACTTGCGATTTCCTCGTTGGGGGAGAGCGTCTCGCTCAAAAACGGCTTTGCCTCTTCCCAACGCGGTGCGACGAGGATGAGTGGGCGGTCGGCGGGGTCGACGTTGACATGCGGGGTGTAGGACGATGAGGTGCGGGTTCCGATCATGGTTGCGGCTTTCGAATCCGGGTGGACATGGCACAGGGGTGGCACGGGGCAAACGTTACTGATGAATTTGCCCGCGTGGCAATTGGGTTAGTGGCCCTTGATGGAGTTGAGGAAGTCCTGGGCGCGCTTAGTCTGGGGATGGTCGAAGAACTCGTCGGGCGTGCCGGTTTCCACGATTTGGCCGTCGGCCATAAACACGACGCGGTCGGCCACGCGGCGGGCGAAGTTCATCTCGTGCGTAATGACGATCATCGTCATGCCCTGCTGCGCCAAGCGCACCATGACCTCGAGCACCTCGTTGATCATCTCGGGGTCAAGGGCGCTCGTGGGCTCATCGAAGAGCATGGCCTTGGGCTGCATGGCAAGAGAACGGGCGATGGCCACGCGCTGCTGCTGGCCGCCCGAAAGCTGTGCGGGCACCTTATCGGCCTGTTCGGCAACGCCCACGCGGCTCAACAGATCCATGGCGCGCTCACGAGCCTCCTCCTTGGAGACGCCCAGCACATCGACCGGTCCCAGCATGACGTTTTGCAGCACCGTCATATGTGCGAACAGGTTGAACTGTTGGAACACCATGCCCAACTCGGCGCGCATGCGGGCAAGATCCTTGCCTTCCTGCGGCAGGGGCTCGCCTTCGATGAGGATCTCGCCCGAGTCGATGGTTTCCAGGCGGTTGATGGTGCGGCACATGGTCGACTTGCCCGAGCCCGAGGGGCCGATCACGACGACGACCTCGCCACGGTCGACCGAGAGATTGATGTCGTTGAGGACGTGCAGATCGCCGTAGTGCTTATCGACGTGTCTGAGCTCGATCAGCGGCTGATTGCCGGTGGAAGAGGTGCTCTGTGCCATGGTGCTCGGCTCCTTATGACTCGAAATGGTAAATCGTTAGCGGATGATGGTCGCGCCGGTCTTGTGCGAGACGTAGACGGCGGCCTTGTTGATCGCGACGTTGATGAGGATATAGATGACCGCGATCACCAGGTAGACCGACACGAGCGCGTCGTAGTTGGTGATGAGCACGCGGGCATTTTGCATGAGGTCGGGGTAGCTCACCACATAGGCGACGGTGGTGTCTTTGACGACGACTACGAGCTGCGAAATCAACGACGGAATGATAAACCGAATAGCCTGCGGCAGGACGATTTTAAAGGTGATTATAGCTTTGGAAAGGCCGAGCGCCTGGGCAGCCTCGACCTGGCCGCGCGGCACGGCGTTGACGCCGGCACGGAAGATCTCGGCAAGTACACCGGCTGCGGCGAGCGCGACGGGAAGCGTGAGCATCCAAAACGACGGCAGCGCGATCTTGTACTGGGGCAGCACCAAAAAGAAGAAGTAGATGAACAGCAGGCTCGGCACGCCGCGGAAGAAATCGGTGAGCACGCGGCAGACCAGCTGCAGCGGCTTGATGTCGCTGGTGCGGCCGAGCATAAGGGCCAAGCCCAGCACCAGCGCGATGGCACCGGCGGTGAGTGCGACTTTAACGGTGCCTTCAAAGCCGGCAAGCAGGAACTTCCAAGTGGTGAGGTGCGTAAAGAAATACCAATAGTGGACCGAAAGCTGACCGGTCACATAAAAGCGCTGCAACACGAGGGCAACGAGTGCGGCAACGGCAACAAGCGAGATGGCGGTGCCGATGCGAATCTTGGCGCGCATCTTGGGGCCGGGAGCCTCGTAGAGCGCATCGCGCATGGTGAGCGCGGGAGAGGAGTGCTTGCTCATCGGAGGATCCTCACCTTCTTATCGATGTAGTTGCCAATGTGGCTCACCACAAAGGCCGTGCCCAGGTAGCCGAGCGCCGAGATAAAGAACGCGGCGACGCCGCCGAGCGAGCGCGTGTTGATATAGCTCACCACGCCGGTGAGCTCCTGCGGTTTAAGCGGCACCTGACTGCCGAGCGCGGTGGTGAGCATGACGGCGATAAAGAGGTTGGTCATGGGCAATACGCTTGAGCGCAGCGCCTGCGGAATCACAATCTTGGCGAGGATACGGTTGAAGCTCATGCCGAGCGAACGTGCGGCTTCGACTTGGCCGACGCCGACGGTGTTGATACCGCTCATAAAGTTCTCAGAGCCAAATGCCGAGCCCAGCAACACCGTGGCGACGATTACGCAGGTGCGGTAGGGCAGGACGACCTTGAGCGGCGGCAATGCGTAGACGACGATGATGAGCAACGCAATGCCGGGGATGTTACGGAAGACCTGGACATACAGGTCGCCAAAGACGCGCAGCGGCTTGAGCGGCGACACGCGCATCACGGTGACGGCGACGGCCAGCACCATGGCGATGGCAAACGACTCAAGCGTCATACCCCAGGTTGCTAGCAGCGCGTCAATGTAGTTCTGGCCATAGAGCGACCAGAGCTCGGAGAGACTCATGCGGACCTCCCGCCGATAAGGAAAGGGGCTCCCGTGTGTACGGAAGCCCCGACAACTCAGTGAAGAAACAGTTTAGCGCAATAAAGCGCACCGTGCGTTTCCGTATGGTTTCGTTGCGGCCGTTACTAGGCGCGTTGCCTAGGCGCCGATTTCGGGCAGCTCGGGAACATTGGTGTCGCCCGTGCGGTCGCCGATGCAGATCTGCCACAGCTCGGTCCAGGTGCCGTCATCCTCGATCTTCTTAAGGAAGTCGTTGACGAAGGCGACGCCGTCGGAATCGAGCGGCAGGCCGATGCCATAGGGCTCCTTGCTGCCGAAGGGCTTGCCGGCAATCTTGTACTTACCGGGCTCGCGGACCAGGGCGCTCTGCTGCATGTTGTTGTCGATGACGTAGGCGTCAACGCGACCCTGCTGGAGTGCCTGGCGGGCCTCCTCGTCGGTCTTGAACTCCTGCTGGCTGGCCTTGGGAGCGAGCTCCTCCAGGATGGCAGGGCCGTTGGAGCCGGACTGGACGGCGACGTTCTTGTCGGCCAGGTCGTCGACGCTCTTGATGTCGTCGTTGTCGGCGAGCACCAGGATGGCCTGCTGGGTGTAGTAGTAGGGACCGGCAAAGGAGACGAGCTTCTTGCGATCGTCAGTGATGGTGTAGGTGGCAAAGACGGCGTCGACCTGGCCGTTCTGCAGGACGGACTCACGCGTGTCCGAGGTCACCTGGGTGATCTCGACCTTGTTCTCGCCCAGAATGTAGTTGGACAGGAGCTGTGCGATGCCGGCGTCGAAGCCGCGGGTCTGACCGTCCTTCTCGTTGAGGAGGGAGAAGAGCGTGGAGGTCTGAACGCCACCGATCTTAAAGACGCCGGCGTCCTTGACGGCGGTCGCCCAGGTGCTGGCGGCGATGGCGTCGTCATCGGCCTTAGGGCCGTCGTTGACGAGCTTGTCGAATGCCTTGGCATCGAGCGTGGTGGAAGCCTCGGTATCCTCGGAGCTCTTGGAGGAGCCGGCGGCGGAACCCTTGTCGGCCTCGGCGCTGGTGTCGGAGCAGCCGGCAAGACCAAGGCCGGCGACGGTTGCGAAGGTGGCGGCAACGAAGCCGCGGCGGTCGAGAACGACCTGCTGGGAGAGGTTCTTGCTCATGGTAGAACACCTTTCTCAATAAAATCCCTAGCGGTTGAGTAGAGTTATACCCCATCCCGCTCAAATGGGTCAACACGAAATAACTCAGAAACATACTTGTCTTATAGGTTATTCTACCTACCAAAAAGGGACAGGTCTATTTTGGTAGGTTTTATCTGGGAAAACGTCGGTTATTGCTGCTGAGACGGCGTTTCGCGGACGGCGTGGTCGCTCGCGGCGGTCGCTATAATGGCGGCAACGCGACACATATATAAGTAAGGAGATCGCGTATGAACGGCTATTCGTTTTCGCGCCGCGAAAACAAAAACCTCCGCAGGGGTGCTTCCCTTGCGGAGGTTTTTCTACTCGTTGAGCAGCCTTACGGCTTCGGCAGCCATGTTCTCGACCGTCATGCCGTTCTGGGCGAGCAGCTCGTTGGGGTCGTAGCGGTCGGGGAAGCCCTTGGCGATGCCGAAGGTGCGCGTACGTAACGGCGTGCATGCCAGATAGCACGCCACGCGTTCGCCCCAGCCGCCGTCCAAGATGCCGTCCTCGAGGGTGACGACAACGCGATGCTCGGCGGCAAGGCTGTCGAGAAACTCGCGGTCAAGCTCGGTTGCAAAGCGCGGGTTGACGAGCGTAGCCTCGATACCATACTCGGCAGCCAAACGGTTTGCCACGTGCTCGCCCAGCTCAAAGAAATCGCCAAGCGCAAGCACGGCCACATCGCGGCCCTGACGTACGACGTTGTAGCGCGCGACGCTGTAATCGGCGCCCTCGGCGGGTGCCAGATCGAGGCGGCTTACCAGGCCGATGCCCGGTACGCGAATCGCCACGGGATGCTCGCGGTGGTCGAGCGACCAGCTCAGCATGGACAGGTATTCTTCCATGCAGACCGGTGCCAGGTAGCGCATGTTGGGAAGTCCGCTCAGCATGGAAATATCAAAGAACGAGAGGTGCGTCTCGGACGTGGTGCCAAAGACCGAAGCGCCAAACACCAGGATGGTTGCGGGGGCGTCGTTGAGGCACAGGTCGTGCCACAGTTCGTCGTAGGCGCGCTGCAAAAACGTGCCGTACGCGCCAAAGACTGGCTTGGCGCCGGCGCTGGCGAGCGCGGTGGCAAAGGTGACGGCGTGCTCTTCGGCAATGCCCACGTCGACAAACTGCTTGCCTGCCGCGGCGCGAAGCTCGGGCGTAAAGCCCATGATATAGGGCGTGGCAGCCGTGATGGCGACAACCTGCGGGTCGTTCGCGATAGCGGCGTTGAGTGCCTCGCCCGTAATGTCGGCATAGGTGCGCGGTGCGGGCTCGCTCGGGTGGCCCGGGCAAAGTTTGCGGCCGGTTGCCATATCGAAGGGCCCCACATGATGCCAGCGTTCGGGGTCGCTCTGGGCTGGCTCAAAGCCCTTGCCCTTGGCGGTGGAGACGTGCAGCACGATGGGATGATCGATATCGCGCAGCTCCTGCAGCGTATCGACCAACGCTTGGACATCGTTGCCGGCGTCCAGGTAGCGATAGTCGAGCCCCAGCGCGCGGAAAACGTTGCACTTGCAGGTGCCGTTGCTGGCGCGCAGCTCGGCCAGATTGCGATACAGGCCACCGTGGTTTTCGGCAATGGACTGGTCGTTATCGTTGACGATGATGATCAAGTTGCTGTCGAGCTCGGCGGCATTGTTAAAGCCCTCAAACGCCAGGCCGCCCGAAAGCGAGCCGTCGCCAATGATGGTGATGACGTTGTACGCATCCCCCGCCAGGTCGCGAGCGTGCGCTAGGCCGCAGCCCAGGCTCACCGACGTGGAGGTGTGACCCATGGCGAACAGGTCGTGCTCGGACTCGTCAGGATTGGCAAAGCCAGAAGCCTCACCATAACGCTCCGGATCGATATAAGTGTACGCGCGCCCAGTCAGCGCCTTGTGGGCGTAGGTCTGGTGCGAAACATCAAAGACAATCTTGTCGATGGGGGAGTTAAACACGCGATGAAGCGCGACCGTGAGCTCAACGACGCCCAGGTTGGGGGCAACGTGTCCGCCGACAGCGGCGGAGCTTTCGAGGATGGCGTGGCGAATCTCGTCGCAGAGCTGCGGGAGCTCGGCGCGATTAAGAGCCTTGACGTCCTCGGGCGTTGTCGTTTGCGTAAGCAGCATCGTTGTGGGTTACTCCATGCGAATCGTGCGCCGGCACTCCCTCGGCCGGCACAATTGCACAAGACAGTCTCGCACATTTTGGCGTTTGATATGTGACGGCGGCGCGGTAATTCGCCAACTGGTGGGGCAAAACGTTTTGTCCGATGCCATACTGGTAGATTCGATGGTGATTATATTCATTGCGTGCAGGCCGTGGCTTGCCGTCGTGAGCCGCTGGAAGGAGGCAGCATGTCTGATGCCGTTCGTGCCGAGAAAATCGCGCGCGAGGTCGACGATGCCGCCCGTCAGCTTGCCCAGGCGGGTCGCTTGGACCTGACGCACGAGTTTATCCAGCATGGCGATGTGACGGTCTATACACATGTGACTTCGGTAGCGCGGGCGAGCCTGTCCTTTGCCGAGCGCTTGGGCCGTGCTGGCATTTCGGTCGACCGTGCCTCGCTGCTGCGCGGAGCCCTGTTACACGACTACTTTCTCTACGATTGGCACGACCCCGACCCGAGTCATCGACTGCATGGCTTTCGCCACCCGTTTTTTGCCCTGGCGCGTGCGGAGGAAGATTTTGAGCTGACGTCGCGCGAACGGAACATTATCGTGCGGCATATGTTTCCGCTGGTGCCGGTGCCGCCGACGTGTCGTGAGGCATGGATTGTATGCCTGGCAGATAAATGGTGTGCGCTGCGCGAGACGGTCGCCGGCCGTCTGCCGCGCAAGGACGACACGGACGATAGCGTGAGTGGCGAATCGAGCGAAAAGAGGAGAGGGTAGACGGTGGAAACCGCGATTGATATGGCGTTTGGCGGCGCGACGCTTGCCGCCTGTCCGCTCTCGGCGCTGGTGCTCTCGTTTGCCTTCTACGGTTTTTGCGGTTGGGCATGGGAGTCGACAGTATGCGCCATGCTCAACCAAGGACGCTTCGCCAACAGCGGATTTTTGCTGGGGCCTTGTTGTCCTATCTATGGTGTGGGTGGCATAGCCTGCTGGCTTTTGCTGCGCGGAATTCCGGATGCCTCGAGCCAGTTTGTCGCCGCGGCGCTTGTGTGCAGCGTAATCGAGTACAGTGTGGGCCTTCTGTTGGAAAAAACAACAGGCGCTCGCTTTTGGGATTACTCGCATCTGCCGTTTAACTTACACGGACGCATCTGTCTGTACTGGACCTGCGCGTTTGGCTTGGGTGCGTTGTGCATTTGCCGCGTGGTTGAGCCGGCGGTGTTGGGCTTGCTCGGCCATTTGCCGGTGCTGATTGTGCGGTTGTCCGCCTTTATCGTCGCGGTCGCGATGATGGTCGACGCGGCATGCTCTTTGGCCAGTTGGCGCCGCCTGTCCGATCAGCTGGAGTGTGTGCGCGCCGACCTTGCCGACCGCATCAATGAGTCGCTTGCCGATGCGTCTGACTCCATGCTCGAACGTATTCCCGATTCGGCGATCGACTCGGTGGCGCAGACGCATATCCGCAGCCGTGCCGTTAACGCGTGGCTGGCTGAGCTGGGCGACGCAGCGCTCGATGCCCTGCGTGAGAAGGCTTCGATGCCGACGTTTATCTCGGACGGCGCTCATGGCCTGGCGCTTGTCGCCCGCCGCGTGGCCGATGCCGCGCCGAGCGTGCCCCATCCATCGCTCACCCGCCTCCGTGCCGGCAGGCGCGCGAACCGTCCGGTGCCGAGCGTGTCACTCAGCCGCCGCGACCTTCGCTTCTTTAATGCCTTCCCGCGTCTGCGCATCAATCGCTACGAAGGTGTCATTCGAGCAACCGACCTTCGCGACCGAGCCCGCGAGCTGTTCCGGCGCTAGCCGGGACGGGCGCGCTCACGGCTCCCTTGCTTGCGTATTTCCCGTTCGTTTCGCGCCCGTTGCCGCGCCGTTTCCAAGATTGCGGCGCCGTTGGAGATGGCACGATCTGGGTCGAGCCGGTCGAGGAAGTTATCCGCATCCGTACCGGCGAACACGGCCCTTCTGCGGTGTAGGACAATCTTTCGACTGACGGGTGTGCCTCTCTTGGGGTGCGCCTGTTCTCGTCTACAATATCGTGCAGACGAAGGAGAGGCACGCCCATGATCAAGATGTTCGCGAGTGACTTAGACGGAACGCTGCTTAACGCCCTGCATGAGGCGGATGGGACCATCCGCCGTGCCATTCGCGAGCTGACTGAGGTTGGCCTGCACGTGGTTCCCGCGACCGGACGCTCGACGCTGCCGATCGGCGAGCATGGCTTTACGGGGCTGGCGCTCGATGCCTGCTGCTCTAACGGCTCCATCGTGCGCGACAGTCGTGGCGAGGTGCTCAAGACCTGGACCATCGACCCGCAGGTTACCGAGGAGCTGCTCAAGGAGTTTCCGGATATCTGTTTTGATTGTTCTACGCCCGATGGCATGTTTTCGAGTGGATCGTTCGAGATGCATCAGGCGGGCTTTAAAAAGGACAGCCCCATCAAGCGTATTGTGATGCGCGGCATGCGTGCGCGTGGCGGCTATCACGAGGAGCAGTATTTCGACCAGTCGATTAGCGACATCTTGCGCCACGATGTATGCAAGATCAATTGTCGCGTGACCTCGCCCGAGCTGGAGCGTGACCTTAAGGCATATTTGGCCGAGCGATCGAACCGCGTGGTCAACGCGCCGTTCGATCCGGTGATGTTCGAGATCACGGACGTGGCGTGCAACAAGGGCGAGAGCGTGGCCTGGCTAGCGGGCTACTACGGTATTGCCGAGGACGAGGTCGCGGTCTACGGCGACGGCGGCAACGACATCGCCATGCTCAAGCGTTTCCGCCACAGCTACGCGACCAAAAACGCTAGCGATGCAGCTAAGGCCGCCGCGAGCGCAACTATCGGCAACTGCATGGTCCACGCCGTCCCCAAACACATGCTCGCCACCATGCGCAAGCAAAACTCCCGCACCGTCATCGAATAATGTGACAAAGGGACTGTCCCTTTGTCACATAGGAGATACCGGCTTTTGGCGTATAGGACTGTCACACTTTCGCTACCAACAAATTTCGAGTTATTCGGCCTGTCGGAGGTCGTTAAATGGCTAAAGATGCCCTCTCGGGAACATTCATGCCTCTAATGGTGTTTGATTCGGTGACGTAAGTGCGCAAATGGGCATGTATACGCTCAAATAAGGACAAAAACCCTCAGATAATCCCGGCGGTGCATTTATACAAAACCAATAGCGTGGCCGAATAACTCGAAAAATGTAGTTGGCAGTTCGGCGACAAGCTCGGGTATGGCAAAGGAACTGCTCCTTCGCTATACCCGAGCTCCGATCTTCTGAAATGCGAACAAACATTCGCATATCTAACTGCGCTTTGATAGAATTGTTGCTGTTGACGGCAGTTCCATGTGCCGGGCAGCGCCCTCCATTTGATGGGAGGTGATGCCCATGACCGATTTGATTGATTTCGTGAAGCTCCTGACCGCATTGGTCTCGCTTCTTACGACGCTTATCGGACTTTCCGAGGCACTCAAGCAACGCTCGAAGCGTAACAGAAGGGGTCGCCGCCGCTAAGGCGTTGACCCCCTAAAACAAGCAACGGCGCTGCCCAGCCAGCTACAACTTGGGCTGCCGTCGACACTATTCTACCCACGAATGACATTTTGGACAATCGGCAATGTCGCTTCAGGCTGGGACAAAGGGACAGCCCCTTTGCCACAATCTAAATATTGCCTTTACGTGTTGATGCACACGGTGTGCAATAATACTCGCACTGTGCAATAGCGCACAGGCTGAGTAACAAGGAGGACGCTTGTCCCAGCTCGAGAAATGCGATCGCCGGTCCCTTCGCTCGCAGCGTGCCCTTCGCCAGGCACTTGCCAGCGAGCTTGCCGAAAGCGGCGACCTTTCGCGCATTAATGTCGCGTCGCTCACCGAGCGCGCTGGCCTTACGCGCCGCACGTTCTATTCGCACTACCGCGATATCCCCGACTTTATCAATCAAATCGAGGACGGCTTGCTGTCCGAGATCCGTGAGCGCATTGAGCTCATCACCGCAGCCCAGCTGCCTGATCTCTATCGCAACATCGATGAGCTCGAGCCGGCGCCCGGTTCGGTTGAACTGCTGCGTTATCTTGCGGCCAACCGCGACTTAATCGGTGCGCTGCTGGGTCCGGGCGGCGACCAGGCCTTCATTAAAAGGATCATCGATACCGCGCGTGAGGCTGTGGTGCCGCGTGCACAGACGGGCATTTTGGGCCTGGCGCTGGGCACGTTCTTTGACTACTACGTCACCTACGTCGTGAGTGCCGAGGTCGGCATGATTCAGCGCTGGTTTGAGCGTGGGCTCACCGAATCGCCCGAGGCCATGGCGCGCATTATGACGGTGCTCGCTTTTGTGCGCCCTGGTGATCTGTATGGCCAACCCATCGATATCAACGTGCCGGAATACGGCATGAAGCTATTGAACTTGCAGCTCGAGGATGCGGCCGACACTGCCGCAACCGTCGGGTCCAACAACTAAGAGGAGAGACAGATGAGCAAACTCGTCGAGGGCATCAAGGATCGTGTGGTCGCTGCCGCACGCGAGGCCGCGCCCGCCGTGGTGGACGCGGCGCAGAAGGCCGCGACCGCGGCAGCCGAGAAAGTTGCCGAGGCAGTTGCCGATGCCAAGAACGCGGCAGGGGAGACGTCCATCGCTAGCGAGCCCGCCACCGCCGCTGAGCCCGTAGCCGCCGCCCACGCCCCCGAAGGCGCGATCTTCAACCCCGAGAACGCTCGTGGCAACCTGCACCTGGGCATCGACGTGGGCTCCACCACCGTTAAGCTCGCCGTGCTCAACGATGACAACCAGATCGTCTACGCCAAGTACCAGCGCCACCACACCGACGTCCGTGCCTGCGCCCGCGACCTGTTCGAGGGTGCTGCGACTGTGCTGCCGGCTGCCCAAATGACCTGCGCCATCACCGGTTCGGGCGGTCTGCTGCTGTCTCAGTGGCTCGACCTGGAGTTTGTCCAGGAGGTCATCGCCAGCAAGCGTGCCGTCGAGACCATCATCCCGGCCACCGACGTCGCCATCGAGTTGGGCGGCGAGGACGCCAAGATCATCTACTTCGATAACGGCATCGAGCAGCGCATGAACGGCACCTGCGCCGGCGGTACGGGCGCGTTCATCGATCAGATGGCCACCCTGCTGCACACTGACGCGAGCGGTCTCAACGAACTCGCGGCCAACGCCACCACCATCTATCCCATCGCCAGCCGCTGCGGCGTTTTTGCCAAGACCGACGTCCAGCCGCTGCTCAACGAGGGTGCCCGTCCCGAAGACGTGGCCGCCTCCATCTTCCAGGCTGTCGTGACCCAGACCATCTCGGGCCTGGCGTGCGGCCGTCCCATCCGTGGCAACGTCGCCTTCTTGGGCGGCCCTCTGCAGTATCTCTCCGAGCTGCGCCACCGCTTCTACCTCACGCTCAACCTGGACGAGGAGCACCGCATCGTGCCCCAAAACGCTCACCTGTTTGTGGCGAGCGGCGCCGCCATGGCGCACGAGTCCAACAAGCTCAGCACGTTCCCGCAGCTCATCGAGGCTATCGACAGCTTGGGCGACACGCAGGGTGCTGAGGTTGAGCGCCTGGATCCGCTCTTTGCCACCGACGAGGACTTTGCCGAGTTCAAGGGCCGCCACGACACCGAGGTCGTCCCCAAGGGCAAGCTCGACGGCTACACCGGCCGCGTGTTCATCGGCATCGACGCCGGTTCCACGACCATGAAGGCCGCGCTCGTGGGCGAGGACGGCCAGCTGTTGCACACCTGGTACGGCAACAACAACGGCGACATCCTGGGCACGGCCAAGGTCATCATGGCCGATTTCTACAACCACATCCCTGCCGGCTGCACCATCGGCCACGTGACCACTACGGGCTATGGCGAGGCGCTGCTCATCGAGGCTCTCAAGGCCGATTCCGGCGAGATCGAGACCGTCGCGCACCTGCGCGGCGCCAAGGCGTTCCTGCCCGGCGTCGAGTTCATTCTGGACATTGGCGGCCAGGACATGAAGTGCCTGCGCGTGAAGGACGGCGTCATCGAGCACATCATGCTCAATGAGGCCTGCTCGTCGGGCTGCGGCAGCTTTATCGAGAGCTTCGCCGTCTCCATGGACATGGACGTGCGCGCGTTTGCCGATGCCGCCATCCACGCCAAGGCCCCGGTCGACCTGGGCAGCCGCTGCACGGTCTTTATGAACTCGCGCGTTAAGCAGGCGCAAAAGGAAGGTGCCACGGTGGGCGACATCGCGGCCGGCCTGTCCTATTCCGTCATCAAGAATGCCCTGTTCAAGGTTATTAAGCTGCGCGATCCCAAGGAGATCGGCAGTCAGGTGATCGTCCAGGGCGGCACCTTTATGTCCGATGCCACGCTGCGCGCGTTTGAGCAGCTCACCGGCGTGCATGCCGTGCGCCCCGACATCGCCGGCTGCATGGGCGCCTACGGTGCGGCCCTGCTCGCCCGCGATCGCGCCGGCGCCGACGGCACCTCGACCATCCTTTCGGCTGAGGATATCGCGCACCTCACCGTGACGCAAAAGCATGTCCGCTGCGGCCGTTGCTCCAACAACTGCCAGCTCACCGTCAACGACTTTGGCGGCGGCAGGCGCTTCATTACCGGTAACCGCTGCGAGAAGGGTGCCGGCCACAAAAAGCAAAAGACCGAGGCCCCCAACCTCTTCAAAAAGAAAAACGAGCTGCTGTTTAACCGCGAGGTCCTGAGTCCCGACGAGGCCCCGCGCGGCACCGTCGGTATCCCTCGCGCGCTCAACATGTACGAGAACTACCCCTTCTGGCACGCGTTCTTTACGCGCCTGGGCTTTAGCGTGCAGCTGTCCGACCAGTCGAGCAAGAAGACCTACCAGGCGGGCATCGAGTCCATGCCGTCCGAGAGTGTGTGCTACCCGGCAAAGATGAGCCACGGCCACGTGATGAACCTTATCGACCGCGATGTCGACTTTATCTGGATGCCGTGCGTGCGCTGGGAGCGCAAGGAGGACCCGACGGCCGGTAACTGCTACAACTGCCCCATCGTCATGAGCTACCCCACGGCGTTGGCGCTCAATATCGATGAGATTCGCGAGCAGAATATCGAGTTCCTGTACCCGTTTGTGCCCTATCATGACAAGACCGAGCTCAAGCGCCGTCTGTACCAGGTGCTCGCCGTCGACCGTGTGGCCGATGCGCAAGCCGGTCGCGGTCGCGTGCGTGGGCCCAAGATCACGCGTTCCGAGGTCGATGCCGCCGTCAACGCCGCCTTTGAGGCCGATGCGCGTTTCCACGAGGACATCCAGACCATGGGCGAGGAGGCTCTTAAGTGGGTCGAGGACCACGGCGGTCACGGCATCGTGCTCGCCGGTCGTCCCTACCATAACGACCCCGAGATCAACCACGCCCTGCCCGAGCTTATCTCGAGCTTTGGCTTTGCGGTCTTTACCGAGGATTCGCTCGCGCATCTGGTAAAGCCCGAGCGCCCCATCCGCGTCGTCGACCAGTGGATGTACCACAGCCGCCTGTACGCCGTCGCTCGTTTTGTGACGATGCGCAACGACCTGGACCTGATCCAGCTCAACTCCTTCGGCTGCGGCTTGGACGCCCTGACCACCGACCAGGTGCAGGAGATCCTGGAAGCCAGCGGCAAGATTTACACCGTGCTCAAGATCGACGAGGTGTCCAACCTGGGTGCCGCGCGCATCCGCATCCGCTCGCTCATGGCCGCGCTTAAGGACCAGGAGGCCGAGCGCTTGGCCGAGGCCACGGCCGCGGGCGAGGCTTACGAGCAGGGCGATGCCGCGCCAGTGGCGCCTTCCACGGATGCTCCCGCGTTTGCGAGCCGCAAGTACACGTTCGAGGCGCAGCGTGAGAGCACCTCGACCGCATGGGCCAAGGTGCCCTTTACCGAGCAGATGCGCGACGAGGGGTACACCATTCTGTGCCCGCAGATGGCACCGATCCACTTTGACCTGGTCAAAGAGGTGTTCCGTGGTGCCGGTTACAACCTGGAGCTGCTTCCCTCGACCGATCACGACGCCGTCGAGGCAGGCCTGCGCTACGTGAACAACGACATCTGCTACCCGTCGATTTTGGTAACGGGCCAGATTATGGAGGCTATCGAGAGCGGCCGCTATGACCTGTCCAAGACGGCCGTGGTCATCAGCCAGACCGGTGGCGGCTGCCGTGCCACCAACTACATCGCCCTCATTCGCAAGGCCCTGCGCGAGAGCGGTCACCCCGAGATCCCCGTGATCTCGCTTTCGGCCGTGGCGCTTGGCGAGGACAACCCCGGCTTTAAGCTGACGCCGGCGCTGCTTAAGCAGGCGGTCTACGCGGTGCTCTTTGGCGACGTGATGATGCAGATGCTCTACCGCTGCCGCCCGTATGAGGCCACGCCCGGTGCCGCCAACGCGCTCTACGAGGAGTACATGGCGCGCGCTCGCAAGCTGGCACCCAAGTTCAACAGGCATAACTACACCAAGTTGTGCCGCGAGGCCATCCGCGCGTTCGACACCATGCCGCTTGTGGGCGAGGACACCAAGCCGCGCGTGGGCGTGGTCGGTGAGATCCTGGTCAAGTTCCACCCCACGGCCAACAACCACGTGGTCGACGTGATCGAGCGCGAGGGCTGCGAGGCCGTGGTGCCGGGTCTGCTCGACTTCTTCCTGTACTCCATGAGCAACGCCGAGCTGCAAAAGGACGAGCTGGGTAGCTCTGCTACCACGCGCGCTGGCATGCAGGCGCTCATCAAGCTCGTGGACTGGATGCGTACGCCGGTGGAGGAGCTGCTCGAAAAGTCCGAGCGCTTCGAGGCGCCCGAGCGCATCGGCACCATGGCCGACAAGGCCCGCACGGTGCTTTCGGTGTGCAACAACATGGGCGAGGGCTGGCTGCTCACGGCCGAGATGCTCGACCTGATTGACCATGGCGCACCCAACATCATCTGCACGCAGCCCTTCGCGTGCCTGCCCAACCACGTGGTGGGTAAGGCCGTGATCAAGGAGCTGCGCCGGCAGCACCCTGAGAGCAACATTGTCGCGGTGGACTACGACCCCGGTGCATCCGAGGTCAACCAGCTCAACCGCATTAAGCTCATGATCAGCGTGGCCAAGGAGAACATGCGCGCCGGCAAGGGCTTTAAGCTCGAGAAGGTGGCGCCGCTCGCGATGGACGAGGTCACCGGCCAGATGCGTGCCCATGATGGCTGCGTGAGCTGCGGGCCGGCCAGCGAGGAGGCCGTTGCATCGGTCGCCAAGCGTCTGGGACGCGGCATTAAGAAGTAGTTGGCCTGCTTTGGGCTAGATATGAGGCAAACGGGTGGTAGCCGTACCGGCTGCCACTCGTTTTTATTGCACATATGTTGCGTAAATAGCGTTGCAGGCGCCTTCAGCGGACTCGGATTTCGGAAGTATGCGGCAAAATTTGAATAGGCCGAGCACACTGGATATGCCCAAGCTTTGTACCTGCGGTTTTATTGGTGAAAAACCGGGGTGTGCTCGAGGGCTCCGGAATTTGCCGCATACTTCCGAAAACAACGTCTCGGTGGCACCAAAAATTGCCTCCAGAACCCTGAGATAATGAACATATGTAGCCGTTCGCCGCAAATTATCGTCCGTTCATGGAACCTATCTCCAACGAGTTGTAACCATATGGTTTGATGTTGGAAACATATGATTGCCGGCAGGCCGTAGGTGACGTTTGCCCTGATATCGGAGGTACCAAGTATGTTTCGTGCTCCGTTAAACAAGTATCGGGCTGGCTAACATGAGCCGCCGTTTTGTCTCGATAACCCTTGCAGTGGTCTGCCTGGCTGTGCTCCTGGGCGCTACGGGGATGTTTGCTATAAGTCGAGAAACATCCTATATGCAGGAATGCGCTTCCGAAGGGTTTGCCATTGATGGTTTCTATCGGGATGACAAAACGAGTCGGGTAACCCTGGCTTTTCTTGAGGAGGACAACTGTCGATGGCAGCTGGTCGACCAAGACGGAATCTGCACAGACGGGCAGTTTAAGCGTACGGATGATCCCAACATCCTGATATTAAAGAAGGAAAACGGTGAAGAATTCGGTACGGTCCACGTGGCGTATATATCGCGCCGGCGCAATCAGGGGCAGATTTACCTAATTAGAAATACTAAGGTGACCCGATTTTATCTTGTGAGCACCGATCCGGCGTTTACGGTGGAGTCTGGCGATGTCGATCCGGCCAGTTGATTCACGGCAATAAAACAGCGAGCGGGGTGCGGGTGTGAACTGCACCCCGCTATTTGCTCGTGTCCGTATCGCGTCTGTGCCTTGTCGTAACTTGCGTCCGTGCGAGCATTCATCCCGCGCCGGCATCACTTCACATCAAACTCAACGCGATCGAGCTCGGGCACGTTGAGGTCGATGAGTTTGCGGGCGACGTGGCGGTCGTGTGCCCCGAGCGCCTCGCTTGTCGTCACGTGGGCGACAATCTCGCGCTCGACGATGCCCTCATCCTCGCCCTCGGTAGCCGAGGTCTCGACGGCGACGGTGTAATCCTTAAAGCCCGGCAGCACCGCGGCAAGCTCGCGTGTGGTCTCGGTGACGCCGTAGCCGTCCTGTACGCCGGCCTGCGCCGAGCCAATGGACCCCGCGGTCATAACGATGCAGGGGATGGCAAAGATGATCGTGTCCACGATGATGCGGCGGCGCACTTTGCGCGACAGCTCGTCGACCTCGGCATTTTCCTCGGCGGTCACAATGCCGTCGCCGTTGAGGTCACGCTTGAGCGGCACGCGCAAAAGAAGTAGTACGGCTTCGGCCGCCAGCGCGATAAAGACGACGTTGATGCCAAACTCGTAAAGCGCCGAGAGAAACAGCGACCCGCTTGCGATGGCGATGCCATAGCCCGCCGCGCACAGGGGCGGCATGAGCGCGGTCGCCACGGCCACGCCGGCGATGAGCGTTGCGGGCTCCTGGTCGCGTGAGTTGCCTAGGCCGCCCGCAAAGCCGCCGGCGAGCGCGACGGCGAGGTCCCACACGGTGGGCGTCGAGTTGTCGATAATGGCGGCTGTGGTGGCGCCAAGGGGCGAGAGCTTAAAGTACAACGTGGATGTGACCAGGCAAAAGGCCATTTGCAGCGCAAGGCCGGCGACGGCTTCGACGGTAATCTCGCGGTCGAGCGTGGCGATGCCATATGCCATGGCAAGGACCGATCCCATAAGCGGGCAGATGAGCATGGCGCCCACGATGGCGATGTCCGAATCGATATCGAGGCCAATACTTGCGATTAACATCGCGATGATGAGGATGCACAGGTGAGTGCCAGTCAGGCGCGCCCCGTTTACAAAACGCTTGCGGATCACGTGATAGGGTGCGCGTCCCTCGCGAATGTTGAACGCGCGCTTGAGGAAGCGGGTGACGTTTTCCATGGCTTCGCTATGAGCAGGGCGGATGCCGTGACGCCGATGATGACGCTCGCGCAGTCGTTCGATCTGTTGCTTGTCGAGTTCCATGTCTACCTCGTTCCAGCGCGGTCCGCGCAACGCGCCCGTTGTCCTAACTCTACACCGTGGCGGGCGGGGTGTCTGTTGGATGCGGAATCCGATAGGGCGGATGACGCGGGAGCAAATGCAAATCACAGGCTCAATTCGATCCCGCAAGAAATATGATGCACCAGCTCCTACATATGTGACGAAATTGTGAAGCACGAGAGCGCGAATTTCAAAAAATCCGCCGGTGACCAATGTTGCGCAACAGAATTCAAAAATCAGCTCCTACATTTTGAAGCGTATGGATACATCCGTGTCAAAGGGAGAAAGCCATGGCAAACTACAGCCCACAACACTTTGAGCCTCGGGCTAAGGCCGTCAACGTCAAGGGCGTTGCCAACCGCGCCGTCGCAACCGTTTTGACGGCGGGCCTCATTGCTCAGCCGCTTATGTCGCCGCTGGCGGCAATCGCCGCACCGTCAACCGATAACGGCGATTCTGTTCAGGGGGGGGGGTAGTTCTGTAGAGAACACCGTTGCCGCCGGTAACCAAGCGGTCGTAAAGACGGCTGCCCAGCTGGCCGAGGAGTCGGCAAAGCAGCTCAAGGACGCTCAGGCCGCCTACGATGCCGCCCAGAAGAACGCCGATGCGGCGGGCCAGTCTCAAAAGCAGGCGCAGCAGCAAAAGAATCAGGCCTCGCAGGCTGTGAGCGACAACGAAATCGAGCAGAACGCAGCAGAAGTCGCCGCGCTCCAGGAGAAGATTGACGAGCTCAAAGCCGCCGTCGAAAAGACCGAGCAGCAGCAGAAGAAGCTGGGCGACCTGAACGATCGGCTCGAACAGGCCAACAAGAGTGTCGAGGATAAGACCCAGGCGCTCAAGGACGCCAAGGCAAAGCAGGATGAGGCCAAGAAGGCCCTCGACGATGCCCAGGCTAAGCTCGAGGCCATGGGTATGGACGAGTACGAGGCCGCCAAGAAGGCCGTCGAGGACGCGCGGGCAAAGCTCGATGACGCCAATAAGGCCGTTACTACTGCACAGGACAATCTGGACCAGGCCAAGGCTGCCGAGGCCAGCGCCCAGCAGGAAAAGCAGAATACCGAGGCAGCTTTGACGACTGCCCAGGCCAAGAAGCAGGAGACTGCCGCTGCTCTCGCAGCCGCAACCACCGCGCGCGATAACGCCCAGCAGAAGTTCAACCAGGCGCAGGCCGCGCTCGATGCTGCCGTCTCGGGTACGGGTGTTGACCTGAGTGCGCTTGAGGCCGCCAAGAAAGCTGCTGCTGGTGAGCTCAAGACCGCGCAGGCGGAGCTCAATGCCGCGACGGATGCCGACGCCACCGCACAGACAAATCTGCAGGCCGCCCAGGCTGCCGTCGCTGCCGCGCAGGAGAAGGCCAACGCCGCCAACGCTGCTGTGGCATCTGCCCAGTCTGCATACGATGCGGCAAACAAGGAGTACAACGCCGCCGCCAGCGAGCGCGACGCCGCCAAGGCCGCATACGAGAAGGCGCAGCAGACCGAAGCAGACAAGAAGGCGGAGTACGACCGACTCGTCGAGGTTCGTCAGCAGAAGAGCAACGAGTTCGATCAGGCTCGTGCTGAAGTAACCGACGCGCACAATGCATACGACGCCGCAAACGCCGAGGTCGAGAAGCTTAACCAGCAGATTGCCGACCTCAAGTCGAACATGACCGTAGACCAGAATGTCATCAGTCAGGGTATGTTCGGCTTCATGAACTACATCATCGGCGGCAGCCGGTTCACAGCCACGCAGAAAAAGAACGCCCAGGAAGCCGTATCGATGCTGACCGGTGCCGCTGACAAGGCCGAATGGTATGACCAGTACGTCGATCAGGACATGTCTCGCGACACCAACCCGCTTTCCTTGGAGCAGATGCGCAACGCCCTGACCTACCTTGATACACAGAACAACCTCCGCAAGGCGAACGGTCAGTCGGCGCTCAGCGTCAGCCTCCGCATGACTGCGGCAGCCGCCCTTAATACATCATATTCGTCGAACATCTGGGGACACTCGGGTTGCTACTGGGATAACGGTGAAAATCTTGCTGGCGGCGGCGGCGCATATACCGGCGGCGAGACTGAGGACACCCTAGGCTGGCCATATACCGGTCTCTACACTCAGGAAAAAGAGGCATTCGATAAGTACGTCGAGAAGAATAGTGACCTTGGAAACCATCGATATGATTCCTACTATATCTACCAGCACTACGGCAGCATCTACCATGAGTGCGGGCACTATCTCAACATCATCGATGCCGGAACGAAGGCTATCGGCATCGCGACCGGTAGCGGTAAGAACACCGATTCCGAGGTAACTATCTTCGATTACAGCTCTTTTGACAGTCAGGCTGATTTCACTGTCTCCGAGTTCAAGAAGCTCGTCAACGACTACATCGCTTCCGCCTACAATGCAGGCGGCACGCAGGAGCAGAAGGAGCAGCTGAAGCAGCTGCAGAATAAGCTGGCAGAGGCGCAGAAGAACTTCGGGACTGCTGGAACGGCTTATTCTAACGCATTGGATAAGCAAGAAAGCGCTCGCGACGCCTATACCGCGGCCGACACGAACGTGAACACCGCCAAGGGCGAGTACGAGAAGGCTAAGTCCGGCACCGCCGCCGCGAAGACGGCATACG
>DXLU01000007.1:0-66541 GCA_019414565.1 Collinsella sp. | reverse complement strand
ACGACGCCGCCGAAGCCAAACTCAAGGGTGTCGACGTCAAGACGCCCCAGACCAAGCTCGACGCCGCCAAGGGCGAGGCCGCTACTGCCCAGGCAGCTCTCGATAAGGCAAACGCCACGCTTGCTGACAGCAAGACGAAGGCAGCCGAGGCCGCTGCTCACAAGGCGAAGGCTCGCAGCGCCCGCGACGCCGCCAAGGTAAAGTCCGATCAGGCCAACGAGGCGTATGACAACGCTACCGCTTCGGTCAAGGACCTTGCCGCCAAGTGCGATGCCGCCAAGACGGATCTTGCGAACAAGCAGGGCACGCTTAACGATGCCAAGAAGGCCGACGACACTGCCCAGGCTGGCGTTGACAAGGCTCAGGCCGCAGATGTGCACGCCGCGACCGCTCTTTCGGGCGCCAAGCAGGCAGTTGCCGCCAAGACGCAGACCCTGTCCGACGCACAGGCGAAGGCCAAGGCCGCCGAGGACGAGCTTGCCACCGCAAACAAGGCCTTCGAGCGCTTCGCCGGTGCCCAGAAGGCGGTCGACGACGCCAAGGCCGCCTATGACGCTGCCGTCGCCGGTGTCGCCGATGCCCAGAAGCAGCTCGAGGCCGCCAACGAAGCCGTCGTCGATGCGAACTTCGAGATCGTCACGGCCAAGGCCGAGCTTGCCAGCGATGAGGCACTCAAGGCCGATCTTGAGGCTGTCGACCATAAGGCATCCCTTGCCGCGGGCACGACGGGCAACGAGAAGCTGGTTAAGCTGAACGCTGCCTACGCTCGCTATAAGGCTGCCGTCGATGCCGCCGCTGGTCTCAAGGCTGCTCTGAGCGATGCCGATGCCAAGCTGTCCGATGCCAACGACGCCTATGCCGCCGCGCTTGCCGAGCTTGGCGATGCCAAGGATGCCCTGGCTGCCGCGCAGGCCGAGTACGACAAGTATCATCCCAAGGCTGAGCCGCAGGCCAAGCCTCAGGTTGCGCAGGCTGCCGCAAAGGCTCCTGTCGCCAAGAAGAAGGCCACGGACGGTGCACTTGCTCAGACGGGCGATACCTCCGCGCTTGCGGGCGAGGTCTTCGTTATCGGCGGTATTACGCTCGTGGCTGCGGGCGTGACGCTGGGCGATCGTCGTCGCAAGCAGATGTAGCGTTTCGGGCGTAGATTCTGCAAACGAACTTCGGTTCATAGCGGGACCGTCTCGATAGCCAAACGATAAGGCCGGCGCGCTGTTAAACGCAGTGCGCCGGCCTTTCTTTGCGTTGGTATCAAAAAGCCCGGTCGATAGCCGCGAAAGCTACCGACCGGGCAAATCGAGGCAATATGGTTGCTGTCGAGCAGCTGCTCAGCTTAGCCCAGCAGGCTTAAGCCCACGGAGACAAACGCCAGGATAACGCCGACGATGGACTCGCCGCCGAGCAGGCCGCTGGCGACAACCAGGCCCTGCTCCTGGAAGGCGGCATCCTTGGCAGCCCTCTCCTCGTCAGAAAGACCAGCGGTGGCGTCGTGGTGGGCGGACCATTTGTCGTAGGCGAGCTTGACGCAGGAGCCCAGGAATGCCGTGAGTGACATGTAGAACGGCAGGTACACGCCCAGGCCGATCATCATGGCTGGAATGCCGAGCCAGTACATGACGATGCCGGCGATAAAGCCGCCAACGAACCACGGCACGCTCGGGATGCCCGAGACCATGGTGGCGACAACGCTTGCCTGCGCGGCAACAAAGCTCTTGTCGGGGCCAAAGGCGTCCGGGCCATAGGCGGTGACGAGCGCGACCATGACGGCTGCGGCGACCAGGGCGCCCACGATGCCGCCAATGGCCTGGCCAATCCACTGCGCACGCGGGTTGGTGCCCAGCACAGCGCCGGCCTTAAAGTCGTTCATGACGTCGCCTGCAAGGCCGCACGCCACGGCTACGATGCCGGCGATAAAGAACAGCTTGACCTGAGCGATCTGTGCGAAGGCTGCCACGATGAGCATGACGATGAGGCCAAAGATCTCCATGGGGTCGATGCCCGTCTGGCCGCAGCTCTGCGCGCTCATGATGGTGGTGACAAAGGTGAACAGCGTCACGATGACGGCCGGGACGGGACCAAGGTCGAGCGCGATGGCGACGATCACGGCGATGGCGGCAGCGCCCAGGCCGATGATGCCGGCGTCGAGCTTAAGGGAGCCCGAGATGAGCGACTGCTCGTCGGTGTCGGTGGAGCTGTCGGCGGCAAGACCGCGGACGATACCGGCGACCTGCGGCAGGATGTCCTTGAGGACGACGGCGACGCCAAAGCCCATCATGAGGCCCATGCCCAGGGACTTGACGATGCCCTGCGCGGTCACAACATCGAACAGACCGGCAGCGGTGCCGCCCACGATGATGCCAAAGTTGCCCAGCAGGGCGCCGGCAAACCAGAAGGCGACCGGGGCGAAGCCCACGAGGAAGCCGACGGAGAGCAGCATGGGCGAGTTGTAGATACCAAAGGTCACGCCGGGAATATTGAGCGTGCACAGCATGCTGGGCACAATGCCCAGGGCGTCGCGCAGCACGCTATAGATGCCGGCGATGGCCATGGAGCCAAAGAGCTGCTTGCCGGTCTTGCCGCCGGCCTCGGTCGCGCGCAGGGTCTGAGCTGCGGCGTTGCCAGTGGGGAACTCAAGCGCGGCGTCCACGATAAAGTGACGGTGGATGAGTGCCGTGGCCAGCAAGCCCAGGATGGTGCCGGCGAGTGCCACGATAAACATGTCGAGCCAGCTGATCTGGTCGGCATAGCCCAGCATCCAGGCGCCCGGGATGGTAAACGCCAGACCGCCGGCGACCATGGCGCCTGCGGACATGATGGTGTGGGTGACGTTTGCCTCGTTGAGGCTAGCGTTGCCCATGAGCTTAAGGAAGAACAGCGAGATGACGGCAGCGAAGACGATCGGCCAGGGGAGTGCGCCCATCTTGAGGGCAGTGTAGGCCGAGCTTGCCGTGATGATCACGCAGCCAAGGACGCCGATGACGACTCCGCGCAGCGTGAGTTGCCCGCGCATCGAAGCGCGGTTCGAGGGATTGCTCATATAAAACTCCTTTGCGTATATCCGCTTCCCCGGGAGCGCCGTTACGGATACGGCGCGGGAAGTCGGGTTACCAAGGGCCGCCGCGTGAGCTCGCGCGCGGCCGCGCATCAGTATAACCGCAAGCCAGTCATTTTGGGATGACTGGTTTAGGTAGGCGATATACTGCTGGGCAGACGAAAGGAGCGCCGACGATGCTTAATGGGTGCGCATATATATTGACGGTCGACGTGGGCAACACGTTCATTCGCTTTGGCCTGTTTGCCGAGGATTCGGCCGCGGCACAGGAATGCCCGCTTGCGACGTGCGAGATCACGACGCCGTCGAGCATTACGGCCGACGAAGCGCGTATGCGTCTCGCTCAAGTCATGGCCGCGCTGGCGGCCGATGCGGGCATGCCCGGCGCGCTCGTTCCCGCAGCTGCAGTCCTGAGTTGCGTGGTGCCGGCGCTCGAGCGTCCGTGGAAGGCGGCACTTTTTCGCACCTGCACGGGGCGCGTGCTCACCGTGGGGCCGGGCCTCAAGACCGGCATGCCCGTCCGCTACGACGACCCGGCCGAGATCGGCCCCGACCGCATTGCCGACGCCGTGGCGGCCCGTGCCGTCTACGGCTCTCCGTGCATCGTGATCGACTTGGGTACCACGACCAATATCGAGGTCATCGACGCGCGCGGCACCTTTGTGGGCGGCGTCATCGCGCCGGGTCTGGCGCTTGGCGCCCGCTCGCTTTCGGCTGCTGCGGCGCGTCTGCCGCAGGTCGAGCCCTCGGCACCCACGCATGTGATCGGCCGCAACACGCGCGAGGCCATGCGTTCGGGCGTGGTTCTGGGCGAGGTGGCACGCATCGACGGCATGCTCGACATGGTGCTTGCCGAGATGCGCGCGACCAAGGCCTCGGGGGAGGGCGACGTGCCCATCGTCATTACCGGCGACGATGCCGAGGCGCTCGCGTCGCTGGTCGGCCACAGCCTGACGGTAGACGACGCGCTGACGTTGCGAGGACTCGCCGAGCTCTACCGCATCAACCAAAAGCCCCGCCGCGTGTAAAAGTGAGGGCGCCGGTGGGACAAACGCCCCCCACCTTTCACCTGCTACAATGGGTCAAACTATTGCGATTACGGAGGTGTCTGCCATGTCGGACGATCTTCATCAAACTTCGTCAGGCAAGCGCCTGGACGTCATTAGCTGGGACGAGTTCTTTATGAGCGTGGCCATCGCCGCACAGCGCCGCAGCAAGGACCCCAACACGCAGGTGGGTGCGTGCATCGCCAGCACCAACCACCGTATCCTTTCGGTGGGCTACAACGGTACGCCCTCGGCGCTCAACGACGACTTTTTCCCGTGGGGTACGAGCGACGACCCGCTGCAGGACAAGCACAACTACGTGGTCCATGCCGAGGCCAACGCCGTGCTCAACTACCGTGGCTCGCTCAAGGACCTCGAGGGTTCCACGGTCTACGTCACGCTGTTCCCGTGCCACGACTGCGCTAAGATTTTGGCGCAGGTGGGTGTGGGCGAGGTTGTCTACCTGGACAACAAGTACGCCGACACCGACGACGGCCGCATCAGCCGCCGCATTCTCGACTCCTGCGGTATTAGCTACCGCCAGGTTATCGTCGATGTTCACATCGGTACCGAGGGGCAGGCTCAGCAGTAGCGCGTGACAATGCCAGCTGGTAACAACAGGCAGCTAAAAGATCCCCGTCCCAAATTGACTGCTCGTGAAAGTCGTGTCCGCGCGCATGGATGGCTCGTGAGCGGGTACATGGCTGTAGTAACATAGCCCCTGTCCGCGGGCGTGCCCGCGTTATTGTGAGAAAGGAGCCCCTGTGGCTGTTAACGAAGAGCTGCTTAAGAAGGTTCTTGAAGAGATTCGCCCCAACCTGCAGGCCGACGGCGGCGATATGGAGTATGTGGGTGTTGACGACGAGGGCGTCGTCAAACTGGAGCTGCAGGGTGCCTGCGCCGGCTGCCCTATGAGCGCGCTGACCCTGTCCATGGGTATCGAGCGTATCCTCAAGGAGCATGTGCCCGGCGTTACCCGTGTCGAGCAGGTTAATGCCTCCGGCGAGACCGACGACCTGTACGACGAGTACGCGCCGTTCTAAGATGCGAAAGCTGCGGACGGCATACTCCGCATAGACGTTACGCCCAAATATGCGGCTGCGAGCGCAAGGCCCGCGGCCGCATTTGTATGTAGGGAGTAGGAGGGTCGACATGCTCAACGACTTCTACCATATGCTTGATCCCGTCGCGATTTCGGCGGGGCCCATCACGATTTACTGGTATGGTCTGGCCTATGTGGTCGGTGCCCTGCTCACGGCGGTCGTCATGTACCGCACGCAGCGTCGCTGGGGCTTTAACATCACGATTGACGACCTGACGAGTGTCGTGGTCGGCGTGGTCTTTGGCCTTATCATCGGCGCCCGTCTGTTCTACGTCGTCTTTTACGGTGATGGCTACTACTGGGCACACCCGCTCGAGATCTTTGCCACCAACGAGGGCGGCATGAGCTTCCATGGCGGTTTGGTGGGCGGTATTATCGGCGGCATCATCGTGTGCCGCATGTATAAGCTCGACGCATGGACTTTGGCAGACCTTGCCGTCATCGGCGCGCCGCTGGCCTTGTGCCTGGGCCGTTGTGCCAACTTTGTCAATGGTGAGCTGTGGGGCAAGCCGACCGATCTGCCCTGGGGTGTGGTCTTTGGCGGGACTGCGGGCGATATGCCGCGTCACCCCTCCCAGCTCTACGAGGCATTTCTTGAGGGCATCGTGCTCTTTTGCATTCTGCAGGTGCTCAGCCGCAAAAAGCCGCTGCTGCCTCAGGGTACGTTTATGGGCGTGTTCGTGATGGGATACGGCATCGTCCGCTTCCTCGTCGAGTTCGTGCGCGTGCCCGACGCCCAGCTTGGCTATCTGCTGGGCGGCGTCATCACGATGGGGCAGCTGCTGAGTCTTCCGCTCGTGATCGCCGGCCTGGCGCTCATCATCTTCGCGCGACACCGCAACCGTCCCCAGCGCATCTACCTCGACGCCTAACCACCACAAAGGGGACACAGGCACCTTTGTGGTGGTTTTGCTGAGTTTGATAGGTTTCTAGAAAGGCTTTCGGACTGTGAAGGATTCCGATCTCTCCACAACGGCTGCGCGCGACGCGGCCCGCATCGTCTGGTTTAAGCGCTACCCCGCCAAGCAGACGCTCATCGCATTTCTGCTCGCGCTGTTGGCGACCACGGCGTTTTCCATCGATCCCGCCCCGGTGTCGAGCAACGCAGTCTTGGCGATTGACCCCAAAGCCTCGGGCATGCTGTACGTGTGCTACGAGGTGCTCCTCTCGTTTGCCGGCCATACCGACGCGGTCATGCTGCTTGCGCTTGCCTGCCTGCTCACGCTGCCGTTTCGCTACGTGTTCTTTGGCCGTGGCGACACCTGGCGCCCATCGATCATTCTGCCGTCGCTGTTTTTCGCCATCTGCATGGTGTTCGGCCGCAGCTACGACCTCACCGACTCGGCCGAGATTGTTCTTGGCGACAAGGCCCGCATCATCTGCGCCTGGATTGGCGGCGCGGGCTGGATGCTCCTAGCGATCGTGGCCTTCTATCTGGCTTTTGAGTGTCTGGATTGGCTGAGCTCCCGACGCATCCCGTTTTCCGAGGCGCACTTTGGCCGCATATGGCGTGTGGCTCACGCCGTGCTCTCGGTCCATCCCTTTGCCGGGCCCTTCCTGGTGCTTATGATCGCCTGGGCGCCCACGCTCATCGCTTCGCTGCCCGGCCTTTTTATGGGAGATACGGGTGCGCAGATTCGCCAGTGGTTCAACTATCCCAACGGCACGAGCGACTACCTGCGCCTACTCAACCCCAACGTGCTGCTCAACGGGCATCATCCCGTAGTGCACACGGCCATTATCGGCTCGTGCGTTCAACTGGGGCTTTCGCTGTTCAACAGCGCTAACGCGGGCCTCATCATCTATACCTGCGCTCAATTTGTCATCACGGCTGCCTGCATGGCCTATTCCATTTCGTCGCTGCGCAAACTGGGCGTGAGCCTGCCGGTTCGCGGTGCGATCCTGCTGTTCTTTGCGTTTATGCCGATGTTCTCTAACTACGCGGCGTTGCTCACCAAAGACGTGCTCTTTGCCGACGCGTTTTTGGTGCTGCTGGTACAGACCGTCAAGCTCGTGGCATGTGGCTTGCCCCGTCGTGATGCCAATGCCGAGCGTGCGGGCGAACAGAGGCCCGTGCTCTTTGCGCGCCACGACTGGCTGTTGCTTGCGCTGGCTGCCATGGGTTCCACGTTTTTGCGCAATGGCGGTCTGGTCTTTCCGTTGGCGGCCTGCGTGATTGCGGCGGCGTTTTGCGCATGGGATGTACATGTCGCCCGTCGTGCGGCTAAGCAGACGGGCACCGCGGTCTCATGCGCCACGCCGCGCTTCCGCTGGGTTGGCGTCCTCGCGGTGCTCGCACTCTGCCTTGCCTCTAATATGTACTTCACCAAGGTCTTTATGCCGGCGCACGACATCACGCCTGGTTCCAAGCGCGAAATCCTCTCGATTCCGTTCCAACAGACGGCTCGTTTCGTCCAAAAGCACGACGGCCTCAACTCGGGCGTCAACCCCACGGTAAAGGAGGACGGCACCATCGTGGAGGCTCCTTGCGACGGCTTGGTGACCGATGAGGAGCGCGCCGTGATCGACCGGGTGCTCAAGTACGAGAATCTGGGCCGCCGTTACAACCCGGATAAGTCGGATGCCGTCAAGAACTGCTTTAACGAGTACGCCTCGCAGGAGGACATCAAGGCCTATTTTGAGGTCTGGGCGCAGATGTTCAAAAAGGATCCCGAGTGCTATATCTCGGCGCTCATCAATAACTATTACGGCTACTTTTATCCGAGCGCGCGCGATGCCTGGGTCTACAGCACGGCGCGTAGTGCCGAGATCATGGCGCGTCCCGACAACCTCAAGTACTTCGACTTCCATCCGGTTGACAGCAACGTGGTGCGCTGGTGCGACCACCTGATCAATCTGTACCGTGTGGCGGTGCAGCGCATCCCGTTTATTTCGCTCACCATGAGCTCGGCCACCTATGTGTGGATTATGATCGCCGTGGTGGTCTACCTGCTGCGTCGTCATTCATGGCGTGCGCTGGCGATCTGGGTGCCGCTGTTGGGCGTGCTCGCCGTGTGCCTGATTGGTCCGTGCAACGGCTCGACCTACATGCGCTACCTGTATCCGGTCATCGCCTGCATGCCCTTCGCCATCGGCGCCACCGTCACCCGCAGTGACTTCCTCTGGTCCTAACTTGGTGCATTGGGGTCAGGTCTCTTTGCACCAAAGGGTGGCATCATCACGACGCCTTCATTTTTTTGTTTATCTCACAGGCCAGTAGGTATATCATTTATAGCGTTTGTTTATATTGCCCGAGCATCTGCGCTGGGCTTTAGGTCGAAACCGATAGGAGACACGTATGTCCGGACACTCTAAGTGGGCCACAACCAAGCATCGTAAGGGCGCGCAGGACGCCAAGCGTTCCGCCCTCTTCTCCAAGCTCAGCCGCAACATCACCGTTGCTGCCCGTCTCGGCGGTGACCCGCTGCCCGAGAACAACGCCAGCCTCGCCGCTGCCGTTGCCAAGGCCAAGGCTCAGTCCATGCCTAAGGACAAGATCAAGTCCGCTATCGACAAGGCTTTTGGTTCGGGTGCTGACGCCGCCGTCTACGAGAACATCGTGTACGAGGGCTACGGTCCCGCCGGTGTCGCCGTCTACGTCGACTGCCTGACCGACAACCGCAACCGTACCGCCGCTGATGTCCGTTCCGCCTTCTCCCACGCTGGTGGCAACCTGGGCACCTCTGGCTCCGTCGCCTTCCAGTTTGAGCGTAAGGGCCAGATCGTCGTCGCCAAGGAGATCCTGGACGAGAACGCCAAGAAGGAGACCATGATCGCCAACGGTGCTGCCGGTGACGAGGATGAGTTCATGATGGCCATCGCCGAGGCCGGTGGCGAGGACTACGAGGACGCCGGCGAGGAGTGGATTGTCTGGACTACTGCCAACGAGGTCATGGCTGTCTCCAAGGCGCTCGAGGAGCAGGGCGTCCAGGTGAAGGGCTCCGAGACCACCATGGTCCCGACCACCCCGACCGAGGTCTCCGGCGCCGACGCCAAGAAGGTTCAGCGCCTCATCGACCGTCTTGAGGAGCTCGACGACGTCCAGGATGTTTACAGCACCATGGACATGACCGACGAGGTCATCGCTGCCCTCGAGGAGGAGTAGCGCTCGCACGGGTTAAGCCGTGCATATCTGGGCATAATGAAGCGAGCATGCAAGCCTCGTGGAATAGATGAGCCGGATCCGCGTGCGTAGAGCACCGGACCCGGCTCTTTTATAATGATGCGAACCGTTCTGCATTTCGAGAGCCGAGATTTGAAGGGAGCGCCGCGTGCGCGTACTCAAACGAGCCCTAGCGATCGTGTATCTTGCCGCCACCATCGTGGCGCTGGGTACGCTTGTCTGCCAGTTTTGGGGGCCGTATACGTATCGCTTTATGCTGCTGATGCGCGACCCCATGCCGCGCATCGTCGTGACGGCGTGCGCCGGCGTCGTGGCGATCGGCGTGCTGGTAAGCTTTTTCCGCCTGATGTTCGCCCGTCGCGAGCCGTCCTGCGTGCATCCGGCGGGGGAGCGCAATATCGAGGTTACCCTTGCGGCGCTTTCTTCGTGCGCCAGGGTTGCTGCCGAGCGCGACGACCGCGTGATGGTCGAGCATGTCGAGGCCCGCGTCCAAGGCCCCGACGATTCGCACGTCCGTTTTAAGGTCGAGGCTATCGCGCTTGACGATAAGGACGTGGCATCTCTGGCTACCGCGATGCAGCAGCGCATCGAGGAAGCTTGCGATACCATGCTCGGCACGCCGGGTACGACCACGCGCGTCCGTTTTTTGCCGTCCAAGACTACCGTCCAGACCGTGGAGGTTTCCGGTGAGTGATACCAATCAAGATAAGACCGCTCGTACGCCGCGCCTGACGATTGACCAGAGCGCCACGCCGGCGAGCGAACCTGTTGATTCCAAAGCGGAGGCAACCGAGTTGCAAGATGCGGCAGCCGCGGATTTTGACGAGGCTATGGGTCTCATCAAGGGTACGGGCGCTGCCGTCTGGAGCTATGCTGTGCGTCATCCCAACACCACGCTCGGCGCCGTCGCCGGCTTTATCCTCGCCGTGTTGGTGCTCACGTTGGGCCTGTGGGACACGCTCGTCATTGCATTCTTCGTGCTGATCGGCGCTGTGATCGGCCAAATTCGCGACGGCGAGAACGGGATCGTCAACTTCTTCGGCCGTCTGTTTAGCGGCCGCTAATATGTATTCGACTGTCGCATCCGCGGCAGGCATAAGGAGGAATCATGGCTTTTAATACGAAGGTCGATGTAGCCGATACCGAGCTCGAGGCCGACGAGACCGTCGCCGCCGAGGCCGAGGACGTAACGCTCGAGGACGAGGCGCTCGTCGAGGCCGAACCCGCCGACGATGCGGACGAGGACGACGAGGAAGCGGATGAGTCCGAGGACTCGCTGACCTATTCCAACGGCGTGATCGAGAAGATCGTTGCCATGGCCACTCGCGAGGTCCCGCACGTTCTGGGCATGAAGGGCAACCTTATGCACTTTGTGCAGGAGCAGTTTGGTGCCGAGAATCTGACCAAGGGCGTGACGGTCGAGGTCACCGATGACAATCGCGTGGTCGTCAACATCTCCGTCATCATCGAGTACGGCGCCTATGCGCCCGCGATCTTCGACGATGTCAAGGCACGTGTCACCGAGCGCCTTGCCGCGATGACCGGCCTTGAGGTGGCGGGCGTCAACCTGCGCATCGAGGATGTCATCACCCCCGAGGAGTACGAGCATCGCACCAGCCAGCACGAATAACCTTCCAAAAGGGGACAGGTTTGTTTTGGCAGGTTTTATCTGCGAAAACGCCAAACGGCCGACCGCGCAAGCAAAAGCGTGGCCGGCCGTTTCTGTACGCTCCCGATATAGTCATACCGCTCGTCTAACTAAGGGTTGCAATCCCCACGTTCCGCGTTACCCTAATGAGCGCATTGTTTCCAAATTGTTAACGAGGAGTTGCCGTAATGGCCGACGAGCACGAAACAGAAAGCAAGGCATGGGCGATTGAGGCCGCTGCGGCAGAGGCGGCGTCGCGTGCTGCCGAGGAGGTGCATCGTCCTCCCGTGGTGCCGATGGAGCGCGTGGTCGATCGCGATGTTATCGAGCGAGGCGAGCGCGCTGGTCGCAAGCGCAGCCAGGAGCCGGGCTTTCCGCGCTTTTTTGCCGAGCTCAATTTGGGCCTGATCCTCACGGCCTTTGCCATCGTCGCGTTTAAAACCCCTAATCACTTTGCTTTTGGCGGCACCTCGGGCGTGTCGGTCATTCTGTCCACGCTGTTCCCGACCCTGCCCGTCGGCGTTTTTATGTGGATTATCAACGCGGTCCTAGTCGTTCTGGGCTTTATTTTTTTGGAGCGCAAGGCAATCCTGTGGAGTGTCTTTGCCTCGTTTGCGCTGTCCGCCTATGTTTCGCTGTTTGAGTTCTTTATTCCGACCGATGTCTCGATGACGGGCGATATGTGGCTCGACCTGTGCTTTGCCGTCATCTTGCCGGCGCTCGGCAGCGCTATTGTCTTTGACATCGGCGCCTCGACGGGTGGCACGGACATTCTTGCCATGATCCTCAAGCGCCGCACCACGCTCGAGATTGGCCGCGCCCTGCTGTTGGTCGATATCGGCATCGTGACCATCGCGGCCTTTTTGTATGGCCCGCGTGTCGGTCTGTATTGCGTGCTTGGCCTGTTTGCCAAGACGCTCGTGGTCGACAAGGCCATCGAGAGCATTCACCTGCGCAAAGTCTGCACGGTCATTTGTTCCGAGCCCCTTAAGGTCGAGGAGTTTATCGTCAAGCATCTCAACCGTACGGCGACCATCAGTCGCGGCTACGGTGCCTTCTCGGGCAAGTGCGTGACGGTGATTATGAGCGTGCTGAGTCGTCGCGAGGCCGTGCAGCTGCGTCGCTATGCGCGCGAGATCGATCCGGGTGCCTTTATCACGATTGTCGACAGCTCCGAGATCGTCGGCAAGGGTTTCCGCGGAACGAACTAACGCAGACGTATTCAACGAACCGCCTGCTGGCGCCGTGTACCTTGCAAATCGGTCATCTTTGAGTATTTGACCCCACATTGGGCAATAATGATGCTAAAGACATCGTTTGCGATCCAAGTGATTCGCTCAAGATACGAAGGGATGATTCTATGTTCTGCTCGCAGTGTGGCGCCCCCATGGGCGATAACGACAAGTTCTGCGGCGTGTGTGGTGCCCCAATGCCGGTGCCGCTGGCCCCGCTCCCCAGGGACAGCCTCAGCCCCAGCAGTTTGTTCCGCAACCGCCCGTGGCGAATGCGCCAAAGGGCTGTGTGGCTCAGGCGTTCCAAGATATGACCAAGACTCCGGGTGTGCTTCAGCGTGTATGCCAAATCGCGTTTTTGCCGGCGCTGATTTGCGTTGTGTCGGTGCTCGTGTTGTTTATTCCCGTTATTGGCGGCATTGCGGCTGCCATCGGCTTTTTGGCAGCTTGCATTGCGAGCGTGTGCGGTTCCGGCTTTGGTATCGAGTGGGGCCGTGATCTTTCGCTCAAGGTCGATGACGGTATGGATCGTCCACTCATGCGTTCCACGTCGTTTGGTCTCGGAGTCTTTTCGAGCGTTATCTCGGTCGTGCTCGAGGTTATCGCTGCCATTCCCGTTATCGGTGTAGTGCTTTCGCTGGTGGAGAGCGTGGTGATTGGCGCCGCGGGCTCGTATTCTTATTACGGCTCTTATGCGCTCGAGGCTGCGCTGTTTGGCTCGCTTGGCTTGCTTGTCCTGGCTATGATTGCCACGGCGGTCCTGGGGGTCTTCTTTAAAATGTTCGCCGACATCGCCGTGATGCACTTTGCGGTGACTGGTCGTGTGGAGAGTGCGTTTTCGCTCGACAAGGTCTGGGCGGCGTTTAAGCACAACAAGACCAAGCTGTTCTGCGCTTCGTTTCTTCCCGAGTTTTTGACGGGCCTGGTCGCCAACGTTGTCACCTGGATCTTGACGGTCGTCTTTGGTGCCATCGCCGGAATTGGCGCGTACGGCTATTACTATCGCCCCACGGGTATCGAGGCGATCGTCTCCGGTGGTGGCCTCATACTCGTGCTGTTCCTGGTGCTGGTCGCTTTCGTCACCGTATTTCTTACGGTCTTTGGCAAGATGCTCAAGCACCGTGCCATTGGCTATTGGGTAGCGCGTTATGCAGCTGAATGGGCTGATGAGGATAAGGATGACGTCCTGACCTTTGTGCTGCCGTTTGAGAAGAAGTCTGCTCCGGCTGGTTTTAGCACCGACGCAGCGCCCGTATCCGATTCCGCTGCGGCGCCTGCGCCCGAGCCCGAGCCCGCGCCCGAGCCCGTGCCCGTGCCTGAGCCTGAGCCTGAGCCCGCGCCCGTGCCTGAGCCCGACCCCGCGCCCATGTCGGAACCGGAGCCCGAGCCTGCGCCTGAGCCCGAGCCTGCGCCAAGCTCCGACGAGGACCCGCAGGACGAGTAACCCTGCCACCTGCCATTTGGGGACGGGGTAGAAACGGTAGAAATAGCGCTTGACAAATAAGCGGGAGCGGACGTGCCGAAGCGTCCGCCCCCGCTTTGATATCGCGATGCGGCTATGACTGCGAGATGGTCGTGGATCGACTACTCGTCGTGCTTCTCCTCGCGGCGAGCGGCGGCACGTGCATCATGGATGCCCTTGATGGCGGCATGGCGCGCCGTGCGGGCATCATGGATAGCATCGCGAGCCTCGGCGGACGTGGCCTTGGCAGAGCGCAACTTGGCGGCCAAGTCGGGGTTGGTTTCGGCGACCGCGGTGATCGCGGGGCCGTCGAGCTCCTCTTGGGTGGGCTCGGCCAAAAAGTCGATGGCATACTGGGCGGCCACCATGGAGCCCTTTGCCAGCACAGTTTCGTCGATCTTGTAGAAGCAGGAATGTTGGGCGTACGTGGCGCCAATCTTGGGGTTGCGCGTACCTACAAAGGCGAGCACGCCCGGTACGCGGCGCAGGTACTCCGAAAAATCCTCGCCCGAAAGCGTGCCGCGGTAATGGCCTTGGCCGGTGGGGCCCAAGCATTTGATTACTGCCTGGCGGCAGCGCTCGCTCGAGGCGGCATCGTTTTCGACCTTGTAGTTGGCGATGGTGTAGTCGGTGAGCTTTGCCTCGGCGCCCAAGGCGGCCGCGGTATGCTCCACGATGCGGCGCATGAGCTCCGGCATTTCCTCGTGGGTCGAATCTCCGTAGGTGCGCACTGTGCCGGCGAGGTAGGCCGTGCCGGCGATAACGTTGCGCGCGGTGCCGCCGTGCAGCTCGCCGACGGTGATGACAGCCGGCTCGTAGGGGCTGATCTCGCGCGAAACGATGGTCTGCAGAGCGTTGACGATCTCGGCGGCAACCATGACGGCGTCGTGGCCGCGTTGGGGCATGGCGCCATGGCACGAGGTGCCGCGGACATCAATGCGGAACCAGTCGGTATTGGCCATGCGCGGACCGGGCTCGCAGCTTACGGTGCCGGCGTCAACCTCGCTCCAGATATGCGCGGCGTAGGCACCATCGACGCCGTCGAGCACGCCCGTGCCGATCATGAGCTTGGCGCCCTGGCCGTTTTCCTCGCTGGGCTGGAAGACGATGCGGACTTCGCCGTGGATGTCGTCGGTCATATGGCGCAGGATTTGCAGCGTGCCGAGCATCATGGCGATATGGCAGTCGTGGCCGCAGGCGTGCATGCAGCCCTCGTTGACGCTGGCGAACTCTTCGCCGGTCTGCTCGGTGACGGGCAGGGCGTCGATGTCGGCGCGCAGCAGGATGCGGCGGCGTGGCGTGCCGTCCTCGCGATAGGCGTCGGGCGCGGTGCCGCGAAGGGTTGCCACAAGGCCCGTCTTAAGGGGACGCTCGTAGGGGATATTCATGGCGTCGAGCTGGTTGGCGATGTCAGAAGTCGTGCGCTCCTCGGCAAGGCTCAGCTCCGGGTGCTTATGGAAGTGGCGGCGCTGCTTGATGATATAGGGTTCAAACTCGATAGCGATATCTTTGATGGCTGCGGTGACGTCGTCAGCCGCACGAGCCTCGGTCGCCGCCATAATCTGCTGTGCCTTGGTCTTCGTCATGGTCGATTTGCTCCTTGCTGGGTTGATCGCAAAATCGTACAGGCTCTCTCCAGTATGCCACCTGCCGCTAGGGCTGGTAAAGTTGCCGTTTGCCGCTTGGGGTTTTGTTGCAAGGGCGGGGGAGTACACTCGGGGGTGTTGAATTTCCTGCCAGAGATGGGGATGCCCATGCAACATATCGATCGGATTATCCGCTCCAAGAACGTCTTTACCGCGCAAGACGGCATCGATACTGCCCGCGAGCTGGCGATTGCCATCGCAGGCGACCGTATCGTCGCAGTCGGCAAGCCCGATGACGTGATCGCCGCCGCTCCCGCCGCCACGCCGGTTATCGACTACGGCGAGCAGTTTGTCTGCCCCGGTTTCCATGACGCTCATCTGCACTTCTTCCATACCTCGGTCGGTTCCTCGCCGTACATGCTCATGGATATGGGCACGTCCGAGGCGGCGCTGGTGCAGCACGCGCTCGAGTTTTCCCAGGACCTGCCCGATGACGCTTGGGTTGTGACGCAGGGCTGGCGCGACTACCGTTGGGACCCGCCCGCGCATCCTACCAAGGCGTCGCTCGATGCGGCATTTCCCGATCGTTCCTGCGTTATGTATTCGGGCGACGGGCACACGCTGTGGCTCAACAGCCGCGCACTCGAAGCCCTCGGCGTGACACGCGACAGCGAGCCTCCGGCGGGTGGTAGCTACGACAAAGATGCAAATGGCGAGCTTACGGGTATCGCCCACGAGGCGGCTGCTATGCAGCTGCTGCCGCGCTGCCTGGAGTGGCTGGGCGAGGACCGCATCGCGAGCGCTTACGCCGACCAGATGAAGCGTATGGCCGAGCAAGGCATCACCTCAATCTGCGATATGTCGCTCATGCCCATGCCGGGCTGCGACTTTATTCGCGACGATGTTTACGACAAGCTGCAGGCCTCCGGCAAGCTGGGCATCCGCGCCCATCTGTTTCCCACGCTGCTGGATGACCAGTCGCGCTTGGAAGAACTCCAGACCCGCTACGCGAACAACGCGCTGCTCTCGGCGCCAGGCTTTAAACAGTTCTTCGACGGCGTGTCGAGCGAGCATACCGCATACCTCACTGAGCCCTATACCAACCCGCGCTTCCCGGGCGACCAGGGCCGCCTGACGGTCCCTGTCGAGCGTATGCGCAAGTTGGTTTTGGCGGCAGCCGAGCGTGACCATACCGTGCGCATCCACGTTATCGGCGACGGTGCCATCCATGCCGCACTCGATATCTTTGAGGAGGCGGCAGAGCTCTACGGCTTGCCCCAGCACGGCCACAATACGCTTGAGCACCTGGAGAATCTGCTGCCTCAAGACATCGATCGTCTGCGCAAGCTCAACGTCATTGCCTCGAGCCAGCCTTGCCACATCACGCTCGACCCGGGTGGCCCGGAGCGCGACCTGGGCCTGGAACGCAGCCGCATCATGTGGCCGTTCGCAACTTATCAGCAGCGCGGTATCCGTCAAGCTTTCGGTACCGACAGCCCCATCACGGCCGTTACCAGCATGAACGTGCTCTACACGGCTATCACACGCCAAGATCCCCGCAGCCACTGGCCCGAGGGCGGCTGGCTGCCGAGCGAGCGTATCGACGCGGCAACGGCCCTGCGCAGCTACACGCTTGGCAGCGCGTACGCAGCGGGCGACGAGCAAAACCTCGGCAGCCTAGAGCCCGGCAAATACGCCGACCTGGTAGTCCTGGACCAAAACCCGCTCACCATCGACCCCCAAGAGCTGCAAGCCACCAAGGTTCAGGCCACCTACCTGGCGGGCAACTTAATCTACGAGCGCTAACCTCATACCCCACTCATAAGGGGCACGTTTCAGCAACGTGTCCCTTTCTTATTCGCACCATCCGCATCGCCATTTTGCTGCACTGACTTTTCTGAATGCCGGGTCCGAATTAGTTAACCTGGCTCCCGTGTGGCTCCGGAGGGGCGGGGCATAAGGTTTATCGCGAGTTCCGCACGAGCCGAAGGCCACTTAATGTGGCCTTCGTGCGAGCAGGACTGCCCGAGCAGGAAACCTTATGCCCCGCCCCTCCGGAGCCACACGGGAGCCACTGCTAAGTTATCCCCCGGCATTCAGAAAATCTAAGTGCCAAAAAATAAGATTTTTTGACTCCGTGTTGTATAACCCGCCATTCGTGGGTACCATTCAACGCGTACGCAAACAAAAAGGGTTAATTCGCGTGGCATAACCACGCGGCCCAAAAAGGAGGAGACAAGCATGTCGTCTTTGAAGCCGCTTGCAGATCGTGTTCTGGTCAAGCCCGACGAGGCCGAGCAGAAGACCGCTTCTGGTCTGTATATCGCCAGCAACGCCCAGGAGAAGCCGCAGCGCGGCACCATCGTTGCCGTTGGTGCCGGCAAGGTCAACGACAAGGGTGAGCGCATCCCCATGGACGTCAAGGCCGGTGACGTTGTCATCTACGGTAAGTTCGGTGGCAACGAGGTCAAGGTCGACGGCGAGAAGTATCTGCTGATGCGCGCCGATGACATCTACGCTGTTGTCGAGGCCTAGTCTCGTCAGAATCTCTGATTCGTCTTTGAACGCGCCCGCCGCATAGGACTCGGAAGCGGCGACGCGAGTCACATTTCTTTTGGAGGATTACCTACCATGGCAAAGAACATTACGTTCAACACCGATGCCCGCGCTAAGCTCGCCAAGGGTGTCAACACTCTGGCCGACGCCGTTACCGTCACCATGGGCCCCAAGGGTCGCTACGTTGCTCTGCAGCGCACGTTTGGTGCCCCGACCATCACCAACGACGGCGTTTCCGTCGCCAAGGAGATTGAGCTCGAGGACAACATCGAGAACATGGGTGCCCAGCTGGTGAAGGAGGTCGCCACCAAGACCAACGACACCGTGGGTGACGGCACCACCACCGCAACCCTGCTCGCTCAGGCTATCGTCAACGACGGCCTGCGCAACGTCGCCGCTGGCGCCAACCCGCTGGCCATCCGTCGCGGCATCGACAAGGCCGTCAACGCCGCCGTCGCCGAGATGAAGAAGCAGGCCAAGCCGGTCGAGACCAAGGAGCAGATTGCTTCCGTCGGTACCATCTCCGCCGGTGACCCCGAGGTCGGCGAGAAGATCGCCGAGGCCATGGAGGTCGTGGGCAAGGACGGCGTCATCACCGTCGAGGATTCCCAGACGTTCGACATCACCATCGACACCGTCGAGGGCATGCAGTTCGACAAGGGCTACGTCTCCGCTTACTTCGTCACGGACAACGACCGCATGGAGGCCGTGATGAAGGATCCGTACATCCTCATCACCGACCAGAAGATCTCCAGCGTCCAGGACATCATGCCTGTTCTCGAGGCTGTCCAGCGCGCTGGCCGTGGCCTGCTCATCATCGCTGAGGACATCGATGGCGAGGCTCTGCCTACCCTGGTCCTCAACAAGATCCGTGGCGCCCTCAACGTCTGCGCCGTCAAGGCCCCGGGCTACGGCGATCGCCGCAAGCGCATCCTCGAGGACATCGCCGTCCTCACCGGCGGCCAGGCTGCCCTGGACGAGCTGGGCGTGAAGGTCGCTGACATCACCGCCGATATGCTCGGTACCGCTAAGTCCGTCACCATCTCCAAGGACAACACCGTCGTCGTCGGCGGCGCTGGCTCCAAGGAGGCCATCGACGCTCGTATCGCTCAGATCAAGGGTGAGATGGAGAACACCACCTCTGACTTCGACCGTGAGAAGCTCCAGGAGCGCCTGGCCAAGCTCTCCGGTGGCGTTGCCGTCATCAAGGTCGGCGCTGCTACCGAGTCCGAGCTCAAGGAGATCAAGCACCGCGTCGAGGACGCCCTGCAGGCAACCCGCGCTGCTGTCGAGGAGGGCATTGTCGCCGGTGGCGGCGTCGCCTTCATGGACGCTGCTCCTGCGCTCGACGCCGTTGAGCTCGACGACCCCGAGGAGAAGATCGGTGTCGACATCGTCAAGAAGGCTCTGACTGCTCCGGTCGCTACCATCGCCAAGAACGCTGGTTTTGAGGGCGCTGTCGTGGTCGACAAGGTTGCCGAGCTGCCCGCCGGCCAGGGTCTCAACTCTGCCAACGGCGAGTGGGGCGACATGATCGAGATGGGCGTCCTCGACCCCGTCAAGGTCAGCCGCGTCACCCTGCAGAACGCTGCTTCTGTCGCCAGCCTGATTCTCATCACCGAGGCTACCGTCTCCGATGTGCCCAAGAACACTCAGCTTGAGGATGCTATCGCTGCTGCTACCGCTGGTCAGCAGGGCGGCGGTATGTACTAAGGCCGACAAGGTCTAGAACTCCCACCGGGAATCCGGGGGCGTGACGGGGTCTTCTCTCCGGAACGTCCTCGGACATGCAAAGAGGCTCCGCATCGCGCTTCGCGCTGCGGAGCCTCTTTGCGTCCTGCGGAATGTTCCGGAGAGAAACCCCGTCACGCCCCCGGATTCCCTGCGTTTACGGCCTTGAGGTCGGCGTGGGCAGAGGACTTGGTTGTTGGGAATACGTGTCCCGGTCGCTGTTTCGCGGCTTTGCCGCGAAAGGCGCGCTACTTTGGGATGGGTGGGGAACGCGGCTGCTGCGGCAACTGATCCCCGCCACAAATTACCCTTGGCATACTTGCACGAACGATTGCTCGTGCTACACTTGCAATTGCTGTTTCAGGGCGGGGTGAAATTCCCCACTGGCGGTAAATCGGGCGGTGCCAAAGGGGTGCCGTGGCGTAGGCGAGGCGTCTGCGACCGAGCCGATGAGTCCGCGACCCGTGTGTGCGTTGGTTCGCATGCCGGCTGAACTGGTGAGATCCCAGTACCAACGGTTAGAGTCCGGATGAAAGAGGCAGGTGATCTTATGTCTGAACAGTCGCAGCATATCCATTTTGAGAACACGAATAGGTGGAGCACCAAACAGCTCGTTACCATGGCGCTGATGTGCGCCTTGGGCGCCCTGTTTATGTATGTGCAGCTGCCCATCCTTCCTTCGGCGCCGTTTTTGACGTATGACCCGTCGCTGGTACCGGCGATGGTGTGCGGTTTTGCGTATGGCCCCGGCGCCGGCACTGCTGTTGCCGCCATGGCGATCGTTATCCATGCGCTCACCACGGGTGACTGGGTCGGTGCGCTTATGAACCTGGTGGCTACGCTGGGTTATATTCTGCCCGCGGCTATCGTCTACCAGAAGATGCATACCTATAAGGGTGCCGTGATTGGCCTAGCGCTCGGCGTCATTGCCGCTACGGCGTTGTCTATGGTCGCAAACCTTACCATTGGTGTTTGGTTCTGGTATGGCTCGGTCGATGTGATCGCCCCGCTCATGATTCCTGCCGTGCTGCCGTTCAACCTCATCAAGACCGTGCTCAACTCGGTGTTGACGCTGGCGGTGTACAAGGCGGTCTCTAATCTCATTACGCCCAAGAAGGACCAGGTCAAAGGCCGCGCATGATTGAGTGTCGGGGCGTTTCCTTTAGCTATGACGGTGCCACACCGGCACTCGACGGCATCGATCTGAACATCGAGGATGGCGAGTTTTTCTGCATCCTCGGCGGAAACGGGTCGGGCAAGTCGACGTTCGCCAAGCATTTGAACGCGCTGCTGCAGCCCGATACGGGAACGGTGCGCGTCAACGGCATGGACGCGTCCGATTCCGAGCTGGTCTACGACATCCGCTCGACTGCGGGCATGGTGTTCCAGAACCCGGATGATCAGCTGGTGGCGACGCTTGTCGAGGACGATGTTGCGTTCGGTCCCGAAAACCTTGGCGTGCCATCGGCCCAGATCGCGCAGCGTGTGCGAGATGTGCTGAAGGCCGTGGGCCTGGTGGGCTTTGAGCGCCACGAGACCCATGCGCTCTCGGGTGGCCAAAAGCAGCGCGTGGCGCTTGCCGGCGTGCTTGCCATGGAACCGCGCGTGCTCATATTGGACGAGGCTTCCTCGATGCTCGATCCGCGTGGACGCAAGGGCCTCATGAAGGCTTGCCGCGCGTTGCACGCTCGCGGCATGACCATCGTGATGATTACGCACTTTATGGAAGAGGCCGCCGAGGCCGATCGAGTCGCGGTGTTTCAGGCGGGGCGCGTTGCCATGCTCGGTACGCCCGAGGAAATCTTGACGCGGGCGGACGAACTTGCGCAGCTCAACCTGGACATGCCGGAGTCGTGCCGTTTGGGCATGGCACTTCGTGCGAAGGGCGTACCCGTTTGCGCGCAGGTGCGCGAGGCGGATATGGTTGCCGAGGTTGCGCAGGTATATGCCGACCGGAGTGGGGAAGACACCGCAGGGCGGCCTTCTGCATCCGATTCTCGTGTGCTCGACAACGCCTCCTCTGCAACCGACGGGACAGCCGCGTCGGAGCCCGTCATCGAGATTTCGCACCTCTCGCATAGTTACTCGCTGAGCGCTCGCGAGCGTCGCCGCTGGCATAAGCGCTCGGCCGTTGCGGGCAAATCGAGCAAACAGGCTCTCTGGGGAAACGACCCCAGCAGCCCGTGGGCGCTGCGCGATGTATCGCTGACGGTGCGTCGCGGCGAGTTCCTGGGCTTAGCAGGCCATACCGGTTCGGGTAAGTCGACGCTGGTCCAGCATCTCAACGGTTTGATTCGCCCCCAGGAGGGTTCCGTTTACGCGTTGGGGCTCGACCTGGCAAACAAGAAAGATGCCGCCGCGGTTAAGGCCAAGGTCGGCGTGGTGTTTCAATATCCCGAGCGTCAGCTGTTTGCCGAAACCGTGACGCAGGACGTGGCGTTTGGCCCGCACAACCTTGGCTTGTCGCAGGCCGAGGTCGCGCGCCGCGTTGAGTCATCGCTCGCGCGCGTGGGCCTCGACTTGGCCACGGTGGGCGACAAGAGTCCCTTTGAGCTTTCGGGTGGCCAACAGCGGCGCGTGGCGTTTGCTGGCGTGCTTGCCATGGAGCCCGAGGTCCTGGTACTCGATGAGCCCATGGCGGGGCTCGATCCGGCGGCGCGCAGTGATTTCCTGGAGCTCATCGATCGACTTCACCATGGGGGCCTGACCGTCGTCATGGTCTCACACAGTATGGATGACCTCGCCAATTGCTGCGATCGTATTGTCGTGATGAACGAGGGCGCGGTGTTTGCTGAGGGCACGCCCGCTCAGGTTTTTGCGCATGCGGATGAGCTTAAATCAATCGGCTTGGGTGTTCCCGCTGCCCAGCGCATGGCGTTGGCGCTCGCGGAAGCGGGCGTGCCGCTGCATCGCGGCGGGCTCTATACGGTTGAGTCGTTGGCCGACGAGTTGGCAGATTTGCCGATCGGTCGCTCAGGCGGTTCTTCTAACGTCTCGGACAAGGCCAAATCCGAAACGGTCGCGCGAGAGGAGGGTTGCTGATGGAGGCGTTTTCGTTTGGCAGCTACTATCCGAGCGATAGCGCGATCCATCGCCTGGATCCGCGCACCAAGCTGCTCCTGGGCTTTGTGTTTTTGATCACGACGCTGACCGTCGGCGGCTTCCGCGGATTGGCCCCTGTCGCAATTTTTGTTGTGCTGATCTATGTCGTGTCCCGGGTGCCGGCTCGTCGCGTTCTGTCGTCGATGGCGCCGCTGCTGGCAATCGTCGTCGTGGTCGCGGTGCTCAACTTGTTTACCGATCAGAGTGGGCGCATCCTGTGGCAGCTCGGCTTTCTGCAGATAAGCGAGGGCTCACTGCGTTCTGCCGCCTTTATGGCGTGTCGCCTGACCCTGATGATGGCCGGCATGAGCGCCATTACGCTCACCACACCGACGCTCGACCTCACCGCGGGCTTTGAGCGTCTGCTCGCACCGTTTGCGCGCGTGGGGCTTCCGGCGCATGAGCTCGGCATGATCATGGGCATCGCGTTGCGCTTTATGCCGCAGTTCGCCACCGAGATGAAGCAGACGGCGGACGCGCAGGCAAGCCGCGGTGCACGCGTAACGGGTGGCCCGCTCGGCGGCGTGCGTATGCTCGGCAGTGTGGCGATTCCACTGTTCACGGGCGTGTTCCGTCATGCCGAGACGCTGTCTGCCGCCATGGATGCACGCTGCTATCACGGCGAGCAGGGCCGCACGCGTCTGCATGCGCTTGCATTTCGCCGCGGGGATGCGCTGGCTGCGGTGGTGACGATGCTGCTGTTTGCGTGTGTCATCGTCGTCAACCTTCAACTTGTTTAGGCGCGATTCGAGCGCAAGAAAGGGGTCCCTATGACCGACAACGACCGCACAGCTCAGCTTGAGCGCGCCTGCTCGTATCTCAGGCGCATTCCGGCGTGGTATCTGGCCACGACCGATGTGGCCGACGGGCATCAGCCTCGCGTGAGGCCGTTTTCGTTTGCCATGGTCGATGAAGGTAAGCTGTGGTTTTGCACGTCGCGCGACAAGGATGTGTGGGCGGAGCTGGGTGCGAATCCCAAGTTTGAGCTCTCGGGCTGGAAGCCGGGGGAATGCTGGATCGTATTGACCGGCGAAGCCGCACTTGAGGACGACGCAGTTGCGAGCGACAAGGTGCGTCAAGCGGGTTTTAAGCACATGGTGGGCATCGGCGAGGAACACGAGAGTGCCAACGACGGCCGCCTTGCTTTCTTTTCGGTCCGCAACATTGCCGCGCGCTTCTGTGATATCGACGGCAGCGAGGAGCGCCTGGAGCTCTAGCGCGTCTCAAATTAACTACCCGTTCCGAATTAGCTAGCGCCAGGAGGACACATGGACGGATTGAATACGGTGTTGGAGTATCTGACGTCGGTGCCGGCATGGTATTTGGCGACGAGCGTTGACGGACAGCCTCATGTGCGTCCGTTTTCGTTTGCGCAGATCCAGGACGGCAAGCTGTGGTTTGTAACAGCGCGCACCAAAGATGTGTGGCAAGAGCTGCTGCAAAACCAGCGCTTTGAGGCCACGAGTTGGTGGCCGGGCCATGGCTGGCTCATCTTGCGCGGGCGTGCCGGCTTGGATGACCGGGCTTTAGGCGAAATGCGCGAAGCTGGGTGGAAGCATCTAGAGCGCCTGGGCGAGCACTATGAGGGGCCTAACGACCCCACGCTCGTCTTCTTTAGCGTCGAGGATCCCGAGGCTTTTATCTGCAATCACGACGAATGGGTGCCGGTCGAGCTCTAGCCAGCTGGCTCATCCTAACAACTTGGTTTCGCATGGGCGGGCCCCGTATTGCCCGGCGCCGTTAGGAGCGCCGGTCAATACGGGGCCCGCTCCATTTGTCAATTCCTTCAAGCGAATGTGTCGGGAATGTTTCAATGCATGAATATGCAAGCCATTTACGTATTCATGCATCTTTTGGTGCTAAAGTTTCAACCCACTTCATAACGACGGCTGCGGGATGCGCATTGGTGCATAACTGCAGACAAGGAGTCTGATATGTCTGTAAAGGTTGGAATCGTCGGTGCGGCTGGATATGCCGGCGCCGAGCTCATTCGCCTCGTCCTCGGTCATCCCGAGTTTGAACTTGTTGCCGTTACGTCCAACGCCGATGCCGGCCAGCCGCTGTCCGCGGTGTATCCGAGCTTTGCTGGTGTGAGCGATCTGGTTTTCACCACGCATGATGCCCCCGAGCTCAAGAACTGCAACGCGGTCTTTTTGGCCGTGCCGCACACGGCTGCCATGGCACAGGTGCCCGCGCTGCTTGCATCGGGCGTCTCCTGCTTTGATCTTTCGGCTGACTACCGTCTGAACGACGCGTCCGTTTTTGAGGCTTGGTATGCCGCCGAGCATGCGAGCCCCGAGCTGCTCAAGACCCGTGCCTTCGGTCTGCCCGAGCTGTTCTGCCAGGACTTGGAGACCGCCGCATCCGACCATGCCGACGGCAAATCCGTGCTGGTCGCCTGCGCCGGTTGCTATCCCACCGCAACGAGCCTTGCCGCCGCGCCCGCCGTGCGCGCGGGCTGGGTGGCCGAGAACGGCCCCGTGATTGTCGATGCCATTAGCGGCGTGACGGGCGCCGGTAAGTCCTGCAACGCCCGCACCCATTTTTGCAGCGCCGACGAGAACTTGGAGGCCTACGGCGTGGGCAGGCATCGCCACACGCCCGAGATTGAGCAAATCCTTGGCCTGACCGATCGCGTCGTCTTTACCCCGCACCTGGCACCGCTCAAGCGCGGTCTGCTCTCCACGGTGACGCTGCCGCTCACGCCGCAGGCTCTCGATACCTTGACCCTTGAGGACGTTGTCGACCATTACAAGCAGTTCTACGCCGGTCGCACCTTTGTGCGCGTGCTCGATGCCGGCCAGCAGCCCAAGACGGCTTCGGTCGTCGGCACCAACGCTGCCCAGATTGGCCTCGCGCTCAACAAGCGCGCGGGCGTGCTGGTGGCGACGGGTGCTATCGACAATTTGTGCAAGGGCGCTGCGGGCCAAGCAGTCCAGTGCGCCAATATCGTCTTTGGCTTTGACGAGCGACGAGGCTTGCCCACAGTGGCGTGCCCGGTGTAGCACATTCGATTGTTAACGATTTGGTAGTCGGGCATCGAATGGGGCGCCACTCTTAAGCTGGTCTCATGATCACGACTGGCATGGCGCACCAACCGATGTCCGTTTTTTGTTTGACATAAGGAGTCATAAAGACGATGAATACCGAGCTGTTTGATATCAAGATTCGCGCCGTCGAGGGTGGCGTTACGGCTGCGGCTGGTTTTAAGGCTGCAGGCATCCACGCTGGGTTCCGCAAGAACTCCGAGCGTCTGGATTACGCGCTCGTCGTGCCCGATAAACCCTGTCCCGGTGCTGGCGTGTTTACCACCAATCGCTTTTGCGCGGCGCCCGTGCAGGTGAGCCGTGCCAACCTGGGCGGTACCGACAAGGGGTACGGTATCATCGCCGGCATTTCGGTCAACTCTGGCAATGCCAACGCCGCCACGGGTGAGACCGGCCTTGCATGCGCGCGCGAGACGTGCAGCATCGCATCGCAGGTCATCGGCTGCGAGCCTCAGCAGATTCTGATTGCCTCCACGGGTGTGATTGGCCAGATTCTGCCGATCGACACGTTTGAGACCGCCATTCCTGCTGCCTACGAGGCGCTCTCCGCCCACGGTGGCGCCGATGCCGCTCGCGCCATCATGACGACCGACACGCACTCCAAGGAGTACGCCGTGTCCTACGTCAGTGAGGCTGCGGGTCATGCGGGCAATGTCTATACGGTAGGCGGAATGTGCAAGGGCTCGGGTATGATCATGCCCAACATGGCCACCATGATCGCAGCTATCACCACCGATGCCCCCGTCGAGCCGGCGGCACTTCATGCCCTGCTGCTCTCGTCCGTTAAGCAGACCTTTAATAAGGTGACGGTCGATTCCGATACCTCGACCAACGACACCTGCATCATGCTTGCTTCTGGCGCTGCTACTGCAGATGCCGAGGCCATCGTCGAGGGCACTGACGCCTTTGACGAACTGACCTTTGCCGTGCACGAGGTGTGCGAGAGCCTGGCGCGCAACATTGCGGCCGATGGCGAGGGTGCGTCAAAGCTCGTGACGGTTAACATTACCGGCGCTGCTAACGACGAGGAAGCCGATATCGCTGCCCGTGCCGTCGCCAACTCGCCGCTCGTCAAGACCTGCATCGCTGGTCACGACTGCAATTGGGGCCGCGTTGCCATGGCGCTCGGCAAGTGCGGCGTGAAGTTTAACCAGGAAGACGTTTCCATCGACATGATGGGTATGCCCGTCTGTCGCGACGGTCTGACTGTTCCCTTTGACGAGGACGAGGCTCTGCGACGTTTTGAGGCGCCCGAGATTGTGATCTCGGCAGACCTGGGCGCGGGCGACGCGGCGACCACCGTGTGGACTTGCGACCTCACGCACGAGTACATCTCCATTAACGGCGACTACCGTTCCTAGATTCCGGGCGCGCACCGTCCCGCGCGCTCCGCTGCAATCGCGGGCAACGAGGTACGGCGCGATAGCTACACGAAAGACGAGGCAGATTATGAAATTCGCACGCGATTGTCGCTCGAGCGAATCCAACGAAGCAACCGCGCAACTGCTGTTCGAAGCGCTGCCGTGGATTAAAAACCTGACCGGCAAGACGGTCGTTATCAAATATGGCGGAGCCGCCATGGTTGACGAGCAGCTGCGCCGCGACGTGATGAGCGACATCGTCCTCCTTAAGATCATCGGCATGCGCCCCGTCATCGTGCATGGTGGCGGCAAGGCCATCAACGAGGCGCTGAGCCACTACGACATCCCCGTCGAGTTTAAGAACGGCCAGCGCGTGACCACGCCGGCGACCATGGATATCGTGCGCGAGGTGCTGGGCGGTAAGGTCAACCAGGAGCTGGTCGCGGCGCTCAACCATCACGGCAACCTGGCCGTGGGCGTGTCGGGCAGCGATGCCGGCACGCTCATCGCCGAGCCGCTCGACCCCGAGCTCGGTCGCGTGGGCAAAGTGACGCACGTCAACACCGACTATATCGAGCGCTTACTCGATAGCGAGTACATCCCCGTCATCGCTACCGTCGCGGCGGGGGAGGACGGCGGTTTCTTCAACATCAACGCCGATACCGCCGCCGGTGCCGTTGCCGCGGCGCTCCACGCGCATAAGGCGATCTTTTTGACCGATGTCGATGGCCTGTACAAGGACTTTAGCGACAAGGACTCGCTTATCTCCAACCTAACGCTCGACGAGGTTAACGAAATGCTCTACGGCGGCGAGGTCGATAAGGGCATGATTCCCAAGCTGCGTGCGGCCGTCGATGCGCTTACCGGCGGCGTATTTCGTGCCCACATCATTAACGGTACTACGCCGCATTCGCTGCTCCTGGAGCTGCTGACCGATGCCGGCGTCGGCACCGTAATCCATTCCACCGAGACGGCTTACGAGTTCGATACGCATCCGCTTTCGACGTTTGCTGCGCGTCTGACCGAGAACCTTGACGAGGTCGAGAAGCTTCAGACGGTCTAGCTGACCCGCAGCCGCCCCATTCCTGCACCCATAGCCCTGCGCCGTCTGGCGCCCAACGAAAGGCATCCCATGTCACTTGCAGCTCAGCAATCGCTTGAATCCCATTACGTTATGCATACCTTTGGCCGCTCTCCGGTCGAGTTTGTCGAGGGTCACGGCATGAAGCTCACCGGCGACGATGGCCGTGAGTACCTCGACTTTCTTGCCGGCATCGGCGTGTGCAGCCTAGGTCATGGCGACCCGGCTGTGCTCTCGGCGCTCGAGGCACAGACCAAAAAGCTCATGCATGTCTCCAATTACTTCTACATCGAGCAGCGTGGACAGGTCGCGGCGCTGCTGTCCAAGCTTGCTAACGACGACGTAGATGGTGCGCGCGTGCTTGCCGATGCCATTGCCGCCGGCGATGAGACCACGGCAGCTGCTCTTGGTGCCCCGGCTGCGGATGAGCAGGTTTGGGAGACCTTCTTTGCCAACTCTGGCGCCGAGGCCAACGAGGGCTCGATGAAGCTCGCGCGCCTGTACGCCAAGCGTGCCGGTAATGGCGGCAACACCATCGTGTGCATGCGCGGCGGCTTCCACGGCCGTACGCTCGAGACCATTGCCGCCACCATGCAGGATTGGCTGCAGGACAGCTTCCGCCCGCTGCCGGGTGGCTTTGTGGCCTGCACGCCCAACGATGTGGACGAGCTGCGTGCGATCTTTAAGCAGCTGGGCAGTGAAATATGCGCTGTAATGCTCGAACCGATCCAGGGTGAGAGTGGCGTGCACCCTATGACCGAGGAGTTTATGGCGGCAGCGCGCGACTTGGCACACGAAGTGGGCGCCGTGCTTATCGCCGACGAGGTCCAGTGCGGCATCTTCCGCTCCGGCAAGCCATTTGCGTTCCAAACCTATGGCGTGGAGCCCGACATCATGAGCCTTGCCAAGGGCATTGCCGACGGCGTGCCCATGGGTGCCGTCGTGGCAAAGAAGGAGATTGCCGACGTGTTTAAGCCGGGCGACCACGGCTCGACCTTTGGCGGTAGCTGCTTGGCCATCGCGGCGTGTGCCGCGACGCTCTCCGCGCTCGTGCACGGCGATTATGCCGACCATGTTGCCAAGGTAGGCGCCTATATGGAGGCAAAGCTCGCCAAGCTGCCGAACGTGACCGAGGTGCGTGGCCGCGGCTTGATGCTCGGCTGCGATCTGGACGATACTGTGGGTGATGCACACGACGTTGTGGCCCGTGCATTGGGGGCTGGTGCCGTGATTAACGCTACGGGTACCCATACGCTGCGTTTCCTGCCGCCGCTCGTCTGCGAGGAAGCCGACGTGGACAGTCTGATCGAGATCCTGTCGGGTGTCTTGGGCTAACGCGGCGCAATAACTCAATTTGGACCGGGTTCCGGACTGCGGACGTGCCCTATGCGGCATGATTCAGCGGTCTGGAGCCCGTTTTGCCTTAGATTTGCTAAGGCAGGGGGACCTGCTGGTCAAAAAACATCAAATATGAGTACTGTTACCAGTTGAATCTCATATGAAACCGACTATCTAGGATTAGTTAGACCACACATGTTCAGTTATGTTAATGGGAAAACAGCTAGCAAAGGCTTCAAATCGCTGATTCAGGGCTAGATTTACCCAGCGAAACCCAAAAACCGCTGCTACAAAATTAGTAACAGTACTCATTTTTGCCATTTTTTGGCCACAGCCTTTGTGACAGACGTGCTGGCGGGTTCGAATCCCTCTGCGATGGGCACAAACAAAAACGGTCCCCTTGCGAGGACCGTTTCCAATATCAGTGGTGGGCGATGAGGGATGTCGCGTGCGGCTGACGCCGCCCGCTTTCGCTTCGGGCCTGCGGCCCTCGCGTGCTGCGCTGGAAAACGCTTCGCGTTTCCTCAGCTTCGCACCCTGTCGGGTTCGAATCCCATGCGCTGGGCCCAAACAAAAACGGTCCCCTTGCGAGGACCGTATCCAATTCAATGGTGGGCGATGAGGGATGTCGCGTGCGGCTGACGCCGCCCGCTCTCGCTTCGGGCCTACGGCCCTCGCGTGCTGCGCTGGAAAACGCTTCGCGTTTCCTCAGCTCCGCACCCTTGCGGGTTCGAATCCCATGAAATGGGCCCAAACAAAAAACGGTCCCCTTTCGAGGACCGTTTCCAAATCAGTGGTGGGCGATGAGGGATTCGAACCCCCAGCCTTGTGCGTGTAAAGCACCTGCGCTAACCGTTGCGCCAATCGCCCGTGCGGAGAAAGTATAGCAAAACAATCGCCTCATTCATCTCATATCCATTAAAGGTAACCGTCGCGTGTCACAGCGGAGCTGATTCAGTTGAGATTGCCTGAACATTCCGCCCCTCTTTACGCCCTCGGGTATACTCAAAAGCTACTGATTCGATTTGATGCCCAGCAACAGCAGAGGGGATAGTATATGTGCGGTTTTGTCGGTTTTGTCGGTGGGACGGATAACCAATCCGAGGTGCTCACCAAGATGATGGACCGCATCGTCCATCGTGGTCCCGACATGGGCGGCCAGTTTATCGACGGCCGCGTTGCCCTCGGCTTCCGCCGCTTGTCGATCCTCGACCTGACCGAGGCCGGCGCTCAGCCCATGGCCAATGAGGACGGTAGCGTCGTCATTGTCTTCAACGGCGAGATCTACAACTTCCAAGAACTCCGTTCCGAGCTCGAGGCCAAGGGCTACAAGTTCCACTGCGGCGCCGACACCGAGAGCCTCCTGCACGGCTATGAGGAGTGGGGCGAGGCAGTACTCGATCGCTTGCGCGGTATGTACGCCTTCGTCATCTGGGACAAGAAGAAGAATAAGCTTTTTGGCGCCCGCGATATCTTTGGCATCAAGCCGCTCTACTACTATCCCATGGCCGATGCGGGCGACGGCGCTCCGGGCGTGCTCTTCGGTTCCGAGATCAAGAGCTTCCTGGACTACCCGCACTTCCACAAGGCGGTCAACAAAAAGGCCCTGCGTCCGTACATGACGCTGCAGTATTCGGCAACCGAGGAGACCTTCTTCGAGGGTGTCTACAAGCTGCCGCCGGCGCACTACTTTACCGTCGATATCCCGACCGGCAAGATGAACATCGAGCGCTACTGGGATTGCGATTACTCTGCCGTCGAGAAGCCGTTCGAGGAGTACGTCGACGAGCTGGACGAGGTCGTGCACGAGAGCGTCGAGGCCCATCGCATCGCCGACGTCAAGGTCGCGTCGTTCCTCTCCGGCGGCGTCGACTCCAGCTACATCGCCGCTTGCCTCATGCCCGACAAGACCTTCTCGGTGGGCTTCGATTACAAGAATTTCAACGAGACTAACTACGCCAAGGAACTTTCCGACAAGCTTGGCGTCGAGAATGTTCGCAAGATGATCACCGCCGACGAGTTCTTTGGCGCACTCGAGGACATTCAGTATCACATGGACGAGCCACAGTCCAACCTGTCGTCTGTGCCGTTGTGGTTCTTGGCCGAGATGGCGCGCAAGGACGTCACCGTCGTGCTTTCGGGCGAAGGCGCCGACGAGCTCTTTGGCGGCTACGCCTACTACGAGGACACGGTTCCGGTGCGCAAGTACAAAAAGATGGTGCCGCTGCCCATCCGTCGCGCGCTCGGTAACCTGGCGTTGCATATGCCGTACTTCAAGGGACATAACTTCCTGGTCAAGGGTGCCGAGATCCCCGAGAAGTCGTTCCTGGGACAGGCTCTGGTATGGCCGGAGCGCGAGGTCGACGGCGTGCTCAAGCCCGAGTACAACACCGGCGATGGCGCCTTCGAGCTTGCCGCCCCCATCTATGCGCGCGTGAAGGGTCAGCCCGAGTTGGTCAAGAAGCAGTACCTGGATATGAACATGTGGCTCCCGGGCGACATTCTGCTCAAGGCCGACAAGATGTGCATGGCGCACTCGCTGGAGCTGCGCGTGCCCTTCCTGGACCGCAAAGTCATGGAGTTCGCCGAGCACATTCCCGATCGCTACCGCATCAACGAGAACGGCAACAAACAGGTACTCCGCCACGCTGCCAACAAGTCGCTGCCCGATGAGTGGGCCACCCGTCCCAAGGTGGGCTTCCCGGTGCCGATTGTCTACTGGCTGCGCGAGCAAAAGTGGTACGACTATGTCAAGGAGTACTTCACCGCGCCGTGGGCAAGCGAGTTCTTCGATACCGACGAGCTCATGCACCTGCTCGATCTGCACTTTGCGGGCAAGGGCGATTTCCAGCGCAAGATCTATACGCCGCTCGTGTTCCTGGTGTGGTACAAGCGCTTCTTTATCGACGAGGACCAGCCCGCTGTTCAGGCTGCCTAGCCTCGGCTTACGAACGCCTGCGCGTAACGGCTCCTCCGGGAGCCGTTTTTGCGTGGTGCGTTTCAGTTACTATAAAAACCGTCCCTGCCAAATGGCTGAGAAAGGTGAAAGATGCACCATTCGGATTCCGCGACCGTGACCACGGTCGATACGCTTGCCAAGCTTCTCGATGTGTGCGGCGAGCTGCGCGCGTCAGAGCAGGTTGACGAGCGTGCCGTGACCGGCTGCTCGTTTGATTCGCGTACGGTCTCGGCGGGTGACGTGTTCTTTTGCAAAGGCACTGCCTTTAAGCCCGCGTTTTTGAGCATGGCGCTCGATGCGGGCGCCGTCGCATTTGTGTGCGAGGAGTCGCTGGTCGAGTCTCTGGAGCCGCTGGCGCAGGAGAGCGGTGCTGCGATGCTGGTTGTTGATAGCGTTCGCACGGCCATGGCCCTGTTGCCGCCGGAGGTCTACGACCGTCCCGACCACGACGTCAAGATCGTGGGTATCACCGGTACCAAGGGAAAGACCACGACCGCTTTTATGCTCCAGTCCATCATCAAAGCGGCGGGCGAGTCCTGCGGCATGATCGGCTCGGTGAGTACCGACGATGGCATCGAGTGCTACGAGAGCACCAATACTACGCCCGAGGCCCCAGAGGTCTGGCGCCATATCGCCAACTGCCGCACGTCAGGTCGCCAGTCCATGGTCATGGAGGTCTCGAGCCAGGCGCTCAAGTACCAACGCGTCGAGAATCTGCCGTTTGACGTGGCGTGCTTCCTCAACATCGGCCGTGACCACATCTCACCGATCGAACACCCCACGTTTGAGGATTATTTTGAGAGCAAACTCAGGATCTTTGACCAGGCAAAGACCGCCGTGGTGAATCTGGGCACCGAAGAGGTTGACCGTGTGTTGGAGGCAGCGTCGACGGCCGAGCACTTGGTGACCGTTGGCGTCGAGCATCCCGAGGCAAGCCTGTGGGCGAGCGATGTACGCATGGTCGGCTTTAACATCGAGTTTAACCTGCATGGCCTGTGTGCCGACGAGTCCGAGGCGGGGGAGAAGGTCCTGCTGGGCATCGCGGGCGACTTTAACGTGGAAAACGCGCTGGTCGCTATCGCCGCTGCGCGCGAGATCGGCATCGGTATCGAGGCTATCAAGAAGGGCCTCTCCAAACTGCGTGTGCCGGGCCGTATGGAGGTCGTGGAGTCGAAGGACGGCCGCGTGATCTGCGTCGTTGACTATGCGCACAACCAGCTTTCGTTCCGTTCGCTTTTCTCGTCGGTCAAGCGCGCGTTTCCCGCTAGTCCAGTCATTGCAGTGTTTGGCGCTGCCGGCGGCAAGGCGCAGGAGCGCCGCGAGCAGCTTCCGCGCGAGGCCGCACCATATTCCGACCTGATGATCTTTGCCAACGAGGACCCGGCTCACGAGGACCCGATGAAGGTCTGTCGCGAGCTTGCCGAGCATGTTCCCGACGATACGCCGAACAAGATCATCCTCGACCGCGAAGCCGCTGTGCATGCGGCGTTCAAGGCGGCGCGCGAGGAGTACGTCAACCCCGATGCTCCCACCATTGTCTTGCTGCTGGCAAAGGGTGACGAGGAGCTCATGCACGTGGGCGACGAGTTCGTGCCCATCGAGAGCGACCTTTCGCTGGCCAATCGCCTGATCGATGTTACCCAGTTTGACTAATGAACCATGATGGCGGCGGCGCCCTGAGTGCGCTGTCGCCATAAGCGTGTTCCCTCAATCAAAACATGCCGTCCAAGTCCAAACCCTTCTACGTAAACGGAGTAACCATGTCCCACAACACCCTGCCGACCGTTGCCGAGCTTTCGGGCGAGATGCGCGAGCGCTTGGCCAAGGTCAAGTACGTCTTTACCGACCTGGATGCCACGATGCTCGCGCCCGGCTCGTGCGTGCTGCGCGACAACGACGGTAACCCCTCGACCAAACTCGTCGAGGCCGTCGTGGCACTTGCCCGCGCTGGTATTCAGGTGGTTCCCACCTCGGGCCGCAACCGTACCATGATCCACGAGGATGCGCGCGTGCTCGGCCTCAACTCCTACATCGGTGAGATGGGCGGCCTGGTCATGTACGACCTCAAAGCCAACGATTGGGAGTATCTGACTGGCGACATGCCTTACGACCCCGCCTGCGGCCTTACTCCGCACCAGGTGATCGAGCAGACCGGCGTGTGCGAGAAGATTCTTGCCCGCTGGCCGCACAAGATCGAGTATCACAACGACATGTCGACCGGCTACAAGTACCGCGAGGTCACCGTCGGCATGCGCGGCGATGTGCCCGACAATGAGGTCCAGGCCATCCTGGACGAGGCCGGCTGCGGCCTGGTGTGGGCCTGTAACGGTCACCTGACGCATCTGTCCAAGCCGACGACGCTCGAGCTCGATCGCGTCGAGGACGGTCGCGCGTTTAACATCAATCCCGCCGGCCTCAACAAGGGCGTTGCCATCGCGCGCTTCTGCGAGCACCTGGGGATTGAGCGCGAGGAGACGCTCGCGCTCGGCGATTCCGAGTCCGACTTCTACATGGCCGATCACGTGGGCACGTTCTGCCTGGTCGAGAATGGCCTGACGAGCGCCGGCGCGCCCGAGTTCCTGGCTGCTTGCGAGAACGCTTTCGTTACGCGCGGCAAAATTGTCGACGGTTGGGCGGCGACGGCAGAGCTGCTGGTCGCGGCGCGTTCGTAGCGCGGCGTCGCCGCACTTGGACATGTCTTTTTGAGAGAGACTGGTGAGGTAATGTCCGATATCGAGAATCCGACAGGCGACACGCGCCCGATTGGCGTGTTCGATTCTGGTTTGGGCGGTCTGACGGTTGCGCGCGCGATTGCGACGGCGTTGCCGCACGAGTCCGTCTACTACTTTGGCGACACCAAGCGCTGCCCCTACGGCACCCGTACCGAGGACGAGGTGCGTTCGTTTGCACTGCAGACGGGCCGTTGGCTGTCGAAGCACGACGTCAAGATCATGGTCATCGCCTGCAATACAGCGACCGCTGCGGCCTTGCGTTTGGCCCAGCAGGTGCTCGACGTCCCCGTCATCGGTGTGATCGCACCGGGCGCACGCGCGGCAATCAACAGCACCCGCACGCGCCGGGTGGGCGTGCTCGCCACCAACCTCACCATTCGCTCGGGTGCTTACACGCGCGCCATTCAGGACCTGGATGCCGGTGTCGACGTATACGGCTGCCCTGCCTCGAGCTTTGTCGAGGTCGTTGAGCACGAGCTCGCCTCGGGTGCGCATCTGCAGGAGCAGTGGCTTGAGAACGAGGACATCTTCGATACGCCTGCCGTGCGTGCGCTGGTGGGTGCCACGGTTGAGCCGCTGCGCGACCACGGTATCGATACCGTGGTGCTCGGCTGTACGCATTTTCCGCTGTTGGTGGGACCTATCCGCCATGCGCTGGGGTCTGGGGTGCGCGTCGTGAGTTCCGCCGAGGAGACCACGCGCGAGCTGACCGATATCCTCACGCGCCGCGAGCAGCTGGCGGGCGACGCCGCCGAGCCGCAGCATCGCTTTGCAACGACGGCCGATAACATTGCCGAGTTTGCGGTGGCGGGCAGCTTTATCTTTGGCCAGCCGCTCAAGAGCATTGAGCATATCGATATCGATGAGCTGAAATAGATATAAGGGCACCGACCAAAGGCTCACGTCCACCTTTTGCCGAAAGGATTTTTCTATGGAGTATATGCAGGTCAATCGCGCCAACGGCCGCGCCGCCGATGAGTTGCGCCCCATCAAGCTTACTCGCGGCGTCATGAAGCATGCCCACGGTTCGTGCCTGGCCGAGTTTGGCGATACGCGCGTGCTGTGCGCTGCCACCATCGAGGAGGGCGTGCCGGGCTGGCGCAAGGGCGCCAAGGCCGGTTGGGTAACGGCGGAGTATGCCATGCTGCCGGCATCGACCGGCAAGCGCTGCAAGCGCGAGCACGCCAACCGCAAGGGTCGCTCCATGGAAATCGAGCGCCTCATTGGCCGCAGCCTGCGTACCGTCGTCAACATGAAGGCGCTCGGCGAGTATACCGTCACCGTCGACTGCGACGTGATTCAGGCAGACGGCGGCACGCGTACGGCGAGCATTACCGGCGCCTGGGTAGCGCTGCACGATGCGCTTGCCATGTGGGTCGAGGCGGGCAAGCTCGAACGCATTCCGCTTACCGGCCAAGTTGCCGCCATCTCCATGGGTGTCGTCGACGGCAACACCCTGCTCGACCTGGATTATTCTGAGGACAGTCACGCCGAGGTCGACATGAATCTTGTCGCCACCGATACCGGTGAGATGATCGAGCTCCAGGGCACTGGCGAGCAGGCGCCCTTCGACCGCAAGCGCCTCAATGCCCTGCTCGATTTGGGCGACAAGGGCATTGCCGAGCTCATCGAGCTCCAGCGCCAGGCCCTCGTCTAACCTGCCAAAAAGGGACAGGTTTATTTTGGCAGGTTTTATCTGGGAAAACGTCGAAGTATAAGACTGCCGCTGATTAAGAGGGGGAGAGGCCGAGGCCTCGTCGTCCTCGACACGGCATTGCTGTAGAGACAAGGAGACCACTCATGGCACTTGAGAAGATCGACATCGACACCCTCGACCCGGCGGCGACCATCGTCGTGGCAACGGGCAACGCCCATAAGCTCACCGAGATCGAGGCCATTTTGGGCAAGGTTATGCCCGAGGTTCGCTTTGTGGCGCTCGGCCAGCTGGGTGATTTTGAGGATCCCGAGGAAAACGGCACGACGTTTTTGGAGAACGCCATCATCAAGGCGCAGGCTGCCGTCGAAGAGACGGGGCTCATGGCCATTGCCGACGATTCGGGCCTGGTCGTCGACGCACTGGACGGTGAGCCCGGTGTGTATAGCGCGCGCTACGCGGGCGTTCACGGCGACGATACCGCCAACAATGCCAAGCTGCTCGTGAATCTGGAGGGCGTGGCCGACGAGGACCGCACTGCGCGCTTTATGAGCGTCGTCGCGCTCATTGACACGGACGGTTTGGTCACCTATGGTGAGGGCACCTGCGAGGGTGTTATCGCGCACGAGGGCCGTGGCGATCACGGCTTTGGCTACGACCCGCTGTTCCTGCCGGTCGACACGCCGGGCAAGACCATGGCCGAGCTGACGGCGGACGAGAAGAACGCCATCAGCCACCGATTCCATGCGCTCGAGCACCTATCCGCCAAACTGACGGGCGAGGAGTAGGCCGTGCGTGCGGTGGTGCAGCGTGTGCTCAACGCCGGCGTGACGGTCGACGGCGAGTGCGTGGGCAAAATTGGGCGCGGCTATCTGGTGCTGTTGGGCGTGGGCCACGGCGACACGCGCGCCGAGGCCGATAAGCTGTGGGGCAAGCTCCGGGGCTTGCGCATTAACGAGGACGAGAACGGCAAGACCAACCTGGCACTTGCCGATGTCGACGGCGAGGTTCTCGTGGTGTCGCAGTTCACGCTGTTCGCCGATTGCCGTCACGGCCGCCGCCCATCGTTTACGGATGCCGGCGCCCCCGATGTTGCCAACAAGCTCTACGAGTACTTCCTGACGCTTGTGCGCGAGGACGTCGAGCACGTAGCGCATGGCATCTTCGGCGCCGACATGAAGGTCGACCTCGTCAACGACGGTCCATTCACCATCGTTCTGGACACAGACAATCTGTAAGTAGTCAATTTGGGACGGGGCTTATTTAGTTACTTGCGCGTGGTCGCAACAGGGTGCTATAGTATTAGAGTTTTGTCTATCTTAGGGGTATTATCCCCTTTTTGAATTGCACCTTCTGGAGGCCCTGTTCATGGAAGAGATGGAAGTCAATCACGTCGACGACATCCACGAGAAGCTGACCGATATGGTGGGCGATCGCGTTAAGGTGAAGGCCAACATGGGCCGCACCCGCGTCGTCGAGCGCATGGGCACCATCAAGAGCGTCCACCCGGCTGTCTTTATCGTCGAGGTCGACGAGCGCCGTGGCCGCAAGTCGCGTCAGTCCTACCAGTATATTGATGTTCTCACCGGTCAGGTTGAGCTGTTCGACCCCGAGAGCGGCGAGCACATTTTTACCCCGCTCGGCAATCAGCTCGAGGAGCACTAGCGGTGACCGATTGGTCCCTGACCCTTTCCGCGCCGGCAAAGATCAACCTCTATCTGGGGGTTCATGCCGAGCGCGACGACCGCGGCTACCATAAGGTCGATTCCCTGATGGCAGCCGTCGGTCTTGTCGATACCGTGACGGTTACGCCGGCGCAGGCGCTGACCGTCCAGACGATTCCGGCATCCGACTTTCCCATGCAAAAGAATACGGCGTATCGTGCAGCCGCTGCTATGGCCGAGCATTATGGTCGCGAAGCCAATGCCTGCATCACGATCGAGAAGCGCATCCCGTTGTGTGCCGGCCTGGGCGGTCCTTCGACGGATGCCGCGGCGGTCATTGTCGCCTTGGCGGAGAGTTGGGGTATCGACCGTGCCGATCCCGCGCTCGATGACATCGCGCGCGGCATTGGCGCCGACGTGCCGTTCTTTTTGCATGCCAGCCCTGCATTTTACGTGGGTGGGGGAGACGTGCTGGCAACCGAGTACCCCGCACTACCCGCGACACCCGTCGTGCTGGTCAAGCCGCGCGAGGCAAGCGTTTCAACAATTGAAGCCTATCGACGTTTTGACGAGACCCCAACGCCTGCGGACAAGCCCGGGGCGATTGCAGCTGCCCTTCGTTTGGGAGACGCAGAGGCGGCCTACGCGCTCGTCCACAACAACCTGGGTGTTATTTCCGCTCAGATGGAGCCGCGGATTCAAACGGTGCTCGACTGGCTTCGTTCACAGGACGGTACCATTGCCACAAACGTGTGCGGTTCGGGTGCCTGCTCGTTTGCTCTTTGTGATACCGCCGCCACGGCAGCCAATCTTGCGGCAGCCGCTCAGCAAAACGGCTGGTGGGCTTATGCAACGGAGCTCGTTTCCGACACGGTTCGCATCGAAGCGCCAAAGAAATAAAAATTTCTCTAGCACGCGGCGAAAATCTTTGTTACTATAGTCGAGCTAACGGGTTGTGGCTCAGTTTGGTAGAGCACTGCGTTCGGGACGCAGGGGTCGCTGGTTCAAATCCAGTCAACCCGACCAGAGCATGAGGAGGGACCGCTTCTTGCGGTCCCTTTTTTTAGCTATTGTTGTGATACCGCGGCACCCGCGGTATACTTATTCGAGCTTGTCTCGCTGTATTGTGGAGGTCTACATGTTTGGACTGAGGGCTCCTGAGCTCATCATTATTCTCGTTGTTGTCCTGATTATCTTCGGGCCTAAGAACCTGCCGAAGCTCGGCAAGTCCCTCGGCTCTACCGTCAAGAATATCCGCGAGGGTATGGAGGGCGACGATAAGGGCGAAACCAAGCAGGCCGAGGACGTTGTGGTCGAGGAGTCCAAGGAGGACAAGGAGATCGCAGAGCTCGAGGCCAAGCTCGCTGCTGCTAAGCAAAAGAAGGCAGAGGACAGCGACGCGGACGCAGAGTAGTCCCATCCCTTTGGGGTGAGCACCTGACCGGCTTGCCCGCAGGCTAGCCGGTCTTTTTCGTTTTGTTGACAGTTGATCGTTACATCATAGTTGGGGAGATATCCGTATGGACGCAAGCCAGATCGTACTGACCGCTGAGGGCCGCCAGAAGCTCGTCGAGGAGCTCGCTTGGCGTGAGGGCGATTACGCCAAGGAGATCGTCGAGGACATCAAGGAAGCCCGCGCGTTCGGCGACCTTTCGGAGAACTCCGAGTACGACGCCGCCAAGGACAAGCAGGCCCAGAATGCTGCTCGCATTGCCGAGATTCAGGCCATCCTCGCCAACGCTCAGGTTGCTGCCACCACGGGCGATCTGACCGTCTCCATCGGTTCCACCGTTTCTCTGATCGATCCCAACGGTGAGGTCATGGAAGTCACGCTCGTCGGTACCACCGAGACCAACTCGCTCGAGCACAAGATCTCCAACGAGTCTCCGGTCGGCCACGCTATCATCGGTCACGGCGAGGGCGACTCCGTCGAGGTCGTTACGCCTTCGGGCAAGACCCGCGTCTACACCATCGCCAAGATCGCACGCTAGACCACGGTCCCGCGTAAAGGTATGTTTTCGCTCCCTGGGACCGAATCCTGGGGAGCGTTTTAGTTTGAGGAGCTAACTTATGGCAGAGAACCAGAACGCCGCAGATCAGGCATCGACGCTCAACGACGAGCGCGCCACCCGCCTGGCCAAGCGCGCCGCCCTGTTCGAGGCGGGCCAGAACCCCTATCCCGAGCACTCTGAGCTTGAGGACTACGTTGCCGATATCGAGGCTAAGTACGCCGAGCTTGCCGATGGCGAGGACACCGAGGACGTCGTGAAGATCGCCGGCCGTGTGGTCGCCAAGCGCGGTCAGGGCAAGATCATGTTCATCGTCGTACGCGATGCGACTGCCGAGATTCAGCTGTTCTGCCGCATCAACGACATGGACGAGGCTGCCTGGAATACGCTCAAGTCCCTCGACCTGGGCGACATCCTGGGCGTGACCGGCGTGGTTGTGCGCACCCAGCGCGGCCAGCTTTCCGTTGCCCCTAAGAGCGCGACCCTGCTTGCCAAGGCCGTTCGTCCGCTGCCCGAGAAGTTCCACGGTCTTTCCGACAAGGAGACCCGCTATCGCCAGCGCTATGTTGACCTGATCGCCAACGACGACGTTCGCGAGACGTTCCGTAAGCGTTCGCAGATTCTCTCCACCTTCCGTCGCTTTATGGAGTCCGACGGCTACATGGAGGTCGAGACCCCCATCCTGCAGACCATCCAGGGCGGCGCTACTGCCAAGCCGTTCATCACGCACTTCAACGCGCTCGATCAGGAGTGCTACCTGCGCATTGCTACCGAGCTGCACCTCAAGCGCTGCATCGTCGGCGGTTTTGAGCGCGTGTTCGAGATCGGCCGTATCTTCCGTAACGAGGGCATGGACCTTACCCACAACCCCGAGTTCACCACGATGGAGGCCTATCGTGCCTTCTCCGACCTCGAGGGCATGAAGGCGCTCGCCCAGGGTGTCATTAAGGCGGCTAACAAGGCCATCGGCAACCCCGAGGTCATCGAGTACCAGGGCCAGACCATCGACCTTTCTGGTGAGTGGGCCAGCCGTCCCATGACCGACATCGTTTCCGACGTGCTCGGCAAGCAGGTCACCATCGACACGCCGGTCGAGGAGCTTGCTGCCGCCGCGCGCGAGAAGGGCCTGGAGATTAAGCCCGAGTGGACCGCCGGCAAGATTATCGCCGAGATCTACGATGAGCTGGGCGAGGACACCATTGTCAACCCCACGTTCGTTTGCGATTACCCCATCGAGGTCAGCCCGCTTGCCAAGCGCTTTGAGGACGACCCGCGCCTGACGCACCGCTTTGAGCTGGTTATCGCCGGTCACGAGTACGCCAACGCGTTCTCCGAGCTCAACGACCCGGTCGACCAGGCCGAGCGCTTTGCCGCCCAGATGGCCGAGAAGGCTGGCGGCGACGACGAGGCCATGGAGTACGACGAGGACTACGTGCGCGCCCTCGAGTACGGTATGCCTCCCGCGGGCGGCATCGGCATCGGTATCGACCGCGTGGTCATGCTGCTCACCAACCAGGCTTCCATCCGCGACGTGCTACTGTTCCCGCACATGAAGCCCGAGAAGGGTTTCCAGTCCGGTGCCGCTGCCGCTAAGGCTGCCGAGGCCGGCAACACCGCGAGCCCGTTCGTCAAGCCGCTCAAGCCCACGGTTGATTATTCCAAGATTGCCGTCGAGCCGCTGTTTGAGGAGTTCGTCGACTTTGATACCTTCTCCAAGAGCGACTTCCGCGCCGTGAAGGTCAAGGCATGCGAGGCCGTCAAGAAGTCCAAGAAGCTGCTGAACTTTACGCTCGACGACGGCACCGGCACCGACCGTACCATCCTCTCCGGCATTCACGGTTATTATGAGCCCGAGGACCTGGTCGGCAAGACCTTGCTCGCCATCACCAATCTGCCGCCGCGCAAGATGATGGGCATTCCCAGCTGCGGCATGCTCATCAGCGCTATCCACGAGGAGGATGGTGAGGAGCGTCTCAACCTGATCCAGCTCGACGCCTCCATCCCCGCCGGCGCAAAGATGTACTAACTAGTTACGCGGTTCTACGAACCGCGTAACGGCTCGACGCTGCGCGGGCCGCATTTGGACAATCTGACGCTCAACTTCAAGGGCGCGACCAGAAGGTCAGCGCCCTTTCGTTTCACGTCACCTTGTCTCAAATGCGACCCGCTCGCTGACGTCGCCAATACATCGGCGTTGCCTTGGCCGTCAATAGTCATTGGGGACGTTCTTAAACGACTACCCAACGGCTATTGAGCACATGGCTCGCATGGCAGCCGTCTCTTTTATGTTTCCTTTAGCCGTTGCTGCCTAGGATGGGGGTTAGTCGGTGGGAAGGGAGCGTCTATATGGACGACGCGAGCGAGCGTGCAATCGAAGAGGACATGCTCGATCAGTTCAATTACTTTGACGATGAGGATGAGGAGCTAATCGATCGTCGCGAGCCGGCATCGCTTGACTCATTTGATCTGGTCGATGAAGAGACTGATGAGGTTGAGGACGAATCAACGGAGTCCCCACAGTCTTCGCGCCTTGACTCGCTGCTTTCGAGAGCCCCCATGCACCACGGTGTTCGTGCCGGCGCACTCCATATGAAAACTGACTGGCACCAGATCGTGACGGCAGGCGATGAGCTTGCCGTCGATGCGCCGCTCACCGATAAGTCATCCATCATCTGCCGCACCGGTATGCTTATGCTCGCGAGCGGAACGGGTGCCTGGCGTGTACGCGATACCATGAATCGCGTCGCCGCCGTACTCGGTGTCACCGTCCACGTTGACTTAAGTCTTCTGTCGTTTGAGTGCACCTGCATCGAAGATGGCCACTGCTTTAACGAGGTTGTCAGCCTGCCCACAACGGGAGTCAATACCCATCGCATTTGGATGATGGAGAGCTTCCTAAAGGAAATCGAGACGTATGGGCGCCGGTTTACCGTGCACGAATACCACGAGATGCTCAAGACCGTTGAGAGTTCAAAACCCGATTACTCTCCCTGGCAACAGGGCCTTGCGGCAGCTTGTGCTTGCGGCGCCTTCGTCTTTTTGCTCGGCGGCGGCCCTATCGAGATGGCCTGCGCATTCGTAGGCGCTGGTGTTGGCAACTTTGCTCGCTCTCATATTCTCAAGCAGGGTCTTGGCCAGTTTAGCGCGCTGACGATTGGCGTTGCGCTCGCTTGCGTTTCGTATCTGCTGGCATTGCTCGGCCTTGGCCAGGTCGTACCGGGGGCAATGTCGCACCAAGAAGGCTATATCGGCGCCATGCTCTTTGTGATTCCCGGCTTTCCCCTCATTACGGCAGGCCTCGACATCGCTAAGCTCGATATGCGAAGCGGCATTGAGCGTCTTTCGTATGCCGTGTCGATTATTGTGATGGCGACCCTTGTGGGCTGGATGGTTGCCGAGTGTGTGGGGCTGGCACCGGATGATTTTGCCCCGCTCGGCCTTTCGCCGCTTGCCCTTACGCTCCTGCGCGTGGTGATGAGCTTCGTTGGCGTATTCGGCTTCTCGGTGATGTTCAACAGCCCGGTAAAGATGGCCGCGGCAGCTGGGCTGATCGGCGCCGTGTCCAATACCTTGCGCCTTACGCTCGTCGATGCGCCGACGCTGTTTCCCTTTCTGGGCCTGAGCGTAGGTATGCCTCCCGAGGCGGCAGCGTTTATCGGCGCGCTGGTATCGGGGCTGCTCGCGAGCTTAGCCGAAATCAAGCTCACCTACCCACGTATCGCCCTCACGGTGCCATCGATTGTCATTATGGTGCCGGGCTTGTATCTGTATCGCTCGATGTATTACATGTGCACATTCGACACGGTCAATATGCTCGGCTGGTTTGTGCGTGCAGTGCTCATCGTGGCGTTTTTGCCCGTTGGCCTGGGTGTGGCGCGTACGCTCACCGACCCTCGCTGGCGCCACACCAGCTAATTGGTGCAAATGAAACTGATCCGCAAAACATGAACGTGGATAATCTCCCGTTTTTGGCTTGTTTACGGGCTCAAAACGGGAGATTATCCACGCTCGTGGAATGGGTGTCCGAAAATCCACGCTCGTTGGGCCGATGCAGACGCACCTGGCAATTCCTTTTTTGTAGACGTTGTCGTATGGCTGCATGCGGAAAAGGCCCCAGCGATTAACATATACTCCATATGGGTAAAGAGACCAAAGCGCCGCCACGAGTGGCGCTTTGCGTTTGAAAAAACTAGCTCGTCTAAGAGGAACTAGCATGTTAGACCGTTTTACCGATCGCGCGCGCAAGGTCATGTCCATGGCCAAGCAGGAGGCGCTCGATCTTCATTCAAATAAGGTGGGTACCGAGCATCTGTTGCTCGCGCTCGCCAAGGAGGACGAGGGCATTGCCGCTGAGGCGCTGCGCTCGCTCGATATCTCCTACGACGACATCATGGATACCCTCAAAGAGGTCCAGACCACGGTTCCCGAGCCCAGCGAGGAGACCGAGGCTGCCAAGCTTGCCTTTACGCCGCTCGTCATTAGCGTGATGGAGCGCTCCTTCCGCGTGGCACGCGAGAACAACCAGACCTACGTTTCGACCGAGCACTTGCTGATCGGCATCGTCGAAGAAGGCAACGGCATGGCCATGGACATCCTCATGCGCCTGGGCGTGTCGTCTGCTTCCATTAAAAAGGCCATCGAAAAGCTCACTGCCAAGGATCAGGACAAGAAGCGTCCGCTCGCTGGCGCTGGCGCTGGTCGTCCCGGTGCGGGCCTGCCGTTCTTTAGCGGCTCGGATGCCTCTCAGCAAAAGGGGAGCGGCACCGACACGCTCAAGCAGTTCGCCACCAACCTCACGCAAAAGGCGCACGACGGCGAGCTCGATCCCGTGATTGGCCGCGAAAAGGAAGTCCAGCGCATGATGGAGATCCTTTCGCGCCGCACCAAGAACAATCCGCTTATCCTGGGCGATCCCGGCGTGGGCAAGACGGCTATCGTCGAGGGCCTGGCGCAGCAGATTGCTGCTGGCAACGTGCCCGAGAACCTCATGAACCAGAATATCTGGACGCTCGACCTGCCGGGTCTTGTCGCGGGCGCCAAGTATCGCGGTGAGTTTGAGGAGCGCCTCAAGAACGTGATCCAAGAGGCTACCGAGGCCGACGACGTCATCTTGTTTATCGATGAGATGCACACCATCATCGGTGCCGGTTCTGCCGAGGGCTCCATCGACGCGAGCTCCATGCTCAAGCCCGTGCTCGCGCGCGGTGCCTTCCAGATTATCGGCGCCACCACGGCCGAGGAATTCCGCAAGTACCTCACCAAGGACCCGGCCTTCGAGCGTCGCTTCCAGACCATCGATGTCGAGGAGCCGAGCGTCGAGGACACGGTCAAGATCCTGACCGCGCTCAAGCCGCGCTACGAGGAGCACCACCATGTGCGCTATACGCAGGGTGCTATCGAGGCCGCCGCGAACCTTTCCAACCGCTACATTCAGGATCGCTTCCTGCCCGATAAGGCCATCGACCTCATTGACGAGGCCGGTGCTCGCGCTCGCATCGCCGCCAACCGCGCGCCCGAGCCGGTGCGCGAGGCCGAGCATCGCATAGAGGAGCTCAAGGCCGCCGCGCAGGAGGCCACCGAGAGCGACGACATGAACAAGGCCGCCGAGATCACCGAGCAGCAGAAGGCTGCCGAGATTGAACTCGCCGAGGCCAAGGCTGCCTGGACCGCCGAGCTCGACGCCAGCCCGCTCACCATCGACGTGAGTCAGATTGCCGACATCGTGTCCGTGACCTCTGGCGTGCCGGTTTCCTCGCTCACCGAGAGCGAGAGCCGTCGCCTGCTGCAGACCGAAAGCGTGCTCAAGACCCGCATTATCGGCCAGGACGAGGCCGTCGAGGCCGTCGCCAAGGCCGTGCGCCGCAGCCGCTCGCCGCTCAAGGACCCGCGTCGTCCCGGCGGCAGCTTTATCTTCCTGGGTCCCACCGGCACGGGCAAGACCGAGCTCGCCAAGACGCTCGCCGAGTATCTCTTTGGCAGCAAAGACGCGCTCATCAGCTTCGACATGTCCGAGTTCGGTAGCGAGTTCGAGGTCTCCAAGCTCATCGGTAGCCCTCCGGGCTACGTCGGTCACGACGAGGGCGGCCAGCTCACCAAGGCCGTTCGTCGCCACCCGTACTCGGTCGTGCTGTTCGACGAGATCGAGAAGGCGCACCCCGATATCTTCAACATCTTGCTGCAGGTGCTGGAGGAGGGCCGCCTGACCGATAGCCAGGGCAAGACGGTCGACTTCCGCAACACCGTGATCATCATGACGTCCAATGTGGGCGCCCGCGAGATTGCGCAGGATGCGAGCGTGGGCTTTGGCACCACCGGCGAGCAGGGTCTCACGTCGAGTGAGATCCGTGGTCGCGCGATGGGCGAGCTCAAGCGCCTGTTCCGCCCCGAGCTGCTCAACCGTATCGACGACATCGTGGTGTTCCAGAAGCTCTCGGGCGAGAATCTCACCAAGATCGCGCACCTGCTGGTGGACGACCTGCGCCAGCGTCTGATTGCCAACGGCATGAACATCAAGCTCACCGATGCGGCCTATGACAAGATCGTGGCCGAGGGCACCGACCTCACCAACGGTGCGCGTCCGCTGCGCCGTGCTATTCAAAAGCTCATCGAGGACCCGCTGTCCGAGGAGCTGCTGGCCGGCGAGTGGGGCGAGGGCGATACCGTCCTGTGCGACGTGGCCGATGGCAAGTTTGTCTTTAGCCACGGCACGGGCGAGATCCCGGCACCGCGTCCGGCGGGCACGCTCGGTGGTGATACCGCCCCGGCGGCACCGCGCACTGGCAACGCCGCGCCCGTGAGCGGCGGCGTGACCTCGGGCCCCGGCGGCATGATGCAAGCCGGTTCCGGCGCGCTGTAAGGCGTGGCGACAATTTGATACGCGCAATCGAGGCGCTCCGGAAAGGGCGCCTCGATTTGTAGAGCTGCGGAAGTTGTGACCGTTACGCTATACGGTCCACCGTTAGCCGATGATGCGAGGGCGCTCGGCGTTTTCGACTGGTTTATGCACGCAAAGTCTGGGAATATACAAGGCGCATGTCTTACTGTCTAACCAGTTGCGCCAAGGAGGCACCATGGATTACAAGATCACCGGCTACGAGCCCGCCCAGCTGTTCCATTTCTTTGAGGAGGTCAGCGCGATCCCCCGTGGGTCTGGCAACGAGAAGGGCATCAGCGATTTCCTGGTTGCGTTTGCCAAGGAGCGCGGCCTCGATGTGTACCAGGACGAGGTCTACAACGTCATCATTCGCAAGCCCGCTTCTGCCGGCGCCGAGAATGCCCCGACTGTGATGCTGCAGGGCCACATCGATATGGTGTGCGACAAGTTGGGCTCTGTTGAGCACGACTTTACGACCGACGGTATCGACCTGGTCGTGAAGGACGGCGTCCTCACCGCTAACGGCACCACCCTGGGCGCCGACAACGGTATTGCTGTCGCTCTGATGCTTACTGTGCTCAACGACGATTCGATTGCTCACCCCGCCCTCGAGTGCGTATTCACCACCGATGAGGAGACTGGCCTGGTCGGCGCCGAGACGCTCGACAAGTCCCAGATTAGCGCCCGCACCATGATTAACCTTGACTCCGAGGAAGAGGGCGTTGCCACCGTCAGCTGCGCTGGCGGCGTCGTTGTTACCTACACCTGCCCCATCGTGCGCGAGCACAAGACCGGCAGCACCCTCACGCTCGACATCTCCGGCCTACTGGGTGGTCATTCCGGCAACGATATCAACCTGGAGCGCGGCAACGGCAACCTCATCATGGCCCGCATCATCGACCGTCTGATGGTCGCCGGCGAGCCCGCCATCGTTAGCTTTAACGGCGGCACTAAGGACAACGCCATCAACCGTGAGTGCAAGGCCGAGCTGGTTTACGCCGACCACGCTGCCGCCGAGGCCGCGGCCCAGATCGCAAAGGACATCATCGCCGACGTCACTGCCGAGCTCGAGGTCTTCGACCCCGGCTTTACCTGCACCGTCGAGATTGCCGACGACGCCGAGGTCGAGGCCATGGATCAGAAGTCCGCGCTTGCCCTCATCCGCGCCCTGCGTCTTGCCCCTAACGGCGTGATTCGCCGCAACGTCGCCACTGACGGCTCCGTCGAGGTTTCCTCCAACATCGGCGTGGTCGCCACTTCCGACGACCAGGTCAAGATCATGCTGTCCCCGCGCTCCTCGATCACCTCGCTGCAGAACGAGTTCAAGGACCGCCTGCAGACGCTGGCCGATGTCTTGGGCTTCGACGCCAAGTTCGAGTTCGAGTATCCCGGCTGGAGCTATGCCGAGCATTCGCCGGTCCGCGACGTTTTTGTCGAGAGCTATCGCGAGCTCTTTGGCTCCGAGCTGCGCATCGAGTCCATTCACGCTGGCCTTGAGTGCGGCCTGTTTGCTGAGGCCCTGCACGGCCTGGACGCCATCGCCGTGGGCCCGACGCTCTCCGATGTCCACACCCCGGACGAGAGCATGGAGCTCGCTTCTGCCGAGCGCTTCTACGAGCTGCTCATCGACGTCCTCAAGCGCCTTGCCGCGTAAGGGTCGCGCTAGCAGCAGTTCGAGCCACGTGCTAGCGGATTGCAAATGACATTACGAGAGGGGGCATCCGAACTTTTGCGACGGGTGCCCCCCTCTTCTTTTAAGAAATGTGGATTGATTGGCGCCTAGCCCATATCCGCCTTGATGAGGTCGAGGGTGCGCTGGCAGTTTTCGCGGACGGGGCCGAGCATGTGCTCGCGCAGGTCCGCCATGCCGGGCAGGTCGGCGTATTCGTCCATGATCTCTTCCATGCAAATGGGCACCTCGTAGGCGAGGTCCATCATGGTCGCAAAGCAAAACTTCTCGGATAGCCCGGCATCGGTGAGCGCCGCCTCCAGCGCGGGGTCGCCCATACCGTGGTATCGGCGGATAGCGCCTGGACCGATGCGCCCCACTCGATTTTCGCCGCCAACGCTCATGGCAAGGCGCGCCCGGCGGCGCATACGCTCGTACGCCAAGCCCGATGCGACATCGTACATGGGTGCGAGCGCTGCGTTTGTGCCTTTACCTAGGATGAGCGAGTAGTTTTTAGCGTGTGCGTCAGGCGCTCCGATAATGGCGTTATAGAACAACATATAGGTAAAAAGCACAAGATTCATGTGGTGGGGGACTGTGTTAATCAGTCGTTCTTGGATGTCTCGTGTGGTTGGTCCTCCGTCGGCGGTGTATTTCTGGCTTGGCAATACACCGAGCGCCTGGCAAAAGTCCTCCTGATGCAGCCTTTCGATATTTCCGCTGCTATTGACAATTCTGTCGTACCGTTCAACGACGAGCGCGGCTTCGTCTTCAAATGTGCAATAGGAGACGTTGGCAGTTGGAATGCCAACACGCCGAGCCGTTTTCATGCAGACGAATTCGTTTAAGGCCTGATGTTTGAACCCAACGACACCATTTTTGAAGATATGGGTAGTGGGGGATGACCCTAGACATTCGCACCATTGGCCATCATGCCAAGCTAGTGCAAATTTGCCTTGGTTGCCGCCCAGGGACCAGCTTTCGTTGGAGCCCATCCATGTCTCTCTTTCGTCATCGCGAATTGCTTTGAGCTTGTGAGCGATTTGAGAATTGGTAAGCGGGCGGTATGCCGAGACCCTGCCGCGGGCGGCGCCTAATTGATCGGTTCGACAAAACTGAACGGCCCCTGCGCAGTCAAGACCGATATGGCACAAGAGGGCGACGGGGTTGTTGGATGCAACGTCATGCTCGGCGGCAATAGCGCGACGCTGCTCTTGGCTGTCGGGCAAAAGGCCAAATAGGAACGGGCGGACGATGTTATGGCCATACGTGCGATTGGAAAGCGGCATTGTAAGCGATAGTGGTGCTCCGCGATAGGTTGGGGCGTATACAAAGCTGCAGAGTCCATGCTCGTCTTGCCGGAGAGTGCCTGCGATTTCGCCACAAATGAGGGTCGCAAGCTCCATCTCTGCCATTTATTTCACAACCTTACAGTCAAAGGAGAGGTCTGAAGTGTCGGAAAGGCCTTGCTCGGCTGCGATTTGGGCCAGCAAGGCACCATAGGAAGATGGCGTTCCTTGTCGAGCGGGTCGTCTGCCTACGCTTGGCTTTGGCAGGGCATTCGAGTTCGCGATAGGGAGGTCCGCTTTCGTCGTCGGATGTTCGGAGGGCGATGCGATGGAGTCGTTATCGCTTTGCGCAAAGAGACCTATGCCGAGTGCGTTAAAGACGGACAGCAACTTGTCGAGTCGAATGCCGGTGGCGTCTCCTAGCTCGAGCGATGCGAGCAGGCGCTCTGAAACACTGGCCGTTTTGGCGAGGGCGGCACGGGTGAGACCCTGAGCCTCGCGTGCCTGGCGCACGTAGATGCCAGCTTGGCGCGGTGTGGTGATGGGAAGGGTATTCACGGCGATCTCCTAACGTGCAGACTTTTGCATATCAGTATGACATGCAAAAGTCTGCACGAAAAGGCCTCATGCAAAACTTTGCATGAGGCCTTGTACTGGCGTTGAGTTTTGAGCGATTGTGTTTGGCGTTACAGCGCCAAAATCCCCAGATGCTCAAGCAAGATCTTAAGTCCGATGAGGATGAGCACGATGCCGCCCACGATGGTGGCAGGTTTTTCGTAGCGCGCGCCAAAGGTGTGGCCGATCGCTACGCCGGCGACGGAGAAGATAAACGTTGTGACGCCGATAAGCGATACAGCGGGAACGATGTCGACCGAAAGCGCGGCGAACGAGATGCCCACGGCCAGGGCGTCGATTGAAGTGGCGATGGCGAGGATCAGGTACTCGCTCAGTTCAATCTTTTCGGCATTCTTGCCGTCGCCTTCATCCTCGTCCTCGGTAAAAGCCTCCCACAGCATTTTGCCGCCGATGAAGGCCAAAAGGATAAAGGCAATCCAATGGTCGATGGGGCCGATGATGCCCATAAACTGGCTGCCAAGCGCCCATCCGATCACGGGCATGCCGGCCTGGAAGCCGCCAAAGAACAGGCCGAGCACTACGGCGACCTTAAGGTTGATCTTCTTCATGCCAAGGCCCTTGCAGATGGATACGGCAAAGGCGTCCATCGAAAGGCCAATGGCGAGCAGCACGAGCTCTACGAGTCCCATGGTTTGGCTCCCTCCTTGCGGGCGAACCCGCGTGTACTTCTGACAGGGGAGCAACAAAAAAGACCCGTGGCGTACGCGCCGCGCGTACAACCACGAGTCTCGTTCATTAAGGCAAGCCAGACCGTGTCGGCCAGTATGTTGACTTGCCGCGCCACCGGAGGCGAACCCGGTCACGCGACTACTCCCTCATTCATGTGAATCCCGATGCTACCACATGAACAGCTCATTTGGGTTGAGGCTCTCAGCGGTGTTCGCTCATTCTGTAAGCATCGGATTTCGCGAGCGCCGCGGGGACAAACCGTGAGAAACTATTTAGCGTTTATGGAGCGTATGCGATGGGAGCGATGCCTTGGATAAGAACGAGCTGCAAAAGCGTATGGAACAGGCCATCCGCCTGACGGCACCTGGCCAGCCGATCCGCACCGCCCTCGACATGATCATTGCTGGTCACCTGGGCGCTCTTATTTGCGTCGGCGACGCCGAAAACGTGCTCGCTGCTGGTAACGACGGCTTCCCGCTCAACATTTCGTTTACCTCGAACCGCCTGTTCGAGCTTTCCAAGATGGACGGCGCCATCGTCATCGACGGCGACCTCACCCAGATCCTGCGCGCCAACTTCCACCTCAATCCCGATCCCTCGCTTGCCACGAGTGAGACGGGCATGCGTCACCGCACCGCCGCCCGCATGTCGGTGCTCACGGATGCCATCGTGATCTCGGTCTCGGCCCGTCGTGCCGTCGTCAACGTGTACGTTCACGGCAAGAGCTACGAGATCCAGCCCGTCACCACCATCATGAGCTCGGTCAACCAGCTCGTCGCCACGCTCCAGACTACCCGTCAGTCGCTCGACCGCTCCCTGCTGCGCCTGACGGCCCTCGAGCTCGACGACTACGTTACGCTCGCCGACATTACCGGGATTTTCTCGAGCTTCGAGATCATGCAGCAGGCAAAGACCGAACTTAAGGATTGCATTGTCAAGCTGGGCAACCAGGGCAAGCTCGTGCAGATGCAGCTCGAGCAGCTCGCCGGCTCCAGCATGGATACCGAGTACGACCTGATGATTCGCGACTATGCGAGCGATTCCTCCGAGGCCAATGCCGAAAAGATCCGCGCCAACCTGAGCCGTATGACGCCCAAGGACTTGTCCGACCCGCAGCATGTGGCGGCGGTTCTGGGTTACGACGACCTGGACGAGGACTCCGTCATGACACCGCTGGGCCTGCGCACGCTTTCGCGCGTGTCCGTCGTGCGCGACGGCGTGGCCGAGAAGATCGTCGACGAGTATGGATCGCTGCAGGAGCTCATGGACGACATCAGCGAGGATCCGGAGCGCCTAGGCGACTTTGGCGTCAACAACCCTGCCATTCTTGCGGACTCCCTGTACCGCATGAAGGGCACCAAACAGGGGAACGCATAATGGCGCCCGTATGCGCCGTGGTCGTTGCCGGCGGCAGTGGCCAGCGCTTTGGAAATCCCGGCGGCAAGCAGCTCGTTAACGTGGCGGGCCGTCCGCTCATGAGCTGGTCTATCCGCGCATTTGACCGTAGCAATAAGGTCGGCCACATCGTGGTGGTGTGTCCTTCCGAGCGCCGTGCCGAGATGCGCCGCCTGGCCATCGACCCGTTTGACTATGACACGCCCATCAGCTTTGCCGATGCCGGCGAGACCCGCCAGGATTCCACCCGTGCCGGCGTGCATGCGGCTCCGGCGGGTTTCGAATATGTCGCCATCCACGACGGCGCCCGTCCGCTCATTACGACCGAGGCCATCGATCATGCGATCGACGTGCTTGTGGGCGACCGTGCCCTCGACGGCGTCGTGTGCGGCCAGCCTGCCATCGACACGCTCAAGATCGTCGATGGCGACAACATCGTCGAGACGCCGCCGCGCGAGCTCTATTGGGCCGCGCAGACGCCGCAGATCTTTAGCGTCGACGCCATGAAGCGCGCTCACGCCGCTGCTATCGCCGAGGGCTTTATCGGCACCGACGATTCATCGCTGGTCGAGCGCATGGGCGGGCGCGTCCGCTGTGTCCAGAGCCCGCGCGATAACCTTAAGGTGACGGTGCCCGAGGACCTGCGTCCCGTAACCGCGATTCTGCTCGGTCGCATGGCCGAGGGAGAGGACCTTCCCCATGTTCAGTAACCTGCGCATTGGCCACGGCTACGACGTCCACCGTTTGGTGGAGGGGCGTCGATGTATCATCGGCGGGGTTGACATTCCCTACGAGCGCGGCCTGCTGGGCCACTCGGATGCCGATGTGCTCGCGCACGCCTTGGCCGACGCCATTCTGGGCGCCTGCCGCGGGGGAGATATCGGCAAGCTATTCCCCGACACCGATCCCGCCTACGAGGGTGCCGATTCGATGGTGCTGCTCGCTCGCGTGATGGACTATGCGCGCGAGCTTGGCTTTGAGTTTGTCGATGCCGATTGCACCATTGCCTGCCAGCAACCCAAGATCACTCCGCACCGCGATGCCATGCGCGCCAACCTTGCCCATGCCCTGGGTGTCGACGTCGAAAACGTGGGCGTCGCCGCCACCACGACCGAAAAGCTCGGTTGGGAAGGCCAGGGCGAGGGAATTGGCGCCTGGGCCGTCTGCCTGCTACAGAAAACCGTTAAGGAGTAACGAATGCGTATCTACAACAGCGCTACCCATAAAAAGGAAGAGTTCCAGCCCATCGAGTCCGGCAAGGTTCGCATGTACGTGTGCGGCCCCACGGTCTACGACAACATCCACATCGGCAATGCTCGCACGTTCATCAGCTTTGACGTGATTCGTCGCTGGCTCATCGCGAGCGGCTACGAGGTCACGTTCGCCCAGAACCTCACCGATGTCGATGACAAGATCATCAAGCGCGCCAACGAGCAGGGCCGCACGGCCGCCGAGGTCGCGACGGAGTTCTCCGACAAGTTCATCGGCGTCATGCGTGCCGCCAACGTGCTCGATCCCGATGTGCGCCCCCGCGCCACCAAGGAGATCGGCCCCATGATCGCTATGATCAAGACGCTTATCGAGCAGGGCCATGCCTACGCCGCCGATAACGGCGACGTGTACTTTGCCGTGCGCAGCGATCCCAACTATGGTCAGGTTTCGGGCCGCAACATCGACGATCTGATGGTTGGCGCGCGCATCGAGGAGAACGAGGACAAGAACGACCCGCTCGACTTTGCCCTGTGGAAGGCCGCCAAGCCCGGCGAGCCCAGCTGGCCGAGCCCCTGGGGCGAAGGCCGTCCCGGTTGGCACACCGAGTGCGCCGCCATGGTGCATCGCTACCTGGGCACCCCGATCGACATCCACGGCGGCGGCTCCGACCTTGCCTTCCCGCATCACGAGAACGAGTGTGCCCAGGCCACCTGCGCCTGGCACCAGGGTTTCTCCAACACCTGGATGCACACGGGCATGCTGCTGGTAGACGGCGAGAAGATGTCCAAGTCGCTCGGAAACTTCTTTACGCTGGCCGAGGTGCTCGAACAGCACTCTGCTGCGGCCCTGCGCCTGCTTATGCTGCAGACGAGCTATCGCTCGCCGCTCGACTTTTCTTGGGAGCGCCTGGAGGGTGCCGAGAACTCGCTTACGCGTATCGCCGGTACGGTCGAGAACCTGCGCTGGGCCGCGAACCATGCGGCGGCCGATGCCGATGAGGCAGCATCTGAGGCGTTTGCCGCCAAGGCCGCCGAGACCCGTGCCGCCTTTAAGGAGTGCATGGACGACGACTTTAACACTGCCGGTGCCATGGGTGCTGTCTTTGGCTTTGTGACCGAGTGCAACCAGTACCTGGAGCAGGCGGGCGACGCTGCCGACAAGGCCGCCGCGCTTGCCGCCGCCGATATGCTGGTCGAGCTGCTCGACACATTTGGCGTTGAGCTTCCCGAGCCCAAGGTCGAGCTGCCGCTGGGCCTGCTGGGCGTTGCCGCCGGCCTAGTCGCCTACACGGGTGACGACGTGGACGAGGCCGCTGCCAAGATTCTCGAGGCCCGTGCCGAGGCCCGTGCCGCCAAGAACTGGGATCTGGCCGACGCCATCCGCGACCAGCTCAAGGACCTCGGGCTGACGATTGAAGATACGGCCGCGGGTACTCGTATTAAGAGTCTCTAGTATTTGTCGACCGTTCGAGGTGCGGCAGATTGCCTTGAAAGAGGGGGGCATAGACCTGGTGGTCATGCCCAACGATTGAAAGGCAAGGTGCCGTGGCTCGGACGGTCGATTCTTGTTCGTTATCTATTTAAGGAGGCCGTTTTATGGCCGACAATCGCAAACGTGCACCGCGTGGAGGCAAGCAGGCTGCTTCTGGCTCGCGTGCGATTCGCCGCAACGACCGCGCTGCCACTCCCAAGGGCCAGCGCGAGCGCTCCCAAGCCCAGGCTGCGCGTTCGCAGCGAGATCGCAACCGCGACAACGTTCAGGTTCCCAAGGGCGAGTTTATCGAAGGTCGTCGTGCTGCCGCCGAGGCACTGCGTACCGGCTTTCCCGTCAAGTGCGCGCTCATCGCCGAGGGCGGGGAGCGCGATGCCGCCTTGTCGCGTCTGGTCGACGACCTCAACGCCGCGGACGTCCGCATTAAGTATGTGCCGCGCACGCAGCTCGATGCGCTGTCGAGCCATGGCGCTCACCAGGGCATTGCGCTCGAGGTGGGCAATTTCCCCTATGCCGATGTCGCCGATATTCTCGATCGCGCGGGTGAAGGACCGGCGCTCGTCGTCGTGCTCGACCATGTGACCGACGATGGCAATTTTGGTGCGATCGTGCGCTCTGCCGAGGTCGTGGGCGCAGCGGGCGTCATCATTGCCAACAAGCGCGCCGCCGGTGTGACCGTGGGCAGCTACAAAACCTCCGCTGGTGCCGTCATGCACCTGCCCATCGCGCAGGTTCCCAATATCGCCCGAGCGCTTGACGACCTCAAGGCCGCCAGCTTTTGGGTGGGCGGTGCTTCCGAGCACGCCGAGGGCAGTTGCTGGGATGCTCCCTTCGAGGGCCGCGTTGCGCTCGTCATGGGCTCCGAGGGCGACGGCATCTCGCGCCTGGTGCTCGAGAAATGCGACTTTTTGACCAAGCTTCCCCAGCGCGGCATGACCGAGAGTCTCAATGTGGCCCAGGCGACCACCGCGCTGTGCTTTGAGTGGCTGCGCCGCAATGCCGGCGAGCTCATGGGGGAGGAGTAGCGCATGTCCAAGAAGAACCGCGCCAAGTCCAAGGCCAAGCGCTTTGGCGAAGGCTCGGCCAAGCCGATTGTTTCGGCCGCGACCTATGGCGTGGGCGGCAATGCGTTTGCGCAGGCCATCGCCGACCCGGTCTCGACGGTGCACTCCAATAAGCCCGAGCTGCTGGTGGTCGACGGCTACAACGTGATCCACTGCACGCCGCGCTACGAAAAGCTCGTCTACGACCATTCCGATGATCCGTATTCCAGCGACGTTCACGATATGGCGCGCACGGCACTCATCAACGATGTTGCCGCGTTTGCCCAGGGCCGCTACGAGGCCGTAATCGTGTTTGACGGCGCGGGCAATATCTCCAGCGAGCGCCCCAACCTGCCGGCCCGCGGCGTGCGCATCGAGTTTTCGCCGACGGGCGTATCGGCCGACACCGTGGTGCAGAAGCTCTGCATCGAGGCGCGCGAGGAAGGCCGCGCGTGCTCCGTGGTGTCGAGCGACGGCACGATCCAGGCCGTCGTCATGGGTAAGGGCGTTACGCGCATCTCGAGCCGCATGCTGGTGGACGAGATCAAACAGATCGATAACGACGTTCACGAGGCAGAGGAAGCTCCGCAGATCAAGATGACCCTGGGCAGCCGCCTGAGCCCCGATGCCCTGGCCAAGCTCAAGGCCCTGCGCGGGAGGTAGGGGATTATCCATAGAGACCCGTTTCCCAATTGGCCGGTCCGTTGATTTGTAATCAACGGACTGTGGGTTGCCGTCGCCAAAACGAATAGTTTTTGGTTTTGGCGAACGGATAAAACTATTCGTTCTGACGAATAGTTTTGAGATATGGTCGGTCGAAGGGTCTGTTGCGCCTCGTCCGCAATTCCTTTATTCTTAACTGGCTTCGCGCGAAAGCGCCAAGTGTGCCAGTGTGGCGCAACGGTAGCGCAACTGATTTGTAATCAGTGGGTTGCAGGTTCGATTCCTGTCACTGGCTCCATGAGAGTTTCGGGCCCTGTCCCCCTGAGGGACAGGGCCCGTTTCTATTTATGTCGATAAGTCAGCGTGTTTGGCGCCAACCAAGCTTCAGGTTTGACTCGATCTGTAACACGAAGAAGCTGAAAACCTTTCTTACTGTTACAGAATGAGACGTAAGCGGAGGTCTCTGCGTAATATCTCGACCTGTAACAGATAGGGGAGAAAATGTTCTCTATATGTTACAGATCGAGACAAAAGCCGTGTCGAGCTCGGCTGCCCCCCCTGAGCGTGGATTATCGGACGTACGAGCGTGGAAAATCTCCCGCTTAGTGAATGATCGTGGATAATCTGCCACTTTGGCCTTGGGGGCACGCCAATAGTGGGAGATTATCCACGCTCGATTTCAAACGGGAGAAAATCCACGCTCGAATCTGCCACGGAAGCCCGATCTCGACCTATATATAGGTGCAAATAGGCTGTTATCGAAGTTCGATCCTGAAGGTGTACTCCACTACGCCAAAGTGTTACCTTGGGAAATGTCACCTCTGTATCCAAAACCACCGTCCTTCATATCCAAACTCAATAAAACCGCAGGTCACGGCTATATAGATACGCCCGGAACCGTGTATCTAGAGGTTTTCGTTGACAGCCCCCAAGGTTGCATCGTATTATCTTTTTCGTTCGCGGGGGCGGCGGTCCAAAAGACCAAAGGACCTGCGGATACTTGAACGATTGGGAGTTTGCCCGAGTGGTTAATGGGGACGGGCTGTAAACCCGTTGGCTCTGCCTACATAGGTTCGAATCCTATAGCTCCCACCCGTCAAGTGCCTGTATAGCTCAGTCGGTAGAGCACTTCGTTGGTAACGAAGAGGTCACCAGTTCAAGTCTGGTTGCAGGCTCCATCCGGCGGTGTAGCTCAGTTGGTTAGAGCACACGGTTCATACCCGTGGCGTCACTGGTTCGAATCCAGTCACCGCTACCATAGGTAACACGGTGGCTTCTCAATAGTATGTTGAGAGGCCACTATGGTATAAAGGCAAAGTCCCGTCCGGGGACGACCTGTTAAGAGGAGGGCTTTATGGCCAAAGAGAAGTTTGAGCGCACTAAGCCGCATGTTAACATCGGCACCATTGGTCACGTCGACCACGGCAAGACCACGCTGACCGCTGCCATCACCAAGGTTCTCTCCGAGACCGAGGGCTGCAAGGCTGACTTCACTGCGTTCGAGAACATCGACAAGGCTCCCGAGGAGCGCGAGCGCGGCATTACGATCTCCGTCTCCCACGTCGAGTACGAGACCGCTTCCCGTCACTACGCTCACGTTGACTGCCCGGGCCACGCTGACTACGTCAAGAACATGATCTCCGGCGCTGCTCAGATGGACGGCGCTATCCTGGTCATCGCTGCTACCGACGGCCCCATGGCTCAGACTCGCGAGCACATCCTGCTCGCCCGTCAGGTCGGCGTTCCCTACATCGTCGTCTTCCTGAACAAGTGCGACATGGTTGACGATGACGAGCTCATCGACCTCGTCGAGATGGAGACCCGTGAGCTCCTCTCCGAGTACGATTTCCCCGGCGACGACATCCCCGTCATCCGTGGTTCCGCTTTGGGCGCTCTCGAGGGCGACGCCAAGTGGATGGACGCCATTCGCGAGCTCATGAACGCTGTCGACGAGTACATCCCGACGCCTGCTCGTAACAACGACCTCCCGTTCCTGATGGCCGTTGAGGACGTTATGACCATCTCCGGCCGTGGTACCGTTGCTACCGGCCGTGTCGAGCGCGGTGAGCTCAAGCTCAACGAGCCCGTCGAGATCGTCGGCATCAAGGATACCCAGAACACCGTCGTTACCGGTATCGAGATGTTCCGTAAGTCCATGGACTTCTGCGAGGCTGGCGACAACGTCGGTCTGCTGCTCCGTGGCATCAAGCGTGAGGACATCGAGCGCGGCCAGGTTCTCTGCAAGCCCGGTTCGGTTACCCCGCACACCAAGTTCACCGGCGAGATCTACGTTCTGACCAAGGAGGAGGGCGGCCGTCACACCCCGTTCTTCGATGGTTATCGTCCTCAGTTCTACTTCCGTACCACCGACGTTACCGGTACGGTCAAGCTCCCCGAGGGCACCGAGATGGCTATGCCTGGTGACCATATCACCATCGAGGGCGACCTCATCCACCCGATCGCCATGGAGGAGGGCCTGCGCTTCGCTATCCGCGAGGGTGGCCACACCGTCGGTTCGGGCATCGTCTCCACGATCATTGAGTAAATTAGCTCTTTGATATAGCTGACTTAGAGAACCCGGCACTTATATGGGTGCCGGGTTCTTTTCTGCAATGGATATTGAGCCGTTGCTGGTGTCGAGAGGATCGATAATGGTCCTGGATGCACCGTCGATTAGATCTCGATGGCTTCATTGATGTGTTCCAAATATGAATGGATCCACCGAGAACCAATTGACTCGAGGTTTTCATTGACAGCACTTACATGGAGCTGATAAAGTAACAACTCGTGCCCGTACGGGGCGGAAATGAAAGGTTCAGGATACATGCGTACTCTAGTTACTCTTGCGTGCACTGAGTGCAAGCGCCGCAACTATACGACCACCAAGAACAAGTCGACCATGCCTGATCGTATGGAGATCAAGAAGTATTGCCCCTGGTGCCGTCATCACACGCTGCACAAAGAGACTCGCTAGTCTCTAGTCATATACGCCAGTAGTTCAATTGGTAGAGCATCGGTCTCCAAAACCGAGTGTTGAGGGTTCGAGTCCTTCCTGGCGTGCCAGTCATTATTCCGTAAGCTCCCACTTGGGGGCTTACGGTTTACTCATGTATAAGCGCATTGCGCGGAGGTAACCCAAATGGCCAACAAGAAGAACAAGAAGAAGGCACAGCAGCAGGCGCCTGCCAACAACGCTGCCGCCAACTCCAAGGTTGAGGCCAAGAAGGCCGTTGCCAAGAAGAGCGAGAAGGCTGCGAAGTCTAAGAAGAACGAGAAGCCTGGTTTCTTCGCCCGCACCAAGAAGTATTTCGCTTCGGTGAAGTCCGAGATGAAGCGTGTCACGTGGCCCGATAAGAAGGAGCTCGTGAACTACTCTGTCGTCGTTTGCGCTTCTCTGATCGTCGTCGGCGTCGTCATCGCTCTGCTCGATGCTGGCTTTGGCGAGGCTCTTGCTCTGTTCTCTGGATTGAGGGGCTAAACCATGTCTAAGCGTTGGTACGTCGTTCACACTTACTCTGGATACGAGAACCGCGTTAAGTCCGATCTCGAGCATCGCATCGAGACTATGGGCATGCAGGATCGTATCTTTGATATCGAGATTCCTATGGAGCGTGTCACCGAGATTAAAGAGGGTGGCAAGCGCGAGACCAAGGATTCCAAGATCTTCCCGGGTTATGTCCTGGTCCGCATGGAGATGGATGACGATGCGTGGACGTGTGTTCGCAACACGCCCGGCGTCACCGGTTTCCTAGGCGGCAACGGCAAGCCCTCTCCGCTTTCCCGTGACGAGTACAACAAGATGACTCGTCGTCCCGGTAAGGGCGATTCGCCCAAGCGTACCTCGGTTGATATTCAGGTCGGCACGTCCGTCCGCGTCACCGATGGCCCGCTTACCGACTTTGATGGCAAGGTCTCCGAGGTTAACACCGAGGCTGGCAAGCTCAAGGTCACGCTGATGATCTTTGGCCGCGAGACGCCGGTCGAGCTCGACTTTAACCAGGTCGCTGTCATCGCTTAAGTTTTCGTCCGTTCGCGCGAGCGTGCTTCTTCTGTGACTGCTCATCTCAGGAGTGCTTCTAACACGTGCGTGCTTACGATATAGCAAGTACTTCACACTCGTGATTCGAAAGGAATGACCATGGCTGAGAAGAAGGTTGCCAACGTCATTAAGCTCCAGATTCCTGCTGGTGCAGCTAACCCCGCTCCTCCCGTCGGCCCCGCCCTGGGCGCTGCTGGCGTGAACATCATGCAGTTCTGCCAGGCCTTTAACGCCGAGACGCAGGACAAGAAGGGCGACATCATCCCCGTTGAGATCTCTGTCTACGAGGACAAGTCCTTCTCCTTCATCACCAAGACCCCGCCGGCGGCTCACCTCATCAAGAAGGAGCTGAACCTCAAGTCTGGTTCCGCTAAGCCCCAGGCCGACAAGGTTGGTCAGCTCTCTCAGGAGCAGCTCACCAAGATCGCCGAGATCAAGATGCCGGACCTCAATGCCAACGACATTGACGCCGCCAAGAAGATCATCGCCGGTACCGCCCGTTCCATGGGCGTCACCATCGCTGAGTAGCGATTTCTTTAGGTAATGACGGGTGCTCCGACCGGGGCGACCGTTATATGTGTGCAATAGGGCACACGATACGATGTGGGAGGGCTCACGCCCGTTTAACCACAGGAGGTAATGCACATGGCTAAGCATGGTAAGAGCTATAACGCCGCTGCCGAGAAGATCGACCGCGCCACGCTCTACACCCCCCTTCAGGCTGCCAAGCTCATCAAGGAGCTCGACACCGCCAAGTTCGACGAGACCGTCGAGGCCCACTTCCGTCTGGGCATCGATACTCGTAAGGCTGACCAGAACATCCGTGGTTCCATCTCCCTGCCTCACGGCACCGGCAAGACCGTTCGTGTTGCTGTCTTCGCCGAGGGCGAGAAGGCCCGCGAGGCCGAGGCTGCCGGCGCCGACATCATCGGTTCCGACGAGCTCGTCGCCCAGATCCAGAAGGGCGAGATCAACTTCGACGCTGCTATCGCTACGCCGAACATGATGGCCAAGGTTGGCCGCATTGGTAAGATCCTCGGTCCCCGTGGCCTCATGCCGAACCCCAAGCTCGGCACCGTGACCATGGACGTCGCCAAGATGGTCTCCGAGCTCAAGGCTGGCCGCGTTGAGTACCGCGCCGACCGTTACGGCATCTGCCACGTGCCCCTGGGCAAGAAGTCCTTCTCTGAGCAGCAGCTTGTTGAGAACTACGCTGCCCTGTACACCGAGATCCTGCGCGTCAAGCCCTCTTCTGCTAAGGGCAAGTACGTCAAGTCCATCTCCGTGTCTTCCACCATGGGCCCTGGCGTCAAGGTCGATCCCGCTGTCCAGCGCGACTTCCTGGCTGAGTAACTTTTAGTTACTGCCTGAGCAAAGCAAGCATTGCTAAAGAAACCCGGTTCTGCCTCGTGCAGGACCGGGTTTCTTGCTATCGCGTCAAAACCACCTCAAAGGGGACAGGCACCTTCGTGTTGGTTACCAGGGTGTTCTGGCTGTTGAGGACTCGATGGCCTCGTGGCGTTTGAGCTCGCGGCGCATGGTTTGCGAGTTGAGCCAGGCTGCCTGCCAGCCACGGATGGGGTAGCGCGCTTCGTCCAGCTCAAACTGCGTATAGCCGCAGGCGTTGATGATCGTCGTTCCACACACATGCTGCCGCTCGCGCTGAAAATCGTTACCGTAGCTTCGATGTACATGCCCATGCACCATGTAGTCGGCCCCCCAGGACTCAAGCGCCGTGTTAAAGCACTCAAACCCTCGATGCGGCAGATCGTCCAGATCACCCATACCGGCGGCGGGTGCATGGGTAAGCAGAATGTCGCACCCGCCGACCATCCTAACCTTACGCGACAGCTTGCGCATGCGCTTGGACATCTCGCGTTCGGTGTACATGTTGGCGCCGTCGCGATAACGCATGGACCCGCCAAGGCCCGCAATGCGAATCCCTCGGTACGTGTACACGCTGTCTTCCGCGCAGATACATCCGCCCGGTGCATGACGTGCGTAGCGGTCGTCGTGATTGCCGCGCACGTAGATGAGCGGTTTGTTGATGACGGTGACCAAAAACTCAAGATAGTCCGGGTCCAGATCGCCGGCAGACAGAATCAGGTCGACACCCTCAAAGCGCTCCTTGCGAAAGCACTCCCAAAGGCATCGTTCTTCGGTATCTGCTATGGCAAGGATCTTCATAGGGCGGTAACTCCCGGCTCATCGTCGAGCTGCGGAATGGTGCCTACCACGTTGTCCGCCAGCCAATTCATCTCGACAATCTGCGCGCTCGGCAGTGGGGGAAAGCCCTCGATCTGCACCACGCCGTCTTGGCTATGAAGCTCGCCGCCAAATGGATTGATGGAGCCCTCGACGATGCCATTGCGGAGCAGCTGCACCAGTTTGCGCGTCTGATAGGGCAGGCCCGGAGCGTAGCGAATGTCGATGACGCCCGAGCTCATGCCATACCAGTAGTTGACGGCGCGAACCTGGCTGTCGTCACTGGTCTCATCCCAGGTGCCATGCAGCAGGCTTCGCACGATAAGCTCGTAGTATCGGCCCCAGTTCCAGACCGGCATGGCGATGCCGACGACCTTGCCATCGACCAGGCGGTGGAGTCCGTAGGCCGTAGGGTCTACGAGCGACTTTGACATGTCAGCGCCGGTCATGACGCTCACGCCTTCGCGGCACATGGCCTCGGCAAGGCCTCCGGCGGGCACATCGCCCCAGGTCAGGATAATTTGCGCGCGGGGGTCGAGCAGCGAGGCGCCAATCGCAAAGGCGTTGATCTCGCTAAGCGCGCCCGACGCAAAGACCGACGCGTGGTAGCCAATGCGATGGTTGTCCGCCATGCTGGCCGCAAGGGCGCCCAGCAGAAACTTTGCCTCGTACATCTTTCCAAAATACGAGCGCACGCTTTGGTGGGGAAGGCCGATGGAGCAGTTGAGGAACCGAACCTGGGGATACTCAACGGCCGCCCTGAGCGTGTATTCCATCAGGCGATGCGAGGTCGAGAAGATGACGTTGTCTCCATGTTTGACAGCCGTTTCCACGGCGGCGTAGAACACGTCCGGATCGTGGCAGTCCTCAAACGCCTCGGTGCGCACGATGCCGCCAAAGTGCTCGTCAAGATATTGGCGCCCTTGATCATGCAGGCTGTCCCAGCTCGATGTCGCACAGGGGAACTCATGGATAAAGGCGATGCGCAGGGGGTTGGCCGCCGAGTAGACGGTCTTGCCCATAAAGAAGTTGAGCACGCCGGAGGTGGACTTGGCGGGCGCCTCTTCCTCATCGACGCTCGGCGCTTCGACAAGATCGACCTTGTCCTCGTCATTTTTGCCGGCAATGACCAGCTCGCGCCAAATCTTGCACAGGCGGTTTACGACGATATCCGTCGGCGTATCCAGTAGACGGTCTTGGTTGTACACATTGAGGTAGACGAGCATGGCGTCGGCGGGCGTAATGTCCAGGTGGTCGCCGCCGGCGCGCAGGTAGGCGCGCTTAAAGAGTAGGAAGGTGTGGCGCAGGTAGTCGACCTTTTTCTGCGGCCATTTTTCGACAAGGTCCTGACCGAGCATCTTGGCGAGCGTCTCGTAGCTTCCCTCGCGCGAGAACTCGATCTCGTATAGGGGGCAGACGCGCCAAAACGCGCAGAACTCGCCATAGAGGCGGCTTTCGACGGAATCCCATTTTCCGGGGTAGAGGCGGGTGACCTTGGCCGAAACCGTCGGGGCGTCCAGGAATTTGAGGACACTGACGCGCTTGTTGCCCTCCTGGACGTAGAACCGATGCATGAACTCGGTGACGATGATGGGGTCGCGATAGCCCTCGGTCACCTGGATGTCGTAGAGGTTGGACCACTTGCGGGCGAACTCGGTGCTAAATGGCAACAGGGGCATAAAGTTGCACGAAAAGGCAGACTGACGGCCCTTGGTGACCGTGCCGACGACCATTTCGAGTGGAATATCCCGCAGGCCGACGCTCTCTCGCTGACCTAAGGGGAGCTGAGCAACTAAACTGTCGAGGTCCGTAAGGTATGGATGCTCGCTTTGGCTGATGGCGCGTCGACGTCCCTGCTCGCCGCGCTTGCGTGCTTGACGATAGGCCTCTTCCATGGTGTCTACTCCCTTAGTCGTTTAAACAACGATATGAACCATGGTACCACGATGCGAAACCACCACAAAGGTGCCTGTCCCCTTTGTGGTGGTTTAGGCGATGATGGGGGCGATGGCACGAATGCAGGCGTCGGCTGCCGTAAAAGTGGTGCTATCGTCGCTGACGATAAAGATAATTTTGCCCTTAATGCCAAAGTCGCCAATCTCGCTAAAGAGCACGTACGGCTCCTTGTCAAAGCCAGAGATGGGCGAGACGGCCGTTTTGGTTGCGCTCGTGAGCTCGTCTGCCAGCGCGTCAAGGGAAGCCCACTTAGACGTGTCCTTTACGGCAACGGGCACGGCCACGCGCCCAAAGGGCATCAGATGTACGAGCGTGTTCTTGGAGATGTTGGAGTTGGGCACAATGATGGTCTGCCCGCAGGCGTCCTCGATGGTCGTGTGGCGCCAGGTGATGTCTTGGACCACGCCCGACACGCCGCCGACCTCGATATTGTCGCCGGGTTTGATAATGCCCATAAAGGTCACCTGCATACCGCCGATAAGGTTCGACAGCGTGTCCTGAAAGCCGAGCGAGATGGCGATGCCGCCGACGCCAAGAGCGGCGACGAGCGCGTTTGCGTTAATGCCAAAGCAGTTGTCGAGGATAAAGCTGCCGCCAATCATCCAGATGACGGCGCGCGCGATGTTGATGAAGATACTCGATGCCGGAAGCGGGTTATCGTCTCGGTTAAGCAGATGGTTCAGGGTCTTGGATACGACCTTGGCGGCGACGGCGGTGCCTATCGCCAAGATGACAGCCCAGATGATGTTGTGGACCCATCGTTGTGCAAAGAAATGAAGAATTGGCTCAAACAATTCCATGTAGGGAAACCTCCTATGATCGTCCAACCATGATACCCACCAAGAAGCCCGTCCGATCAAATTGAACTGCGTCCCAAATCTTGGACGCCCTAAATAGCGACTAGGCCGCGAGGGC
>DXLU01000006.1 GCA_019414565.1 Collinsella sp. | reverse complement strand
TATCGTTGGGGCCAGGCCCGATTTTGCCTCTTGACAATGTCCTGCTCATATTAAAGGGGACAGGCACCTTTGTGGTGGTTTGGGCGGGTTTGTCTCGATCTGTAACAGGTAGACCGCCAAAACCGGGCCTGGTGTTACAGATCGAGATCTTTCGGGCACCCTCTGCGGTTTATCTCAATCTGTAACAGGAAGAGACGATTTGGCCCGTCAGATGTTACAGATCGAGACAAACAGGAAGCCCCTAGTCGCAGGTGATGTCGAGGTTCTTGCCGACGAGGCCCACGTAGCCGCCCTCGGCAGCCTTGGGGCTGTCGGCGTGGCAGAGGACCCACTTGTCGGCCTTCCAGTAGCAGTAGCTGTCGCCGACCGCGGGCATGTCGGCTGCGGCCTCGGGGCGCGGACCATTGGTGCCGGCGGGCAACGCAACCATTACCTGGAAGCCGCCGTCGTCGACCATGCACGGCGTGTAGTGGAGCGTGGTGTTGAAGACTTCGACGACCGTACCCGCCGGCACGCGGAACGCCTTGACGCACGCGGTGTCGAGCTTGCCATCCTCGATCTCCCAGCGATGCGCCACGAGTAGGATAAAGTCGCGGGCGCCCAGGTTAAACTCGCTGGCGCGGTGATACTCCAGGCAGTTGAGCTGCGTGTTGTGGCCGTTGCACCAGCCGAGCTGGAAGGGGCGGCCGCCAAACATGAGAAAGCCCAGTTTGCCGGCATCCTTGACGCCCTCGAGCTCCGGCGCACTTGCTACGTACTTGCTGCCCTCGGGGATGGGCGTGGCAGAGAGCGCCTCAAGCACGGGCGACGTGAGCTCGGACGGAACGTCATCCCAAACGTTGCCATAGGATTTGAACTCGGGATCGTTGACAGAATAGATATGCATGTTCACTCCTGTTCGTAAATGTGACTATACGAACATTCTAGAACAAACATGAGCGATTTTGAACGCTCGTCCCGACCACTCAACAAAAAGGCGCCCCCGCATAAGCGAAGGCGCCCAATGCGCGCGTTTTGGACGATAAAGTCCTTACGCCTGCTGATAGTGCAGGTGCTTCTCGTCGATATCGGCCAGGTCGCGGTCGAGGTAGCGACGCGCGAGCCAGTTAGCCATGGGAAGGTTCTGGTCCAGATAGTTACCGCACTCCTCGGGAGCGGCGCCGGGGACATCGCCCTCAAAGTCGGCGACAAACTCAAACAGCTCGCGCACGAGCGGCAGGATCTCCTCGCTCGTCACTTCGCCAAATACGACGAGGTAAAAGCCCGTGCGGCAGCCCATGGGGCCAAAGTAGACAATGCGGCTCGACCACTTGGCATGGTTGCGAAGGAACGTCGCGCCCAGGTGCTCGATGGTGTGGCACTCGGCCGTGTTCATGACCGGCTCCTTGTTGGGCGTGGTCAGGCGCAGGTCAAACGTGGTGACGGCGGCGCCGGTCGCCGGATCGCGGTCGATGCGGCTCACGTACACGCCGGGCTCAAGCAGCAGATGGTCAACGGAAAAACTCGCGATACGCTCCATGGAAGATCCTCTCGATAGTCAATTTAGGACGGGGCTCTTTTAGCTGGTTGGAATGGTCGCACCAATCATACCAGTCAAAAAAGCCCCGTCCCAAATGAGCTGCCAAGGACGGGGATCAATGAGTTTTTAATCCCCGTCCCAGAAAAATCCTTGGGCGCCGCGCAGCCGCCTAGGCAGTGTAGGCGATAGTCGCGTCGACAGCATGGCGCCAGCCGGCGATCTTTTTGGCTCGCTCGTCGGCGGGCATCGACGGCTCCACGATGCCGCGGGCGCCGTAGACGTCGACGACATCGCGCGTGTACATGTCCAGCGCAATGCCGCAGGCCCAGGCCGCACCCAGGCCGCTCATCTCGTCGTTGCTCGCAATGCGGATGGGCGAGCCAACCAGGTCGCTCTCAAACTGCATCAGGTACGCGTCGCGCGTGGGACCGCCGTCAACACGAAGTTCGGCCAGCGCCGCGCCCGAATCCTCAACCATCGCATCAATCACGTCAAAGATCTGATAGGCGATCGACTCGTCGGCGGCCTTCACGAACTCCGCGCGACCCGTGGTGCGCGTCATGCCAAAGACGCAGCCCTCGGCGTCACTCGCCCAGTGCGGCGCGCCCAAACCGGTAAACGCCGGCACAAAGTAGACGCGACTCGCCGGATTGGCGGCGTAGCACAGGTCGGTAACCTCCTCGGGGTTATTGATGAGCTCTAGATCGTCGCGCAGCCACGTCTTGACGGCGCCGGCGTAGCTCACGTTGCCCTCGAGCACGTACTCGGTCGCGCCGTCCATGCGCCATGCGAGCGAGCTCGAAAGCCCGTGCGAGCTGGCAACGAACTCGTTGCCGACGTTCATCATGACCGAGCTGCCGGTGCCATAGGTCGCCTTGGCCATGCCGCGGCTATGGCAGCCCTGGGCAAACAAGGCGGCATGGCTGTCGCCGAGCACGCCGTGAATGGGCACGGGCGCCGGCAAAAAGCCGCCCAGGTTCGTCATGCCGAACAGGCCATCGGAATCGGTCACCTGCGGCAGGCAAGCCGAATCGACGCCAAAGGCCTCGCACACCGGCTCGCTCCAGCAACCACGGCGCAGGTCAAAGAGCTGCGTGCGGCTGGCATTGGACCAGTCGCAGCGAAACTCCGCGCCGCCCGTGAGCGTCCAGACCACCCAGGCATCGATGGTGCCCAGGCACAGCTCGCCCGCCGCAGCGGCCTCGGCAGCCGCGGGAACGTTCGCGAGGATCCAGGCCATCTTGCCCGCCGGGTAGTAGGGCGAGAGCACCAGACCCGTCGTGTCGCGCACCAGCTCGGCCACGCCTTCGCGCGCAGCAAGCTCGTCGCACAGCTCGCGGGCGCGGGCGCACTGCCACACCACGGCGTCGCACAGCGGCTCGCCCGTCGTGCGCCTCCAGGCAACGGTAGTCTCGCGCTGGTTGGAGATGCCGATGCCGGCGACGTCGGCCGGATCGACCCCGGTCTCCTCCACCACGGCGCGCGCCACGGCCAGCACGTTGGCGGCGATCTCGGCTGGATCATGGCTCACCCAGCCGGCCTCGTTGACAATCTGGCGATGCGAGCGATCGGCACGATGAATCAAATGGCCGCCCTCGTCCACCAGCAGCGCCTTGGTGCCCTGCGTGGATTGATCGATTCCGATGATGTAGCGGCCCATGGCCACCCCTTTCAAAACGAATGTGACAAAGGGGCGGTCCCTTTGTCACATTCCAGTTACTCTGCGGGCAAGAACTCGGCGACGGTCTGCGCGATTCCGGCACCCGTCAGGCCGTAGTGCGCAAAGACCTCGGGGCTCGTACCGGTGATGACCGGCGCGTCGGGCAGGGAGAGGCACTTGACCGGACGCGGGCAATGCTCGCCCACGACCTGCGCGACCATGGAACCCAGGCCGCCGAAGGGGCTGTGCTCCTCGACGGTCACGACGGCGCGCGTGGCGCCGGCGGCCTCGATCACGGCCTCGGCGTCGAGCGGCTTGACGCAGTACATGTCGAGCACCGTTGCCGAGATTCCCTGCTCGGCCAGCAGATCGGCGGCGTCCACGGCATGGCGGACCATCTCGCCGGTGGCGACGATCGTCACATCGGTGCCGCGACGCACCCAGGTGGCGCGATCCATCTGGAACGGGCACTCGTCCTCGGTGTACACGTCCTCCACCGGGTTGCGGCCCACGCGGATGTAGGCCGGCTTGTTGTCGGCGACCAGGGCACGCACGAGCTCGGCGGTCTGGAATCGATCGCTCGGCAGATACACGCGCATGTTGGGAATCGCGCTCATGGCGGCGATATCCTGCGCGGAGTGATGGCTCATGCCTAAGGCGCCGTAGGACACGCCGCCCGAGATGCCGATGAGCTTGACGTTGGTGTTGGAGTACGAAACGTCGACCTTGCACTGCTCATACGAGCGCGTGGTCACAAAGGACGCCGGCGAGGCGGCCCAGGCCTTCTTGCCGCACGAGGCCATACCGGCGGCGATACTCACCAGGTCCTGCTCGGCGATGCCGACCTCGACGGACTGCTGGGGATACTGATCGAAGAACGGCGTGAGCGATGCGGAGCCGCGGGAGTCGGAGCACAGGACGACGATGTCTTTATCGGTTGCGGCGGCCTCGAGCAGCGTGTCGCAGATAGCCTTGCGGTTGGCGATCTTGTTAGCCATTGATAGCCTCCTTATGGGCAGCGAAATCGGCGATGATCTGGGCATATTCCTCATCGTTGGGCAGGTGATGATGCCAGGCGGCCTTGTCCTCCATAACCGGCGAGCCGTAGCCCTTCACCGTGTTGAGGATGATGACCGTGGGCTTACCCTTGGTCTCGGCGGCCAGCGTCAGCGCGGCGTCGATGGCCTGGACGTCGTTGCCCGGAATGGACAGCACGTTCCAACCGAAGGCGGCCCAGCGCTCCTCCTGCGAATCCTGCTTCATGACGTCCTCGGTGCTGCCGCTGATCTGCAGGCGGTTGCGGTCCACGAGCGCGCACAGGTTATCGAGCTGGTAGTTGCCGCCGCTCATGGCGCCCTCCCAGACCGAGCCCTCGGCAAGCTCGCCGTCGCCCATGATGGTGTAGACGCGGTAGTCGCGGCCATCCATCTTGCCGGCAAGCGCCATCCCGACGGCCACGGGCAGGCCATGACCCAGCGAGCCCGAGTTCATCTCGATGCCCTTGAGCTTGTTGTTGGGGTGGCCGATGTAGGAGCTGCCGAACTTAGAGAAGCGGGCCTTGACGTCGTCGAGGTCCAGATAGCCCTCGTGGCAGAGCACCGCGTAGTAGGCCTCCATGGCGTGGCCCTTGGAGAGCACGAAGCGATCGCGGTTGGGATCGTCGACGGTCTCGGGCGAAATGTTGAGGTGGTTGGCGTAGAGGGTCATGAGGGCGTCGATGACCGACATGTCGCCGCCGATGTGCCCGCCGGCGCCAGCCATGATGATATCGACGCAATCGCGGCGAAGGTCCCAACGCAGGGATTCAAGCTCTTCGATAGTTGCCATTTCTACTCTCCTCGCAGGTAAGCTTTGACGTCTTCTTCGATGGGGTCGTACAGGTCGGGGACAATGCCGATGTACTTGCACGCCTCGTAGAGCACCGGCACCACGTTGGCGTGAATGGCGACGCAGTGGTGGATGTAGGGACCCTCGACGATCTTGGCCTCGAGGCGCTTGAGGTTGTCGACCTCGACCCACAGGTAGGTGCCCATGCCGGCCGGGCCGTCGATGCCGCGGGCGTTGCCCAGCAGCAGCGAGTACTCGCCGTTGTCGCCGTCAAAGCGGGCAAGGGTGAGGTCGCCGTGCTTGGCCTCGGCCGTCAGCGCGCCGGGGTGATCGAAAGCCAGCGGGTAAGTGAGCTTGGGCTTGACGGCCGCGCAGCTGCAGGGCCAGGGGCCGCAGTGCTGCAGCAGCTCGCCGTTCTCGTTATCGGGATGACGCACGGTCCAGTCGGCGAACATGCCGCGGTGACGGCCCAGGTCGGCGGCCTCGATCATCAGCGCGGTGATAGCGCCATGGATGTCGGTCTCGCAGACGATGGGGATGCCCATCTCGTTGAGGATTGCGTTGGCGGCGCAGGGCATAATGCCCAACTCGTCCTGCAGGGCGTTCCAGCACTGGATGGCGCCGGCGTTGCAGCCGTACTTCTCGACCAAGCGCTTCATGGCAATGGCGAGTCCTGCGACCGCAGGAACCTTGTCCTCGGGGATGCAGATCTCAAAGCTGTCACCAATGTGGGCGAGCATGGCTGCCATGGCCTGCTCGTCAGCCTGGGCGTCGCGCACGGCCTGGACAAGCTCGGTCATGGGGATGGGCGAAAGCTGGATGTTGAACTTCTCGAGCAGCTCGCCCTCGTTGCACATGGTCGACCAGAAATCGAACGGACGGGTGGCCATCTGCAGGATGCGGGTGTGCTTGAAGGTCTTGACCACGTTGCACACGGCCAAAAAGTCCCAGACGCCGCGCTCGAACTCGGGATCGGTCAGACGGCAGTTGGTCATGTAGGTGAAGGGAACCTGGAAGCGGCGCAGGACCTTGCCGGTGGCGAACAGACCGCACTGGCTATCACGCAGACGGGTGCCGTCGGGCTCGGGGCGCTCGTCGCGCGGCCCCCACAGCAGCACGGGCAAACCGAGCTCGCGGGCAAGGCGGGCGCAGACATACTCGGTACCAAAGTTGGCGCGGCAGAGCATGATGCCGTCGACGCCCTCGGCGCGGAACTTCTCGACGATAGGCGCGATATGGCTGTCGTCGAACAGCAGGCCCTCGTCGTTGATGTCGTCGATATCCACAATCTCGACGCCGATCTCGCGCAGGCGATCAGCCGTCAGACCGCGATACTTGATCGCGTCCGGCGCGCTAAAGATACTGCGGCGCGTGGGCACAAAGCCGAGCTTGATCTTGTCCATGTACGTCCTCCCCTAGTCACATGTTCAGTAAACAGACGCATGTTTCGTTTTGTTCTGTTTACTAAATGTTTTACTCTTTTGTTTAAAAGTTTAGCGCAAAAGTCTCGTAAACGGTAGAGAAATCAGCCTAAACGGTATGTAAACAATCTGAACATACAAGGGCAACAAAAAGAGGGCCCCGAAGGACCCTCTTTTGAATAGCGCTATGTTTACTGCCCTAGCGAGCTTTGGCACGCTGCAGGCGATGCCGTCTCCGCCTAGATTTCGCGCACGCTCTGGCGCTCGACAAAATAGGTCGACACAGCCGTTTTGCAGGTGTAGCTCTTGGGATTGCGGATGTTGCCCACCAGGCGGCGCACCGCGATCTCACCCACCTCGTGCTTGGGAACATGCACCGTGGTGAGCGGCGGGTTGGAAAAAGCGCCCAGAGATAGGTCGTCAAAGCCGATGATCGAGACATCCTCGGGCACGCGAATGCCGTGCTCGTTGAACGCGCGCATGGCACCCACGGCGAGCACGTCGTTCTCGGCAAAGAAAGCCGTCGGCAGGTCGTCGCGTGAGACGCTGTCGAGCCATGCACCCATATCGCGATAGGCACCTTCGAGCGTGGTGCCCAGCGTGACGTGCCATGCCGGATTGGCCTCGAGGTCCGCATCCTCAAGCGCTTGGCGATAGCCGCGCTCGCGATCCTTAAAGTTGCGGATACGAAGATCGCCTGCCAGATAGCCGATTTGCCTGTGACCCTTCTCGATAAGGTAGTCCACGGCGCGCAGCACCGAATCGGTATTGGCAATGACTACGGCATCAAAGTACTGGCGGTCGCTCCAGCCGTCGAGCACGATCAGGTGGGCGGCAGCGTTGGCGAACAGGGCGTAATCTTCCTCACCCAGCTCGGTACCCATCAGCACGATGGCGGCAGACGGGTCGGCGATCAGGCCCTCGACCTGCGGACGCACGGCGTCCAGGTCGCTAAAGTCGAGCGAGACAAAGCTCGTGCTCATGCCGTGGCGACGCGCCTGGCGCTCCACGCCCTCAATAACCGCGGGATGGAAGGTGCTCTCGTCCAGGATGGCGCCCGTCTTGCGCGCGAGCACAAACTGGATGCTCTCGAGCTGCGTCGACTGCTGATAGCCGAGCGACTGCGCGCACTCCAGGATGACTTTGGCGGTCTCCTCGCTCACGCTGCGCTTGCGGTTGAGCGCGTTGGACACGGTCGCAGGCGAAAAACCGGTGATGCGGCTGATTTCGCGAACACTTGCTTTGGCCATTGTTCCCCCTAGCAACGGTCGTGGCGGAGCATCGTGGCCTGACCGCCCCGTGACTCGACAACTAAACGACCGCAAATTCAATCTAAACAGAATAGTAAATGTTTAATAGCTAGTTTAGCCTGTTGTCAAGCGAAGCGACGCGACTATTCCCCCAACGGGCGTATTTACTCGGTAGCTAATCTGGATCGGGGCACAGAAACCGTTTAGCCAAGGATGCGAGCCATGCGTGCCTTAAACTCCGCGAGGAAACGTGGGGCGTCCACGGTGAGCGCCACGAGCGCGCTCTTATCCGGATCGGACAGACGGTGCTCATCACAGATAGTGCGGCCGCGGTACTCGCCCAGCAGGTCGACACGAAGATTGCAGCCGAGCGCACCCACGAGCGTGGGATCAATCGCCACGGCAACCGCCAGCGGATCGTGCAGCGCGCAGCCGCCCAGGTAGGGCGCGTTCATTTCGTACGAACCGATATAGTGCTCGACCATGCTCGCAAACGCGCAGCCAGCCATAGTGCCCGAGCCCGTCCAGCCGGCAACGTCGCGACGTGTGAGCACCACGCGGTGCGTCACATCCAAGCCCACCATGGTGAGCTTGCGGCCCGAGCGCAACACGGCGTCGGCAGCCTCGGGGTCGCCCGCCATGTTGGCCTCGGCGCCCGCGCTCACGTTGCCGGGCACGGTAAGGGCGCCGCCCATCACGACCACGCGACCGATAGACATCATCGCCGCCGCATCACGCTCCAGGGCGAGCGACAGATTGGAGAGCGGGCCGGTCGCCACGTAGATCAAATCGGGGCCATAGGTACGCGCGGCATCAATCAGGTAATCGACCGCCGCATTGCCATCGGCCGACGTCGCGCCCACCGGCTCGTACGGCGAAGCGGGCACGCTTGCGCCGCCAATACCGTTCTTGCCGTGGATAAGCGTGGTGGACGCCGGCGGCGTGTAGGGTTCGGTCGCCTTCATGGGACGATCGGCGCCCAGGTACACCGGCACCTCGGGACGACCCAACAGGTCGAGCACCGCCAGGCAGTTGTGCGCCGATTGCTCGACGCGCACGTTGCCAAAGCACGTGGTGATACCCACGAGCTCCACCTCGGGGCTCGCGATGGCATAGGCCAGCGCCATCGCATCGTCCACACCCATATCCAGATCAAGGATCAGCTTCTTGATTGCCATTGTTCTGCTCCGCTTCTCCGTCTTTATCGTTTAACCAAACCAATGTTCAACTTCGGCGCGCGTGGGAATCGATTGCTGAGCGCCCAGGCGCGACACCGTCACTGCCGAGGCGCGAGCACCCGCGGCCATGCACTCAAAGAGCGGCAAGCCCTCTAGGCGAGCCGCCGCCAACGCGCCGATAAACGTATCGCCCGCGGCCGTCGTATCGACCACCGCGCTCGAAAGCGCCGGCATACGCAGCAGCTCGCCGTCGTCGCCGAGCGCAACCGACCCGGCGCCGCCCAACGTGATGACCGCAGCTCCGGCACCCTTGGCGAGCAGGGCATTGAGTGCCGCGACGCAGCTCGCATCATCCGCAGGCAAGATGCCCGTCAGTACCTGGCACTCAGTCTCGTTAGGACAGACCAGGTCGACCGCAGGCCAGACCTCCTCAGGCAACTCACAGGCAGGCGCCGGATTAAAGACCGTATAGAACCCGAGCTCGTGAGCGCAAAAAAGCGCCTCGGCAGTCGCCACAAGATCACATTCGCCCTGGGCGATAAAGACGCTTCCGGCAGCCGGGGCAATCTTGCTGGCGTCACCGTCGAGCTCATCGGCCACCAGACGCCTCAGCGCGCGGGCAACGTCCTCGCCCGCAAGCGCATGATTGGCGCCCGGTGACAGCACGATGCGGTTGTCTCCCTCGCAGCGAATGATGGTCGCCGTTCCCGTCTCCACATCATCGCGACGCGCCACAAAGTCACAGTCCACGCCAGCATCTTGGAGCCCCGCCACGAGCGACGTGCCAAATGCGTCGCGACCGACCGCGCCGATCATGTGCGTGCGCGCGCCCATGCGCGCGGCAGCCACGGCCTGGTTGGCGCCTTTGCCGCCGGCGTTGGCGATAAACCCGCTGCCGCCGACGGTCTCGCCCGCACGTGGCATGCGCTCGCACGCCACCGAAAGGTCCATGTTCATGCTGCCGAACACCGCAACGATGCCGCAATCTGCCATGGAAACCTCCTCGTCCGCGGGCTCTGCACCCGCTGTTGGCCGTCAATCGTGCGCTCTCGCACCTCTATAACTTTAGTTCACTTTGATGTGGACGCGCGCTTGAGCTTGCACCGGCAGCAAGCATTCACAGGAGCAGGCGGCTACAATGAAGGCGTGCTGATTATTCTCGTCATTGGATGAAGTTTTATGGAACAATTCCCGCGATCGAGTTCGCGCAGCTCACGCCACGCGAGCGATCAACAAGCGCCGCACGAACGTTCGCGCGCTAACCGCCAAGCCACCGAGCCGAACCGCGGCGCAGGCTCTCGTCGCACGCCTGCCAACAAGGGTACCCACACCAACAGCGCCGCGGAGCAGACGCCTGCTCGCCCCAAGTCCCGCTACATCCCTGCGCTCGACGGCCTGCGCACGCTTGCCGTCGTCGCGGTGGTGCTCTATCACCTCAACCTCACGTGGGCGCAGGGCGGTCTGCTCGGCGTCACGATCTTTTTTGTGCTTTCAGGCTATCTGATCACACGCCTGCTACTCAACGAAGTCGCTAAGACCGGCCGCATCGACCTCAAGAGCTTCTGGATTCGCCGCATCCGTCGCCTGGTCCCCGCCGTGGTAACGGTAGTGTTCGTGACCTGCGCGCTGTGCACCATCTTTAACCACGTGATGCTTACCAAGATGCGCCCCGACATTCTGCCGTCGCTGCTGTTCTTCAACAACTGGTGGCAGATTGCCCAAAACGTCTCGTACTTCAATGCTCTGGGCGATCCCTCGCCGCTTACGCACTTTTGGTCGCTCGCCATCGAGGAACAGTTCTACCTGGTTTGGCCCCCGCTGCTGCTCGCTATGGTATCCATGCACATGAGCAAGCCCAACACGCGCCGCATGGTTCTGGGCCTGGCTGCTGTCTCCGCCATCGCCATGATGGTGCTCTATAACCCCGCCGCCGATCCCAGCCGCGTGTACTACGGCACCGACACCCGCGTGTTCTCGCTGCTGCTGGGTGCCTGGATGGCCTTTATCCCCGATCGCGACCTGGCGCCGGTGCGTCTCGTTCATCGTTTGGGGCTCAATCGCCTGGCTGGCGCCGCCAAGCACGGCAAGAACGCCGAAAGCAAGCATGACGCTACGACCGACGGCGCAGCCGAGACCGTCCCGACTCAGCCGAGTACGCTCGTGCGTTTTTGGTCCTCACCTGCATCCATCGATGTGTTGGGCGTCGTGGGTCTGGTTGGCCTTGCCGCCATGGTCGCGCTCACCAACGGCTACACCGCGTTCCAGTATCGCGGCGGCACGCTGTTATGCTCCATCCTCACGCTCATGGTCATCGCGGCCTGCGTGCAGCCCCAGGGAATGGTTGCCCGCGCACTGTCCGCCGAGCCGCTCGTGTGGGTTGGCAAGCGCTCGTACAGCATCTACCTGTGGCACTATCCGCTACTGTTGCTCATGAACCCGGTCGCCAACATCAACGATACGCCGTGGTGGCAGTACATTTTGCAGGTGTTGTTGGTGGTCGCCGTAGCCGAATGCTCATATCGCTTTATCGAGACGCCGTTTAGAAAGGGCACCTTTGGGCGCACCGTATCCGAGTTCCGCAACGGCACCACCACGCCCACCAACTGGGTGCGCGCGCACGTCCCTGTCTGCGCAGCCTGCGCTGTCGTGTTGGTCGTTGCACTGGGCGGCCTGGTCTTTGTGCCGGAGACCTCCGCACTGAGCGGTGAGGGCGCCGAAGTCCTCAACAAGGAAGCAAAAAACACCGCGCCCACCGACCAGCAGGCGGCCGACGACACCGACAAGGACAACGACGGCTTCCCCGATGGCTCCTACGACCTGTTGATGATCGGTGACTCCGTGTCGCTGCGCGCCGTTGATTCCTTTGACGGCGTGTTCCCGCACAGCCATATCGATGCCGAAAAGGGCCGCCAGTTTGATGCGGGCCGCGCGACATTTGAGGGCTATCTCCAACAGAACCTTGCCGGCAAGATCGTGGTCTTTGCACTGGGCACCAACGGCTTGGTAACCGACGACCAGATCGACGCCATCATGACCGATGCAGGAGATAAGCGTATTGTGGTGTTTGTGAACACGCGCAGCCCGCAGCCGTGGGTTGGCTCTACCAACCAGGCCATCACCAACGCTGCTACGCGCTACAAGAACGTGCGCGTTATCGACTGGTTCGGATACAGTGCCAATCGCAACGACCTGTTCGATGGCGATGGCACGCACCTATCGACCACTGGCGTGACTGAGTACCTCAACTTGATCCACGATGCAGTCAAGAAGGACCTGCCCGTGCATCCCGAGGATCACGTCAACGATCCGCAGCCGGCGGCCGTCAAGTCTGCCACCGACGCGCTCGTCAATGCGCTCGCTCTCAAGCCGCACAAGCTGGGCACCGACAAGTAACCTGCAGCGCAAACTTCCCACATTCGGAGGGGGTGCCCGCCACGGCAGACACCCCCTCCGGCAGTTAGGAACGTTCCTTATGTGCCGGCACCCAGGGACACTCCTGACACAGCCAAGGAACGCCCTCCTTGCGACCGAATTCTGGGCGCCTCGCCACCCCGAGCGTTGTTTCCAAGCCCCACATCCGCAGCAAACAACCCAAAATCACTCTTTTCGAGCCGACTCCAGGTGGCGCGCGCAGACGTGGTGTAAGAGCGTCCCGAGGTCCGTCGCTGCAAGTCCCGATGTTACTCCTTCTTGAGACCGCGCCTCTCGACTATCTCGTCCACTATCTCCCTGGCGCGCCGCCCGAGCGCGCGGCGCCTCCCCTCTGTCGGGGCCGGCCTGTCCGCGGGCTCGGCGAAGCCCTCGGCGGCCGAGGCCTCGGAGAACACGCGCTGCTGGGACCACTGTCCCTCGGTCTCCATGAGGCTCGCGCACGTCAGGCGCAGCATCGACTCCCTCGAGGGGAAGGACTGCACGACCCTGTAGCGGCGCTTGATCTCGCGGTTGGCGCGCTCCTGGACGTTGTTGGTGCGGAGCTTGGCCCAGTGCGCCCTGGGGAAGGCCGTGAACGCCAGCGCGGAGTCCTCGGCCTGCTCGAAGACCTCGCCGGCCCTGGCGGACACCGACGCCACCCAGGGCGCCGCCTCGGCCCACACGCAGCGCGCGAGGTCGGGGTCGTCCTGGTAGACCGCGGCGTGCACGAGGTCCCTGATGGCCGCCTTGGAGTCCTCGGGCCTGCCCGAGCAGGCGCTCTGGAGGTTGCGCTGCAGGTGCGTCACGCAGCGCTGCCAGGCGCAGCCCTGGAACAGGCGCGAGACGGCGGCCACGAGCCCGGCGTGGCTGTCGGAGACCACGAGGCGAACGCCGGCCAGCCCGCGCTCGCGCAGCCCGCCGAGGAATGCCGCCCAGGAGTCCTCGCTCTCGGTGTCGACCACGTCGCAGCCCAGGAAGTGCTTGCGCCCGTCGGCGCCCAGCCCGATCGCGGTCACGACGCCCTGCGAGACGACCGACGAGCCGACCCTGCAGCTCATGTAGGTAGCGTCGAGCCACAGGTAGCAGCACGGCGTGCCCGACAGGTCGCGGCGGCGGAACTCCGCCACCTCGGCGTCGAGGTCGGAGCAGAGGCTCGAGACCTCCGAGCTCGACAGCGAGGATATGCCCAGCTTGGACGCCACGCGCTCGACCTTGCGGGTGGACACGCCGCATACGTACATCTCCTGCACGATGGCGGCCACCGAGGTGTCGACGCGCGACCATCGCGCGAGCATGCCCTCGGGGTAGTAGGTGCCGTGCCTGAGCTTGGGTATCTCGAGCTCCACGTCGCCCACGGCGGTCTTGAGCGACCTGGGGCGGTAGCCGTTGCGGCTGTTCTCCCTGCCGTCGCTGCGCTCGTTGCGGCTCGCGCCGCACATCTGCTGGGCCTCGGAGTCCATCAGCGCGTTCATCACGCTGCCCAGCACCCTGCACGCGAACTCGCGCGCGTCGCCGCACTCCTGCCAAAGCCTCGCCGCCTCGAGGGCCTCGTCGCGGCCGAGGCGCAGTACACTCTCTTCTTGGGGCATCGCCTTTCCTTCCATTCGTCACCTTCATTACTCCAACGACGAATTCTAGGCGGTGTCCCCTCCCTTTCAAGAAAGGGCGGAGGCGGGGCATGCCCCGCCTCTTACACCACATCTCTGCACGCTACCCGACTCCAAGAGGTCGTGGACAAAAAGTGGCAAATATGAGTACTGTTACCATTTTAGTAGCAGGCAAAACCACCCAAAATGGCGCTCATGCGGTAGCGCGCGACCCTTCCAGTTGACCAGAATGGCCGGCTTAGGACTTGGAGACCCGCTTTTAATAAACAGATTCTTAACTATGTTCATTATTTTCTTGGTCGTAAATGCTATCGGCAAGGCAACAGTACTCATATTTGGCATTTTTTGTCCACTGCCATATAACTAACGCCCTATAGCGGGCAAAAAACAGGCCGCAGTCCATCGCTGCGGCCTGTTTTGAGTCCAAAAGAGGCGCTAAGCGCTGTAACCCATCGCCTGCAGAACAAACATGACGACCGTCAGCACCGTAATCACACCGATAGTCGCCCAAGTGAGCACATTCCACACGCGGCCGTTGCGGTTAGTGCCCATAATGTGACGGTCAGCGGCAATAACCACCTGGAACACCAGAACCACGGGCAGCAGCACGCCATTGATGACCTGCGAGGTCATCATAATCTGGAACAGATCGACGCCGGGCATAAGCACCAGCACGGCAGAGATACCGATGATGGCCGTAATGATGCCGCGATAGACCGGGGCCTCGTCCCAGCTGCGGTCGGCACCGCGCTCCCAGCCAAATGCCTCGCAGATAGCGCTCGACGTAACGCCCGGCAGCACGCAGGCGGCCAAGAAGCTCGCCGCGACCAAGCCCGAGGCAAACAGTACCGTGGACCACTGACCCGCAATAGGCTCCAGCGCGCGGGCAGCATCGGCGGCATCGCTAATCTGAATACCCGCCGGGAACAACACCGTACCGGTCGTGATGATAATAAAGCCGGCAATGACATCGGCAGCAAGCGAGCCGCTCACGGTATCAATACGCTGCAGCACGATGTCGTCCTCGCCCGCGTTCTTATCGACCACGTTGTTCTGAGCCAAGAAGATCATCCACGGTGCGATGGTGGTACCGATCGTTGCGACCACGAGCGACACGTAGCTGGGGTCGTTTTGAATATTGGGGACGACCAAGTCGACCGCGACCTCGCCCCAGTTGGGGCCGGCCATAAACGCGGCGACGATGTAGGTCACGAACACGCAGCTTACCAGCAGCAAAATCTTCTCGATGCGCTGAAAGCTACCCGACATGGTAAGCATCCACACCAGCAGCGCCACGAGCGGCACCGAAATGCTCGCCGGCACGCCAAACAGAGCAAGGCCACTCGCGATACCCGCGAACTCCGAGATGGTCACGGCTGTGTTGGCGATCAGCAGCGCCGCCATAGCAAGTACACTCTTGCGCACGCCAAAGCGCTCGCGAATGAGCGATGCCAGGCCCTTACCCGTGACGCAGCCGCAGCGCGCCGCGGTCTCCTGCGTCACGATGAGCAGCACAGTCATGACGGGAAGCATCCAGAGCATCTTGTAGCCATAGCTGGCGCCCGCACTGGAATACGTTGCAATGCCGCCGGCGTCATTGCCCGAAAGCGCCGCCAGCAGACCGGGGCCCATAGCGCCAAAGATGGCCGCGATGGTCAGCTTTTGCTTGGTGCCCGACTTTTGCTTGGTATTTTGCACGCGACCACCTAACCCATGACTGACATGGCGAGCAGCACCGCGGCGATGCAATACGCCACACACGAGATCATGACGGCAATGACGTTCATGGCGGTGCCCGACGTGTTGAGGTCATGCTCGTCACGCCAGAACAGCACCATCAGGTAAATCACGGCGCTCATGTTGCCAACCAGGCAAATGATGGCAGCGATATTAAAGCACCCGGTAAAGAGTTGCTCCTCAAACATGGGCGCATCGGGGAATGCAGCGGTGCGCACCAGCTGGGCGCACAGGTAGGTCACGAGTGACAGAATCAGGCCCATGCCCGTGCTCTGGAAGAAGAATCCCAGATACGGCTTGGGCTCGTCGTCGTGACCGTCATACTCCAGGAAGTAGTTCTTGACGAACGACACCATGCGCGAGGCCGCCAGCAGCACGAGCGGCATGGCGCACATGGGAAACACCACCAGATGCGCGAAGCCGAGCGCCGTTCCCAGCACGGTCGCCATGATGCACGACGCGATGCCCCATACAACAACCCAGTACTGGCGATGCACGAACCAGCTGAGCACGTTCGTCGAGTCGTCGGACGCGCTGTCACCCGAGCCGACACCAGCGATCTGCAGGTCCTCCTGATGCTCCTCGGCGATAACGTCCATGGCGTCGTCGAAGGTCACGATACCAAGGATATGACGGTTCTCGTCGCAGACAGGGATGGCAACCAGGTCGTACTTGGTCATCTCGTCCGTCACGTCTTCCTGGTCCTCGTCGGGCGACACATAGACCAGGTCGCGATAGGCCAGCTGACCCAGCGTGGCGTCGCGGTCGGCTACAATCAGCGTGCGCAGTGAAAGCACGCCGGTCAGCATGCCGCTCGGATCCTCGGTATAGACGTAGTAGACGCTCTCGAAGTCCTCGTCGAGCTCGCGAATCGCCTCGATGGCGTCACCGACCGTTGCCGTGGCGGGCAGGGAGACAAACTCCGAGGTCATGATGCGGCCGGCGGTGTTGTCTTCATACCCTAACAGGTTACGAATCGCCTTCTCCTCCTTGACGCCCATCAGGCGCAGGAGCTTCTCGGCCTTCTCGTAATCGAGCTCGTCGATCAGATCGGCGGCGTCGTCCGGGTCCATCATGGCCAGCATCGACGATGCGTCGGTGTCGGACAGACCTTCGAGCATCTCGGTCATAAGCTCGTCGTCATCGAACTCCGAGATGGCCTCGGCGGCCTGGGCAGTATCGAGCTGCGCAAACACCTGCGCACGCAGGCGCGGGTCGAGCTGCTCGATAATGTCGGCGATGTCGGCAGGATGCAGCTCGCCAAGCGTCTTGTGCGACACCGAGAGCTGGATGTTCTTAGTCGAGCGATCGAGCAGGTCCATGTAGGACCAGGCGATGATATCCTCGCTCAACGGCTTACCCAGGTGCTTCATAAAGCCCTCGGCAACATGCTCGAGCGTGGGGCTGATCGCGCGCAGCAAGCCGCGGGCGCCAACCTCGGCACCAAGCAGACGCAGCTGGTTTTCGCCCGACATGGAAAACTTGATGTCGTTTACGCGCACGACCTTCATGCCCTGCGTGTCGACGATCTGCTTGTTGAGCACGTCGCGTGCGAGCAAGAGCTCGGTCGGCTGCAGGTACGAAAAACGGATTTCGGTGGCCGACGCCTTAAGGTACACGCCCGTCTCGTCGATACGGTCGACCCATTTGCGCCAACTGATCATAAACGGCGTCTTGCCGGGGCCGCGAAACGCGAGCGACGTCACGTGTGGAAAAACTTCGCCGGTAGCAATACCAAAATCGTTGACCACGCCGAGCTTTTCGCCGTCGACGTCCAAGACCGGCAATTTGAGCATCTCACTCAGATAATTCAATGGTGCTCCCCATCATTATTCCTCCGGACGCGGCCATGCCGGCGCGCCATCCGTGGACTTTTAGATATGTATACGCATGCGCGGGCGGCACGCCGCTCGGCGCTCACACCCCGTGCATGCGCAAAAAGCACCTGCATGGGGTCATCGACTGTATGGTCGAGGTTTGGATTTCACCTGCAACCTTTCTCTTGACCCTTATTATCCGCAGTAACTATAGCATCAGCATCGCGCTGTGGCGCCAAATTTATGCGCTGCACATCGCAGGCATACCAAAGGCTGACGCATCCGTGACATAGTCATTGGGGACGTTCTTAAATGACTACCCAATAACTACTCTGCGGTGTCGTTGTCCTCGGCAAGTTGGGGGAACACGGCATCCTTGGGCATGGTGGCCTTCGTCAGCGAGGTGAGCTTTTTGCTCAGCGACGTGTCCGTCTTGACCAGGTCGCTGAGCGTCACGATCTTGTAGCCGTCGGCAATGAGGCCGTCGATAATCTGCGGCAGCGCCTCGAGCGTCTGCTCGGCGCATTCGTCTCTATCGGTGAGCAGCACGATATTGCCCGGCGTCACCGAATCGAGCACCGTCGAGACCTGCTCGTCGGCACCGTTGAGCAGCCAGTCGCCCGAGTCAATATTCCACGAGACCACGGCGGAGACCAGGTCCATCGCATCAATCCAGTTTTGCTCGTCAAAGGCAGCGTAGGGAGCACGCAGCAGCATCGTCTTCACGCCGGTCGCCGACTTAATCGCATCGGTGCCTTTCGTGATCTGTTCGCGTACCGCCTCACGGTCCTGACCCTTGAGCGAATCGTCGCTGTAGCTGTTGGATCCGATCTCGCACCCGGCATCGACAATCGCCTTGGCCGTGGCAGGCGAGGCCTCGGACGCATCGCCCGAAAGGAAGAACGTCGCGGTGACGCCCTTTTCCTTGAGCACCTGCAAGATCTGCTTGGTAGCGCCGCTCGGACCCTCGTCAAACGTCAGCGCCACGTACTTTTTGTTGCCCCTGGGCGCCACGCTGGCGCACGCAACGACGCAATCGGTGGCGGGCACAACCTCGCCGCGGTCCTGCGTCTTACCCGATTGCTCGCCGACCCACACCTCGGAGCGGCCCTGGACACCCCACGTCTGCACATACTCGATAGCGCCCGTGCCCTCGACCTTGAGCTTGGGCTCGATAACCGTAGCCTGAACCTCGTGCTTCTCGTAGATGTTACGGCCATCCTTGACCGTCACCTTCTCGCCGCCCTCAAGTTCGCGGCTATCCCATTTGCCCTGCTTCACGCGCTTGCCGTCGACCTTCACCGACAGCTTTTCGCCCCCATGGCGCTTGAGCACGCTGTCATCGACGGCCAGCAGGTCGCCTGCGTCGTAGGTGTCAGTCAACTCCTGGTCGTCGATGAGATTCTGCAGCGTAGAGCCCACACGTACCGCGGTCTTCTGGCCGTTGAGCTCCACATCCACACTGCGGTTGACGTAGCCCACGACGGCAGCGATAAACAGCACGAGCGCGCAACCCACGGCGATGAGCGCATAGGGCAGGCGAGACGAACGACGGGGCGTACGGCCGTTGCCGATGCGAGCACTGCGGTCGCTAAAGCCGCGGCTATGGTTGAGGTACATCGCGCCGGGCTTACGGTGACGCTTGCGCTGACCGCTGGGCAGCTGCCCCAGGTCGCGGCGCGCCGTCGGACGCGTACCCGAACGCCCGTTTAAGTTGGATCCGTTTTGGCGCATGTGCCCTCCCCCATAAACACAGCAAGCCGGAGCAACAGGTCTCCGGCTTGCCTCCCATCATTTGGTACGTCGCTATTTTGTAGCTTTTGACGAGCCCCCGCTCGCCTTTTGGTATTCGTCCTTAAAGGCCTTGAACATACCGCGCGTCTTGCCGAGCTGCTTGCCCAGTGCGCGGCTGCCCTTGTCCACGGCGACCGATCCCTTGTCATCGAGTACCTTGGCGCCCTTTTTGACCTTGTCGCCCACCACGACGCTGGCCTCGGCGGCCTTGGCAGCCGCACCGCCCGAATACCCGAGCGACTTGACCTCGTCCGAGACGACCATCGCGCCGTTCTCGTAGCCGCGCAGCATCGTCGGCGGCACCTGCGTGTCACCAACCAAAACACTCGAAGCAGCGCCGGCGGTCACATAGAATGCCTGCACGATGCCCGAGCGCGGCTTGAACTCAACGTCCGAGCAATAGCCCACGACGTCGCCCGATTCCGTGCGCACGTCCATACCGACCCAGATGATGCAATCGTCCAGGTTGATGTCGAGGCGCTTGGCCGCAGCGGTATCGTAGGTGCCCTTGACGTCGTCAACCGCGATGGCGCCCTCGTAGACACCAATGGCATCGAGCGCTACGAATCGGTCGGGACGCTCGATCATGCCCGCGATATCGGACTGGCGGACCATAAAGCCGACCACGCGCGTACCGCCCGGGGTAAAGACCGGAAAGTGAATCTTTCCGAGCTTTTTAGGGCTGCGCGGCGTGCCGTCCTTTTTGGTGCGCTTGTCCTCGGTAGGCTTGCGATAGATCTTGGCGCCGACAAAATCCCCGGCGCGCATTATGCCTCGGTCGAGGGCTCCGCAGCCTCGGCATCAGTCTCGACGGCGTTCTCGACCACGACGTCGGCGGCAGGCGTCACGTTGCCGCCCGAAATGGCGTCGTTGAGCTGCTCGCGCAGCTGGTCCATGCGCTCGCGGGCCAGGTCGACCTTGGCGCGCAGGTCGTCGGTCTTGGCGTCGACCATCGGGCCAAAATCGTTGACCGCAGCACGGGCCTCCTCGGCGCTGTGCTCGTAGGTGTCACGCATATTGTCCCAAGCGTCGTTGGCGATATCGGCAGCCATGGCGCGGGTCTCGGCGCCCGAGCGCGGGGCCAGAGCAACGCCGACAATAGCGCCGGCAGCGGCACCAAAAAGTGCGCCGGAGACAAAGCTGAAAGTCTTACCCATGATCATTCCTCTCCTGCGGGCACGTCGGTGCCCACCGTTTGAATGCTGTCCATTATACCCGCAGCGCATCACTTGCCGCTCCGCTCATCTGCGTACGGCAAAGGCGCAGGTACGTGATGGTGATAAACGCGTAGGCCTACTCCTGAGGCATAGCCGGCATGGCCACCGTGGCACCCGGGTCCTCGCCGGCGCCGTCCACGAGCGGCAGACCGCCCTCATGCGCAGGTCCCGCCGAAACCGTCGCCGCACCGCCAAAGACGGCAGCGGAAGCCTCGTGGTTTTCGGCGACCGCGCCCTCGGTATCAATCGTCACCTGGGGCTCGTCGTCAAAGTTGGGAACGCCCTGGGGCTCGGTGGGAACGGACTCGGCGGTCGCATCGGCAACAGGCTCGGCGTCGACCGGCACATCACCCTCGTCAGCGCCCTCGTCCTCGGCAGCATCTTCGCCGTTCGCAGCGGCGACGGCCTCGTGAGGATCCTTGCCCTCGGCCTCGGCGCGCATGCCCAGCACCAGGTTGCGCAGGCCCGCGACCGTACCGTCCACATCGGGAGCCGGCTGGTCGGCGTGCAGGTACGCCCAATCCATCATAAAGGTCGCCGACGACAGCGCACCAATGGCCAACGCGTCATCGGGACACGAAAGCTCAACCTCAAAGACGCGCTCGTCGTGCTCGCTCACGCGCGTGCGACCGCACGAGATGCTGCCGGCAAGACCGGTCTCGTTCATGAGCTCGACCGTCACGTGCTCTAGCAGGTGGCAAAGCTCAGTCTGGCCCATGCAGTCCTGGAATTCGCGACCGGAATCGCCCAGGCACAGGTGCTTGGCAATCGCCGGTACCAGGTAGTACACGCGCGCCGTGGCCTCGATGTCCTCCGAGGTCATGAGCGGCATGCCGGGGTTCACCAGCACATGCGCACAGATCTTGTCCTCGCTGACGGTGACCTTAAGGATGTTGAACAGGCCTGCCATAACTCTCCCCTACTCTTCCTTGTCCTACTCGTCGCCATCGTGCGGATCCACAGAGCCCGCACCCGACGCCGCCGGCTTCTCTGCCGAAGACTCGGAATCCTTCTTATCGGTTTCGGCCGGAGCGATCACGCGAATGAGCGAGATGCGCTGGCCACGCATCGACTGCACTTTAAACTTGTACCCCGCGACCTCAAACACCTCTCCGATGTCGGGCACCGAGTCGCAAAGCTCCAAAATCCAGCCGGCGATGGTCTCATAATCATCGCTTTCCTCGAGCGGCCAACCAAGCTCAATCGCGTCATCGCACGAAAAACGCCCATCGACGAGCCACTCGCGGCGCGAAAGGCGCGTGAGGTACTTGTTGTCGGGGTCGAACTCGTCCTCGATCTCGCCCACGATCTCCTCGACGATGTCCTCGATGGTGATGATGCCGGCCGTGCCGCCGTACTCATCCACGACGACCACGATCTGGTCGTGCGAGGTCTGCATCTCGGACAGCAGCGGCAGGATGTCCTTGGTGTCGGGCACAAAGGTGGCGTCGCGCAAAAAGCCGGCGATGGGCTGGTCGCCCTTGCCGTCGAGCGCGGGCTGGATCAGGTCCTTGATGTGCGCGATGCCCGCGACGTTGTCGGGGTCCTCGTGATAGACGGGGATGCGGCTGAAGCCGGTCTGGCGCATGGTGGATAGCACGCTGGCGACCGTCTCGTCGTCCTCGCACATGGTGGTGTCCACGCGCGGCACCATGACCTCGCGGGCAACGGTGTCGCCCAGGTCAAAGATCTCGTGGATCATGCGCTTTTCCTCGTCGAGCAGGTCGTCCTGCTCCGAGACCATGTACTTGATCTCTTCTTCCGAGACGTTCTGACGGTCGTCGGCACTCTTGATACGCAAGATGCGGGCCAGGCCATCGGAGCAAGCGCCAGTCAGCCACACGAGCGGACGGGCGATCTTCTGGAACACGGAAAGCGGGCCCACGACCTGCTTGGACACGCCCTCGGCATTGGCCAGGCCGATGCGCTTGGGGACGAGCTCGCCGATCACGATGGACACGAAGGCGACCGCGACGGTGATGATGACCGGCGCCAGGCCGCGCGCGATGGCGGAGAGCGGCGCGATGCCAAAGCTCATGAGCCACGTGGCAAGCGGGTCGGACAGACTCGTCGAGGCGACGGCGGACGAGGCAAAGCCCACGAGCGTGATAGCGACCTGGATGGTGGCGAGCAGCTGGTCGGAATCGGCGGCAAGCTGGACGGCGCGCTCGGCGCGCTTATCGCCCTCCTCGGCATCGTGTTCCAACACGGCGCGCTTGGCCGTGGTGAGAGCCATCTCGGACATGGAGAAGTAGCCGTTGATAAGTGTTAAAACGAGCGTGGTAATAAGGGAGATGGTTATGTCCATCGGGAGTTTCTCGAACCTCCAAGATTCGGGACGTTGGGTAGTAAGCGTAGGTGACGGATAGGGCAATTGCGCCGGTCGCCCGTGCGAGCGGGGCCGTGGGCGCGGTCGCTAGATTACGAAGAGGATCACCGCCATGAACTGGAAGATGCTGCCGGCGAGCACCCACAAGTGGAAAACACTGTGCAGATAGCGCACGTTTTTGGCGATATAGAACGGCACTCCCGCGGTATAGCACACGCCGCCGACGGCGAGCAGGGCAAGTGCCACGGGGTTGAGCAGCGACACGAGCTCGGGCAGCTTAAAGACGACAAGCCAGCCCATCAGCAGATAGACCAGGCCGCTTACCCAGTGCGGCTGACGCTCGCGCAAAAAGCACTCGAGTGCGATGCCGATGATGGCGATGGCCCACACGGCAAAGAACAGCGCAGGGCCGCCGTCGTTTGCGAGCGTGATGAGGCAAAACGGGGTATAGCTGCCGGCTATGAGCAGGTAGATGCAGCTGTGGTCGATGATGCGAAACACGCGCTTGGCGCGCGCGGGCTGAATCGCGTGGTAGAGCGTGGAGGCTAGGTATTCGAGAATAATGCTGACACCATAGACAATTGCCGCGGCCATGTGGGCCGAGCCTCCGCCGCGCAGGGCGGCGAATACGACCAGGAGCACCAGGCCCGCGATACCCAGCAGGCAGCCGACACCATGGGTGACGGAATTCATGATCTCCTCACCCACCGTGTAGTGTGGAACGGCCGCGGTCTTGAGTCGCGGCTTAGAACTGTCGCTCGAATCGGACATGCCGGTTACATCCTCCAATGTAAAGAGTTCTCAACACTATATCAAAGCGTCTGGGTACGTGCGAAATTTGCACCTTACGTGACCCTTTGTTTACCCATTCTTTGCTTGTTGACGCATCAACGGCGAACATCCATAATGCGCTTGTTTTAAATGTTGATGTATTAACATCTTATAGGAGAATACCGCATGGCTCAAAACGCACATTCCCATCGAAAGCTCAAGATAGCCGGCATCGTTGCACTGGTGGCTGTCGTTGCGCTGCTCGGATTTGCCGGCAACTTTCTGTTTGACTTCGCGCTGAATCCCCGCGCGCCATACACCATGAAGATGATGCAGGACGGCAAGGAAAGTGAGCAGCCGGATGCCGAGGGAACCGAGGCGCGGGCATGGTTTAAAGAGAACCGCGAGAGCAGCAGCCTCACCGCAGATGACGGAACCGAACTTGCCGCTTGGTATTTTGCCGCCCCAGAGAGCACGCACAATTACGCTATCTGCCTACACGGATACACCGATGAGCCCATCGGTATGGCCCGATACGCCAAACGATTCCATGACCGCGGCATGAACGTGCTCGCGCCTGCCGCCCGTGCCCACGAGCGCTCCGGCGGCGACTATATCGGCATGGGCTGGCCCGAGCGGCTCGATGTCGTTGCATGGATCGAGCGAATCGTTCAGGCTGACCCCGAGGCGCGCATCCTGGTCTTTGGCGAGTCGATGGGTGCGGCAACCGCCATGAACGTCGCGGGGGAATCTCTGCCCGCAAACGTGAAATGCACTATCGAAGACTGTGGTTATACAAGTGTTTGGGACGAGTTTTCTCTGCAGCTCAAGGACGTGTTCGGCCTGCCCAGCTTTCCCTTGCTCGATGTAGCAAACTTGGTGTGCAACGTGCGCGCGGGCTACGACTTTCATAAGGCGAGCAGTGTGGAACAACTCAAACACGCGACGGTTCCCATGTTGTTCATCCACGGCGACCAGGACACCTTTGTGCCGTACGACATGCTCGACCAAAACTACGACGCGTGCGCCAGCAAGGTCAAGCAAAAGCTCACCATTCATGGCGCCACCCACGCCAAGAGTGCGCAAGTTGACCCCGAGCTCTACTGGAACACGGTCGACGACTTCCTCGGAAAGAATTTTTAGGCAAAAAGCAACGTCCGGGGCTTTATCTGACCCCTATTTTCGAAAGTATGCGGCAAAATCTGGAACTGCCGACCAGACCGCAGTTTTATCAACAATTTATCAGGGGTTTTGTTGCCAAAAAACGTCGTGTGCTCGGCGGTCTCGAAATTTGCCGCATACTTCCGGAAAACCGCCCGCGAGCGCTGTGCTCGCGGGCGGCTTTTGCTAACGTTGCGCTACAAAAGCGCTTGATATGTCCAATGGCTAGGCGTTACTTGACCTCAATGAGCTCGTATTTGCTCGTGCCCAGACCAATCTTTTCGGCATGTGCGATGCACGCGCGCCAGTCGGTGTCGGGATGCGTGATGCAGAAAGGATCCTTGGCCTGCTCACCCTCCAGACGCTCGTGATTATGCTCCATCTTGGCCGCGCTGTCGGTAAGCTCGGTGTTAGGCAGCGGCTCGGACGCCAGGACGGCGTCGGCGCAGGCCTGGTCGATGGCGACCGGGTCGAAGCTCGCGAACATGCCGATGTCGTTGACGATGGGCGTGTCGTTTTCGGGGTGGCAATCGCAGTTGGGGCTGATGTCCATGGCGAGCGAGATGTGGAAGCTCGGGCGGCCGTCGACGATGGCCTTCGTGTACTCAGCGATCTTGTAGTTGAGTACGTCGGCCGCGGCATCATAGTCGGGCTTGATGCAGTCCTGGTTGCACGCCGCAATGCAGCGTCCGCAGCCCACGCAGCGATCGTGGTCGATGGCGGCCACGTGCACCGTGCGGGCGTTGCCGTTGGCAAGCTCGCGCTCGCGGGTATCGTCAAACGAGATGGCGTTGTGCGCACAGATCTTTTCGCAGGCACGGCAGCCAACGCAGTGCTCGGTCGCGACGTTCGGCTTGCCGGCGGCATGCTGCTCCATCTTGCCGGCACGGCTACCGCCGCCCATACCCAGGTTCTTCATGGCGCCGCCAAAGCCGGCCTGCTCATGGCCCTTAAAGTGGGTGAGGCTAATCACGATGTCGGCGTCCATGAGTGCCTGGCCGATCTTTGCCTCGCGCACGTACTCGCCGCCCTCGACCGGAACGAGCGCCTCGTCGGTGCCCTTGAGGCCGTCGGCGATGATGATCTGGCAACCCGTGGCATACGGGGTAAAGCCGTTCTGGTAGGCGGTGTCGATGTGCTCGAGCGCGTTTTTGCGGCTGCCCACATAGAGCGTGTTGCAGTCGGTGAGGAAGGGTTTGCCGCCCAGCTCCTTCACGACGTCTGCGACGGCGCGGGCGTAGTTTGGGCGCAGAAAGCTCAGGTTACCCAGCTCGCCAAAGTGAATCTTGATAGCGACGAACTTGTTCTCGAAGTCGATCTGCTCAATGCCGGCGCGGCGAATGAGGCGTTTGAGTTTGTCGAGCTGGCTCTCGCGAGCATGCGTGCGCAGGTTGGTGAAGTACACCTTTGCCGGTGCTGCGGGTGCGGTTGCGGTCATAGATCTATCCCCTCGGTCTATATGGCGTTACAGACATAGAGGATGGTACCCGTTGAAGTGGGGTTGAAGTCAAGCGCAACGCCGAGTCGCTAGGCACTCATTGGGGACAGACTTAAATGAGTGCTTGCCGCCCGGCCAGCGAGCCGGCGATCCGGCAAAGACTGTCCCCAACGACTAGTCGTTTAAGAACGTCCCCAATGACTACTCCTGCACCTTGAGGGCTTCGGCCAGGCTGACGCGCTTGATAGAGCGCGTGTGCAGCAGCGCCACGACCAGGTAGGTCGCAAAGCCGATGCCGATGCATGCAGCCATGGACCAAGCGGGCACGTAGATCTCGATATTGCCGTTGTAGGCGAGCAGCATCGAGCGGAAGATGGCCGTGAACGAGCCAATAATGACCGGCAGGCTCAGCACGAGCGACGCCGCCACGCACAGCGTGATCGAGCGGATGTACAGATGCGAGATCTCGCTATCGCGATAGCCAAAGACTTTCATGTAGCTGATCGAACGGGCGCTGTGGTCGATCACCGCCTTGGTCAGCAGGTACATAAACAGCAGGAAGATAAACACCGCGAGCCCGACCATCATGCCGATCATTTTGCTCATCATGCCGATAAACTGGTCACCCACGGCGCGCATGTCGTCGGGCGTGGTGTCACCGGCAAAGTAACGAGCATCGAGGTCGAGCTTCTCGTCGCTCACATAGCCGTTAAAGTAGGCGGCGTCGTTGCCGAACAGCTCGTTAAAGTCATCGATGCTCATATAGATATTCATGTCCGACTTTGAACCCCAGATGCAGTCCTTACCCGCGTACTCAAGAGAATAATCCCGAGCCTCGTACTTGTCGCGAAGCTCGACCTTCTGGCCCTCGCTCCAGCCAAACTTATCGAGCAGACCGCCGCCAAAGACGACGCGCCCGTCGCCGACGTTGAGGTCTTTCCAATAGCGCGAATGAGATGAAATGCCGTAGACGGAAATCGTCTCCTCGCCATTACCATCGCCGCGGTCGTATTGCAGCTGGTAAACGGCATATTTCTCGGCCTGCGCGATTGCGCCCGCGCCGTTGTCGGTCGTGTTGATCGGGTGAATGTCGTCGTTGTCGGTGTCGATCTTAGAGGCCTTGTCGATCAGGTCGATGGCCTCATCGCGGTCGCAGCCGAGGGCATCGGCAAGATCGTCGAGGCGTGCGTAGAGCGCATCCTTCTTGTCCTTGACCTTAGCAAGCGCATCCTGCGCTGCAGTCAGGCTCTCGGCAGACGGAGATGCGGTCGCGGCATCGGCTGCCGTCTGCGCCGCATCGGCCGCGTCGTCAAGCTCGTCATCGGCATCCTGGGCGGCGGAGAGCAGCGCGCCGTCAATCGACTGCAAGCGCTCGAGCGCCGACCACTGCTCGCGCTCCTCGGCAGTGCCCTCGAGCTCCAGCGGCGCCTTGAGTGTGTACTGATGCTCGGCGACCAGGCTCGTCTCGAGGTTGTCCGCGTAGTGCGTCATCGTGGGCAAAATCGCCAGGCCAAAGAGCAAAAGCAGCGACCCAAACGCAATGCCCACGAAGAGCGTGGCGAAGTTGCCCAGGTTGCGCAGGAAGACGCGCAGGCGGAAGCGCGAGACAAAGCCCATGCGCTCCGGCAGCTGCAGGCCGCGCTTGGTGCCCGATTTGCCGCTCGCCTCGTGACGAAGGAACTGCAACGGCGTCTTGCCCATCTTGCGAAGCAGGCCCACCAGCGTGATGAGAATGAGCGCGGCGGCGGGAACCACGGCGCACTTCACAAAGATCTCCCAGCTCCAGTACACCTGGAAGGGCGGCAGGCTGTACGAGCCGTAGTAGAGACCGCGCATGGGCTCGGTAAAGAACGCAACGCCGAGAGCGGTGCCCAGTAGCGCCGCGGCCACGCCTACGATGGCGGGAAGCGCTAGGTAGTGCAGCACGATTTCGCGACGGCGATAGCCGCTGGCGAGCAGCGTGCCGATAATGGCGCTCTCCTCCTCGATGGTGGCGTCGGTGAGCACCACAAAGACAAACGCCATGATCACGATGATGATGTCGAGCAACGTCATCCACATCATGGAGTCGCCGTCCACGTCGTCGCGCGCATAGCCAATGCCCTGATTGGAATCGGCATCGATCAGATCGTCCACGCGCGCATCGGCATCGGTCAGCGCCTCGACCATATCCTGCTCCGCATCGATGCGATCCGCGGTGGGGAGATCGCGATCGGTAAAGGTAAAGGAGTAGGTGTAGGCAGGCGCGCCGCCGGCGTCCTCAAGCGCGGCAAAGCCGGCGTCGGTGACCTCGGCCACGCCGTACGTGATGGTGTTCACCGTAAAGTCCGAATTGTCGAGGAACAGCGCCTGGCTATCGGGCTGGGTCATGATGCCGCAGATGGTGTAGGTGCGGCCCTCAAGCTCGACCTTATCGCCCACGGCGAGGTCGTTGTTGGTGGCGAAGACACGGTCGATTGCCACCTCATCGTCCGTCTTGGGCTGCCTGCCTTCGCAGTAGGACGCAATGTCAACCTTGGTGCGATGCGCGTAGGTGCGCAGGGTGCGCTTGGTGCCGTCGTCGCCAGCCGCCTTTTTGATGATGGCGTCGATAGAGAAGTTCTTGTAGAACGTAACGCCGCCGACGTCCTCAGCCGCGTCTTCGGCAGCCTTGAGCTGATCTTTGGTGGCCTCGAAGGAGGTAGTCACGCGGCCGTCCTCGATCGTGTACGCATCGCGCATGTCGTCAATGAGGCAGCCGATGGAATGCGCCGCGAGCAAAAAGCCCGACGTGAGGGCGATGCTTCCGCACATAAGCAAAAAGATGCCCAGGTACTTGCCGATATTGCGGCGCAGCTCGCGCGGGAGTCGTTTTGCGAGAGGTGTCATTGCGTCGCCTACCAATCGAGCTTGGCGGCCGGGACGGGCTCGGCGTTGAGCTCGTCCTCGACAATGCGGCCGTCGCGCAGGCGCAGCACGCGGTTGGCCATGCGCGCGATGGCGGCGTTGTGGGTGACGATAATGATGGTGCAGCCGTAGGTGCGGTTGACGTCCTCCATGAGCTGCAGAATTTCTTTGGACGTCTTGTAGTCGAGTGCGCCCGTGGGCTCGTCGCACAGCAGCAGGCCCGGATTTTTGACGAGCGCACGGCCGATGGCGCAGCGCTGCTGCTGGCCACCCGAAACCTGACGCGGGAACTTGTTGCGGTGCTCGTAGAGGCCCAGCGAACGCAGCAGATCGTCGACGTCGAGCGGGCTTTTGGATAGGTGCGCCGTGACCTCGATGTTTTCCTTGATGGTAAGGTCGGGCACCAGGTTGTAGAACTGAAAGACAAAACCCAGCTCGCGGCGTCGGTACTCGCCCAAATCAGCCGGCTTGAGCACCGTGAGGTCGCAGCCGTCTACCATGATAGAGCCGCCGTCGGCATCTTCCAGGCCACCGATCAGGTTGAGAAACGTCGATTTGCCCGAGCCCGAGGGCCCCAGCATGACGCAGATCTCGCCGCGGTTGATGGACGTATCGATACCGTCGAGCACCGTCAGGCGTGCATCGCCGTCGCCGTAGTGTTTTTTGAGCCCTTTGACCTGGACATAGGCTTCCTGCGTTGCCATGGTATCCCCCATTGTTAGCCTCGTACTACTTTATGAGCGTAATAGTAAACCTTGGCGAACTATTTTTGGGCGAGGCCTGGATTTTATTTCAGACTAGTCATTGGGGACGTACTTAAATGGCTAGCCGCTGGGGACGCTCTTTCGCCACCCGACAGTTAGGGACGTTCCTTTCCTGCCGGCAGTTGGGGACAGTCCTTGGCAACCCGGCCGGCAAGCCGGCGGTTCGGCAAAGACTGTCCCCAATGACCACTCTTGGTCGTTTAAGTCTGTCCCCAATGAGTACCCAATGACTAGGCGGTTAGACGCGGGATTTGTTGTGGGCGAGGGCTAGGCCTACGGCGGCGATGGCGGCGGCGAAGAGCACGGCGACGCCCAGGTCGCAGGCGATGTCGCCCAACACGGCAGACGTCAGGTCCGAAGCGAGTGCCTTGCCGATCGCGTCGTTCACCCAAAACGTCGGCACAAAGTGCGCCACCGTCTGCACGGCCGAACCCATCAGCGACAGCGGCATCCAGGCGCCGCCCAAAAACGTCATGAGCATGCCGAGCAGGTTGCCCACACCGTTGAGCAGCTCCTCGCGCGCGCCCAGACTCGAAAGCGTAAAGCCAACGGCCAGCGGCGTGCACGCCAAGGCAAACGTCGCTGCCAGCGCCAGGCACACACGGCCCACGCCGACCTCGGCAACCGCGCCGGCAAAGCCCACGACGCCCATCATGCTCGACACAAACCAGATACAGACGGTGAGCACGGCGGCGGCCGCAAACACGGCGAGCGAACGCTGGCGCTCGGAGACCGGGCCGGCATCCATGCGGCGCACGCGCTCGGACTCGTTCATGCCCGAGAACACCAATCCCACCGACACGATGACCGACGAGATGATCGCGTACGCGCCAAAGTTGAAGTACGACTCGAGCGTGGCGGCGGCAGTCGAGTCGACCTTGACCTGCTCGATCTGGACCTCCGCGCGCTTTGCGGCCGCGTGCTCGGCGGCCCTTGCGACGTCACCGTTGGAGGCAGCGGGCTCAAGTGCGGCCGCAGCGCCCGCGAGCGAGATCCAGCGCGAGGCCTCGGCAGACGAAAGCGCCGCCGCCATGGTGCTAACACCGTAGGTCACATCGAGCTTGGGCAGGGACTCCCCCACGCGGGCGGCTGCAACAAGATCGTCCTCAAACCCCTCCGGGATAAAGAACACGCAGTCGGCGCTGCCCTTGGCGCTATTACTCTTGGAGAGCGCGTCCGCAAGATCGTACGTATCGTCGCCAACACCCGTGACCAGGTCAAAGCGCGACCCCAGATGCTTGGTAAGCGCACGCGAAAGATCGCCGTCGTCGCGGTCGACCACGATCACGTTGGCGTCGTAGGGCTTGTACTCGGTGAGCTGCGACGAATTCCAGCTCACCGAGGCCGCGATGAATACGCCCATGAGCGAGATGAACACCGTATAGATGAGCAGGTAGAACGGGTGCGCCAGCGCCATGCGAAGCGCGGTCTTAAAGGTGCTCATAGCGGCTCCTTCCAAAGATCAGCGTGGCGGCGGCAACGAACAGCAGCGCCATAAGGACCAGCGCGCCGGTGCGAACGGCAAAGGGGCCCAGGTCCTCAAAGAAATACAGGCGGTTGAACATGTCGCAGATGAGCTTGACGGGGTTGAGCCAGCACTCGGCCGGGCAGGCGCGGGCGACGTCGTCGGCAAGCGCCATCGCCGGCTCGCCGTAGAGGCCGGCGAACAGGGCGCACGTGGTGGCAAAGCCCGTGAGGATGCCGGACTTGGACGCCTTGCCGCCCTTAACGGGAAGCGTGCCCACAAAGAGTCCCAAGCCCGTGGCGGCAAGCGCGGAAGCGGCGCCGCCCACCAAACACAGTCCCTCGCGCCCGCCAAAGTCGACGCCCACGACCAGGCGCACGTAGCCGATCGCGATCGTCATCGAGGCAAAGGAGACCAGCCACGAGCCCACAAAGATACCAGCCAGCGACGCCGTTTTGGAAAGGCCGCCCACGCAGCGACGCGCGCCAAGGCCCGACAGATTGGGCTGCAGATCGACGACGCTCAAGGCGGCAAACTCGGCAGACATCATCGCGACCAGGCCAAAGAGCGCGTAATAGTAGATGACCGTGCCATCGGGCGTGATGCGTGTCAGGCTCACACGGCGGGTTCCGCCCTTGAGCGACAGGGCGCGCGCAACCACCTCCGGGTCGGCGAGTGCCGCCGGGTTGTTCTGGGCAATCTGGGACATGAGCTCGGCATTTTGCGTATACGAGCTTGCCACCGTCTCCAAAATGCTACGGTCGGTGAGCACCGATGAGGCACGCGAGCTGTCGTAGCTCGATAGCAGCGTGAGCTTGGGCGTGCCCGCGTCGTCGACCGTATAGATGCCCGCGACCTCGCCGGCCTTAAGCGCACGGTTCGCATCGGCTGCGTCGTCGCACTCATGGATCTCGAGCAGTTGGTCGTCGCCCTCCTCGTCGAGCGACGTCGCCACGCTCTTAAAGGTCGAAGCGTCCCAGGCCTCGTCCGCCACGACGGCAACCGGCACCGGATCGACCGTGCCGTCGGAGCTGAGGTTCGCAAACATAAACATGAACATCGTGGAAAGCGCAATGGGAAAGAGAGCACCCCAGACCCACGTGCTCGGCCGGCGCAGCAGCGTCTTGACCGTAGTGATGATGGTGTTGAACATGGCTGCCCCCTAGTCGCGCAGCTCGCGGCCGGTGATCTCGAGGAACACGTCGTTGAGGGTCGGCGGCTCACTCCACACGCGGCCGAGCGCCACGTCGGCGGCGCGCAGCGTGTCGAGGATGTCGACCAGATTGTGCGGACTCGCTTCGCAGGTGCAGACGAGCTCACCGCCGGACAGCTCGACCGAAAGCACGTGCTCGAGGGCGCGCAGGCGCTCGACCGTAGCGGTCTCGACGGCGCCGACCTCGACGGTCACGCGCTCGCCCATCTGGATCATGCGCTTGAGCTCGTCGTTGGTGCCCTGCGCCAGCACGCGCCCGCCGTCCATGATCATGATGCGGCTGCAAATCTGCTCGACTTCCTCCATGTAATGGCTGGTATACACCACCGTGGCGCCTTCGTCGCGCAGGCGGCAGATGCCCTCCAGGATGGCGTTGCGGCTCTGCGGGTCGACCGCCACCGTGGGCTCGTCAAAAAAGATGAGCTCGGGCTTGTGTGCGATACCGCAGGCAATGTTGAGGCGGCGTGCCAGGCCGCCCGAGAGCTTGCCGGGGCGGAACTTGGTAAAGTCACCCAGCCCAACAAAGTCGATCGCCTCGTCCACCAGCGCACGGCGGCGCTTGCGGTCGCTGACGTAGAGACTACAGAAATAGTCGATGTTCTCGCGCACGGTGAGCTCGTTGAACACCGCCACCTGCTGCGGCACCACGCCGATGCGACGTTTGAGGTCGTAACGCGTGGGCGTCATGGGCTCGCCGAACAGCTCGATGGTGCCCTTGTCGTAAGCGAGCAGCTGCAGGATGCAGTTGATGGACGTGGTCTTGCCCGAGCCGTTGGGGCCCAGCAGACCAAAGATCTCGCCGGGGGCGATGCTCAGGTTAAAGTGGTCGAGCGCGATAAGATCGTCGTAGCGCTTGACGAGGTTTTCGACGTGGACGATGTCTGTCATGAGGCGACCCTTCCGTTGATTGCGGCCCGGTACGATTGCATCATCGCAGGAGCCGCCGGCGCGCGCCAGTGAGCTTTGTCACGAATGCGGGGCTTGGTCGCGTTGCCCGCCGGCGCCCCGCTTTGCCGCGCGGGAGGAATGTCACGGTTGCGTAGGCGGCGCCTCCCCCGCGCGCAGCATCGCGTACAATACCCGTATGAACAGGCTTTTCGACAAATCGATCGTGCTGGCGTGCTGCATTGCGGCCGCCATGGGCCTTGCTGTGGACGCTCGCCTGGTCGCGGCGTTTTGCCTTGGCGTTATAGCCACCTCGGCATCGGAAGTCGCACGAGAAGAGCACGCCCATCGCGCGAGCGAGGCCGCGAGCTACGCTTACATCATCGCTGCCGTCTTCGTGCCGCCATTTATGCCGTTCGCACCCCTTGCCTTCTATGACATCGCGCGACGCGTGCGCCGTGAACGCATCTGGCCCGCGCTGGCGATTGGCGCCGTGTTTGTCTGCGCGCTTGTCGCGGACCTTCGTGGCGGCGTGCTCACCACCCGAACGCTGTTGCTAACCGCCATCCTTTCGATCGCTGCCACGTTGCTGTCGCTGCGCACCGCGCAGCTGGAGCGCGAACAGAAACGCATGCGTCGCACCCGCGACAAGCTGCAAGAACGCGCCCTGGCACTCGAGGCACGCAACCGCGACCTCGCCGACCGCCAGGACTACGAAGTCGAGCTCGCAACGCTCGCCGAACGTACCCGCATCGCGCGCGAGATCCACGATAACGTGGGCCACCAGCTCACGCGCGCTTCGCTCCAAACCGAAGCCTTGCGCGTGGTCCACGCCGACGAGCCCGGCGTCGCCGCCGATTTCGCCGATGTCAAACGCACGGTTGACGAGGCGCTCCAGCTCGTGCGCGCCAGCGTCCACGCGCTCAACGACAATGCGACCAACCTCTCCGTGCAGCTCGAGCGCATCGTTGAAGGCGTACGCTCGGACAGCGGCCCACAGATTGAGCTTGAAGTTTTGGCCGAGCATGCGCCCGCCAACGTCGCCAACTGCTTTGCGGCGGTGCTGCGCGAGGCGCTTTCCAACGCCATGCGCCACGCCCATGCCAAAACCATTACCGTGCGGTGCATGGAGCATCCGTCGTTTTACCAGCTCATTGTTACCGACGACGGAACAGGCGCAACCCAGGCGAGCAGCCGTGGCGCCGCGGTGGGGATGGGGCTCGCCTCCATGCGCCAGCGCATCGAGGCGCTTGGCGGCACTTTCACCGCCGGCCCGCGTGTCGGCGCCGGCGGCTGGCGCGTGTTTGCCACCGTTCCCAAACAGCAAGGAGATGAGGACCGATGAGGCTCATCGTTGTCGACGACGACCGCTTGGTGGTCGATTCGCTCAAGATTATCCTGGGCGCCCAGCCGCAAATCGAGGTAGTGGGCACCGGCGCCAATGGCGACGACGCGGTCGCGCTCTACGCTGAGCACACGCCCGATATCGCGCTGCTCGACATTCAGATGCCGGGGCGCGACGGACTTTCGGCCGCGCACGAGATTCTTGAGCGCGACCCTGCAGCGCGCGTGGTGTTTCTGACGACATTCTCGGATGACGAGTACATTGTGTCGGCGCTCAAACTGGGCGCCCGCGGCTACCTGATCAAAACCGATGTCGCTACCATTCCGCCAGCGTTGGCGCAGGTCATGGACGGCAAACGCGTGCTCGAGGGCAAGGCGATCGAGGACATCGATTTTGGCGGAACGGACGTCGAGGCGAGCACGCCCCGCCGGCCCGCGGCCTTTGCCGGCCTGACCGACCGCGAGTTCGAAGTCGCCGAGCTCATCGCCCGTGGCCTCGACAACAAGGAGATCGCCGCCACGGCATACATGGGCGAAGGCACCGTGCGCAACCACATCAGCTCAATCCTTGCCAAAATGGGCCTGCGCAACCGCACCCAAATCGCCATCGCCTACCTGCGAGGGTAATTACCCAACGGTCAACCGCTCGGGCAGAGCAAAATGGCTGTTATCGATTTGATGTCATTTCAAAACTATGCCGGATTACTACGATGAATCGCCCACCTTCGACCACGACAAATTGCGCGCTTGCAAAACCGCAGGTAGAACGTTTGCAATATTTAGAAAAATGCAGTCATGGTCGGGAATATCGAATTCATCGTAGTAAACCGACATAGTTTTGTTCGGGCGGCCCTGCACGAGTGCCTCCGCAAGCCTCACGGGACCAAAATGATCCGTTTTCTTCCGCCCGCGGAGATCGGCAGACGGCGCCCGCCACGAAATGGGCCCATCTACTACGTTTGACCCGATACCCCCGACCATACCCGCTTTTCATGAAAAACCGCAGGCGTTCTACCTGCAGTTTTGTTTTTGCGTTTTTCGCCATGGTTGAGGGTAGCGGCTTAAACGTAGTAGATGGGCCCTTTTCGTGGCAGACGGGTCACGCGGCAGCCATCGCAAGGCCAAAATGATCCGTTTTCCTCCGTCCCCGAGGGATCAGGGGCTGGTACTGACATGGTGCCATTTCAAAACTATGCCGGATTACGGGGCAAAAGCCGGAGCCCTCATCCATACCTTCATTTTTTCAAAAACGGCAGGCTATCTACCTGCGGTTTTGTTTTTGCGATTTTCTGTATGGTCGGAGGTTCGCTATCCAGCCCCGTAATCCGGCATAGTTTTGTTCTCGGCGGTTCAGCCGCGCGTTCACGCGCGGGGCCGGTGGGGCATTTTTGCCCCACCGGCCCCTATTCCAGTTCTACTCCAGCGCTACTCCGGTTTAGTTTCTACCGTGGGAGTCTTGTCTGCCGCAACCGGAGTACGGGCGGTGTCCATGCTCAGACAGTGTTTGGGGCAGCTCTCGATGCACTCGCCGCATACCACGCAGGCATACGGGTCGATCGACCACGTTCCGCCCTTGCGATCGACCGCGAGCGCGCCCGCCGGGCAACGCCGCGCGCACATGCCGCAGCAGATGCACACGTCCATGTCATTGACGATATGCCCGCGCAGGCGCTCGGGCGCCGTCAGTTTCTCCTGCGGATAGCACACCGTGACCGGCTGCTTGACCATAGAACCCAAGGCCGTCTTGACAAATGTCAGCAAACTCATGCCGCGCCTACCTTTCCGTGCAGCTAATGCAGGGGTCGATGGTCAGGATAATCATAGGCACGTTGGCAAGGAGCACGCCCTGCAGCGCATGCGTCAGACCCGCCAGGTTCTGCGACGTCGGCGTGCGCACGCGAAAACGGTCCAGGTTCTTGGTGCCGTTGCTGCGCACATAGTAGTACGCCTCGCCGCGCGGCTGTTCAATCACAACTTCGCCGCGCGCGCCGTCGGCCGGCGTAAGCTTGGTGCGCCCGCCGATGCCGTCGTGCGGGATCTTGCCCACAAGCTCCTTAATGATGTCCATGGCCTGCGTAACCTCGGCGCAACGCACCTGGCAGCGGGCATAGCAGTCGCCGTCGGTCGCCACGATGGGCTCAAATGCGGCCAGATCCGCATAGGCGCCGTCGCCAAACATGCGCACGTCGTAATCCACGCCCGAGGCGCGACCGAACGGGCCGACCATCGAAAGCTCCAGCGCGTCCTTCTTGCTGATCGCACCCACGCCATGCAGGCGCTCGCCGCAGCTATTGTCGTCCAAAAACGTATGCACCAGGGCCCCGTAGTCGGGACGCATGGCATCGAGCGTCTGGACAATGCCCGCCAGCTCGGAGTCCTCAATGTCGTGCTTAAGGCCGCCGATCTCGTTAATCGAAAGGATCACGCGGCCACCGCACGTGCTCTCGAAGATCTTGAGAATCTGCTCGCGCAGGGTCCACGACCGATAGAACAGCGCCTCGAAGCCAAAGGCATCGGCGAGCAGGCCCAGCCACAGCAGGTGCGAGTGGATGCGCGAAAGCTCGTGCAAAATGGTGCGGATATACTGCACGCGGCCGGGCACCTCGATGTCGAGCATGCGCTCGCAGGCGCTGGCATAGCCGCAGCTGTGGCCCACGGCGCAGATACCGCAGATGCGCTCGGCGATGTAGCCAAACTGATGCATGTCGCGCTTTTCGGTGAGCTTCTCGAGTCCGCGGTGCACAAAGCCGATCTGCGGAATTGCCTCGAGAACGCGGTCGTCCTCGATCACTAGGTCCAGATGAAGCGGCTCGGGCAGCACCGGGTGTTGCGGGCCAAACGGAATAACGGAGCGATGCGCCATGGACCTTACACCTCCTTTTTCTGCTTGTCGCGGGCGACCTTGGCGGCAAGCGCCGCGCGGACCTTGGCCGCTTTCTCGGGATCCATGGCGGCGAGCTTTGCCTCCAGCTCGGCAGCCTTAAGTGCGGCCTTGGCAGCAGCTTCATCGTGCTGAGCATCGGAGCCGGTAGCCGCAGCGGACTGGGCGACGGCAGCGCCCGCGGCATCGCCAGCGCCTGCGGCACCCTCCCCCGCAGCGGCCGCAGCCGCGGCGGCCTTCTCGGCCGCGGCCTTGCGCGCCTTGGCCTCGGCAGCGGCACGGACCTTCATGGCTTTCTCGCGCGCGGCCTTCACCTCGGGCGTGATAACGCTCATGGGCTCGGCAGTCGAAACCTGGTAGAAAAAGCCCTTAAAGTCGACCTGCATGTCGGTGATGGCAAGACCGAATAGGTCGTGCGCTTCGTTTTCAAACGGGAATACCGCCGGATAGTACGAGCTGATGGACGGAATCTCCTGGTACCGATCAATTCCCTCAACCACCAGGTTCTCGATCGCATAGCTGCCGTCCTGCGCAATATGCTCCTGAGCAGCACGAACGTTGATAAACGTATAGACCAGGCGATACGATCCGTCGTCCACACAGCGCTCGGCGTGCATCTGCACAAAGCGGGCACCGGCGCCCTTGAGCGCCTGGACATGCGACAGAAGCTCGTCGAGCCCAACGGTGGTATAGATAGCCTTTTGCATTACTCGGCCTCCTTTGCAGCGACGGGCGCGGCGGGCGTCCCAGCAGGTGCGTCGCCAGCGGCGGGCGCGTCGCCGGCCTCAGCCGCGGCCACAAACCCGTCCTCGCCCAGCTCAACGCCACCGTCCCAAGTAGCGGCACCGCCCACGGTAAGCGGGTCGCCGCCGGCGCGCATCACGGCCTCCTTCTGGTCCAGGATGCCACACGCCTCCACGATGGCATCGATCACCGTCTCGGGGCGAATGGCGCACCCGGGCGCGTACACGTCCACGGGAATCGCGCGGTCCACGCCGCCGATCACGTTGTAGGCATCGCGGAACACGCCGCCCGAACACGCGCAGACGCCGCACGCCACCACGCACTTGGGCTCGAGCATCTGGTTGTAAATCTGGCGCACGACGGGCAGGTTCTGGGCATTGACCGACCCCGTCACCAAAAAGATGTCCGCATGCTTGGGGTTGCCGGTGTTGACCACGCCAAAGCGCTCCGCATCAAACAGTGGCGTGAGCGAGGCCAGCACCTCGATATCGCATCCGTTGCAGCTCGAGCCGTCGTAATGAATAACCCACGGCGAGCGCGACATTTTATGATCCATGGATGCCGCCTCCTAAATAAATACGTCGACGAGGATGGGCATAAGGTTGAGCAGGCCAAACACCAGCGCCACGCCCCATCCGAGCCTAAAGCAGCTGCGCCAGGTGCTACGTGCGAAGGTGTTGTCGATCAGGACCTCGACAAAATACGTCGCGGCCATCACGACCAGGGCAACCACCCAGCTCACGGGGTTGTCCCAAACAAAGAACATGCCCACCCACATCAAAAACAGCACGGTCTCGCACCAGTGCATAAGGGTCATCTTGGCCAGCGTGCCGCCGCTCATCTCGGTGGCGACGCCCTGGACAATCTCCTGATGCGCGTGATGCGAGTACGAAAGGTCAAACGGCGACTTGCGCAGCTTGATGGTAAGCACCGCGAGTAGCGCCAGGAAAATGGGCGCGCTGTACACGATGATGGGGGCCGACTGCCCCGTCGCGGCGATGGAATCAAAGCTGTCGGTGGCAAGGTACAGGCCCACGCTCATCAGCAGAACGGCGGGCTCGTAACTCATAACCTGCAGCAACTCACGATCGGCGCCAACCTGGGCAAACGGGCTTTGCGTCGAGGCGGACGCCAACACCACAAAGATCGCGGCTAGCGTAACCATAAAGGCGCACAGCAGCGTGTTGGAGCCCGACACAAAGATGCCGCCGCCCACGACGGTAAAGATGAGCGCGCACGCCATGTAGGTATCGTCCATGGTGTTTACGCTGGCGGGAGCCTTGCGCAGCAGCTTGGCAACGTCGTAGAAGGGCTGCAGCAGGCGCGGACCCACACGGCCCTGCATGCGGGCCGAAAGCTTGCGGTCAACGCCGTCGATCAGGCCACCAGCCAAAGGCGCCAGCAGGGCAAACACCACGGTACCAATAAAGATGCCCACGACGCCCGAACCTTCGAAATACTTGCCGCGCAGCACCGATGGCGCGCTCATGGCAAGCCTCTCGGGCCCAATCCACGCGCAACACAGCAGCGCAAACAAGATAATGCTGCAGCACACGACGCTACCCGCGGGGCCAATACGCTTCTCGCCAAGGGCGTCCTCCGAGTACCAATTGCGCTTTTCGGCCTTCACCTCGTGTCCCATCGAGCCGCGGAAATGGCGATATTTGTCGGTTCCCACACCCGAAAGATATACGTTTACGTGCGGCTTGTTGCTCACGCGGAATGAAGTCAGCAGCACCACGGCGATAAACGCCACGATAACCACCATCAGATACATGGCGTCCTTGCCAATAACGTACGGCACGCGGCCAAACACCATGGCCAAGTAAGGCGACACCAGACCGCTCGAGATAACCGGGAACGCCACGCAGCACAGAATCAGCAGCGCGGCGATGGTGTTGAGCGCCATCCATTCGGTCTTATGGACATTGACCTCAACGTTTTGAGCCGTGGGGTCGACGCCCGAAAGCTTGGCAAGCCACTTGCCCCAGAAGTAAAACGTCGCGGCCGAGCCAAAGGCCAGCACCATGATCATGAGCACGTTGCCGGTCTGCGCAAACGCCACCAGGGCGCCCCACTTGGACACGAGCATGCCAAACGGCGCCACAAACATGCCCATGATGCCCAGCATCATCAGGCGCGTCAGGTGCGGCATGCGGCTGAACATACCGTCCATGTCCTCGATATCGCGGCTGCCGATATGATGCTCGGCGGTGCCCACGCACAGGAACAGCAGCGACTTGGCCACCGTGTGGAACAGGATCAGGAAGATGGCTGCCCACACGGCCTCGGGCGCGCCGACGCCCAGGCAGGCACTTATGAGGCCCAAGTTGGAAATAGTGGAGTACGCGAGCACGCGTTTGGCGTTGCTCTGCGAGATGGCCATGAGGGCCGCGAGCAAAAACGTGATGGCACCCACACTCGTGACCATAAAGCCGGTCACGGGATAGATGGCATAGAGCGGGCTCAGCTTGACCATCAGGAACACGCCGGCTTTGACCATGGTTGACGAGTGCAGCAGGGCGCTCGTGGGCGTGGGGGCAACCATGGCGCCAAGCAGCCAAGTGTGGAACGGCATCTGTGCGGCCTTGGTAAGGGCGGCGAGCGATAGCAAGATGACCGGCATCACCAGCAGCGCGGACTGCGCGGTGCCGGCGCCGGAAAGCTCGATCATGCCCGAGATGGTCAGCGGCATGCCGTTAACGTGCAGGTACATGAGTCCGACCAAAAACGCGATGCCGCCCAGCATGTTGAGGATGATCTGGGTGAAGGCGTTCTTGATGGCCTCGGGCGTGCGCGTGTAGCCAATCATGAGGAACGAGCACACGGTGGTGATTTCCCAGCCGCAGAACAGCCACTCAAGGTTATCGCTCGTCACGATGACGAACATGGCCGAGAGGAACAGGAACATAAGCGCCAGGAACTGCGGGCGACGGTCGGGCGCGGTCTGCCCGCGCAGCGCGGCCTCGTGCTCGTCATGGGCCTGGAAGTCCTTCATGTAACCCAGGGCATACACGCAGATCAGGCTGCCGACGATACCGACGGCGAGGACCATGATCACGCTCATGTAGTCCAGGTAGAGCGGCGTCGCCGTGACGGCTTCGGCCGCGGGCAGCGTCATGGCTGCAAAGGCGAGCGAGCCCACCAGCTGGACTATGCCGAGCACCGTGGTGAGCGCGTTCCTATATTTATACGCGTTGTACAGGATGACGGCGCACAGGATGACATCGATGGCGGAGCTGATGATCGAGAGCACATGCGAGGTGCCGGGGGCAACCTCAAAGCTCTGCGGACCCGTGCCAAAAAACAAGACGGCGACTACAACTGTCACCGCCATAATAATGCCGGAGCCTACAAGCCCCACCGCATCGCGGGCGCGGTCACCGCGCGCGAGCAGCATGCCCAGCGCCGGTACCAGCGGAAACAGGGTAAGGAAATACAGTAGCGTCATACCATCACTCCCCCATGCAAAAACGCTGCAATTGTTTAACGTTATAGCTCAATTGAGGAGTAGCGGCGGCGGGTTTTCGGTCAACTGGGGAGTTTTAGGCGTACGGGGCAAGGGCACGTCCGCTTTGGAGCAGAGAGGCGACGCTCCCCCTATCGCAGCGACAGGCGCGCGGGCCACTGCGCGCAGTTTATTGGCCACTTTGGAGGATGTCCCGACAGGCTCGCGCCGGTCCAAAAAGTTGGCGCGGCAAGAAAAATGCGCCCCTGTGGGCGCACCATCCCGTTTGCTATTCCGCCTTTTTAACGCGCGGCTTGCGACCGCGCGGCTTATCGACCAGTGCGGACTCACCGCTCTCGCGGTACTGACGGCACCAAGCCTTGACCGAAGACTCGCTGGGAATCTTGTGCTTGATCATGGCCTCGCGAACCGTCAAGCCGTTTTCCAGACGGTCCTTAACCACAGTGAGCTTTACGTCGTACGAATAGGTGTGATGATGCGAACCGGCATTGAGAACGGCGTCGGCACCGCCCACGGCATACGCGCGGGCCCACTGACGAGCCGTGGCCTGGGGAATGCCAAGCTCCGCGGCGAGGGCGCGATGACCGACCCCCTCTTGGAGGATCTCGACGGCGCGCTGTCTAACCTCGGGCGCATGCGTGCGAGTCCTAGTTGCTTCCGACATACCTGCCACTTCTTAGCCTTAACCGTTAATCTGCTTTCTTACGTACAAGTTAGATAGTAGCATTTTACTGTTTGCTCAAAGCAGTTAATTAAAATAGACGCGGCGTTATCTGGGCATTTGGCACCAAATTACGACATTTCTTTATCGATTATTTACGCTGGTAGCTGACTCGCAGCTAATCGTCATTCGCTTGTCAACAAAATTGACATCTCTTTTATGTCCTTTGGTGTAGAGGATATAGTTATTAACCCCTCCCCCAATAATTTTGAGTGATCTGCGAGGCAGTAGACGTCCTCACTCCTCATGATTACCGCGCATTGCCATCCACCGGAGCAAAACAAAAAGGGCGGGACCTGCTGCGCTTGCAGGCCCCGCACCGGTTGACACCCGACGGGACACAGCCGGGCGAGACGGATCCGTGCTACCGCCCCGCCTGGCCGCGATGTTCAACTACAGCTCGTTGGCCGCGTGATATGCCGTGCGAATGGCGCTCGCAATGTCGGCGGTGCGCTCGCCCGAGCAGTCGCCCACGCAGGTCACGGGCACCGTCACGCCATCCAGGTCAAACGCATTGGCCTTAGAGCCCACGGCCATCACCACGTAATCGCAGGCGATCTTCACCGGCTCCTCGGCGCCGTCCTCGGTGGTGCGAATGGCCTCCACGCCCTCGTCGGTAATGGCGGTCAGGCGGGTCTTAACATGCTGCTCCACGTTGTGCTCTGCAAAGTCGCTCATAATCAGCGGCAGAATGGTCTCGGACTCGCCCGCGGCAATCTTGTCGAGCATCTCCACGATCGCCACCTCGCAGCCGTGCTGCAGCAGGTACTCGGCAGTCTCGGTGCCCACCAGGCCACCGCCAATGACGGCGACGCGGCCGCTGAGCTCCACCTTGCCGGCCAGCACGTCCCAGCTCGAGACGACCTTGTCCGAATCGGCACCCGGAACGGGGATGATCACGTCGTGCGCGCCCACGGCCACAATCGCGGCGTCGGCTGCGTTGAGGTCCTCTGCCGTAGCGGCATGGTTGAGCTCAACCTTCACACCCAGGCCGGGCAGAATCTTCTCGTAGTACTCGACCGAGCGCATGATCTCGTCCTTGCGCGGAGGCGCGGCCGCCAGCACAATCTGACCGCCCAAGTGATCGCTCGCCTCGTAGACGGTCACGTCGTAGCCGCGCTTGGCCGCCACGCGCGCGGCCTCCAGGCCGGCGATGCCGCCGCCCACCACGGCGATCTTCTTGTCGCCCTCGCCCGGCTTGATGGCGATGGTCGCCTCGTCGCCGTTCTCGGCATTGAGCACGCACGAAATGTACTTGCGGTTTTGAATCGCATCGACGCAACCCTTGTTGCAGTTGAGGCACTCGCGGATGGGCTCACCCGTGGCGGCCTTCAGTGCAATGTCGGGGTCGCACATGAGCGAGCGGCCGTAGGCGATAATGTCGGCGGCGCCGTCTTCCAGAATCTTCTCGCCGGCCTCGACCGAGACAACACGGCCGACGGTTGCCACCGGCACGGAGACCAGGGCCTTGACGCGCTCGGCCACCGGCAGCGTCCAGTTGTAGGGCATGGCGCCCATGGGCGGAATGGTATCGCCCATGTTGCCAGTGTGGTTGGCCTGTGCAACCTGGATCATGTCGATGCCCGCACCCTCGAGCAGCTTGGCGAACTCGCAGGCCTCGTCGGGCTGCAGGCCGCCCTTGCCGCGCGGCGTACCGTCGGGGTTCTCCATGATCACGGGGAGCTTGTACTCCACCATCAGCTGCGGCGCGGCTTCCTTAATGGCGGCGACGACCTCGAGCGCGTAGCGGACGCGGTTCTCGAACGAGCCACCGTACTCGTCGGTGCGCTGGTTGAGGATGGCCGAGCACAGCGAACCCACCAGACGGTCGCCGTGGACCTCGATGGCGTCGATCCCGGCCTGCTGCGCGCGGGCGGCCGAGGCAGCGATGGCCTCCTTGATCTGGGTGAGCTGCTCCACACTCGCCTCGTTCACAAAGTGCTGCATGTCGTGGTGCAGCTTGGCGTAGGCCTGGTTGCGGATCTCGTTGGACTCGGCCATCTTGGCGGCAAAGGTCTCCTCGTCGCCGGCGGCCTTGGCCTCCTGCGCGGCCTTGGCGGCGGCCATGGATCCCATGACCATGCGGCCGACGCCGGGCACGTCGTACTCGGGGTGGAACAGCTGCAGCGCGACCTTGGCGCCGTGCTTGTGGACGGCATCGGCCAGGGCCTTAAACGTGGGGATTTGGGCGTCGGTCGCCAGCTTGGGCGTGGGGCTTGCGGTCATGACGGGAGCAACGTCGCCGATGACGATGTAGCTCACGCCGCCACGGGCCAAGCGCTCGTAAAAAGCCAGGCTGCGCTCGCCAATGGAGCCATCGCGCTCCTCGTAGCCGGTGGTCAGCGGCGGGAACATAATGCGGTTCTTGAGCTCAAGGGGGCCAACCGTAATGGGCTGGAGCAGCTTGGATGCAGGTGTGGTCATGAACATTCCTCTCTTGTAGGCGCGGCGGCGATGTTGCCGCGTAGTTGTCTAGAGGATATGGCATGGGGGCACGGCGGCACAACGGAAATCGGCGAATATCAGGTGGCAGCAGGTGGATGGGACGGGACGGCCCGTCAGTTTGTCTCGATCTGTAACAGTTACGCGGCAAAACTGGGTCTTACTGTTACAGATCGAGACATTCCTCTCACCTCATCCTCAACAATCTAGATCTGTAACATCTAGACCCATTTTTGACCCCTACCTGTTACAGATCGAGACAAACGGGACCCGCCCGCTATAAAATCTCAATCTATAACAACAACTCGGCAAAATCCGTCCCTCGTGTTACAGATTTAGACAAACACGACCCAACCCACCGGTATATCTCGATCTGTAACACCTAGCCGCCCAAATCGGGTCTAGATGTTACAGATCGAGATTTTGTTTGAGAGGCCGAGAATTGGACCGAAAACACGGTCCCGAAATAACAAAAAAGCTCGCCGGTTAGGCCGACGAGCTGCAAGTTCTTGGTCGCGGGGGCAGGATTTGAACCTACGACCTCCGGGTTATGAGCCCGGAGTAATTATTGTTAATCATAGTAAATGAATTCTAATTATAGAAAAGAAAATAGCAGGTAGCTAGTTATTTTTGCTTGTGCTTTATTTTGATTTACAAAAAGTTTCACCCGCAATTCACCCGCAGAATTTCACTTGTGGGTGAATTTCTTTCACAATTCGGGATACGATACTCCCTGCCCGTGCCTTTAAAGGCACGGGCAGGGAGTATCGTATCAACCCCGTCAGCAGGAGACGCCCTATGGCCATCGAAAAGGGTCGCAAACCCAACACCTGGCTCATCACCTTTAACCTTCCGGAAAAGGATGCCAGTGGAAAATATAAGCGTGCACCCAAGCGAACCATACACGGGCTTAAATCGGATGCCAAAAAGGAACTTGCCCGTTACCGGGTCGAATACGAAAGCGGGCAGGCAGCTGGGTCGAAAAATACAGTCGCAAGCTATTCGAGCAAGTTCCACGCCCAACATAAGTTGAACTCACCCCTCGCCTACGACCGGGAGGCCTTGGAAATCAAAAAGATCGAAAGGCTATTCCGTGGCGTAGCACTCACATCCCTAACTCCTTCGAGGATCCGCAATGCATATTCGGCAGAACGTGCAAGGCGTGCAGTATGGACGGAAGGGTGCGGAGACGAAAGGCCCCTTTCAGAAAACGGCCTCTACAAGGTCCATGTCAAACTAAGACAGGTGCTTAAACAGGCATACCGAGATGGGGAAATCCCCAGCAATCCCGCCGATATGGTCGATTTTCCAAAACCGCCTCAGGAGAACAAAAGAAATAGCCTCACCCTCTCTGAGGCCCGACGGTTCAGAAAGGCCATCCTACGCAAAATTGAGACAGAGGGGGACGCAAAATACGTCGGGATCCTCATCATCCTCGGAACGGGCTGCCGTCGCGGAGAGATGCTGGGGCTAAGCTGGGGTGATATTGATTTCGCCAGCAATACCATTACGTTTTATAACCAGTACGCAAAGGACAAAGTCCTTCGTAATCCCAAAATGAGCTCAGCGGGCCGACGCGTCTGCATGGACGATACCCTGGCACGAATTCTTGCTGTCTGGAAAAACAGCCAACGCCTCAACCTGGAGCATATCAACGGCCTTCGCCTGAAGCATTCCATGGAGCCTTTGGCTCTGGACAGCCTCATGCCGGTCGTTAACGGAAAATACGGGCAGAGGATTGACCCCGACGGTTTTGACAAGTTCTTCCGCAACTTCTGCGTCGACAACGGGTGGGGCGAATATACGAAGGACGTCGTCACCAAAACCTATGGTGGGAGAACCTTCACGCGGGGAAAGGGTTATCAGGGCCTAACGGTCCATGAGCTTCGGCACACCGTCGCTAGCCTTCTCGTTGCCGAGGGCCTGGACGTCAAGACCGTTCAGACCCAGCTTGGCCACAAGTCTGCCTCGACCACGCTCAACATCTACGCCCATGCCTTCGAGGAGCGTTCCCGCGAGGCCGGTAACACCATCGGCCGCCTGCTGAACGGGTAAGCATGCATTAGCATACGAGATATCCGTCGCCCTTGATCGCTTTTAGGTTATTACTCCGCTTGCTTTCTGCGAGATATGCAAGCGCACGATCGATCTCCGATATTTCAAACATACCCTCGAGGGGCTGTTTGTAAATTAAATCGCGCGCCCGAACGATATCGCCAACGTTGCAGTTGGTCTTAACCGCCTTAGCCACCAGAGAGCGAGCCTTCCGCTTCCTGTTCTTGTCGTCCTCGTCTTTGCGTACCTTGCACTCCTTCACGGGATCGAGCTTGCAGTACTTCATATTGCTAGGCTCCGGAATGAAGGCACGCCCGCAATAAGGACAGATGCGGATTGTTCCATGGGAAAGGTGGGAGGCAAACCCCGCCCACAACCTTTCCAGAGTAGAGTTATAGGTCACGGCAGCACACTTGTCGACCAACCTCGTCATCACGGCATGAGTGCCATGACAGCCGATAGTGCTATCGAGAATCCCGCGAAGCAGCGCCGTTGCGATCTCGGCCAGCCTTTCGTCTTCCATCATGAAACGCGGCGTGATATCCGTGAACGGCGCAGCTTCGAACCTCGGGTCAATAAAGTCAGCTGCCATCTGGGTTTTAAGCCTGGTGATGCCGTCCCCTGTTTTCAACTCGCAGGTAATATACGAGCCCGCCCCATTAAGCCCGATCAGACGCGAAACGCCATCGGTTTGGTCGATGACGGCACTCCCGTGAACGGCAACTTGCGCCCCCATGTCTGTGGTAGCGATATGGCCAGACTCGAGCCAGAAGGATTCCTGCGAGGCGCGTTCCAGGAGTTCAGCATATGCAGGGGTGAGCCCGTCATCGATTAAATGAGAACACGTCCACATCGAAAACTGGCTTCCGTCGGCTTTGGATGCAATCGCTTCGGAGAAATGAAGATCGTCAAGAAGAGGAACCGCATCGCGCCCATCCTTGAGGAACGCGACAAGCCTGCTCGCGAACAGAGCAAAGCCGGCAGCGGCAACCCATTCCGCGATGGGCTCCCTGACCACATCTCCATCGACATAACCGACTTGATCGCCATATAGCCCAAAGAGCGGCCCCACGCGCTTCGCGAGCCGTAGCAGGCTTCCGTCGTCGCGCAAACAGTACTGCCCGTCTTTATGGCGAATCATCCGCATGCCGTCGTCGGGCCCCGCCAAGAGATATGGCGGCCAATCGGCACTCTCGGGATACCTCTCTTTATGCTTGTTGTCGACTAGGTCCGCGAGGGCGACGAAACAATCCGCATCGTCGACAGTAAGCCTTCCCCTTTCGGCAATCTTATGCTGAGACATCCCTGTCGACTTATCCCAATCGTCCGCATCTTTAAGCGGCCTCGCCCCCTTCGCCCATATCGGCGCATCCAAATCGGTCGAACGGAAGCCGAACACAAGGCATCCGTCAGCAAGACTGCCTTCGACGCGGACATCAAAGTCACCCTTAAATTGTCCAGTCGTCCCATCTAGCTGCATAAAGATAATCCAATCACGTTGTCCGCGGAGTTACCCCCTCTTTTCGCTGAAGCAATCACGGGAAACTACAGTCAGCTCGAGCACAGCACTTATACCCACGAATAGAAGGGAGCTGCCATGGTCAATCAAGTCGCCCATCGTGACGGCCCGCTTTATTGGTCGACCGATCGCGTCATGGCGGAGCTGGGCGTCAGCCGCCCTACGGCTTACAAGTTGATGCACGCCTCCGGCGCGTGCATCAAGGCCATGCGCCATATCCGCGTGTACGCGCCCAGCTTCATCGCTTACGTCAACTCGATTAACGACAAGGAGAGCCACGATGCCTAGCCCCAACCATCCCCCCGCCGTGCCCCCGGCCTTCCGCGGCGGCATCCGTCCCCTGCTCGACTGCCTCGATGCCGTCTTCATTGGTACCGACGGCCGCGTTACCTTCGAGCCCGCTCCGCTCAGCGCCGAGCTCAACGGACTCGGTGAGGAGCTCGTGCTCCTCACCGGCGTCGCCGGCGGCGGCAAGACGGACCTGATCTTGAACATGGGCCTCTCCATGGCGCGTCACCGTCACGTGGTGATCGCCAGCTACGAGATCGCCCGCGCGGCCTGCGTCCGTCGCATCCTTCCTGCCGCGTCATGTCTCATCCCCGGTGGCACACCGCTCACCGAGGCCGACTTCGCCGACGAGAGCAAGCGTGAGGTCGTCGATGACACTGTCGCGGCCGTCCGCGCCATCTCAGACAACCTCATCATCGTTGACGATCTCACGATGGACGACGTGCGCGGCCACAGCATCGAGTGCCTCACCGAGGCAGTGCACGCCATCGCCATCCGCGATGGCATCCCGCCGGCGGTGATTGTCGACTACGCCCAGCTCGTTACCGTGTCCACACCGGCATTCTCGACGACGGATATCCTCGACCGCGTGTCCTTCGGCCTCGCACAGATGGCGCATCACGAGCGCACCCCCGTCATCGCCGTCGCCATCACCGGCAAAGACGGCAGCTTCCGTGGCACCGCCAAGCTCGAGTTCGACGCGGACATCATCCTCTCGATCATGACCGACCGCGAGGATGCCGAGAACGGCAGCCGCGATCTCCATGTCGACATCAAAAAGAACCGCAACGGCGCCGCGGGCGGCCGCGTCGACCTGACGTACTGGCCTGCGTACCACCATTTCGCCGCCACCGAATAGCAATCTGCGGGGCGCAAATGCGCCCCGCTCAACCCCAAGGAGTATCACATGAGCACCATCAAGAGCAGCAACAAGATCGTCCAGAAGGGCTACGGCCTTCCTCTTGTTTTCGATATCGCTAACCGCCGTTACACCTACCGTGCCGCCGACGACCCCCGTTTCCTCAACCTCGACTCTATCGCGACCGCAAAGAGCGCTTGGGTTCTGCGCTTCAAGAACAAAATCGATGGGCTTCCGCAGGCCTATATCGTCTTTAGCCAGACCGAACGCCCGCTTGACCCCATCGAGTATCTCGCTGACATTGACGAGCTCTACGGCATCCCCGACGATGAACTCATCAAGGTCGCGGCACGTTCCTATATCGTCGACGGCTACGGTGAGGCGCATGACACCTTCTGCGATCGTTATATGCGTCGCCTTGAAGACATGGGGCAGGAACTCGGGATCTTCGCCGCAATCCCGGCCCGCTTCCTCAAAATTATCCCAAACAACACCTTCACCTACCAGACTATCGAAAACATTGACGACTAATCCGCCACGCGCCGCCGCCTACACAGGCGGCGGCCTTTTCTTTAACGGAGAAGGAAAAATGACAACGAGAAATGTCAGCGTAAAAATCGACCACAAGCTCTACACCGCCCTCAAGACGCGGGCGGAGCTCGACAACTCCAGCGTCAGCGACGAGATCCGCTCGCTCCTGCGCTCGGCACTCGCCGCGGAGGAGCTCGACCTCTACGGCAACGAGGTCGCGGATTTCATCCGCGGCGTCGTCGACGCGCGGATGGACGTCGCCGCACTCGACATCGAGCGCAAGCTCGACGCCACCGAGGACCGCATCGCCGCGGTCCTCTCGCGCCCCATGACCGCCGCCATCATGGCGGGCCTCATGTCGGCCGACGTCCTCAAGGCCTCCTACGCCTCGCTCGACGACGTCCCCGTCGCGGACATCTGGAAGAACTACCTCGCGCAGGCCGGCGAGCTCAGCCGTGCCGGCCTCGGCCGCATCGACGAGGTGAAGCTCCACGCGCGCGAGCGCGCCGATGGCTAGCCCGCCCGTCATCGTCAACCACTCCGTCGTCCACGCGGGGGCGTCAGCAAGGGCGGCCGCCGCGGGTCTGGCGGCATACGCCGGCACCCGCCGCGGCGTCGTCATCGAGGTCAGCGAGGCGGACGGCAGGAGGCTCGGCGTGGACGGCCTGGCCGCCTACGCCGCGAACAGGACCGGCTCGACCGGCGGCCTCTGGGGCGCGGACGGCCCGGTCCCCGTGGCGGAGGCCAGGCGCACCATCGCCCAAAACGGCGGCGCGGTGCTCACCACCGTCGTCACGGTCCCGAACGACATCGCCCCCGGGGCCGGCCTCGACCGCCTGGACGCCTGGCAGGCCCTGGTGCGCTCCGAGTGGCCGAGGCTCTTCTCCGAGATGACCGGCGTGCCCGAGAGCCGCGTGGAGTTCTACGCGGCGATGCACATCAACGGCACGAGCCACCACGTCCACATCCTCACGGTCGACCTCGAGGGCGACTGGGACTCCCTGCTGCCCAGGGGGAAGATGGAGACGGCGCGGCTCGAAATCTCCTCAAAGGCCATGGCGCCGCTGCTGCGGGAGGCCTACATCGAGCGCGACCTCGCGAGGGAGACCGCGCTGGACGCCGTCGCCCGCATCGACCGGAACCGTTTCGATATCGAGCTGCCGCCGGACGGAAGGATCGAGGCCGCCCACCTCAGGCGTTTCCACCCGGAGGCCTCCGCCGCGTTGAGGGAGGCCCTCGGCCAGGCGGCGTCCGACTCCCCCGCACTCGCCGGCGCACTGGAGCGCCACAAAAAGGCGGTCGAGAGGTGCGCCGACCTCAAGTGCCTGACCGGTGAGTCGCGGGATGTCTACGTCCGCAAGGCGGCCGCCGACCTCGGCCTCCGGTGCGAGAACGCGGCGCTGCGGGTCATAGCCCCAGACAGGACGCCGGCTCACGAGGAGGTGCCGACACGACGCGCCGCGCCCCAAACCGGCCCCGCGACGGAGAGGCGGCGGGAGGCCGGACTCACCACCGAGGCCCGTTCCTGCATCCCGAAGGCGCGCCTCGAAAGGCTCGCGCGAAAGGTCGCACACGGACGGGACCTCGAGCCGGCAGACCTCAGGGGGTGCCCCACGGCAGACCGGGCCTTCAGGCATGCGCCGTCGCCCGGTCCGGCCCTCGGGCGGGCAGCCGCGATGGCGGCACTGGTCGCCAGGGAGACCACGCGGGACGCCGGCGGGCGCGACATGGGGGACGAGGCCGGCGAGAGGGCGCTGCGGCTCATCGCCGCGACCCTGAGGATCCTCGCCTCCGGCGGCGCCAGGCCGGCGAACGTCCCCGCAGTGAAGATAGCGAACAGGATAGAGAGGACGATCACGAGATGAAACCGAAATCCTTCAACCGCGACATGAAAAGGGAACTCGCCGGCACGCTCGCGGCCCACGGCGTCGCCGCCGTCATAGCCTGCACCGCGACCGCCGGCGCCTGGGACTACGCCAGGTGGTGGACCCTATCCCTCATCTCGGGCCTCTCCGTCCTGCTGCGGCTGCCCACGGCCGACCCGGGCCCCGAGCCCGCCTACGTCTTCCGCGGCCCCCTCGAGGCGGCCGCCGACGCGGCGGCGTCGGGCGAGATAGGAGAGATGCTCGCGGCGCTCGCCCTCGTCGCGGCCTCCGTCCTCGCGCTCGGATTCGTTTCTTGGGGCCGCTCGTGGGCGAGACTCCACGACGGGACGTTCGCCGGCGACCGCGCGCCCACGCGCACGCACGGGGACGCCTGGCTCGAGTCGAGGCCCTCCAGGGTCTCGAGGCGCTGCCCTCCCTGGGACGGGAAGGCCGCCGCGAAGGGGCTCGTGGCGGCCGGCTGCATCGGCGGTGGGATCGCGATGGTCCCCGCCGTCCACTGCCTCATAAGGGCGGGCAGCGGCGCGGGCAAAAGCAGACGCGCGACGGCACCCTCGATCGTCGCGGCGATCGACCGCAACGCCCACGGGATCCCGACGTCCGTCATCGTCCACGACCCGAAGTCCGAGATTCGCGCATGGACCGAGCCGCTCGCCAGGAGGGCCGGGATGGAGGTCGTCGCCATCCGGCTCGACGAGCCCGTCAAGTCGGCGAGGTTCAACCCCCTCGACCGCGCCATCGCGGCACTCGGGACCGAGGGCGTCGCAGGTGCCGTGGCCGAGCTCCGCGAGCTGTCGGCGGCCATCGTGCCCGACGCCTTCTCCTCCGGCCAGAGGTTCTTCACGGACGCCAGCCGCAACCTGCTAACCGGCCTCTGCCTGCTCGCGATAACGGACGGGCGGATCCCTGACAGCGCCCGAAACCTATCGACCGTGCTCGCGCTCCTGGAGCCCCGCGACGGGAAGAGCGCGGTAAAGTCGCTGGAGGAGCTCGCCGCGGACCTGCCGGCGGGAAACCCGGCGCGCCAGTTCCTCCTCGTCGCCTCGTCGAACGGCGGCGGGGGCGAGGCCCTCGTCTCCACCGCGCGCAACTACCTCATGTCCTTCTGCGACGACGACGTCAGCCGCATGCTCTGGGACGGCGAGGTCGACCTCGCATCGGTCGGGCGCAAGCCCACCATCCTCTACATCGCCAGCGCGACGGACCGCGGCGACCGCGGCGCGCTCGTCTCGTGCATCTTCTCCCAGGCGCTGTCGGCACTGCGCGAGATCGCGCGCCTGTCCGGCGGCAGGCTGCCAGCGGAGACCCTGCTCGCCATCGACGAGGGGTCCGGGATCCCCAAGATCCCCCGCCTCCTCGGCGACCTCGCGGAGGTCCGCAGCATCGGGCTGCACGTCGTCTTCGTGCTCCAGAACACCCATCTGCTCGAGGCGCGATGCGGTTACTCCAGGGCGGAGTCGGACGCGCTGCTGGCGCTGCTCGGCACCCAGGTCGTCCTCTCGGTGGAGTCCGTCGGCGAGGCGGAGGAGATCAGCAAGCGTCTCGGCGACTACAGCGTCAAGACGACCGGGCAGAGCTCCACCAAGGGGACGCAGAGCTCCTCGTCCGGCAAGTCGTTCTCCGTGGCGCGCCGGCCGCTGATCACCCCGTCAGAGCTCATGGCCTGGAGCGCGCGCGAGAACGGCGCGCTCGTGATCGACGCGGAGGGCCCGATGGCACTCGCCAGCCGCGACATCACCGAGACGTTCCTGGGACCGCTGCTCGGCATGACGTCGCCGGAGGCCGAGGGCGCGCTGCTCGCGCGGGCGCTCGAGGGGGATGTCCGGAACACCTCCCCGGCACCGGTGTGGCGCATCCCGGAGAAGCCGAAAAAGCCCAAGGGGTCGCCGTCCGGCGGCAGGAAGCGCAAGGTATCCGCCGCGCCCGACGGGTTCTGATGCGTCATACGGCCCTGCCTGCGAAAACGGCCCGCCGTCATACGGCGCGCGAGGCGCGTATGACGGCGGGCCGTGGCGGTCTTTCGGTTTATCTTTCCACGCTACCAGCGGAAACGAACTCGGCACGCCGAGTTGCGCCGCAAAATCCCGGGCGCCCGTAGTGCGCCCTTATCCTGCTCATAAGGACCGGCTATCCCTTACCTGTGACACAATCTCAAACGCACAGAACAGAATCATCAGTCCAATCATCGCATAAGAGGCAGCCGAACCTTCAAGCACTATTCCACAAAGAACAATCTCCGCGCCGCCAATAAGAACTGTTATCAGGCGCTCTGCCTTTTTGCTCTCGCTGCTCGCATAAAAAGGCGGCAAGGCGCACAAGATCACATATAGCCCGGGAAGGGAATACAGGATCGATAGTCCAAGTCCCCCATCAACCGCAGTGTTTTGCGCAAGAATCAACTGAACCCAAACGACAATTATCACTGAGCAGGTTGTCGATAAAAGAAGGCTAGAAATATAGCACGCAACAAAGTCCCGTCGCATTCGAACAGAGAAATCCGCGAACTCTCTTCGCCGCGTGGAAACAATAAGGTACACAGAAATTGCAATAGAACCAATCAGAGAAAACAGCGGAACAACCAGCAATTCAAGCTTATTACCCCATCGATCAACCACACCCCCACTCCAATGAGCGGGAATTGTATCAGGGAGGACTGACCAAGCCGCCCATAGAATCAGAAATGGAAGAATAGAGAGGATGAAGGATGATAACACTGCGGTAATTTTTTTGAGGCTCTCATCGATTCCGCATCTCCTTGCGCGCTCACATTCCACTCCGCCTTAAATCAAGTATAAATACACAGTCTTTCAAGACAGCTATTCAACATTGGTGGTCACCGCTATGGACAATGTGAACCACCTAAACGAACTCTCAATACAGTCCCAGCTTAGCACCCTTGAAAAACTGGTCGCGGACGCGGAACAATCTACCGACGCAAGACGCGATTTCGAAGCTCAGCCTCGTGCCGTATTCCAGAAATATGGAATTACAGACCTCCAAATCAAAGCGGGAAATCGAAAAGTCTCTGTACGAACTGGTGGAGTCAACCGAAAAGGAGGCGCGTGTCCCCGTTGCACGCGCAGTATATCGTCGTATCCAGCTCCCACCGTCCAAGGCACTTGGACGGTGGGAGTTCCGCATCCCCGGGAAAGGAAAAGCGCGGCCCATCCGGACCGCGCCCGCGCCCTCCTCCCATTTCACCCCGCGACGTAAACCGTCCGGCCCGTCTCGCAGTCGATGGTCTCGGCGTCCCCGAAACCGACCCGGACGGCAGCCCATCCGCCGGCGGCTGCCGACGCGTCGGCCTCGGACCTCGCGGCGGCGATGAGGCGCTCGAGCGCGGCCGAGCCCGCCGGTGCGGTCCCCACCTCGAACGCGCCGCCGTCGCCGCCCGACTCGTACTCGACGACGACCGTCGAGCCGAGAGCCTCCTCGAGGGTCTCGCTCAGGCCGCCCATGCCGTCGAGGGCGTGCCCGGCGACCGTGGCCAGCGGGTAGCGGGCCATCCCGGACGCCACCGAGCGGACGGCCATGCGAAGCAAGCCGGCGGCCTCGAGCGCCTCGATGAGCGCCGCGGGGACCGCGGCGTCGATGGCGATGTTGCCGTGCCCGCGGCACCACTCGGCCGCCGACGGCACGTTCGCCGTGAGCACGCCCCACCCGGCCATGTAGCCCTCGGAACGCGGGTCCGTGGCGTCGAGGAGGAGGACGGCCAGGCCGCCGCCCACGTACTCCCCGGCCACGAGGGCGAGGCGGACCGCCTCGCCCATGGAGTCGAACTCGACCGTGACCATGCGGCTACCTCCTCCTGACGGCGCTGAGCGGCTTCGGGGAGAAGTGCTCGTCGCGCTCGACGGCGGCGAACCCCATCTGGCGGTTCAGCTCGGCCATCTCCTTGATGCTGAAGTAGCCGAGCTCGTCGTCGTAGCCCTCGACGAGGCCGAACGCCTCGTCCGTGCCGTCGAACTCGAGCAGCCACCAGTCCCATCCGTTCACGCACGAGAAGTAGTGGGCGTAGACCGTGGGGTCCTCCGCCCCGTCCTGCCCATAGAGCCCCGGCACCGTCTTGGCGATTTCCACGGTCATCAGCTGCTGCATGTCTTCCTCCGTTCCGGGCACGTGGCCCTCAACATCTCGCCCCTGCGGGCAAAGCCGAATGGCGACGCCGCGCGTCGTCGTCGGCTTTGCTCCCTGCAAAGCCGCACCGGAGTGAAGGCGGGTCAAGGGAGGTCCATGACGACCTCCACCAACCGGAGCGGAGCGGAGGTTTGTGCGGGGTCTCATGGGCCCCCTTGACGCGGCGTAGCGGAGGTGCCACCCGGCCGCGGGGCCGAGGCCGATTCACGGCGGACGCCGGCAGCCCGCGTCCAACATCGATACCATTTAAGGCCCTATTTACTTTTTGAAAGGAGTCGCATGGAACTCGAAGACATCATTTACGAGCTCACTTGCCTTCATGAGTCGATGCTTTTCTGCTGCGAGGACCGATTCGGTAAGGAGGACCCGGTCTTCGCGCATTACTGCATGGCGCTGGGGAGGATCGTCAGGGACCTCGAAGAAACCGAGCGGCGCATTCGGACCGAAACGGCCAGTGCTAAATCACGTCAATAAGAAACGCCCCGGCAATTTACTGCCGGGGCGTTTTTTAGAGCTCGATCTCCGCGATTATTTTTTTCATCTCGAGGGCCCATCCGAGCTGCTCCTCGATGTACCCCGGCCATGCGTCCTGGTGGCCCTTGATGGGGTGGCCCGCCTTGTAGAAGCGCAGCCCCGATGCCTTTTTCGCATCGAAGGGTGCCGCCGTCAGCCCGAGGTGCTCCTCGAAGACCCCGCTGTTGGCGATGGCGCGGTGCCCGATCTCCTTGTCGTCATCCACGTACAGCTCGATGCCCGTGCGGCCCCTTTGCGTATCGATGAGCAGGGCGAGATGGTATGCCGAGACCCCCAGGCGAAGCGTCGACCAATGGTCCTTGCTGGGCTTCTGCGGGCTGAACTCCTTGAGGAACTCCGGATGGCCGCCCGCCACATCGCGGTAGGCCGTCCAGTACGCCAGCTTGACCTTTTCGGTCTCGCTGAGCCCCTCGGAGAGCTTCACGGTCTTGGTCCACTCGTTCGGCTGCTCGACCACGCCGAAGCGCGGGGCGGGCAGGGAGTCCCCGATCTTCCAGAGCTCGACCTCGACCAGGAAGAACCCGAAGTCGCTGTCGGTGTGCTGGTTGAGCCACTCGATGGCCTGGCGGTGCTCGTCGCGGGCGCGCGCCACGACCCAGATGACGACCTCGGCGCCCTTGCCGGCGGCGTACGTGATCACCTTGCCGAGATGGTCGTGGTTGGTGTCCTCGAGCTGGTTCTCGATGATCACCTTGCGGCCCGTACCGGACTCCTGCGCGTAGATGTCCACGTTGAACGATCCGACCGAGGACTCCGTCTCTATGAGCTCGAGCTCGATTCCGACCGCCGTCCCGAGGGTTGCGAGGTTCTGCTCCTCGGCCAGCCACTTGGTGAAAGTCGTGGGCCTCATGCGGCCACACCTCGCGCAGGGGGACCTTATGGATGGTGTCCAGGTTATAGGTCTTCATCCGCCGCCCTCTCGACCGATAATCCAGTGCCGTTGTAGAGCCTCTCGCCGTCAAACGAACGCAGCAGGAGCCCACGACGTTCGTCGACGTCCTTCAGCTCGCACGGATACACGAATAGCAAAATGTTTTGTCGGTACTTGTAGTCAGCGTAGACATCCGGATCGCCCAATCGCGTAGGTATGGACGCGATATCGTCCGCCATACGCTCACTTGACCCCACGTATATTCCGAGATAGTCGCTGAAGTTCTTATCGTGGTCATGCCTGCGGTATGTCGCGATGAGATAGCAGCCGGGCATATCGTAGCCGTTGAACGCAGCTTCGGAGGCTTTGACCTGCTGGCAGATGAACTCGTGCAGGGGCATCACCGTCGACGCGCCTTCAAATATTGATTGCCTGGCGGCATCGATCTTCTTGCGAGCCTCCGCGGCGGCCCTTGAGTCCTGGAACGCCTTCGTGGCATCCCCCAACGCGCCGGCTGCCGCGCCGACGCCTTCCGCCGCCGCACCAAATCCCTTGCCGATGCCGTCGGCAACAGCACGCGCGCCGTTGGTTGCCCCGTCGGCAGCGCTTTTCACGGCTCCATCGACATCGAAACCGAGCTGCTTTGCCCCATCGACAACCCCGGCGGCGGCGGCTAAAACCCCCGCTGCAAGATTCACCGTGTCTTTTACGGTTTTCAAATTGACGGCCATATCGAGCCTTCCCTTCTATTCCGCCTTGCCAAATCGGTTCATGACCTCAAGCAACTCGCCCGTCGTGACGATTTTTGCCTGCGAGTTGCCGCTGAAAACTGCGTCGAGCTTGCTTCGTCCCACGTTGTCGCCTATTGCGAGGTACTTCGTGCTCTGCGCGGGCTTGCCATCGGTCGCTTTCATCCCGCATTCCTTAAGTGCGGCAAGGATCTCATCGCGATTGTAGCCCGGAGTAACGCCGGATACCTTCACCTTGAGTCCGACCGGATCAGTGATTTCGCCCGGATCGCCCCTGTGGCCCGCCTCCTCGGCTTTCGCCAAAACCTCTTCGATGGTTTCCTGCGACCCGTTCACCAGTCCCAAGCCCGTGAAAACACGCTTGCGGCCATGATGGGAGGAGGCATTCGGAGCCCAAACGGCGGGCTCGAGCGCACCGAACTCGCCGGCCAGCCCACGGAAAACCCCAAGGCACGCCTCGGCGTCGCTCATGGCATCGTGGTGGCTATCAAGATGCACGCCGTAATGCTCGCAGAGGTCGACAAGCGCTCCGGGCAGACCCTTCTGCTTCGCCACCAGCATCGTATCGATTACTTCGATCTCGGGCATTTCGATGTCGTAGGCAGCCAGACTCTTCTTGATGTGGTGGATGTCGGCGCCGTTGGCGTTATGCGCGACCAGGATGTAGTCTCGCAGCAAATCCGCCAGACCGGCATCCTCCCAGAAGCGGACAAAGGTCGGCATGTCGTCCAGTGAGTCCCAATCGATTTCCAGATGAGACCTACTCCACCAACCAATCTCGCTCTCAGGATTGATCACCCGGCAAACCGGGTCGCCCAGGCAGTTTCCCTCAAGATCCGTGAGGATATAAGCGACCTGGCATATCCTCTGCTGGGGATTCGCCGTCTCGCTGTCCCAGAAGATATATCCCTTTTTCGCCATACGGCTTCCTTTCCCTTAAAACAAACTGTTATCCCATTCGGGTGCCTGGGTTATCGTCCCGACACGGGAAAGGAACAGCGCGTAGAAGGGGTCGTTCTTGAGATAGTAAACGCAGGCCGCCTCGTACTTGTCGCCCTTCTCCTTGGTCGTTGCCGACCCGTTGACGATAGGGTCAAGGGCATCGTAGACGATCTTCATATAGCGACTCCCTTGTTGTTATTCAGACGTCACTATTTTAGCTAAGGACCGCCGGGACTCCTCCCAATTGGAGTTTATCGGTCGATAAGTCAAGCCGACCGGTCCGCGATTATCAATGGTTTATCTGCTTCACATAATAAATTGACTCAGGATTCACCCGCAATTCACCCGCAAGGTAAACCGATAAAGAAAAAGCTCGGAAGCAATTTTGCTTCCGAGCTGCAAGTTCTTGGTCGCGGGGGCAGGATTTGAACCTACGACCTCCGGGTTATGAGCCCGGCGAGCTACCAGACTGCTCCACCCCGCAATGTCTGGGCGCCTCATGTGCGCAAGAAAGAATACTACGCGGGAGTTCGGTAAACGGCAAGGAAAATCTCGTAGAGCATAATTCCTTCATATTTAAAACCCCTCAGCCCCTATCACCGTAAACGAATCGCAGCCGAGCGCCGTCGACGGCACGTATACAATGGTGCGCGTCCTTTTATGCCAACACCGGGAGTAGACATGCTGCTCGCTATCGATATGGGAAATACGCAGACGGCCATGGGCCTGTTTGACGGAGACGAGCTGGTGCAGTCGTGGCGCATGCCCACCGACCGCTCTTATACCGCCGACGAGATCCATGTGCGCCTGATGGGTTTCTTTAAGATGTACGGCCTTTCGCTCGACGCGGTCGACGCGATCGCCTTTGCGGGCGTGGTGCCGCAGCTCTCGCGCGAGTGGCACGCCGTGGCCGACCGCATTGCCGCGGACGCCATCGTCATCGGGCCGCAGACGGCCGCCGTAACCAAGCTGCGGGCGGCGCGCCCCCAGGCCGTTGGTGCCGACCGCATCGCCAACGCCGTCGCTGCCGAGACCTTCTACGGCGCGCCAGCGATCGTGGTGGACTTTGGCACCGCGACCAATATCGACGTCATCGATGAGGACGGTTATTACATTGGCGGAGCGATCGCGCCGGGCATTCGCATCTCCATGGACGCGCTTGCCGCCCGTGCCGCCAAGCTCGCCAGCGTGCCGCTCGAGGCGCCCGAGCATGCCATCGGCCGCGATACCGAGGAGTGCATCAAGGTGGGCGCCGTGACGGGCGCCGCCGCCATGGCCGAGGGCCTGGTCGCGCGCATGAAGCGCGAGCTGGGCCGCGAGGATGCCACCGCTATCGCCACGGGCGGTCTCGCCAGCATCGTCGCCGATTCGACCGATGCCTTCGACGTGGTCGACGGACAGCTCACCATCAAGGGTATCTGCGAAATCTACCGCCGCATGCAGGAGCTGGGATAGAGCAGGAGCTTAAGTCAAGCACGCCCGATGCCACAGTCCCCGCAAATGCTCGCCAAGCCTATTCCTCAAAATCGAAAAATTTTCAGTTTTGAGGAATAGGTCCGAGGTGCTACCCCGCAGTCACGCAAAGCCCTCCCCGGCACAGGCCGAAGAGGGCTTCGTTGTCATCGTTGTCTTTGAGCTCTGGTGCCCTGCGTTACAGACCGCGAATCCGTACGGCCTCGGGCGGAAACTCTTGCTCGCCGGCATCGGTCTTAATGGTCGCGCGACCCCAGATGTCCAGGCCCGCAAACACACCGACCGCAAGCGGCAAGCCGTTGGGCGACACCGCCGCAACTTGGCGACCGAGCAGCGGCACCATGTCGAAATACTCGCCCAGCACGGGAGCCAGCGGCCCTGCGGCGCCTTGCGGCGTGTTGGCAACAACCGCCCAGGTGTCCACACGGGTCAGCACGGCGGCGGCGAGCGCCTCGACCAGCACTTCGTCAGCCACGTCCACACCAAGCTCGCTCAGCGCCGAACGCTCAATATCCACCGTCACGGCGCCGAACATGCCCGCGGCACCGGCACCGCCGTTGACGGCGACACGCGCGAACGACGTCTCGAACGCGGGCGCACCGCACACGATATCGCTCGGCCACTGAATACCCACCTTACCGGCAAGGCCCAACCCCGGCGTCGAAGCCGTGCCCGCGAGTGCGTCCATCATGCCCATCGCGGCCACAAACGGCAGGCCGTGGAAGGCGTGCATGTTCACGTCCGGACGCACGACCAGCGAAAACGTCAGCGATGCATCGCCCGCGTTCCACGCGCACCAGCCCGCGGACGCACCCTCGCGGCCCGCATCGCGCGCGGCGTCAAGCTCGGTACCGGCGGCTACAGCGTTCATCTCAATCATCTACATACGCCCCAATTCGCCCACGATATGGCCCACGCGGTCCTCGGGCTCCTTGACCTCGACGCCGTTGTAGCGGAAGAACCGCGCCGGGTCGTGCATCAGGTCCTCGAGCGGCACCAGCACAAAGTCGCGCTCGCCAATGAGCGGATGCGGCAGGCGCAGCTTTTTGCCGCCGTGGGTCTCGCCGTCCATCCACAGCAGGTCCAGGTCGATGGTGCGCGGACCGTTGGCCTTGGCCTTTTTGGAGCGGTCGCGCCCCAGCTCGGCCTCGATCTTCATGAGCTCGTCGAGCAGCACCAGCGGCGCCAGCTCGGTCTTAATCTCGATGACGGCGTTGGCAAACGCGTCCTGGCGCGTCTCGTAGGCCGGCTCGCTCTCGTAAATCTTGGAGGAGTTGGACACGCAGGTGAGTGGAATCTCGGCGATCATCTCGCGTGCAGCGCGGATGTTGTCGCAGCGATGCCCCAGGTTGGAGCCCACGGCCACAAACGCGCGGCGCGGCTGCGGCTTGGCAACCGCCCAGTAGCCGTTCAGGAACTGCGCAAAACCCGCGGCGTCGTGCACGCGCACGATGTTGGCACCGGCCTGGATGGCGCCCAGGCACACGCCAAACGTAGCGGCATCGCGCTCGGCGGCCTCGGTCACGCCCGAGACGGCGCCCACAAAGCGCTTGCGCGACACGGCGCACATGAGCGGATAGCCCAGTGACGCCATCTTGGCGGTCTCGCGCTGGATGACGATGTCCTCGTTAGCCGACTTACCAAAGCCCGGGCCAGGATCGATGCAGATGCGGTCGCGCGACACGCCGGCATGGATGAGCGTGCGGGCCTGGTCGGACAGAAAACCCATAACGCGGCGCATGATGGGCGCCGAATCGGGCAGGGTGAAGCGGCGGAGCTGCGAGGTGGGCACGTAGGCTTCCTCGCGGCGGGCGCTGCGGCGCATCATGGCGGCCAGGCGGTCATTGGACTCCGATGCGGCCTCGGTGGCTGCGGCCGCGGCCTCGGGCGCGGGCGCGACGGTCTCGGCGGCAGCAGCCTGCTCGGTGGCGGGCGTCTCCTGCTCGCTTGCAGGCTCGGACGTGGGCTCCGGTTCGCCAAACGGCAACGAGGGCTGCACCACGCCGCCCGGAAGCTTGGCCTCCGGCTTAGGCTCGCCCAGCAACTTGCCGCGACGGCGGCGAGCCGGCTTCTCGGCCTCACGCGCGGCCTCGGCGGCCGCCTCGCGCGCCTTCTCGGCAACAAACGCCGCTGCCGAGGTATCGAGCTGCACCGTTGCGTGCGTGCGGGCGGGCGCGGCGACCTCGCCGGCATGCATCACGATGACGCCGCAGGTACTCGTCTTAACAAACTCGACCATCTTGGGATCGGTGAAGCCCGTCACGTCGTTGACGATCGAGGCGCCGCAGCGCACGGCCGCCTTGGCAACCGCCACATGACGCGTGTCGATCGAGACGATGGCGCCCTCTTTGGCCAGCGCGCGCACCACGGGCAGCACGCGGCGAGCTTCCTCGTCGGGGTTGACCGGGGTAAAACCAGGGCGCGTGGACTCACCGCCCACGTCGATGATGTCGGCGCCGGCATCGAGCATCGCCAGGCCGTACTCGATGGCGGCATCCGGGTCGAAGTGCTCCCCGCCGTCGCTAAACGAATCGGGCGTCACGTTGAGGACGCCCATGATGCGCGGACGGTCAAAGCTGAGCTCGTACTTTCCGCACCGCCATGTCTTGCTGTCGTTCGCCATGAACATCCTCCTAAAATGCCCACGCCGCCGAGCTTGGAGAGCTGGCGGCGGGGTCGCTTTGCACTCAGTCTTTCTATTGTATCCGCGCGCGCGGGCTAGAACGCAAACGCGGCCGCGATGTCGCAAGAAATCAGCAGGTCGGCATTTGCATCCTGATCGGTGGGAGCAAGATTGCAAATGGCCAGCGTATCGCCGGTAAAGTAACGCGTAAGGCCCGCCGCCGGATACACCACGAGCGAGGTCCCGCCCACAATGAGGGCATCGGCCGCGGCGATGGCGGCAACGGCACCGGTCAACACATGCTCATGGAGCTGCTCTTCGTAGAGCACTACATCGGGCTTGATGCGGCCGCCGCACGCGGGGCACGCAGGCACGCCCGCGGCATCCTCGTGCTCGCGCGAGCAAATCCACTCGGCGCTATAGACCGCACCGCACGACTGGCAAATGTTGCGATGGACCGATCCGTGCAACTCAAACACGCGCTGCGAGCCCGCCATCTGATGCAAGCCGTCGATGTTTTGCGTCACCACGGCATTTAGCTTGCCGGCGCGCTCCAGCTCGGCCAGCTTGGTGTGGCAGCGGTTGGGCTTGGCGCCAAGCGCGATCATCTTGGTGCGGTAGAAGTCGAAGAACTCCGCCGGATGCGTCTCGTAAAAGCTATGCGAGAGCATGGTCTCGGGCGGGTAGGCAAACTGCTGGTGATACAGGCCGTCCACGCTGCGGAAATCGGGGATGCCACTTGCCGTGGAAACACCCGCGCCGCCAAAGAAGACCACGCGCTTGTGGGTATCAAACAGATCCGCCAGCGCGGCGGAGGCCTGCTTGGGATCCGTTATTGCCTGCGTCATATGAGTTCTCCGTCCTTGTTGGTCGGGTAGCGTTGGGCGACGTCCCAGCATGCGGCCTTTAAGTCAGCATGCACGGAGCCCACCCCGCCCTTGTTGCGTTAATCTTAAGCCTGCCAACCCCGTCGAAAGGACACCATGCCTCAGACTTACACCTTTGCCTCGTGGAACGTTAACGGCCTGCGCGCCGTGCTCAAAAAGGACCCGAGCTTTATTCAAATCGCGCAGGAACTCGATGTCGATGTGCTGGCGCTGCAAGAAACCAAGTTGCAAGAAGGCCAGGTTGATATTGACCTGCCCGGCTATCACCAAACCTGGAGCTACGCCGAGCGTAAAGGCTATTCGGGCACCGCGGTCTTTAGCCGCCAGGAACCGCAGCGCGTGCTGCACGCCGACGCGCTGCTACCCTACGCCGGCGAGGGCGAGGCGGCCGTACTCGTCGCCCAAGCCGTAACCGAGGGCCGCGTCTGCGCACTCGAGTTCGACAAGTTTTGGTTTGTCGACGTCTATACGCCCAACGCCCAAAATGAGCTCGCGCGCATCGATGTGCGCATGGCCTGGGATGATGCCTATCGCGGCTTTTTGAGCGCGCTTGAGCACGAAACCGGCAAGCCCGTCGTAACCTGCGGCGACTTTAACGTGGCGCACGAAGAGATCGACCTTAAGAACCCCAAGTCCAACCGCGGCAACGCAGGCTTTTCGGACGAAGAGCGCGGTAAGTTTACCGAGCTGCTCAACGCCGGCTTTACCGATACCTGGCGCACGGCTAATCCGGACGTTGAGGGCGTCTACAGCTGGTGGAGCTATCGCTTTAATGCCCGCAAGAACAACGCCGGCTGGCGCATCGACTACTTCCTGGTAAGCGACGCAATCGCCGCCAACGTTCGCGACACCGGTATCCGTGGCGACATCTTTGGCAGCGACCACTGCCCCGTCACCCTCACGCTAGAGCTCTAGCCCCAACTGATCCCCTGGAGACGGAGGAAAAGGAATCATTTTCACCTCGCGAGGGCATCCACGCGGCCCACCCGCCACGAAACTGGCCCATCTACTACGTTTAAGCCACTACCCTCAACCACAGCAAACAGCGCAAAAGAAAACCGCAGGTAGAAAGCCTGCGGTTTTTCATAAAACGCGATTGTGCTTGGGGATGTCGGGTCAAACGTAGTAGATAGGCCGATTCCGTGGCGGGCGGGTTCAGCTGATTCCCCGGGGACGTCTGGAGACGGAAGAAAACGGATCAATTTGGCTCTTGAGGGCCACGATGCCCGTCTATAAGCCGGCCATTCCAGAACTATGCCGGTTTACGGGGCTGAATCGCGAACCCCCAACCATACGCAATTCCGAAATAATAAAACCGCAGGTAAACGGCTTGCTCCATTTCGAAAAAAGCCGGTATGGTCTGCCTGTGCCAATCTGGCCCCGTAAACCGGCGTAGTTTTGAAATGGCGCTTCGGCAGTATTGATTCCCGCCCCGGCGCAACCAGCCCTACAGCCCGTACTTCACGACGACTCGGTTGATGCGGCGACACCAGGGCTTGTACAGGACGGCCAAAAACACGCAGGTCGCGAGTCCGTGCGTGATATCGAACGGTACGGCGGTGGCAAGACGCGCCACGACGCCCGCCCACGTGAGCGGTTGTACAAAACCGATAATGTCGTACGCGTTGATCACCACGCCGTACAGCAAACCCGAGGCAAAGCCATACGCCAACAGCGCCGGCATGCGCACGGTTCCATCCGCACGGTCAAACGCACCGGCATGCGCCAGCGCACCGCCAACATAGCCAACCAGGCCCCAGGCATACATCTGCCACGGTGTCCACATGCCCTGTCCAAAAAAGAAATTGCTGGTCAGCGCCGCCAGCGCGCCAACCATAAAACCATTGCGGCGACCAAGCGTCGCCCCCGCGATAATGGCGATGGCGCTCACCGGTTTAAAGTCGGGAATAGGCCCAAGCAGGATGCGCCCCGCCGCCGCCAGCGCCGCCAGCACCAGCGTGGGCATAATCTGGCGCAAACCCGGACGAGATGCCTCGTAACCCGCAAAGAACAGCGCAAGCACCAGCGCCACTACAACCAGCATGGCAAGCGCCGCCTGCTCAATGCCCGCCAGCAACGCCGCAGTCATCACTGCCGGCACTGCCAACAACAACGGGACCTCCAGTTTTGCATGCAAGTGCAAGAAACGACAGTCTGTCATCCCATCACGCCCTATAGAACACGTTGTCGGCAAAGAAGTCGGCCGGGGGCTCCACGCAGGCAATCTCGCCGTCAAACATCATGGCGACGTCGTCGGCTACCTGCTCGGCAAAGTCCAAATCGTGCGTAGCCATGATGACGGTGCCGCCAGCCTTCGCATGGTCACGCAGGGCGCGGGCGATGATGCGGCGGCTCTCCAGGTCCAAGCCCTTCGTGGGTTCGTCAAGCAGCAGCAGCTCGGGGCCGATCAGCAGCAGCTTTGCCAACGCAAGCAGCTGGCGCTGTCCGCCCGAAAGATCGTACGGGTGGCGCCCATCCAGGCCCGACAGCCCCAGGCTCGCCGCGCGCTCCCGCGCCAAGTTCTCGTCATATCCGCAGGTCGAGGCCCATTTCATCAGCTCATCGCGAACCGTCTCGGCAACCAGCAGGGCCTTGGGGTTCTGCGGCAGCAGCGCAGCCGAGGCCGCCCCGCGCACCATGCGGCCGCGCTGCAGCTTGGCGGTCTTCGCCAGCACCGAAAGCATTGTCGACTTGCCGCAGCCGTTACCGCCCACAACCGCATGCACCGCGCCAGCCGAAAACGACGCATCGAGCCCGCGCAGCACCCAACCGCCCGCGCGATCGTAGCGAAACCAGCTCCCTGCCAGGGTGGTAGCCGACCCAGCGTGCATTTTTTGGAGTATTCTGCTTCCATCCGTGCGCGGGAAGGCTTCCGAGCCGTTCTCGAGCGACGTTTGCGCCACAAATTCGGACGATTTGTCCAATTCCGAACTTTTTTTCGCACTCGATACGTCCCCGGGCGGCTCCAGAGAGCCCAAATTGTCCTCACGCCTGCTGAATACTCCTTTTTTTGCACATCGGATGGCACCCCACCCCAACATATCATCGGAAACCAGCGATTCTCGGCGTCCCAAAGAAGCCATATCCGCCACCTCGCGCACGCGACCGTCCTCAATCCGGTACGCACACGTCGCGTATTCGAGCATTGGGCGCGGCTGATGCGTCGCCACAACAACCGTGCAGCCCAGCTCGCGATTCACACGAAACAGCGCGTGCAGGAAATTCTTCTCCGCAACCGGATCAAGCTGAGACGTGGGCTCGTCGAGCAGCAGCACGCGCGGGCGCAGCGTCAGAACGGCCGCCAACGACAGCAACTGTTTGCGACCGCCCGAAAGCGTGTCAGTATCGCGGTGAAGCCAATCTTCCAGCCCAAAGAAATAGCTGGTCTCAGCTACGCGACGGCGCATCTCATCACGCGCTAGCCCCAAGTTTTCCAGGCCAAACGCCATCTCGTGCCACACGGTTTCGCACACGATCTGGTTCTCGGGATCCTGGAACACATAGCCCACGCGCTCCGCCGATGCCCGCACATCCATGTCGGCGACGTTCTCGCCCAGCACGAGCAGTTCGCCAGTGCGCTCGCCCGCCGGAGCGATCTCGGGCTTGAGTAGCGACAGCAACGTCGACTTACCCGATCCGGTACCGCCGACAAGCAGCGCAAATGCACCTTGGGGAACAGACCAGTCGAGTCCCTCGAGCACCGCAGCATCCGCATCGGGGTAGGCAAAGCTCAGGCTCCGCACCTCAATCGCCGGCATATCCGGGCCGTATGCCGCGCCCGACACCGGTCCCCTATCCAACCGAGCCATCAGCCGAACCTCTTCTCATCGATCGCATGCAACACGCAGGGCAGCATCATCCAGGCAGCGTACACGACATAGCCCAGCCACGGCGCCGGCACCGATAGTTGCGGGTAAAACGAATACTGCGTTGTCGCGGTCCATGCCACCGCCACCGCAGCGGCACCAAACACCGCAAGCCCAACCAGCGCGGCAACATCGCCGCGACCCAGCCGATACCGCGCGTACGTCGTGCGACGTGTCGCGGCGCCCCATCCACGGGAGCGCATGGCGTCCGCGCGCTCCAGCGAATCTTCCATGCCCCAGCCCATCAACACGCTCGATGCCCGTAGGCGCGAGCGCACGGGGTCAGCCGGCGCGCGGCCCGGCACATCGATCGCGTCCTGCACCGCCAGCACCGTGCGGCCGCGGCGCAAAAACTGCGGGATAAGCCGCATGCACATCGAGATCATGAGCGCGAGCACCGGCGCGGCGTTGCCCAGCAACGCGAGCACCTTGTCGTATTCGAGCATCGACGCCGCAGCCTCAAACCACAGCACGCTCGCCACAAACAGCCCGCCCATACACAGGCCGTATACCATGCTCTCCAAATACACTGCGCGCATGCCGATGCGGAACAACTCCGTCGAGCCCGAGGCGCTAAACAGCGGGTTGACCAGCGCAATGATCAAAATCACCGGCAGCTGCCAGCGAAGCGCGTTCAGTGTGCGAGCAGCCCCGCGGGTCGCAAAGCCGTATGCCAGCCCGCCTGCGAGCGACAGCGCGATCAGCACCGGTTGCATCGAGAACATGGTGAGTCCCAGCGTTAGCGCCATGTAGAGCGCAGGCACCGCCGGGTGCGACATCGAGAATGCCGCGACGGGCTCGATGGCCGACCTCTCTCGCATATTGTCCACGGGCACCCGCCCTCTCACCCAAATACCAATGCCGCAGCGCCGCAAACACCGCACAAGCAGCGCAACCGCCGCGCCGGAACCACAAACCCAGCCGCCGCGGCCCAAACGTTACGCGCTCGTCATATGCCTGCGGTATCATATTGCGCCGTGTATCGTTTCCAAACACACGTCTCTATAACGTAACAGGAGATCACATGGACGCAACCGCAATTATCCTCGCTGCCGGCGAGGGCACCCGCATGAAGTCGAACCACTGCAAGGTTTCGCACAAGATCCTGGGTAAGCCCATGGTCCAGTGGATCGTCGACGCCACCATCAAGGCCGGCTGCAGCCGCGTCGTGGTCGTCATCGGCAGCCACGCCGACGAGATGCGCGCCCTCATCGACGGCGCCTACGCCAACAGCGCCACCAAAGTCGAGTGCGTCGAGCAGACCGAGCGCCTGGGCACCGGCCACGCCGTAAAGGTCGCGCTCGAGGCCTGCGGCATCACGCAAGGCCCCGTCGTCGTGCTCAACGGTGACCTGCCGCTCATCACTGCCGACACCGTCGCCAAGTTCGCGCAGACCGTCGCTACCGGCGAGCTCGCCTGCACCGTCATGACCATGACCCCGCCCGATCCCTTTGGCTACGGCCGCATCAAGCTGGGTGCCGACGGTCAGATCGAGCGCATCATCGAGCAGAAGGACTGCACGCCCGAGCAGGCCGCCACGCTGCTCGAGTGCAACGCCGGCTGCTACGCCTTCGACGGCGCGCAGCTTGCCGCCCACATTAACGAGATCGGCAACGACAACGCGCAGTCCGAGTACTACCTGCCCGACATGCTCGAAATCCTCAAGGGTCACGGCCAGGCAGTCTCCATCTTCCACTGCGACGACTACCGCGACGGCCTGGGCGTCAACAGCCGCATCCAGCTCGCGCAGCTCACCGCCATCGCGCGCGACCGCATCAACGAGCACTGGATGGCAGAAGGCGTCACGTTCATCGACCCCACGCAGGCCTGGATCGGTCCCGACGCCACCATCGGCCGCGACACCGTCGTGTGGCCGCAGACGCATCTGATCGGTCACGTCACCGTGGGCGAGGAGTGCCAGCTCGGCCCCAACAGCCGCCTCACCGACACCACCGTCGGCAGCGGCTGCATCATCGATGAGACCATCGCCATCGAGGCCGTCATCGAGAACGGCGTCGACTGCGGCCCGCGCGCCTACCTGCGCCCGGGCACCCACATGCTCGACGGCTCCAAGGCCGGTACGCACGTGGAAATCAAGAAGTCCACGATCGGCGAGGGTTCCAAGGTGCCCCACCTGTCCTACATCGGCGACACCACCATGGGCTCCGGCGTCAACGTAGGCGCGGGCTCTATCACCTGCAACTACGACGGCGTCCACAAGCACAAGACCGTCATCGGCAAGGATGCCTTCATCGGTTCTGACACCATGATGGTCGCGCCCGCCCAGATTGGCGACGGTGCGCTCGTGGCCGCCGGCTCCGTCATCACCGAGCCGGTCCCGGCCGACGCACTCGGTCTGGGCCGCGCCCGTCAGGTAAATATTGAGGGCTGGGCCGCCGATTATCGCCGTCGTCTGCACGAGGACGACGAGGCATAACGTTTCACCAAGCACAAAAGGAGCTGTTCCATGGGGACGGCTCCTTTTTCTATCGTGACCTGCGCGACCGGATGAGTGGTCGGTTCGTGTCCGTTGACGGTAAAGACGTTATCAAGACCCGATTAACCCCGCCGCACGGTTACAATGCAAAAAGGCATCTATATGGCATTCGATGTATAAAGGAGAAGGGTAATGCCGATTAATGATCCCGAGAAGTCGGAGAATATGCGCAAGTCCATCCGCGTGTATTCCGGTTCCTCCAACCGTCCCCTCGCTCAGAAGATCGCTGAGTACCTTGGGGTCGAGCTTTCGGGCCTTACGCTAAAGCAGTTCGCCAACGGTGAGATTTACGCCCGCTACGACGAGACCGTCCGCGGCGCCGACGTCTTCCTGATTCAGTCCGTGGCCGGCGGCAACGTCAACGACATGCTCATGGAGCTGCTCATCGCCACCGACGCTGCCAAGCGCGCATCCGCCCGCTCCATCACCGCCGTCATCACCCACTACGGCTATGCCCGCCAGGACCGCAAGGCCGGCCCGCGCGAGCCCATCACCGCCCGCCTCGTCGCCAACCTGCTCGAGCGCGCCGGCGTCGACCGCATCATCACCCTCGACCTGCACCAGGGTCAGATCCAGGGCTTCTTTGATATCCCGGTCAACCACCTGTCCGCACTGCCGCTGTTTGGCCAGTACTACAACGCCATGAACTTCGACACCGACAACCTGGTTGTCGTCTCCCCCGACGTGGGCCGCGCCAAGGCCGCCAAGAAGCTGTCCGACATGCTCGGCTGCGACCTGGCCATCGCCCACAAGGGCCGTCCGCGCCACAACGCCGCCGAGGTCATGGGCATCATCGGTGACATCAAGGGCAAGACCTGCATCATCAACGACGACATGATCGACACCGCTGGCACCCTGTGCGCCAACGTCAAGGAGCTCAAGGCTATGGGCGCTGGCGACATCTACGTCTGCGCCACCCACGGCATCTTCTCCGGTCCGGCCATCGAGCGCCTGAACGATGCCCCCATCGTCGAGTGCCTCGTCACCGACGCCATTCCCGTCGAGGTCGGCGGCAAGATCAAGACCATCTCGGTCGCCGAGGAGTTCGCTCAGGCCATCTCCGCCGTTTACCACGAGGAGCCCGTCTCCACGCTCGTCGGCGGCGACTTCGCGCTGTAATCGCATCGTCCTTGCAACCCGGCGCTTCGCCGTCGGAACAGAAGAAACCCCCGCGCTCCCCCTTGCTTCGCAAAGGTCGCGCGGGGGTTTCTTCTGTTCCGACGGCTCGCTCTGCCGCGGCCGCGCTTTTGTCTGGTGGGATTTCGCTGAAACGAAGTCTCGCCTTCGGCGGGCGTGGTAGCCTTTGTCGTTGATTGAACTATTTGTTTAACGGAAGGATAAATATGGCAGCTGCACAGCCGCTTAAGATTCGCATGGTTGCCGGACTTGGCAACCCTGGCGAGGAATATGCCGAAACCCGCCACAACGCTGGCTTTAAGGCAATCGATGAGCTGGCCCGTCAGGCCGGTGTCACGTACTGGAAAAACCAGGCCGGCGCCGAGGTCGCACTCATCAACATCAACGATCCCGAGGAAGAGGGTGGCAAGCGCCAGATCGTGCTGGTCAAGCCGCAGTCGTATATGAATACCTCGGGTGGCCCCATCTCCAAGCTCTGCCGCGAGTACAAGATCAAGGCCGAGGAGCTACTCGTGATTCACGACGAGCTCGACATCCCCGCCGGTGACGTGCGCGTCAAGGTGGGCGGTGGCCACGCCGGGCACAACGGCCTGCGCTCCATCATCGACAAGATGGGCAGCCGCGACTTTAGCCGTATCCGCACCGGCATCGGCAACCCTCCCGGCAAGATGGCCGTGGCAGACTATGTGCTCAAACAGCTGCGCGCCCGCGAGGCCGATGACTTCCAGGACACCTGCGCCCGCGCCGCCGACGCCGCGGGTCTCGCCATCGTGCACGGCGTGATCTATGCCCGCGACCACGTCAACGGCGCCGCCTCCGCCAACGGCAAGCACTAAAACCTACCGTTTAGGGACAGGTTTATTTTGGCAGGTTCTATCTACAGAAACGCCCCGGTGGCCGCATCGCAATAAACCCCGCGCCGCCATACACGCATAACACCCCAAAGGGGGCCGGCCTCATCACAACCCGAGGCCGGCCCCCTTTGCCGTTTTGCCTGATAAAACCGACCAAAATAAACCTATCCCTATTTGGTAGGTCGAAGTGGATAAACCCTTTTCCCAACCGCCGAAGACACACGTAAACAGCATGTCCATGAGGGTATAATTCGTACCGTATGTCTGCACAACGCCTGTGCGCGTACGGTTTTATTCGGGCTGCCGTCCATTTCCGTGGAGGCACGGTTCGGCCGCCCTAACAAGAGAGGGGTTCTATGTATAAGATCCTGGAGAAGACGCAGTTCTCGGAGAAGGTGTTCAAGTTCCGCATCGAGGCGCCTGCAATCGCCAAGCATGCGCACGCTGGACAGTTCCTCATGGTTCGCGCCAACGAGACGGGCGAGCGCGTCCCGTTTACCCTGGCCGGCTGGAACGGTGACGAGGGCTGGGTCGAGTTCATCTTCATGGTGATCGGCAAGACCACCGAGATGCTGTCCACCTATGAGGCCGGCGAGTCGCTGCGCGACGTCGTGGGTCCGTTGGGCGTTCCCACCGAGATGGCCGAGGGCCCCTGCGCCGTCATTGGCGGCGGCGTCGGCCTGGCAATTGCCTTCCCGGTCGCCAAGCACCTGGTCGAGACCGGCCACGAGGTACACGCCATCATGGGCGCCCGCACCAAGGACCTCCTGCTCATGGAGGACCAGTTCCGCGAGCTCCTCGACGAGGACCACATCCACATCACCACTGACGATGGCTCCTACGGCGAGCAGGGCGTTGTCACCGCTCCGCTGGAGCGCCTGCTGCAGGACAAGGCCGTGAGCCAGGTCTTCTGCGTCGGCCCCGTTCCGATGATGAAGTTCTCGACCCTCACCGCCCAGAAGTACGACACCCCCATCACCGCGTCGCTCAACCCCATCATGGTTGACGGCACCGGTATGTGCGGCTGCTGCCGCGTCGAGGTGGGCGGCGTGACCAAGTTCGCTTGCGTCGACGGCCCCGACTTCGATGCCACCCTAGTCGACTGGGATGACCTTCGTGCCCGCCAGGCCGCTTATCGTTCCGAAGAGGGCGCGTCCCTCAAGGCCTATGAGGAAAAGAGCTGCGCATGCCACTAGTTAACGGTCGTTTCGTTGCCGATATGAAGTCGCCCCGCACCCCCGATAACGAGGAGCCGGCTGCCGAGCGCGCCTGCGACTTCCGCCCCGTCGACAAGGGCTTCACCGAGGAGATGGCGCTGGCCGAGGCCGAGCGCTGCCTCAACTGCAAGAAGCCGTTCTGTGTTGAGGGCTGCCCCGTCAACATCAACATCCCCCGCTTTATCGAGCAGATCCGTGAGAAGGACTTCGGCGGCGCTCTCGATACCATCCGCGAGGACTCCATGCTTCCCGCCATCTGCGGCCGCGTCTGCCCGCAGGAGAACCAGTGCGAGGGCAAGTGCATCCGTGGCAAGAAGTCCGAGCCCGTAGCCATCGGTCAGCTCGAGCGCTTCCTGGGTGACCGCCCCGAGCTCGCCTCCACGCCCAAGATGGCCCCCAAGAACGGCAAGAAGGTCGCCGTCGTGGGCTCTGGCCCGTCCGGCATCACCTGCGCCGGCGAGCTCGCCCGTAACGGCTTTGACGTCACCGTCTTTGAGGCATTCTTTACCGGCGGCGGCGTGCTGGTCTACGGCATCCCCGAGTTCCGTCTGCCCAAGGCGGTCGTCAAGCGCGAGATTGACGGCCTGGAGGACATGGGCGTCAAGTTTGAGTACAACTCCGTCGTGGGCAACATGGCCACGGCCGAGGAGCTGTTCGAGCAGGGCTTCGACGCCATCTACGTGGCGACCGGCGCTGGCCTGCCCAAGTTCCTCAACGTTCCCGGCGAGAACCTGCCCAACGTCTTCTTCGCAAACGAGTACCTCACCCGCGTGAACCTGATGAAGGCCAACAAGTTCCCCGAGTACGACACCCCCACCAAGCACGGCAAGAACGTCGTCGTCTTTGGTGGCGGCAACGTGGCTATGGACGCCGTCCGTACCGCCAAGCGCCTGGGCGCCGAGCACGCCATCATCGCCTACCGTCGTACCGAGGACGAGATGCCCTGCCGTCGCGCCGAGCTGCACCATGCTAAGGCCGAGGGCGTCGAGGTTCTGCCGCTCGTCTCCCCGCTCGAGTTTGTCGCTGGCGAGGACGGCTCCGTGTGCGCCGTCAAGGTCCAGAAGATGGAGCTCGGCGAGCCTGACGAGTCCGGCCGTCGTCGCCCGGTGCCCATCGAGGGCGCCATCGAGGCGATCCCCTGCGACGTCGCGATCTCGGCTATCGGCACCAACGCCAACCCCTTCGCAAAGAAGATCGGCGGCAAGATGGAGCTCAACAAGTGGGGCTACATCGTCGCTGACGAGGAGACCGGCCAGACCACCGATCCCCGCATCTGGGCCGGCGGCGACATCGTCACCGGTGCCGCTACGGTCATTCTGGCGATGGGCGCCGGCAAGAAGGCCGCCGCTTCGATCACCAAGAGCCTGCTGGGCGAGTAATCACCTACAGCGCTAGCCACCAAACGGCAAAGTCCCCGTCGAGCACACGCCCGGCGGGGACTTTTTCTATGCCGACCGCCCCAACCACCACGATGGGGGCAGGCACCTTTGTGGTGGTTGGGGACTTGCCGATCGCGTCGAAAATGTTGGTGTAAGGGTGGCGCCCCAGCGCCCGTTTAACGAAGAACGGCCTTCGTCCTAGAATCTGAAATCACCACAACAACAGGTTCTAGGAAAGGACGAAGACCGCTATGGAAATCTTATCAGACCCGACGCCGGACATGCTCGCCATGCCCCGGTTCGACGACGGCGCCATCGACATGCAGGAGCTGCTCAGGCGCCTCGCCGAGCAGGTCGTGAACGCCGTGATGGACGCCGAGGCCGACCAGCTGTGCGGGGGCGGGTCGAACAGCCGCAACGGCTACCGGGAGCGTAGCCTCGCCACCTGCGTCGGCACGCTGACGCTGCGCATCCCGAAGCTCCGCACCGGCAGCTTCTTCCCGGACGACGTGATCGAGCGCTACCAGCGCGCGGACCGCGCCCTCGTTGCCGCTGTGGCCGAGATGTACGCCACCGGCACGAGCACCCGCAAGGTGCAGAGGGTGGCCGAGAAGATGGGCGTCTCCAAGCTCTCCAAGGACCAGGTGAGCGCCATCGCGTCGAGCCTGGACGCCGACATCGAGGAGCTCTGCGCAAGACCGCTCGACGGCTCGCCGGTGCCCTACGTCTGGCTCGACGCGACCTACGTCAAGTGCCGCCGCGGGGGGCGCGTCGCCTCCACCGCCGTGGTCACCGCCATCGGCTGCGACGCGGGCGGCTGGAGGCGCGTCCTGGGCGTCGACGTGGTGGACACCGAGTCATACGACTCGTGGCTCGCCTTCCTGCGGTCCATCCGCTCGCGCGGGGCGGCGGGCGTGCGGCTCGTCGTCTCGGACGCCCACCCGGGCCTCGTCCGCGCGCTCGGCGAGGTCTTCCAGGGCGCCGCGTGGCAGCGCTGCGCCGTCCACCTCATGCGCGACTGCATGCGCGAGGCCGGCTCCTGGCAGCTGAGGCGCCGCGTGGGGCGCATCGTCTCCTCGGTCTTCCGCGCCAAGGACGCCGCCACCGCCGTGGCCATGTACCACGCGGCATGCGAGATGCTGGAGGGGTGCTGCCCGAGGGCGGCGGCGATCCTCGAGGAGGCCGAGCCGGACGCCCTGGCATACCTCGACTTCCCGCCGTCGCACTGGAAGCGCCTGCGCACCAACAACGTCCAGGAGCGGACGAACCGCGAGATAAAGCGCAGGTCGAGGGTGGTGCAGTCCTTCCCCTCGGCGGCATCGCTGGTGCGGCTGGCCGGCGCGGTCATGTGCGAGCAGGACGAGATATGGCAGGAGTCCAGGTACTTTTCGGAGGCAAAGATGAGGGAGCTCTACGACGAGGCCCGCATGCGAGGGATCGACGGGACGGTCGACTGGGCGCGGCTGGAAGCCGAGGCCAGGAAGATGATCGAATCCGGCCTCGAGCTTGCGGACAGGATCGAGGCGGCATAGGATATCAACCGTATTCCAGGTTCCTGGACGCCGGGCCGACTCGCTTCGGATCGGGCGCTACACCAACTTTCCCGACACTACCGACTTGCCCGGTCGCTTTATCTAAATCTGTAACAGTTAGAGACCAAATATGCCGCCTGGTGTTACAGATCAAGACGTTGGGCTGACGGCCAAACGGTTCATCTAAATCTGTAACAGTTAGAGCCATTTTCGCTGGCTTGGTGTTACAGATCGAGATTTTGCAAAAGCCGAGGATAGGCACTGCCGCCAAGGTCTTCCCCTCCGCCTAAAACAAACCACCACAAAGGTGCCTTTGTGGTGGTTTTGACTGGCTAGTCCTCGAGCTGCGCCACCTTGTAGCGGTAGGCAGCGGCGATGACGTCCTTGCAGCCTTCGCGGCCCAGCTTGGCGCGGTTGACGACGATGTCCTTGCCGCTCGTCATCTTCCACTTTCCGGCACTGTAGCGCTTATAGAACGCCTCGCGCGCCTTCTGCTGCTGCTTGACCAGCTTGGCGCCCTTCTTTTTGTTAAGGCCGCGCTTCTTGCGCACGATCTCGACGCGGTCCTCAAAGGGTGCGGTCACCAACACGGCAATGTGGTTGGGATTGTTGCGCAGCAGGTAATCGGACAGGCGGCCTTCGATAATGCAGCTCTCGGTCTCGCCCAGGTCCAAAATCACCTGGCTCATCTTTTGGAACAACTTGTCCGAGTACGAGCGGGCGTCGTAGCGGTCGGGCAGAAACGCCATGTTCTCCACAGCCAGGCGCTCATCGTAGGCGGCCATCTTATCGAGCGACTCGCCCGCGCGCAGCGACGCACGCACCAGCAGCTCGTTATCGTACAGCGGAATCCCCAACTCATCGGCAAGTATGCGGCCAATCTCGTGGCCCTCGGCACCAAAATCGCGCGCGATGGTAATAACCACAGGATTCTTCTTATTCTCCAGATCGCTCATCGCGATTCCTTTCTCTATGTGGCAAAGGGGCTGTCCCTTTGCCACATTCTACGCTGCCACAATACGACGTTGATATGCCCTCACCAACAGCGAGATACCAAAGTTGAGCACAAAGTACATCGCAAACACCAGGCCGTAGAGCATAAGCACCTGCGACAGGTCGATCGCATGGGCCATCACGACGTTTGCCGTGTACATGAGCTCGGCCACGTTAATGCCCGAAAGATACGAACTGTCTTTGATGACGGTCGTACACTGGCTAAACAGCGCCGGAATGATCGTCTTAAACGTCTGCGGCAGAATGATGTAGCGCATGGTGGCAAAGAAGCCGAAGCCCTGGCTCTGCGCTGCCTCAAACTGGCCGCGCGGAATCGAGTTGAGACCGCCGCGCACAATCTCGGCCATAACAGCGCTGGTAAACAGCGTAAAGGCGATGGTCGAAATCACAATGTCCAAACCCTGCACCGTAAAGTAGATAAACAGAATCCACAGCAGGTTTGGCGTGCAACGGAACAGCTCGATATAGGCGCTCACCAAAATACGGAATGGGCGGGGCGCATAGCTTTTAACGAGCGCCAGTACCGTGCCAAAGATGAGCGAGAAAAAGATCGACAGCGCCGAGATCTCGATTGTCTTAACAAAGCCGCCCCAAATGTAGAGCAAGTTGGTCGCGTTGAAGATTTCCATGCGCTAGGCCTCCTCTACGTTGTCGAGCCCTAGCTCGGCCAGGCTCACGCCGCGCGGACGCTCCTTAGAGCGGCGCTCGAGCCACTGCACCAGCATGGCGAGCGGAAAGCAGATGATGAAGTACATAAGGCAGCAGACGATGTATCCCTGCAGGTAACCGTACAAACTCACAAAGTTGTCGGAACGGTACATAAGGTCGCCGCCGGCCACAAGCGCCAGCACCGACGTGTTCTTGACCAGGTTGAGCGCCTGGTTACACAGCGGCGGCAAAATGATCTTGAACGTCTGGGGCAGCACGATGTACCAGTATGCCTGCGCACGGGTGAAGCCCTGGCTCTGGGCCGCCTCCATCTGACCGCGCGGGACCGCCTCGATACCGGTGCGGATGACCTCCGAAATGTAGGCCGCGTGATACAGGCCCACACCCAAGAAGCCCAGCACGAACGGCGCGATACGCACCGGCTGATCGGCACCGGTTATGGCCTGCAAAAACTGCGGACCGGCCATGTACATAAAGAGCACCTGTACGGGCAACGGGGTGTTCTGGTAAAACTCCACGTACACGCGGCTTATGGCACGCAGCACGCGCGAGCGAGTGGTAGAGAACACACCTAGCAGCGTGCCCAACACCAGCGACAGCAGCAGGCCGGCAACGACCACCTGTAACGTCACGCCAAAGCCCTCCCAGAAGGGCCCCATGTTTTGAAATGTCGTCGACCAACGGTCGGCGTCAAATAATCCTTCGAGCATTTGATTCCTTCCTTGGACGATGCGCCTACACAAGACCCCAGGTCTTGACCTCTTGGTCGAGCCAGCCGTCGGCCAGGCGATCGCAAATCACCTGATCGACCACAGCCGAAAGGTCGCAGCCCTTCTTGGTCGCCACGCCATAGCCCTGCTCGCCAAACTTGACCTCGGGCTGCAGCAGCTCAACGGTCTCGTTCATGTAACCGGCCAGCGTGGAGCGGTCCATGGCAAAGACGTCGATATTGCCGGCGTCAAGCGAACTCTTGATGATGGGATAGCCGCTAAAGGCCCTAAACTCGGGCTTACAGCTAAAGCCGTTGTCCTTGATCATCTGCTCGATCAGGCCCTGCGTGGTGGCACCCTGGCTCACGCCAATGACCTTGCCGTCCAGGTCCTCAATCGAGGTAAAGCCCGAACGCTTCTTGACCATGAGTCCCACGTAGTCGGTGCGGTACGGCGTCGAGAAATCCCAGCTCTTCTTGCGTTCGTCGGTGATGGTGTAGGTCGCCGCGACCACGTCGAGCTGGCCGTTATCGATCAGCGGGCCGCGCGTCTTGGGCGTCACGTCGGTAAACTCGACAAGCTCCTGGGCACGGGCCTCCTTGTAGCTCACGCCAAAGACGGCAGCGGCGATCTGGTAGCACAAATCGACTTCCATGCCCTCAAAGCGACCCTTGGCGGTGTCGTAATAGCCGTAGCCGGGAACGTCTTTCTTAACGCCGGCATTCAGATGGCCACGCGACTTAATAGCCGCAAGCTTGGACCCCTTGTCGGAGCCCTCGCCGCTGGTGGAGTTGCCGCAACCGGTAAGCGCGGTCCCCGTCAGCGCAAGCATGCCGGCGCCAGCCAGCTGCAAAAAGTGACGGCGCGACACGGCCGCCCTCGTCATATCCGTCATGTCCATCACCGCGCCTAGTGCAGAATCTTGGACAGGAACTCGCGGCAGCGCGGGTTCTCGGGGTTATCAAAGAAGTGCTCGGGCGTGCCCTCCTCCAGGATGCGGCCGTCCTCCATAAAGATGACGCGGTCGGCCACCTGGCGTGCAAAGCCCATCTCGTGCGTCACGCAGATCATGGTGATATCCTCCTGCGCAAGCTCAATCATAACGTCCAGGACTTCCTGCACCATCTCGGGGTCGAGTGCCGAAGTCGGCTCGTCAAACAGAATGATGGGCTGCTTGGTGCACAGGGCACGGGCAATGGCGATGCGCTGCTGCTGACCACCCGAGAGATTCTGCGGATACTCGCCGGCCTTATGAGCCATACCGACGCGCTTGAGCGCGGCGATGGCGATCTCGGTCGCCTCCTCTTTGCTCTTCTTTTGCAGCTTGATGGGCGCGAGCGTCAGGTTGCCGAGCACCGTCATGTTGGGATACAGGTTGAACTGCTGAAACACCATGGAACTGTACTTGCGAGCCATCTCCAGGTGATTCTTTTTGGTGAGCGGCGTACCGTCAATGACGACCTCGCCCGACGTGGGTTCCTCCAGATAATCGACGCAACGGATGAGCGTCGACTTACCCGAGCCGGAAGGCCCGATCATTACGAGCTTCTCGCCGCGCTTGACGGTGAGATTGATATCTTTGAGCACATGCAGGTCGCCAAAGTACTTGTTGAGATGCTTGATCTCGATCATGTCTGCCATGAATGTCCCTTCCCTGCGTTTACACGAGTTGAACTATTGTACGGAAAGAACCGCGTTTCCGCAGCCCACACTACATCCCCGTAAAGAACCCGCAACCTTCCACCCACTCATTAGGTACTCATTTAAGTCTGTCCCCAATGAGTGCCGAAAATAATACAACCGCCCTTGTTGAGCATAAGTCAGCGAAAACCCGTACACGCGAGCAAGGTGACGTGAAATGAAAGGGCGCAGACCTTATGGTCGCGCCCTTGAAATTGAACGTCAGATTGCCGTGTGTACGGGTTTGCAGCGTCGAGCCGTTACGCGGTTTGGTAAAACCGCGTAACAAATTACGCGAGTTTGGCGCCGACGATCTTTGCCGCCGCAGGCTTGTCGAAGTTGCCGCCGGTGGCCTTGCCGAGTGCGCCCATGACCTGGCCCATCTGCTTCTTGGACGTGGCACCCAGCTCGGCGATGACCTGCTCGATCAGGGCCTCGAGCTCCTCGCCCGAAACCTGCGCGGGCAGCAGGCTCTCCAGAATCTTGACCTGCTCGGTCAGGTTGTCGGTACGCTCTTGGTCGGTGCCGGCCTTGATGGACATCTCCAGCGTCTCGCTCGTCTGCTTAATCAGACGCTTGATCATGCTGTTGACGTCTTCCTCGGTCACATCGCGGCGCTCGTTGACCTCGATATTCTTCACCTCGGCCTTGACCTGGCGAATGATGGACAGGCGAACCTTGTCCTTAGCCTTCATGGCTGCGATCATTTCCTTCTGCAGCTCTTCGTTGGTCATCTGCAAATCCTCCTCAATAGTGCGGGCGACACTCACACGAGCGCCGCCCCATGATTACTCAGTCGTCGACGAATTGTCGGTCGAACTCTTGGTGACGCCCTTCAGGCTGACGTTGTACGGCACGTCCTTGGGCATGGGGTTAACGGTGATGTCGGCGTCCTTCTTGTACTGCTCCAGCCACTCGCTGTACGCAGTGCTCTCTGCCTGCGTCTTCACCACGTTGGAGACATACTTCTTGATGTCCTTGGGTACCTGCTTGATATCATCGACCTGATTATCGACATGGAAGTAGTCGGTGCACTTGATGATGTGGTAACCATACGTCGACTCGACGACGTCGCTCACATCGCCCTTGTTGAGCCCCTCGAGCGCCGCCTGGTAGCTGTCGACGAAGGTAGTGAGCTTATCCCAACCCACATCGCCCTTCTTCTCCTTGGAGCCGGTGTCGTCGGAATACTGCTCCACGGCGTCCTCAAAGCTCAGCTCGCCGGAGTTAATCTTGTCCAGGCACTCCTGCGCCTTGGCCTTGGCGGCAGCCTTGTCCTCGTCGGATGCGTCGGAATCGACCTTGATCAGGATGTTCGACGAGCGGCGGGCATCGTTGTACTTCGACAGGTTCTCGTTGATGTAATCGACGATCTCGCTGTCCTTGGGCTTGCTGGTGGGCGCCACGGCTTCCTTGAGCTTTTGCTGCGCCAGGCTCTCCTTGAGCGAGCTCTTATAGGTGTCCTCGGTGTAGCCGTAAGTCTTAAGCGTCTTCTTAAAGGTCTTGGCGCCGCCCGCGCTCTTGCACGCGTCCTTCCAAGCCTTCTCGACCTCCTTGTCCGACACCGTCACGCCGTTTTCCTTCTGCGCCTGCTGAAGCAGAATCTGCTGCGTGTAGGAGTCGATGAGTTGCTTGCGGTACTTCTTGGGCGTGAGGTCGTTGTCGACCAGATACTGCGCCCAGTCCTTGTCCTTGGTGTAGCCGTAAGACGTGCGCATGCTCATGATCTGCTTTGTCACGGTGTCCTCGGTGAGGTCGGTGCCGTTGATAGTGGCAGCCACACCGCCGGTAAGCTTGTAGCCCGAGGTATCCTCTGCCTGCGACATAAGGCCGGAGCATGCCATGGCCGAGACGGAAAGCAGCATCGCCAGCACGCCGATGACCACCAGAACGATCTTGACGGTCTTAGACACGTACGTCTTGCGCTGCTTCTTACGAGAGCTCGACGCGGCGCGGGCCTGCTGCTCGGGCGTCGGTACGGCCTCGGAGTTCTTTTTCTTGTTTGCCATAGTTGGCCTTTCGCATCACGAATCGAACAAACGCCATTGTGTCACAACGCAGCCCCCGCGACAAAGGGGCAACCCTGGCACTTGGGGACGTTCCTTTTCTGCCGGCAGTTAGGGACAGTCCCCAAGTGCCGGCTTTAAAAGTGGCGGCGGACGGCGTCGACCATGCCTTGGGGCGTGGTCTGGCCGAGCACATCGGCTGCGACGTCCGCGTCCATAAAGATATTCATGAACGCTTGCAGGGCCTCGACCTGGCCGCCCGGCTCGGCAATGCCCAAATTGATGACGATCTGCGCCGGCACAGGGGCACCCATGCCCGCCATAGCATTGAATGTCACGGGCGTGGCCGGCTTCACCACCGCGATGTAGGGCTTAGCCACAAACCCCGGATCGGTATGCGGGATGGCAATGTTGGCCGCCGGCATGGCAAGCCCCGTGGGATAGGCATCCTCGCGCGTGCGGACGGCGTCGAGCCAACCGGTGCCAATGTAGCCGCGTGGGGCAAGTTCGCCTTCGAGTCGCGCAAACACCTCGGCGGGCGTCGCGCACTCCCAATCAAAAAACACCAGCTCAGGCGTAAACAGTGCTTCGTTATCCGCCATACCGTCCTCCAAAGTTGCATGAGGGCCACAATGCTCAATATGATAGCGAAACGGGGTATGCAAGGTCAGCCGAGGATCCCGATGAGCTCGAGTGCGCGCGCGGGCGTCAAGCATACCTCGGGCATCGTCTCCAACATGCGTCGGTCGCTCGTGACTACGTAGTCAACATCCGCCGTATCGCCCGAGGCGATAATGAGATTGTCCTCGAGGTCCGGCATGCGCTTGCCAAGCATGCGCGCCATCTCGCACTCCGCCATCGAAAGCGGGGAAGCCGTTGCCACCTGCATCATATGCTCGACGCATGCCCATGCAGCCGGACCGAACGAAGCGTTAATCCCATTCACATTCCGTCGAGCTAGACGCCGAGGCAAGATGTAGAACACGTCCTTTGCCGTCGTTGGCGCGTACAGAAGGTCGATCTTTCCCGCTTCGGCCAGTTCAACCAATCTTCTCACGTTGTCGAATGCGCCCTCTTGCAGGTAGTAATCAAGCCAAACATTCGTGTCCACCAAGAGCCGCTTTGCCTCAATCATCGGCAATTCGCCTCTATGTCGGCAATCATCGCGTCATACATATCATCGCGTACGGCATCCCAGTTGTCCGCCGATGATTCGCCTGGCGCAAAATCTGAGAAGCTCAACCCCAATGAGGAAAAAGCCAGACCACACCCCTGTTCGGCAAGACTCTTCGCACGGGGCGTCTCGCACTTATCCGTCACCATAAATCCCGGCAACGTTTGATGCTCGGCAAGATAGGTCCAAAGCGCACGAATGGCGTCACTCGGCCCCAGCCCATTACGAGTCAGGACCGCATCGCCACCGGCCTTGAGCATAGGGTCGATTCGTGTGTTGAGCTGCACCGTTGCTGTACCCATAGCGGCTCCTCTCTACTTGCTAGCAGTATAGCAAACAGAGTAGACCACACAAAAGGGCCCCGCCCGCGCACGGACAGGGCCCTATCAGATTTTCTAGATCGCTTACGTCCCAAAGAACGCTCAATGAGCCCTCTTACACACGACTAGCGTGCCGGATCAATTGCGACCTTGCCGCTCTCTAGCACGTGGACGCGGCCGTCGGCGAGCATCTGCACGACCTCGGGATACAGCACATGCTCGATCGCATGGATGTGCTCCTCGAGCGTGTCGACATCCCAGCCCTCCTCAACAGCCAGCGCACGCTGGGCGATGATGGGACCGTTGTCGTAGATCTCGTTGGCAAAATGCACGGTCACGCCAGTTACCTTGACGCCGCGCGCAAAGGCATCATCAATCGCATGCGCACCGGTAAAGCTCGGCAGCAGTGCCGGATGCAAGTTGACCACGCGGTTGGGAAACGCCGCCAGCAGAGGCGTGTGCACCATGCGCATGTAGCCGGCCATGACCACATACTCGCAGCCGCGCTCGAGCAGCTCGTGCGCGATGATCTCGTCGGCGGCAATAGGGTCGGCATAGACATCCTTGGACAGCGTGAGTGTCTGGATGCCCGCACGCTCAGCGCGCTGCAAACCCTTGGCCGAGGGACGGCTCGACACCACAAGCTCAATCGAAGCGTTGAGCTTGCCGGCGGCGATCAGATCGATCAGCGCCTGCAGGTTGGTACCCGAACCGCTGATGAGCACACCGATCTTGAGCGGCTCGGCCGTATCGGTGCCGGTCGGACGGGTATAGGGCACAAAGTCCAGGCCCTCGGCGGCAGCCATCTGCTCGTTAGCGCTCATCGGAGTACACGACCTCACCGGAACCCTCGACGCACTCGCCCACGCGGAACGGCTTCTCGCCCAGCGCGACCAGGGCCTCGGTAACCGCGGCCTCGTCCTCGGGGGCGACGATCAGGCACAGGCCAACGCCCATGTTGAAGGTCTTGCATGCCTCGTTGGGCGCAAGCTCGGCCTGGCGCGACACGTAGGTGATGACGGGCGGAACATCCCAGCCCATCTCGGCGCCGTTGCGGGTGACCACGGCATCGACGTCGTCGGCGAGGGCGCGGTTGAGGTTCTCGGTAATACCGCCGCCGGTGATGTGAGCAATTGCGTGGACCGGAGCACCACCGCGCAGCAGCTCAAGAATCGGCTTCACATAAATGCGCGTGGGGGCCAGCAGGGCGTCGGCCAGCGAAGCACCGTCGAGCTCCTCGAGCGGACGGCTCAGTTCCTCGGCCTTAGCGGCGGCCTCGGGCGTGCCCGGCTTGATGCCGTCGACGCCGATGACCTTGCGCACGAGCGAGTAGCCGTTGGAGTGCACGCCGGTGGAAGGCAGACCCAGGATCACATCGCCGGGGCGAACGTTCGCGGGGTCGAGCATCTTGGGACGATCGACAACACCCACGGTAAAGCCGGCGAGGTCGTAATCGGCCGGAGCCATGACGCCGGGGTGCTCGGCCATCTCGCCGCCCACGAGCGCGCAGCCCGCGAGCTTGCAGCCGTCGGCCACACCCTTGATGATCTTTGCCATGTGCTCGGCCTCAATGTGACCGATGGCAACGTAATCCAGGAAGAACAGCGGCTCGGCGCCCGAAGCCAAAATGTCATTGACGCACATGGCGACCAAGTCCTGGCCCACCGTCTCATGACGGTCCATGATCTGGGCGAGCACGAGCTTGGTGCCCACGCCGTCGGTACCGCTGATCAGGATCGGGTCTTCCATATCCTTAAGCGCGGCGGCCGAGAACAGGCCGCCAAAGCCACCGATGCCGCCGATGACCTCGGGGCGGTTGGTGTCCTTGACCATCTGCTTAATAGCGTCGACGGCGCGGCCGCCCTCGGCGGTATCGACGCCGGCGTCCTCGTACGTCACATGCTTGCTGTCGCTCATCTGTGCCTTCCTCTCCCACTACCGTTTGACGCACAGACGCCAACCGGTGCTCATAGTTGCGTCATTTCGGCGCACGCCATAACATCACGCGCCGTCATATCAACAAAACAGCAGGTAAAACCTACCAAAATAAACCTGTCCCTACATGGCAGGTTTTAGGCCTCGCCGTGCTCCTCTTCCCAGCTGCGGTCGACATATTTCTCGACCACGGCGTCGTCGTCAAAGTGCAGCGGCTTGTCCAGGTTGCGGGGCTTAAAGCCCTCCATGAACTTATCGCGGCCAAAGCTCTCGGGAATCGCCACGGGATAGCGGCCGGTAAAGCACGCGTCGCAGTAGCCGCCCTTGGGCATGACCTTCAGCAGGCCCTCGACCGAAAGGAAGGCCAGCGAATCGGCGCCAATGTACTCGCAGATCTCGTCGACCGTCTTGTTGGCACTGATAAGCTGCGACTGCACGTCGGTATCAATACCGTAGAAGCACGGCCAGATGACCTCGGGCGAGTTGATGCGGATGTGAATCTCCTTGGCGCCGGCGTTGCGCAGCATCTTGACGAGCTGCACCATGGTGGTGCCGCGCACGATGGAGTCGTCGATGACGACCAGGCGCTTGCCCTCGATGTTGTCGCGCAGCGGGTTAAGCTTCATGCGCACGCCCATGGCGCGCAGCTCCTGCGTGGGCTCAATAAACGTGCGGCCCACGTAACGGTTCTTGATGAGGCCCTCGCCAAAGGGAATGCCACTCTCGTGCGAATAGCCCTCCGCGGGCGGCAGACCGGAGTCGGGCACGCCGATGACCAGGTCGGCCTCGACGGGCTCCTCGTGTGCCAGCTGACGGCCCATGTCATAACGGCAGGCATAGACGCTCTTGCCGTTCATGATGGAGTCGGGGCGGGCGAAGTAGACCTGCTCAAAGATGCAGTTTGCGGGCTCTTCGGCGGCAGGCACGCCCTGCTCGGATACCAGACCCTCGGCGCTGATGCGCAAGATCTCGCCGGGACGGACGTCACGGACGTACTCGGCACCCACGATGTCGAGTGCGCAGGTCTCGGAGGCAACGACCCAGCCGCCGGCGCGCGTGACACGGACGGAGGAGTCGACCGTCGCGGCGCCGTCCTGCGACGGCAGCTGCGAAACGGATGCGGCATCGGCCTGATCCAGGCCCTCGTCCACCAGCTTGCCCAGCACGAGCGGGCGAATGCCGTGCGGATCGCGGAATGCGTAGAGCGCCTGCTCGTTGATGAGCGTCATGGCGTAGCCGCCGCGCACGAGCTCCATGGTCTTGCGAATGCCCTCGCGCAGATGACCCGTACGCTGGGTAAAGTAGCCGATAAGCTTGGTCGCGACCTCGGAATCCGAATTGGAGAGGAACGGCACGCCCAGCTCGATCAGCTGGCGGCGCAGCTCGTCGGTGTTGACCAGAGTGCCGTTGTGCGCGAGCGCGATAATGACGCTGTTGATAGTAGAAAGATGCGGCTGCGAGGCTTCCCAGCTCTTGGCACCGGCGGTGCCATAGCGCACGTGGCCCACGGCCAGCTGACCGGAGAGCGTCGACAGGTCGGCGTTGGAGAACACGCGATCGAGCAGTCCCAGGTCCTTGCGAACCATAACCGTGCCGCCATCACCCACGGCGATTCCCGCCGATTCCTGGCCGCGATGCTGTAGCGCGCGCAGACCAAAGTACGTCAGTCGAGCCACGTCGCGATCGGGCGCCCACACACCAAAAATGCCGCATTCCTCATGCAGCTGGTCGGAGTCCAGATCATACGTCGACATGGTCTTCACCTGTCCCGCGGCGCGCTCGGCCGCGTGGATGGTTTCTTGAGACATGGCATCCCCTCAGAGCCTCGTTATTTGGCGTTACCTGCCCTATTATACGCACGGCAAGACAAGCACTCCCGCGCATGAACAGCGCTTTTTAAAAGCCCACCGAGCTTATAATCCGTTTTGCAGCCAAACATTTTATTGGGCAACCGCCTCGGGGCCGACGATCCCGCATACTTTCGTTACGACGCGTCTCGCCCGCCGTTGGGGCTTGCATTGTTGCAATTGGGACGTTCGTCCTGTCTTTTGGCAGGTCGGCGGCGTATCCTTATAACCTACAACAAAGCGAGAAAGGTTCTGTATGGATCGAAACGAACTCGACCCCAGCGTCCCCAGCGCCACAGAGGTCAAGAAGATTCCCCTCATCATTAAGGTGTACGCCGTCCTGTGCATCCTTTCCGGCGTGGGCACGCTCCCGTCGGTCGCTGCCTTTATGTGGCAGGTCATCACGGCACTTGTTAACGGCAACGCCACCGAAAAGCTCGGCGACAACACGCTCGTCGCAGTCGGCCTTATCGTCGCCGGCATCATGCTCTCTGCGGCAAGTGCCGTCATCCTAATCATCTTTGGCCTGGACCTTATCAAAAACCAGCGCCGCAACGCCGCCCGCCTGTCCTACATCCTTATTGCATTCACCGTCGTCGAGCTTTTGGTCGACGTGATGCTCCAGGGCATCGGGCCCTTCCTGCTGCGTCCCGCGATCCAGCTCGGCATCCTTGTTGCACTTTCGGCAACCGTCGACCCCACGCTGCGTCAGGAGCGCGAACTGCAGCGCCGCCTGCAGGAGATGCTCGACCGCGACGCCGCCGCCGAGGGCATGCTCGGCCGCGATGAAACCGGCGAGGGCTACATCAAGCTCAACTACTTCAACCTGTTCTGGGTGTTCTTTGTCTGCTGCATACTCGGCCTGATCGCCGAGGACATCTGGCACATGACGGTCGTCGACCCGGGCGTCTATCAGAACCGCGCCGGCATGCTGTTTGGCCCCTTCAGCCCCATCTACGGATTTGGCGCCGTGCTCATGACCATGGTGCTTAACCGCTTCTACAAAAAGAACCCCATCATCATTTTCCTGGTGAGCGCCCTGCTCGGCGCCAGCTTTGAGGTGTTCGTGGGCTGGTTTATGCAGACCGCGTTTGGCGTGGTCTCGTGGAGCTACTCGCACATAACGCTGTTCGGTTTGCCCGATCCGCTCGTGGTCCTCACGGGCGGACGCACCTGCACGGGCTTCGCCTGCCTGTGGGGCCTGGGCGGCCTCATCTGGATCAAGCTGCTGCTGCCGAGGCTGCTTAAGCTTATCAACAAGATCCCCTGGAAGAGCCGCTACTCGGCCACCGTCATCTTTACCGTTATCATGCTGGTCGACGGCGTCATGACGCTGCAGTCGCTCGACTACTGGTACCAGCGCGTTAACGGCACGGAGCCGGACATTCCCGTCGCACAGTTCTACGGAGAGCACTTCGATAACGAGTACATGGAAAACCGCTTCCAGAGCATGACCATGAGCCCCAAGGATGCGACGCGCGTGTAGCGCCCACCGCGCCCAAAACGCAAAATGCCCGCCGGTATCACACGTACCGGTGGGCATTTTTATAAACGATCCTTCTATCGACGCAAGCCTCTACGCCTCGCGCTCGACCTCACTCACGCATTCGTTCTTAATGGTGCCAACGAGCGCCTGCAGCGCATCGACCACGTGCGGGCGAATGTCCCCGCCGATGAGCACGAGCATGATGTCGTCACCTACGGCAAGCTCGCCGCTTGCCAGCCACACACGCACATAGCCGATACCCGGCATCGCACGCGTCGCCTCGATAGCAGCCTGCACCTTCTGAGCATCGAAGCCGAACACCATGCCGCCCACCTTATGCCCAGGCGCCACGCCATCGGTCTCGACTCCGCGCACCTCAGCCTTGGGCGTCGCGCGCACCACACCGTTATGCGTCAGATACATCCCACAGCCTGCCGCCGAAGCATCGGCCTTGGCCTCGCGCAGCCAAGCATCAATCGAAGGCATCAATTTGCCACTCTCGAGCATCATTTCTCCCTTACCGTCGTCGAGTAGCCAATTTGGGACGGGGCCTTTTTAGCTACTCTCGAACAACTTATTCCTCGACCGGCGTGAGCACCATGACGGCGCGTGTGTTGCTCAGCGACAGCGAACGACAGGTCACAAGCGTTACAACCTTAGTTGCCGAAGCGGCACGATCGGTGGCATCACTCGCCACGGCAGAAGCGCCGTCGAGCATCTCGGACAGGTAGTTCTTGAGTCCGTCGTCGCCCTCAAAATTGGTCGTGCGCGCCTTGGCATACGTGTCCTCGACCACCTTGGTCGCCAGCGGACGCAACTTATACGTCGCATCGCGCGTGATGTAGTACACATATTCAATGCTATCGAACGTTGCCTGGTCAGTCGTATCCGAAATCACGTTGAACATCGACCCATCGTTCATATGGTGGCCGTAGATCGTGGTCTGCTGGTCGACCATTCCCGGCGCGGTGTCATCGCTATCCAAGAAGATGGCACCCGAGGCGTTAGACGTGCCATCGAACAGCGTGTTGAGGTATTTGGAGTTGTTGTTGGTCTGCACCACGGGATAGTTGATGTTGGTTCCCGGCACGTAAATCCAACCCACAATCTCGGGGTTCGTCTGAGCAAGTGCATCAAAGTCGATAATCGGCACACCGCTGGCGTCCTTATCGCTTACATATTGCTTCTCGATTTTCTGATACGAATCGCTCGCCTGCTTATAGCCAATCTGGGCATTGATAAAGATGGCAGCGGCGGCAACAATCAGACCGATGCCCACGATGATGAGCAGAATAGGAATGATGGAGCGGCGCTTTTTACGCGGCGACTCGGTGTAATCCGACGGCGTGGCATGCGATGAAGACCGGGGCGGCTTCTTAGCGGTGCTATAAGATGAAGGTCGATATGCGGCCGGCGCGTCCTGTCGACGATGCGTCGCCGGTGTCACGGGGCGCGGCGTGCGCGGCTGCTGAGGAGAGGATGTCCGACCCTGCTGTGCCGCATGGGCAGCACCCGGCTTCGACGGATCGGGAATCTGAGAAGCCTTGAATCGTTTTCCCTGATAGTCGGACATGGCTCTCCTTATACTGCGGTGAAACGGCGGAACGCCTAGGCGTCAGCCATCTCCTGCTTCATCTTCTCGATAACCTTGCGGTACTCGGGGTCGCATGCGCCCAAGATCTGCGTGGCATAGATGGCGGCATTCTTGGCGCCGTTGATGGCAACGCAGGCCACGGGTACGCCCGAAGGCATCTGCACCATCGACAGCAGCGAATCCATACCGCCCAGGTCACTCGTCTTCATAGGCACACCGATAACCGGCAGCGGCGTAAAGGCAGCCACGACACCACCCAGGTGAGCAGCCTTGCCGGCGGCGGCGATAATCACTTTGATACCGCGATCGGCGGCAGTCGAGGCCCACTCGTGGACCTTCGCCGGCGTGCGGTGTGCGCTCGCAATGACGAGCTCATAGGGCACACCGAGCGCCTCGAGCTCGGCGGTGCAGCCTTCCATAACACCCAGATCGGACTTGGAGCCCATGATGATCCCGACAACCGGCTTTTGATCTGCCATAAACAAAGACCTCCTGTTGAGAGCGGTGACGCGGCGAATCCGCGACCCTTAACTGCAAATAATTCAAGTATAGCCGCCGATGCTGATGTGTTCGGCGGGAGACGGAACGCTTTGCGAGATTAAGGCCGAAGCCTTGATTATCAACTTCATCCGAACACTTCCCACATTCATCCGCACATGTGCGG
>DXLU01000005.1 GCA_019414565.1 Collinsella sp. | reverse complement strand
CCAGACCGGAGGGGCCCCGTGGGCGGGAATCTGGGCGCACACATTTCCTACATATCTTGTGATCCGACTAACGTTTGCCAGCCGTTACCTACCGCTCGCCGAGCATCTCTTTATATAAGACAGTCTCATGGTTAAAGCGGATATGTCCCCCTAGCTAAAGCACAGCCAGCATCGAGCAACTCATCACGTTCTTCCACCGAGAACCCCTCGGCGTAGACGCGCACCACTGGTTCGGTCCCGCTAGGACGGACCAGCAGCCACGTGTCATCCTCAAATGACAGACGCAAGCCGTCCATATGACTAACGTTTTGCGGCACCTTGCCACAAATCGACTTGGGGTTTACGCCCGGCAGCAGGGTTCGTAACGTTTCGGCATCTTCGGCCTCAAGGCGCAAATCGCGTCGACCGTAACTCGTCTTACCAAAACTGTCCTCGAGTTGGTCGACCAGAACGCCCAAAGGCGCGTCCGTCTTTGCCATAAGCTCACACAGAATCAGACAGGCGAGGATTCCATCGCGCTCGGGCATATGCGCGGCGATGCCGATACCACCGGCTTCTTCGCCGCCCATGAGGACGCCGCCCTTCTTCATCTCTGCCGCTATATATTTGAAACCGACTGGTTTGACGGTCACGCGGCAGCCAAGCGCATCGGCAATGCGGCGCACGAGCGTCGAGCATGAAAGATTGACGACGACGCGCCCCTTCAAATTACGAAATTGAACCAAGTCGCCCAAAACGAGCGCCATGATCTGATACGGATGTATATATCTGCCGCGCTCGTCAACCGCGCCGATACGGTCGGCGTCGCCGTCGGTCACCAGGCCAGCGCAAGCTCCGTCCTCGATAACCGTGCGCTCGCAAGCGTCCACCCACGGCTCAACGGGGTCGGGGCAGATATCTTCTTGGTCAGACGCCTGCCCGGCGTGAATCTCGTGCACCTCAACGCCAAGCTCGCGCAGCAAGTCGGCTAGATAGCCCTGGGCTGCGCCGCCCATGGGATCGACAACCACGCGCAGGTGCGCGGCGCGGATGGCTTCGGCATCGACAAACGATGCCACCGTCTGCATATAGTCAGGAATGATATCCGCGGTGCGATATTGCCCCTCGATCCCCGTTGGCTCGGGAGCCATGGTCTCTTCGAGCTCTTCGATGACATCCTGGTTGGCGGTCGAGCCGTCACCCATGCGAATCTTGAGGCACAGATAGCCCTGCGGATGATGGGACCCCGTCACCATGAGCGCGCCGCACGCCTCACCGTCATAAGCCGCCGCCCACGTAAGGGCAGGGGTCGGGACAGGTCGCGAAGCGAGCACGGCGTCCAGCCCGTGCGCCGCTAGCACGCCCGCCGCAAGCTCAGCGAACTCGCGCGCCAGGGGCCGGGTATCGAACCCTATATATACCGTTTTGCCCGGATTGGTCTTTTGCCACAACTCGCCGACGGCATCGGCGATACGGGCAACGTTATCGGCAGTGAAGTCCTCATCGACGCGAGCGCGCCAACCGTCAGTTCCAAAATGAATTATCGCGCACACGCGCAGACACCTCGCAGTGTTTGGATCATGGTACGCATGGGGTATACCCGCAACATGCACTCGGCAACCTGCCGGCACCAGCATTCACCATTTGGGCAAATGCTGCCGAGGACATGCAGGCAATAAAAAAAACCGCCCCGTATGGAGCGGTTTTGCCCTTTATATATCGAGCGCCTCGGCCATCGCTGCCGTAGTGATTGCCGTGGTTCCACAGCAACTGCCCACCATTGCGGCACCGGCATGCCTCCATTCGATGCATGCGCGCGCGAAAGCTTCGGGGTTCTCGTGCCATACGGGGCCATCCTGAGTCTGGACCGGATCGCCCACGTTGGGACGCACCGTGACGGGAGTAGTCGCCGATGCAACCATCCTGGGCACCGCCGCGTTCGCGGCCGCAAGCGAACAGCAATTAACACCAACCGAGTTTGCGCCGTGTTTTTCGGCGTACAAAACGGCTGCCTCGATGTTGAGGCCATCGCCCAACAGGTCGCCTTTGTCATCAACGACAAAACTCACCAGAACAGGCATGCCGTCGGCAGCGTCTCGGGCGCCGGCAAGCATGGGCTGCAAATTACGGATAGACGTCACCGTCTCGATCAGCAGACCGTCAACACCAGCATTGAGCAAGGCGTGCGCCTGTTCGCGCGCAATGCCTCGGATTTCACGATACTCGGCAGAGTCCTCGGCAAACCACTCAATACCGATCGGGCCCATCGAGCCCAGCAGCAGCTGAGGGTGCGCCTGGCGGGCATCGTCGACAGCCCCGCGATTGACCTCCGCCACGGACGGCGCAATCTGGTCGTGCTTGAGGGCATAGCTCGATGCCTGAAAGGTGTTGGTAATGAGCACCTGCGCGCCGGCGGCGACATACAAGCGATGGATACGAGAAACGGTCTGCGGCTCTGCCAGATTCCAAAACGCCGGTGGAATGTCGGCGGCATCGTACTCACTCAACAGAACACTGCCCATGGGACCCTGCGCCAACAAGGTCTCGCTCGACAAGCGGCGCGTAAGTTCCTCGGCACCAAAGCGGTTGTAATAACTCGTATCCATATATATCCCGCTATTCCTCGACGCTGATTCCCTGCTTTTCGAAATAGGCGAGCCAGCGGTTCATCGTGTCCTCGGAAAGCGCATGCTCCATCATGCAGGCCTCGGAATCGGCTCGCTCAAATTCGACACCGAGCTCCTGAACCAAAAACGTGCGGATAAGGCGATGACGGTACCAGATAGCCGTACCAACCTCGCGGCCGCGATCGGTCAGGACTACCTTGCCGTAGTGCGATTGCTCGACAAGTTCGGATGCCTTGAGCGCCGAAACCGCTTTATTGACCGATGCCTTGGAGACGCCAAGGCGCTGCGCGATGTCGACCGATCGCACGCCGTTGGTTTCCCCCTCTTCGCTTTCAATGCGAACCATGCACTCCAAGTAGTCTTCGTTCGCCACCGTCAGATGTAGTTCGCGCGAGCTATTTGTCGTATCCATGATCTTCCGTCCCTTCTGCATTCAATGGCTGATTCTACCCCATCCAAGCGTCGTGGTATGCCGTGGCATACCGTGCTAGAGTTCTTGTTGCACACGACGACCAAGATTGGAGCGGTCTTTATGGAAAACACCACCACGAGCCCCGATGTCCTCGAACGCTTTTTGCGCTACGTCCAGATCAACACGCAGTCCGAGGATGCAAACTGCGACCAGGTACCCTCGAGCGCCGTTCAGTTTGACCTTGCCAACGTGCTGGCTGAAGAGCTGCGCGAGCTTGGTGCGGAAGATGCCCACGTGACCGAGCACGCCTATGTCTGCGCGCATATCCCCGCAAGTGCGGGCGCTGAAGACAAGCCCGCCCTGGGCCTGATCGCCCATCTCGACACCACCGAAGTTGCACCGGGCGCCGGCGTGAAGCCGCACATCGTGCACTACGAAGGCGGCAACCTGGTCTGCGGCACGGTTGACGGTAAACCCGTTGCCATGAGTACCGCCAAGCTTCCCGCCCTGAATGACCTCGCGGGTGAGGACCTGGTCTGCAGCGACGGCACCACGCTGCTGGGCGCAGACGACAAGGCAGGCGTCGCCGAGATCATGTCGCTTGTCGCGCGTATCGCTCAGGACCCTTCTCTGCCCCATCCCGCACTCGGCATTTGCTTCTGCCCTGACGAGGAGATCGGCCACGGAGCCGAGCTGTTGGATATCGATACCTTTGGCTGCAAGTACGCCTACACGGTCGACGGCGGCCCCATCGGCGAGCTGGAGTGGGAGTGCTTTAACGCCGCCGAGGCGACCGTCCGCTTTGAGGGCCAGTCCATCCACCCGGGCGACGCTAAGGGTCGTATGGTCAACGCAGGCAATCTGTTCTGCGACTTCAACGCGTTGCTCCCCTACGTGCAGCGCCCGGAGTATACGGAAGGCTACGAGGGCTTTTATCACCTTGAGGGTGTATCTGCGACCGTCGATCACGCCACAGCGCGCTATATCGTCCGCGACCATGACGCCGCCAAGTTCCAGCAGAAACTCGACCTTATTGATGCCGCCGCCTCGATGCTCAACCAGCGTCTGGGTGAGGAGCGTGTGACGGTCGAGATTAAGCAGCAGTATCGAAATATGGCCGAGATCGTTCGTGACTATCCCGAGCTTATTGATGTTGCCAAGGAAGCCTACCTTGCCTGCGGCGTTGAGCCCCAAGTGCTGCCGATTCGCGGCGGCACCGACGGCGCGCAGCTGTCGTTCCGCGGTCTGCCCTGCCCCAACCTTTCCACCGGCGGCTATTGCTACCACGGCGTCAACGAGTTCGTCCCGGTCAGTTCGCTCGTCAAGATGACCGATGTGCTCCAGGAGCTCGTCGCCCGCTTTGCATAAGCCTGGCTGCACAAGTCCGAAAGACGAATCGCCCCGTCCTCAACCGAGAACGGGGCGATTTTTTGCTGCAACGAGAACAGGTTGACGCACGCCAGCCTCTTAACGCAAGGAGTGTCCCAAACTGCCGGCACATAAGGAACGTCCCCAAGTGCCAAGTGGACTACCCAACTGCAAGTGACGACATCGCTGGTTGAATCAACGTCAGCGAGCGACGTCCAGAGCGAACAAGTTGGCATGAAAAAGGCAGGGCATTGACCTTCTGGTCATGCCCTGCCTTTTGAATGACAAATTGTCGCTCTGGGCGGCGCGCAGCGTCGAGCCGTTACGCGGGCTGGTAAGCCCGCGTAACTCTAATAGTTGGCCTCGTAGCCGTTGCCGTCGCCGGTGGGCTCTTCGTAGTAGTCCGAATCGCTCGAATCGCTTGAGTCATCGGAATCGTCAGAGCTGACCGATGAGGTTGCGGTACCATTTGCGTAGTCGTCAGACGTGTTGTTGTTCAGGTCGCCGATCGTAGAGCTGGAACCGTCGGAAAGGCCCATGGTGTTGGGACCCTTGGGGTCCTTGCCGGCATCGACGCGCTCCATCATTTCCTTGAGCTCGTCCTCGTAGACAAAGACGTAGCTCACACCGTCGATCATGGTGCTGTCGTCGGCGTACGAGGGCAGGTTGGCCGAGTAGATACCGTCGACATCCATACCGCGCATGGCGTTGACCGTAGCCACGATATCCTGAACGCTCATATCGGTTACGAGCATATCGGACAGCGAATTAACCAGGCCAAAGATCTTCGTGGCATCGAAGTTATTGAGAATCTGGTTGGCAAGGGCGCCAAGCACCTGACGCTGGTGGCGCATGCGCGTGTAATCGCCGTCGGCATAGGTGTAGCGGCAGCGGGCATAGGTAAGGGCGGTGGCACCGTCCATATGCTGCTGGCCAGCGGTAATCTTAATATCCAGGTGCTCGGGGTCGTCAACATCATCGGTTGCGTTAATGTCGATACCGCCAACCGAATCAATCAGCGCCTGCATACCGTCGAAGCTGACCTCGGCATAGTGGGAAATCTGAACACCGCACAGCTCGTTGACCGCCTCGACCATGGCCTCGGCGCCGCCAACGGTATGGCAGGCGTTGATCTTCATGGTCTCGCCCTTGTACTCGACCTTGGTGTCGCGCGGAACGGAAATGAGCGTCGCCTGCTTTTGCGTGGGGTCGATGCGTGCCAGGATAATCGAGTCGGCACGATACGTATCCTCGCCCGGACGGCCGTCGGTGCCAAGAAGCAGCACGTAGAACGGATCCTTTGCCTCATCGGTGTCAACCAGAACCCGACGCAGATTGTCGGTAATGACATTGGAATCGCCGAGCTTGCCCATAATGGTGGCAAACCACAGGCCGGCAGCGGTAGTGGCACTCAGCAGCACGCCAAGCACGACAATGAGCGCGACGTGACGAATCGTGTGGCTACGACGACGTTGACGAGCGCGCTCGGAATAGCGAGCCACGTTATCGCGACTGTAGATCTTGGCCTGCGCACCAGTTGAGGGTCTTCGGGCGGTGGTATCCGCGAGGGGCTTTTTATTAAACATAGGCAACCTGTATTAGTAGATGACGGGATCGGGGACGGTAGCATGCTCGACATGCGCGCCGAGCGCCTGCAGCTTTTCGACAAACTGCTCGTAGCCGCGCTTGATGTGATGGATGGCCGAAACCTCGGTCGTCCCGTCGGCGATCAAGCCCGCTACGACGAGGGCCGCTCCGCCACGCAGATCGGGCGAGGTAACCTGTGCACCCGAGAAGCCCTTGACGCCATGAATCATGGCATGATGGCTCTCGATACGAATGTCGGCACCCATGCGCACCAGCTCAGAGGCAAACATAAAGCGATTCTCGAAGATATTTTCGGTAATAACGGAACTGCCGTCGGCAAGGGCGGAGAGCACCATAATCTGCGCCTGCATGTCGGTCGGGAAACCGGGGAACGGAAGCGTCTGGATGTCGACCGGCTTGATGCGGTCGGCACGGTTCACATGGACGCCATCCTCGACGCGCTCGCAGTCGATACCCATAAGCTCCATCTTCTTGAGCACCATGCCCAAGTGAATGGGGCAAAAGCCCGTGACATCGACACCGCGATCGTCGGCCATCAACGCACCGGCAACGATAAAGGTACCGGCCTCGATGCGGTCGCCCACCACGCGATGGGTAACGGGATGGAGCTCTTCCACGCCTTCGATCGTCACGACGGGCGTACCGGCGCCAACAATCTTGGCGCCCATCTCGTTGAGCATGTTAGCGAGATCGACGATCTCGGGCTCGCGGGCGGCATTGTCGATAACCGTGGTGCCCTGTGCGCGCACAGAGGCCATGATGAGGTTCTCGGTCGCACCGACGCTGGCGAACTCGAGCGTGACGGTGGTACCGCGCAGACCTTGGGGCGCATTAGCGTTGATGTAACCGTGGGCGGTATCGAACTCAACGCCCAGGGCCTCAAGACCAAGAATGTGCATATCGATCTTGCGAGCACCCAGGTTGCAGCCGCCCGGCATGGCAATTTTGGCGCGATGGAAGCGGCCCAGCAGGGGTCCCATGACGGCGGTGGAAGCGCGCATCTTGGCAACGAGCTCGTAGGGGGCCTCCCATGAATCGACCTGAGAGGTATCAATCTCGAGCGTGTGCTCGTCGAGAACATCGATCGTAGCGCCCATGCCCTTGAGCACCTTGCCCATCACGTGGACATCGGAAATATCGGGCACGTTCTGCAGCGTCGTCTTGCCCGGCGCCAGAAGCGTTGCCGCCATGAGTTTGAGCGCGGAGTTCTTGGCGCCCGAGACGGGCACGGAGCCTCCGATGGCGTGGCCACCCTCAACGCGGATAATATCCAAGGTCTACCCTTTCAAAAAGCATGCCCGGGGTGGCTGGGCCATCCCGGGCATGATGTGTTCGCAAATGGTCGAACGCTAAATCGTTTGACTATTGGGCAAGCTTGAGCTTACACCATGCGATTTCATTATAGAGGTAGGCGCGGCGTGCATCATCCTCCGACAAATTACCCAGCTTCTCTTCAAAACCTTGAATATCAGCTTTAAGCTTGTCGGCATCGACGGTCGCCAAATCGCAAGCGCGCTCGGCGAGAACGGTCACGACATCGTCCGCAACCTGGGCATAGCCGCCGGCCACGGCAAACGTGTGGTCGACAGTGCCCATGGCCTTATCGGAAACGCGAACGTAACCGCGGTCGATCGTGCAGATCTCGCTGGAGTGAGCAGGCAGGACGCCAAACTCGCCATCCGTGGACGGAATCGACACAAACGCAGCGTCGCCCTCATAGGCGCAGCTCACGGGGCACACGATGCGGATACGCATAACCTACTTCTCCCCCATCTTGCGGGCGCGCTCGCGCACGTCCTCAATCGTGGAAGCATAGCGGAAAGCCTGCTCGGGCAGGTCATCGGCCTTGCCGTCGACAATCTCGGCGAAAGAGCGGACGGTATCCTCGACGCGGACGTAGACACCGGGGTTACCGGTGAACTTCTCGGCGACGTGGAAGGACTGCGAGAGGAACTGCTGAATCTTACGGGCACGGTTGACCGTAAGGCGCTGCTCCTCGGACAGCTCGTCCATACCCAGAATGGCGATGATGTCCTGAAGGTCGGAGTACTCCTGCAGGAGCTCCTGGACCTTGACGGCGACACGGTAGTGCTCCTCGCCGACGATCGAGGGATCGAGAGCGTCGGAGGAAGACGCGAGCGGGTCGATAGCCGGGAACAGGCCGAGCGACGAAATGCTACGCGAAAGAACCGTGGTGGCGTCGAGGTGCGTAAACGTCGTGGCAGGCGCCGGGTCGGTCAGGTCGTCTGCGGGGACGTAGACAGCCTGGACGGAGGTAATGGAGCCCGTCTTGGTCGAGGTAATGCGCTCCTGGAGGTCGCCCATCTCGGTTGCCAGCGTGGGCTGGTAACCAACGGCGGACGGCATACGGCCCAGCAGTGCGGAAACCTCGGAACCCGCCTGGGAGAAGCGGAAGATGTTGTCGATGAACAGCAGAACGTCCTGGCCGCGATCGCGGAAGTACTCAGCGGTGGTAAGGCCGGCCAGACCGATGCGCAGACGCGCTCCGGGCGGCTCGTTCATCTGACCATAGACCAAGCAGGTCTTGTCGATAACGCCAGACTCGCTCATCTCGAGGAAGAGGTCGGTGCCCTCGCGGGTACGCTCGCCGACGCCGGTGAACACCGAGGTGCCGCCGTGCTCCTGGGCGAGGTTGTTGATGAGCTCCTGAATCAGAACGGTCTTGCCGACGCCGGCGCCGCCGAACAGGCCCGTCTTGCCGCCACGGATGTAGGGCTCGAGCAGGTCGACGGCCTTGATGCCGGTCTCGAAGATCTCGGTCTTGGTGGTGAGCTCGTCGAAACGGGGCGCTGCATGGTGGATGGGGTAGAACTCCTCCACCTCGGGCATGGGCTTGCCGTCGACGGGCTTGCCCATAACGTTCCAAATTCGGCCGAGCGTCTTGGGGCCAACGGGCATCTTCATGGGCTCACCGGTATCGGTGGCGATGAGGCCGCGCTGCAGGCCGTCGGTCGAGGACATGGCGACCGTGCGGACGACGCCGCCCGGAAGCTGGCTCTCGACCTCGAGGATCGTGCTCAGATGACCGATCGGGGTCTCGGCCTCGACCGTGAGCGCGTTGTAGATCGGGGGCACCGCGCCGTCAAACTTGACGTCGACGACAGGGCCGATGATTCGCACGATGCGACCATCACCGGCAGTCGTCTTCTTGGTGGCTTCCTCGACCGCAAGCTTTACGGTGTTATTAGCCATTACTGTTCCTCCAATGCTGAGGCTCCGCCGACGATCTCGTTAATCTCGGTCGTGATCGAAGCCTGGCGCACGCGACTATACGTGCGGGTAAGGGTCGAGATGATCGCGGTGGCGTTTTCCGTCGCGGAGTGCATGGCCTTGCGGCGTGCACCCTGCTCGGCAGCCGCCGAATCAATCAGGGCCTGGTAGATGACCGTCAGGATATAAGACGGCACAAGCTTGCCGAGAACATGCTCGGGAGAGGGCACGAACTCGAACGTGGACGAGATGCGCTTAGGGGCGTCGGTCTCGTTCTTACGCGGACCGTGGGCCATAGCGATCATCTCGGGGTCGAGCGGCAACAGATGCTCGACGCGAAGCTCCTGATCCACGCGGTTCTTGGCGTGGTGGTAGACAAGCTCGACACGGTCAAGCTCACCGGCACGATACGCATCGCAGATATGAGAGGAGATCATGCGGGCCTGATTGAAATCGGGCTCAGAGGAGTTGCCCTCAAAGTGCATGACAACGTTTGCGCGGTCACGGAAATACGTGGCCGGCTTACGCCCGCACGCGATGATCTCGCACTCGATGCCATCGTTCGCCCAAGAAGCGGCGAGCTTTTCGGCCGTGCGCTCCACCGTCGTATTGAAACCGCCGGCAAGGCCGCGGTCCGAAGCAATGACGACAATCAGGCCACGCTTAACGCTCTCATGCTTCTGCAGCATGGGATCGGTGCCCGAACAGGAGGCGTCGCCGGCGACCGTCAACATGACGTCGGTCAGCGCCTCCTTATAGGGCTCGGCCTGCTTGGAGCGATCGAGGGCACGACGGATCTTGGCCGTAGAGACCATCTCCATCGTGCGCGTGATCTGCTTGGTCGTGGTAACCGAGGAGATTCGCTTCTTAATGTCGCGAAGGTTGGCCATGGGGCTTAGTTCTCCTCTGATCCAGAAACATCCGAATGGTGCTTGGCCATGAACTGCTGCTTGAAGTCGCCGATGACGCGCAAGAGCTCAGCCTTGGTGTCATCATCGATCTTCTTGGCGCGAACCTTGTCGAGCAGCGAACCAAAGCCATTGTCCATGTACTCGATGAGCTCGGCACGGAAGGGCAGCACGTCGGCGATCTCCAGGTCATCCAGGAAGCCCTCGTTGCCAGCGAACAGCGTAACGATCTGCTCGCCAACCTCAAACGGCTTGTAACGCGGCTGCTTCAGGAGCTCGGTCATGCGAGCACCATGGGTCAGCTGCTTCTGAGTAGCCTCGTCGAGGTCGGAGCCGAACTGCGTAAAGCCAGCGAGCTCCTGATAGGAAGCGAGGTCCAGACGGAGGTTGCCGGCGACCTGCTTCATGGCCTTGGTCTGCGCATCGCCACCGACGCGGGACACGGAGATGCCCACGTCGACTGCCGGGCGCTGACCCTGGAAGAAGAGCTCGGACTGCAGGTAAATCTGACCATCGGTAATGGAAATGACGTTGGTCGGAATGTAGGCCGAGACGTCGCCGTCCTGGGTCTCGATGATCGGCAGTGCCGTCATGGAGCCGTAACCGTTCTTCTTGGACATCTTGACGGCACGCTCGAGCAGACGAGAGTGCAGGTAGAAGATGTCGCCAGGATAGGCCTCGCGTCCGGGCGGACGATGCAGCGTCAGCGACATCTGACGGTAGGCCACAGCCTGCTTGGACAGGTCGTCGTAGATGACGAGCACGTGGCCGCCGGGGTTGGTCTCGCTGGCGGGCTTGCCGTCCTCGCCGTTGTACATGAAGAACTCGCCGATAGCGGCACCGGCCATAGGCGCGATGTACTGCATAGGGGCGGAATCGGCAGCGGTGGCCGAAACGATGATGGTGTAGTCGAGCGCACCGTGCTGAGCGAGGGTCTCGCGGATGTTGGCAACCGTGGAGGCCTTCTGGCCGATGGCGACATAGATGCAGACCATGCCCTTGCCGCGCTGGTTGAGGATAGCGTCGATGGCGATGGCGGTCTTACCGGTCTTACGGTCGCCGATGATGAGCTCACGCTGACCGCGGCCAATAGGCACCATGGAGTCGATAGCGAGCAGACCGGTCTGAACCGGCTCGCACACCGGGGTACGATCGATGACGCCGGGAGCCTTGAACTCGATGGGGCGACGGTGCGTGGCGACGATGTCGCCCAGGCCGTCGATGGGCTGGCCGAGCGGATTGACGACGCGGCCGAGCATGGCACGGCTCACGGGGATATCCATAATGCGGCCAGTGGTGCGGCACTCGTCGCCTTCCTTGATGGAGTCGACGGCACCGAACAGAACGGCGCCGACCTCGTCACGGTCAAGGTTCTGGGCAAGGCCAAAGACGGTCTCACCGGTATCGGAGCTCTTGAACTCCAGAAGCTCGCCTGCCATGGCGCTCTTGAGGCCGGAGACGCGCGCGATGCCGTCGCCTACCTCGTCGACCGTTGAAACCTCATGCGTATCGACCGTCGCGGAGAGGCTCGTGAGCTGCTCCTGCAGTTTCTTGGCGATATCCTGGGCATTGAGGGTTTCGGACATTAGGCTTCACCTCCGTACGAATTAGCAGAGTTTGCGAGGGTCTCCTGCGCGATGCGCAGCTGCGTCTTGACGGAAATATCACGACGCTCGCCGCGGGCCTCGAGCACCAGGCCGCCCACGATAGACGGATCGACCTGCTCGATAAGGAATACCTTGCGGCCGAAGTCCTGCTCGCATTTCTTAGTGATGGTTTGACGCAGCTCGTCGTCGAGCGGGATCGCCGTGGTGACGGTCACGCCCACTACATCCTCGTCTTCCTCGGCAACATACTTAAAGGCAGCTGCCACCTTGGGAAGAAGGTCGAGCTGGTCGCGCTTGGACATGGTGTCGAGCACGGCGATGATCTCGGGGCTGGCGCTAGCCAGGCGCTCGATCATCTCGAGGTCCTCGAACACATGGTTCTCGGCCTTAGCGGCTTCCAGAAGGGAGCGCGCGTAGGTCTCGAGCACCTTGTCCTGATAGCGGCTAGTCGGCATTCAGGCTACCTGCTTCCTGGATGTAGCGCTCGATGAGCTTCTTCTGCTCGGCATCGTCCTCGAGTGCCTCGCCCACGATCTTGGTGGCGACGGCAACGGACAGGTCGGCGATGGAGCTCGCGGCACCGGCGTAAATGGACTTGCGCTCGTCCTCGACGGTCGTATGGGCCTTGGCGATGATCTCCTCGGCCTCCTTGTGAGCAGCCTCGATGATACGGGCGCGCTCGGACTCGGCGTCCTTACGGGCCTCGAGAACGATGTCGGCAGCCTGACGACGGGCGTCGGTGACGATCGAGTCGGACTCAGCGCGCTTGGCGATAGCCTCCTGCTTGGTCTTCTCGGCCTCGTCGAGGCTCTCCTCGATCTTCTTGCCGCGCTCCTCCATGGTTTTCATGATGCCCGGCAGGGCGACCTTGGCCAGCACGATCCAGATGATCAGGAAGGCGATAAGCGCCGGGATGAACTCCGCCATCTTAGGGATGAGGATGTCCGCACCGGCAGCGCCGTCCTCGGCGAACGCGGAAACCGGCATGAGCAGCGCGGCCGCGGACGCGGAGAGTGCGATCGCGCTCTTCTGGGATGAAAGATTCATACTTGACGCTCCGTGCTATTTAACGATCAGCGCGACAACGAAGCCGATCAGAGCCAGAGCCTCGCCGAAGGCGGAGCCCATGATGAAGACGGTGAACACGCGGCCCTGGACCTCAGGCTGACGGGCCATAGCACCCGTAGCACCCAGAGCAGACAGGCCGATAGCAAGACCAGCGCCGATAACACCGAGACCGTAACCGATAACTCCCACGATTCCTCCTTTGTCGTGCGTGTCTTATTTCACGCAGGATAACCTTTTTATAACTGCCGGGCTCCATGGGTACGGGCACCGGCGGTTTAACGAATTGCCTTACCTTGAAGACGCGAACGGAAGCCTACTCCTCCTCCGCGACCTCCTCTGCCTCAGAGACATACACGGCGGTAAGGACCGTGAAGACGTAAGCCTGGATAGCGCCGACCACAAGCTCGATCGCATAGATCAGGATGAGGATGGCAAGCCAGGCCAGCGAAGGCAGGGCGCCGACGGCGTGCGCCGCGGAAACCTGCTGAAGCAGCGGCTGCATGAACATGCTCGCCATGATGGCGAACGAGCCCATGACCACGTGTCCTGCGAACATGTTGCAGAACAGACGGACGGCGAGCGTGATGAGGCGCAGGAAGGTCGAGAAAAGCTCGACGACCCACACGAGCACGTTCATCGGGAAGCTCACGCCCTGCGGGGCGAGGCTCTTGATGTAGCCGATCACGCCGTGAGCCTTGCATCCGTAGTAGATGAAGTACACGAAGGCGAAAATGGCGAGTGCGGCGGTGGAGCCGATTGCGCCGGTGCCGGGCTTCATTCCCGGGATCAGGCCGATCATGTTGTTGATCAGGATGAACAGGAAAAGCGAGCACAGGAACGGGAAGTGCTTCTTCCAGTTCTCACCCACGACGCCCTTGCCGATATCGTTCTCGACGTACTCGATGATGTACTCGAAACCGTTGACGAAGAAGCCCTTGGGGACCAGGGTCTGCTTCTTCTTGAACACGGCCAGGACGATCAGGAGCACGATCGTGGAGACGATCAGCCAAAACGAGTACTGCGTGATGCCGCAGCTCAGATCGCCCACGACAGGGGTGGAGCTGAACTCGCTGACCAGATGATTAATCTCATCAGGCAGCTTTTCAAAAATTTCCACGACTTACCTTTCGACCTCATGAGGATCTCGCAGCGCCTTGGCGACACGAACCGCGCAGGCGGCCATAAAGGCCACGAAGCCGATCGCCTCGCCCAGGAGGAACATGCGAAATGCCTCTCCGAACAACACAAACACAACCAAGGTAAAGACGAGCAGGGCGATTGCCGAGACCGCCAGACTCACCATACCCCTGAGCATGTCCGCATTCTGTTTATCGTCAAGAACCGGCTTGAGCGTAAAGACAAAGGGAAGGAAGGCAATTGCGCCCGCGATGGCGCCTGCAACGATAGCGAGCAGATCGGCTATCTGAAACACTGGCGTCCTCACTTTCCTTTTTAACGCTTCACAGAACAGTTCCCGCCAAACATTGGTGACTATTGTACGAGCCAATCGCTAAAGTACAACCGAAAAAGCATCGGTTAATACGCACCTGTTCGTTTTCTTAAGACCTTCTTTATGCCGCAGGTACGGTAATACGTTTTTCTCGAACCCTGCAGGGCAAAACGTCCGTTAACAGGAGTGCGCGCGGTCGCCTTTTGTTCGTCCGCGCGCACCGTTTCTTCGTATTTGCAGCCGCGGCCGTTTAGCCCAGCGACTAGAGCGTGCCGTAGATGCGGTCGCCGGCGTCGCCGAGGCCGGGAACGATGTAGGCAGCCTCGTTGAGATGGTCGTCGATGGCGCAGGTATAGATATGCACATCTGGGTCCTTCTCGGTCAGCGACTTGAGGCCCTCGGGGGCCGCGACGATGCACAGCATGCGGATGTCCTTGACACCGCGCTCGCGCAGGTAGCTGATGGCCATCTCGGCCGAACCGCCCGTGGCAAGCATGGGGTCGACGACCAGGCAGATGCGCTGGTCGATATCCTTGGGCATCTTGCAGTAATACTCGTGCGGCTCGTGGGTGACCTCGTCGCGCTCCATGCCGATGTGACCCACGCGAGCGGAGGGCACCAGGTCGAGGATGCCGTCGACCATGCCAAGGCCCGCACGCAGGATGGGCACGATGGCGAGTTTCTTGCCGGCAAGCTGTTTGAACGTGGCGGTAGTGATGGGGGTCTCGACCTCGACGTCTTCCATAGGCAGGTCGCGCATGGCCTCGTAGCCGTCAAAAAGCGCGAGTTCGCGCACGAGCTGGCGGAACTGGTTGGTGCCGGTGTTTTTGTCGCGCAGGATCGACAGCTTGTGCTGGACGAGCGGGTGATCGACAAGCGTCACACGGGACGCATCGTAGGTGACGGTCATGGATTGATTGCCCCTTTCGTTGCGGCCGCAAAACGGCCTTGCTGACAAGGCGCGCAGCAATGTTGCCGCCGCACGCCATGCATTAGTTTAGCGGTTTGTTGTATCGAGCAGCCCATCGCAGCCCTACTGTGAGGTGCTGAGCGAGCGCCTGACTGCATCACGCCAGCCCGCAAGGTTTTGCTCGCGGCGCTCGGCGGACATGTGGGGAAGGAAGGTCCTAACGATCTGGGCATTTTGCTCCAGCTCTTCCAGGTCTTCCCAATAGCCGACGGCAAGACCCGCCAAGTACGCGGCACCGATTGCCGTGGTCTCCACCGTCTCGCATTGCAGCACGGGGATATCCAGCAGGTCGGCCTGGAATTGCATGATGAACTCGTTGCGCGAGGCACCGCCATCGACAGACAGGCGCTCAATCGAAAGCCCCACGTCCTGCTCCATGGCGCGCAGCACGTCGTAGCTCTGATATGCCATGGATTCGCAGGCGGCACGTACGATGGTCGCACGGCTCGAGGCGCCGGTCAGACCGCACACGATACCGCGAGCATGCGGGTCCCACCAGGGAGCACCCAAACCCGCAAAGGCGGGAACGAAGTAGCAGCCCTCGTTGTCGCTAATCGAAGCAGCGAGTTGTGCCGACTCGCTCACGCTCGAGATGATGCCCATGTTGTTGCGAAGCCAGTTCATCGTTGAGCCGGCGGCAAAAATAGAGCCCTCGAGCGCATAGCTGACTTTGCCGTCCGCAGCGATACCGATGGTGGAGACCAGGCCATTCTTGGATTCGACGATCTCGTCGCCGGTGTTCATGAGCATAAAGCAACCCGTGCCATAGGTGTTTTTGGTCTGGCCGGGACGGAAACAGCAGTGGCCGAACAGCGACGCCTGTTGGTCACCCGCCACGCCCATGATGGGCGGCATGTTGGTCATGATGTCGCTCGCGACGCGGCCGTAGTCGCCCGAGCTCCAGCGAACCTCGGGCATCATGGAACGTGGAACGTCAAAGAGTGCCAGCAGGTCGTCGTCCCAATCGAGCGTATGGATATTAAAGAGTGCCGTGCGGCTGGCATTGGTGTAGTCGGTGGCAAAGACCTGGCCGCCGGTGAGGTTGTAGATGAGCCAGGTGTCGATGGTGCCAAACATGAGGTCGCCCGCCGCCGCGCTTTCGCGTGCGCCGTCGACGTTGTCGAGAATCCACTGCACCTTGGAGGCCGAGAAATACGGGTCGAGCGTGAGTCCCGTGCGGGAGCGCACCAGCCCTTCTGCGCCCTGCTCGACAAGCTCGTCGATCAGAGGTGCGGTACGGCGGCACTGCCATACGATAGCGTTATAGATCGGCTGACCGCTCACGCGATCCCAGACCACCGTGGTCTCGCGCTGGTTGGAGATGCCGATGGCGGCAATGCGGTCGGAGTGGATACCGCTCTTAAACTGGACTTCCATCATGACGGCGATCTGGCTAGCAAGGACCGCCATGGGGTCTTGCTCCACCCAGCCGGGACGCGGAAAGCTGGTTTTGACGCTGCGACGTGCCTGCGCGACGATGCAGCCGTACTCGTCGACGATGGTCGCAAGTACCGAGGTGGTGCCGCAGTCGAGCGCCATGATGTAGGAACCGCCAAAGTCAAACGAGGCATCTTCCATGCCCAGGCTGCCCAGATTCAACGACATCGCTTAAACCTTTCTATTGCATCGGGTCGGACAGGACCCGTTCGATCTCTGATGCGGGAAGTGCGCCTTGGCGCAGGATCTGGAGCTCGCCGTGCTGAAACGACACGATGGTCGAGGCGTCGCGACACGGGGTCTCACCGGCGTCGACGGCAACATCGACCCCCTCCAGGATGCGACCCTCCACCGTGATAAAACTTGCCGGCGCGGGCGCGCCATGCGTGTTGGCGCTGGTGCAGGCAAGGGGGCTGCCACAGGCGCGAATGAGCGCCTGCACCACGGGCGAGGCCGAAGCGCGAAGTGCCACCGTGTCGTCGGCAGCGCGCATAAAGGTCGGCACGCAGGGAGCTGCCTTGACCACGATAGTCAGGGCTCCCGGCCAGCATCGTCGCGCGAGTATGCGGGCATCTTCCGGGATATCCACGCCATAGCGGTCGAGTGCTTCGACGCCATCGACCAGCCAAGCGACGGTTTGCGTGAGTTCACGTTGCTTGAGAGTGAAGATACGGCGATAGCCGGTGCCGAGCGCAGGAACTGCGGCGCCATTGACGGCAGCCTGCGGATCGCGCGGCCACGATGGGAATTCGCTTGTATCTTGGGGCACGGCGTCCGAGAAGGCGTTGACTGCCACGGCGACACCGTAGACGGTCTCGGTCGGGATCAAAGCCAGGCCGCCGCGGCCGAGCACCTCGGCCGTGCGCTCGACGGCAAGCCGATGCGGCTCGCGCGTTCCCTCGTATACCCGATAGACCGTCTGCATGTGTATGCCAGCCCCTTACGCTCTGGTGCAAGTTTGTTTACTGTGGGGCATTCTCGCACGAAACGTTCAACCTATTTGCCCAGAGCGCATGTTGGTTTGGTGAGCGGCTCTAGTAGTCGGTGAAAGTGAGGGGGTTATTGGACTGCGACGAACTTCTTTGGCCTGCCGGCGTGACGTTCTTGGGCGGCGTAACGCTCGATGCTGTCTATCGTTATCATCCGACGGCCGTCGACGAGTTCAACATCGAGCTTTCCGGCTTTGACCAGCGCGGTAATCCGCGGAGCGGAGACTTTGAGGTCCAGCGCTGCGTCTTTAAATGTTCGGCACGCCGCTTCCCGAGCGTCCTCGTGGTCGATTTCGACTGAAAGGGCCACGACCTCGACCGAGCGTTCGTACCCTGCCGGAGTCAAACCGTTGTTGAGGTCGTCGGCCAAAAACGCCATCAGTGCCTCGGTGGCATGGGCAATCGCTTCTTCGCGCGTATCGCCATCGGCAAAGGCGCCGGGAATCTGCGGGAAGCTAGCGCAGTAACCATCGTCTTCTTTTATGAGAACGCAGTCATAGGTAAATCGCTGCCTCATTTTGCCTCCAACTACCATCCAGCTTGGCGACGAATACTTGCCCACGTGCCCTTCTTTGGTCGATCACCACCAGAGCCGTTCACGGTGACAACGCGGTCACCAGAAACATACTTAGCATGACTACCGACTTGCGCGACCTTCACGAATCCATCGTGCTTGAGTAGGGCAATGATTTCCCGAAAGGTAGGAGGTTGCATGGGCCGACCTCTTTCAGCCGTCCTAATTATAAACTACTTTATAATTTTTGCTAACCAGTTAATAAATATTACTGGCGTTGCTTGGGCTCGGTGACGATGGCTCGGACAATGCGGGGGCGATCGGTGAGGTCGTGGACGATACGCACGTCCGAAAGGCCTGCTTGACGACAGAGCTCGGCCGCGGCGTCGAGCGCGCCCTCGTAGAGCTCGCAGGCAAACAGGCCGCCGGCACGCAGCATGTAGGGCGCCGCGTTGAGCAGGCGGCGGAAGATATCGAGACCGTCGGCACCGCCCTCGAGCGCCAGATCGGGCTCAAAGTCCTTGACCTCATGCGGCAGCGAGCGCATGACGTCGGTCGGGATGTAAGGTGGGTTGGAGACGAGCACATCAAAGGTGCCCCACTCTTCGCGGGGAATGGAACTCACCAGGTTTGTGAGGCTGAAGGCGACCTCGTCGGACGTGAGGCCAAGCGCATCACGGTTTTTGGTGGCCAGATCGATGGCGCGCGGCTCGATATCGGTAGCAGTGCAGGTAACGTGGCCGCGGCGCTCCCAGGCAAGGGAGAGCGAAATGCAGCCCGTGCCGCAGCCGACCTCGAGAACGCGGGCAGTGCGGGGCTCGGCTGGGGCAGATACGTTGGCCTCGGCGGCATCTTGCGCGGGAGTCGCCTGTTGGTCGTTGTCCTCAATGGCGATGCCGTATTCGTCGAGCTCGGGCTCGGGGGTTTCCATGGCCTCTGCTTCTGCCGCTTCGGCTTCTGCCGCCTGCGCGGCGGCTTCCTCGGCCTCGCGATCGGCCAGTTCCTCGGCATAAGCGCGACTGCCCAGCACATCGCCGCCTAGCGCCGCCTCGTCGGCAGCTGTGAGGTTGGCGGCACGGCGCTCGGCCGTCGCCCGTTCGTCTGCCAGCGCGGCCTCGGCCTTGCGTGCCTCCTCGACCTCATCGTTCCAAGGCAGCTCAACACGCTGACGGGCAGCGGCCTCGGGGCTCAGTACCTCGGCATCCAGATAATTGAGGACTTCCTCGACGAGCATCTCGGTCTCGGGGCGCGGAATGAGCACACCGGGGGCGCACGCGACGTCGATCATGCGAAACTGCGTGCTGCCCGTGATGTATTGCAGCGGCTCGCCCTTAGCGCGGCGGACAACGGCCGCATGCATGGTCTCGAGCTGGGCCGCGTTAAGCGTCTCGTCCATACGCATATATAGGTCAATGCGCGCCAGGCCCGTGGCGGCGCACAGCAGCCACTCGGCAGAAAGACGGGGGTGCTCCTCGCCGCGCTCGGCCAGGTACTCCTTGGTCCACTCGAGACAACGCTTGATGGTCCAAATCTCGTTTGCCATGGGGCCCTCCCCTCTTAAGCGCCGGACGGCGCGCGAATGTCGGAGCAGATTGTAAGCGAGGCCAGCGCTTGGCAAGGGGCGATTAAAGGCGATTATCGAGAATCAGCCCAGAATTTTGCTTGGAGCCTGCCTAGAGTGTTCATTCGTCGACGTCTAAATCTGCATCCGTCAAGCTTTTGGCAAGGTTGCCCCAAAACTGACCAATATCTAACCAAACGCTTGCCACATCGCTTGACGCGCGACGCATCAAAAATCGCCCCGCGACTTCTTGGACGATTTTTCGAGCAATATTTTCAATTGCAGATGAATACCGCCAATTGCTTTAAGCAGTTCAGCAGCTCAAAGGCCATCAAAACCGATTGAATAACATCTCAAAGCAATGTGCCCTGCCTAGTCGTTGGACGTTCTTGTTTGACTAGTCATTTAACAACGTCCCCAACGACTACTCATTTAAGTCTGTCCCCAATGAGTGCCCCGCCGCAGGTTGAACATAAGTCAGCGAAAACGCCCCTAAGCGAGCAAGGTGACGTGAAAAAGGAGGGAAGCGTACTTCGGTACGCGACCGACGATTGAACGTCAGATTGCCGCTTAGGGGCGTTTGCAGCGTCGAGCCGTTACGCGGTTTGGTAAAACCGCGTAACCCACTACACGGCCTGCGCTAGCTTCTCGGCACGCTCGGCGGCGGCGAGCGCCTCGATCACGGTGCCGAGTTGGTCGCCCAGAAGGACACCGTTGTAGGTGGAGTTGAAACCGATGCGGTGGTCGGTCACGCGGTCCTGGGGCTGGTTGTAGGTACGGATCTTCTCGGAACGGTTACCGTGGCCGATCTGGCTTTGGCGCTCGGCACCGAGCTCTGCCTGCTGCTTCTCGAGCTCCATCTCGTAGAGGCGGGCGCGCAGCATCTGCATGCAGACCTCGCGGTTCTGGATCTGGGAACGCTGCTCCTGCGACTGCACCACGGTGTTGGTGGGCAGGTGGGTGATGCGCACGGCGGAGTAGGTAGTGTTAACGCACTGACCGCCAGGGCCGGAGGCGCAGTAGGTGTCGATGCGCAGGTCGGACTGGTTGATCTGGACGTCGATTTCCTCGGCCTCGGGAAGCACGGCGACGGTTGCCGTAGAGGTCTGGATACGGCCCTGGGACTCGGTCTTGGGAACGCGCTGGACACGGTGCACGCCGGACTCGAACTTCATGACGGAGTAGACGCGGTCGCCCTCGACCTTGAACTCGATGGACTTAAAGCCGCCGGCCTCGCTGGGGCTGGAATCGAGCACGGTGGTCTTCCAGCCGCGCGACTCGCAAAAGCGCTGGTACATCTTGTACAAGTCGCCGGCGAAGATGGCCGCCTCGTCGCCACCGGCGGCGGAGCGGATCTCGACGATGGTGTTCTTGTCGTCGTTGGGGTCGCTCGGGATGAGCATGTACTTGATATCTTCCTCGAGCTGGGGAAGCTTAGCCTCGTTTTCGGAGATGTCCATCTGGAGCATCTCCTTCTCATCGGCATCGGTGGTATCGTGGAGCATTTCCTTGGCAGCCTCGATGTCGTCGAGCGCGCCGATGTACTCGCGCGAGGCAGCAATGAGGTCGGACTGGTGCGCGTACTCCTTGTTGAGACGCGTGAACTCCTTGATGTCGGAGGCGACGGCCGGGTCGGACAGCTTCTTCTCGAGCTCCTCGTAGGCCTTGATGATCTTTTCGAGCTTGTCGCGCATGACGGACTCCTTTATATGCGTGAAGGTGAAAATCGGCAGAGTTGATGGGGCGCATGGCGCCACTGCGGGGGTAAGCCCAGCTAGAACATGTCGATCTTCAGATACATGCGCATCCCTTCGCGTGTGGGGTACATAGTTGCGGTCTAACCCATACATGATAGCGTGCGCAGACAAACCTGCATATAACCCGCACGGAATCCGACAAAGGGACAGTCCCTTTGTCGGATTCTAGAGCGTGTGGAGCAGAGCGATGAGAAAGCGGACACCCTGGAGGAAGGCGCAGCGGGTGATGCGCTCGTTGGTGCCGTGGACGCCGCGATCACACTCGTCGTCATCAACCACAAAGGCCGAGAAGCGAATGCACTCGGGGCAAATGTGCTGGTAGTTGGCAGCATCGGTCGCACCGATCACGGTCGAGGGCACAATTGCCACTGGCTCGAATGATCCGTTTTCCTCCGTCCCCTTTGGATCACGGAAATAGTGGGCGGCGATGGCGCGGACGGCCTCGAGCCCCGGCCCGCCGACGCGCGGAGACGGCGAAGGCTCGGAGCTGCCGGGACCGAGTTCGATCTCCACGCGCCCGGCAAGGCCCGCCGCGGCAACCGCCTCGCGGCAGCGGGTAACGACATCGGCCACGCTCGTGCCCTCGAGCATGCGGAAGTTGATGTTGGCCCACATATCCTGCGGCATTACGTTGGCGCCGGTGCTGCCGCCCTCGATCTGCGTGGGCGCGCAGGTGGTCGCCACCAGCGGATAGAGCTTTTTGCTGGCGAGGCAATCGCGGACAATGACATCCCCGTTGGCGGCAATTTCATCGGCCGTGTAGAGCCCCAACTCGACGAGCTGGGCGGCAAGCAAGTCGGTCACGTGCGTCGGCCACTCGATATCGCAGATTGCAGCGATGGCACGGCTCAGCACCTCGAGCGATGTGCCGCCGTAGGGGTTAGACGAATGCCCGCCTTCACTCTTCGTCTTGAGCACAATGTCGGCATAACCTTTCTCAGCCAGGTCGGCGTGCATGAGCCAACCCTCGCCCGCGCTATACTCGGCAGCCGGAACGATGCGGTAGTCGCCCTCGTCGATCAGGTACTCAAGTTCAACGCCGCGCTCCTCGAGCACGCGGCCGATGGCACCCGCACCGAACTGCGTGGTTTCCTCGTCCTGGCCAAAAGCCAGCAGCAGGGTGCGCTCGTGCTCCCAGCCGTGGGCCAGCGCATACTCAACCGCCTCGAGAATGCCTGCGACCTGATCTTTCATGTCGATAGCGCCGCGACCCCAAATGTAGGTGTCGTCCACGTGGCCACTAAAGGGGGCATGCGCCCAGTCAGCCTCGGTGCCGGGCACCACGGGAACCACGTCCATGTGGCCCATGAGCATAACGGGCTTAAGGGCAGGGTCGGAGCCGGTAAGCGTCACGAGCAGCGAATGGTCGACGAGCTCGACCTCGCCCGCCGCGAACACGCGCGGCCACGCCTGCTGCATATAGGCGCGCAGATCGTCGAAGGGCCGCCAGTCCACCGCCTCGGCGTCCATGCTCGAGACGGTCGGAAACGACAGCACGCGGCCCAGGCGCTCGCACGCGCCAGCTTCGTCCAAATCGGCAAAATCATCCTCATGCGCAAAGAAGCGCCAAACCTCAGCCATGACATCCTTTCGATTGTGACGACGAGGGCCGCCCCACCGGAGCGGCCCTGCCACGTAAGCGTTTGCTATCGGTTATTTGTCCTCGAGATAACGCGAGAGGAACTCGCGGGTGCGCTGGTGTTTGGGGTTGCCGAAGAGTTCGGCCGGCGCGGCATCCTCGAGCACCACGCCCTTGTCCATAAAGACCACGCGGTCGGACACCGTGCGGGCAAAGGCCATCTCGTGCGTGACGACGACCATGGTCATGCCGTCGGCAGCGAGGTTGTGCATGACCTCGAGCACCTCTCCCACGATCTCGGGGTCGAGTGCGGAGGTCGGCTCGTCAAACAGCATGATCTGCGGATTCATGCACAGGGCGCGGGCGATGGCGACGCGCTGCTTTTGGCCGCCCGAAAGCCTGCCCACGGCGGCGTGCGCGAACTTTTCGAGTCCCACGCTGGTCAGATGCTCCATCGCGACCTTCTCGGCCTCGGCCTTGCTCATCTTTTTGAGCGTGACGGGCGCAAGCGTGCAGTTGTCGAGCACATCCATGTTGTTGAATAGGTTGAAGCCCTGGAACACCATGCCGATGTCCTCACGCAGTTTGTTAATGTTGCAGCGCTCGGCCGTAAGATCCTGGCCGTGGAACCAGATGTGGCCCGCGTCCGGAGTCTCGAGCAGGTTGAGGCAGCGCAGGAAGGTCGACTTGCCCGAGCCCGAGGCGCCGATAATGGTGACGACCTCGCCGGGATTGATGGACAGATCGATGCCCTTGAGCACCTCGAGTGAGCCAAAGCTCTTGCGCAGGCCCTCGACGCGGATGAGCGGCTCATTGGTCTGTGCGGCGGCCGCAACGCCGGTAGTGGCGGTATCTGCCATGATGATTCTCCTCGTCTTGAGCCTAGTTGGAGCTGGGCAGCGTGGCAGGGGCCTCGGCGCCGAGCTTTTTGCCAAAGGCTTCGAGCAGGCGGCTCGCCACGAGCGTCAGGATCAGGTAGACCACGAGCGCCACGCAGTAGACCTCCATCTGGCGGTAGTACACGCCGGCGACGGTGGTGGTGGCGTACATGAGGTCGAACACGCCGATGACCGAGAGCACCGACGAGTCCTTGATGTTGATGATGAGCTCGTTGGTGAGCGCCGGAATCGCGTTTTTAATGCCCTGGGGGAACACGACCTTGCGCATAGCCTGCCACTGCGACAGGCCCAGCGAGCGCGCCGCCTCGGCCTGGCCGGGATCGATGGACTCGATGCCGCCGCGCAGGACCTCCATCATGTAGGCGGTGGAGTTGAGCGAGATGGTGACGAGGCCGGCGGTGAAGGTACTCCAAATCTGGTTGGCCTGGGCGGTCTCGAAGCCCATGCCGCGCAAAACGGTGAAGCCCGCGTAATAGATGAGCAGGCCCTGGACCATCATGGGCGTGCCGCGCACGATGGTGGAGTAGATGGTCGCAAAGCCGCGGCCGATGCTCTTAAAGAAGCGCGTGAGGTCGTTGTCCACGCGATCGAAGGTCTGAATGCGCAGGAACACAAAGAGCAGCGCCAGGAAAAAGGCGATGACGGTACCGAAGGTCGCAAGCGCGATGGTGATCTCGATGCCGCGGATAAAGAAGTCCCCGCTCTTGTAGGTCATGTAGACCAGGCTCGACAAAAAGTCGCTGGGGTTGGAGTCCGAGACAATGCTCACCTGCACCAGGTCGATAAATGACATGACGCAGCGGTCCACGAAAAAGATCGCCGCGATGGCGACCACGACGTAGCTGCCCAGGCGCGCGCCGCGACGGAAGCGCTCGGATGCGAACGGCGACTTTTCGCGATAGTCGTTCCAGTGCATAAGCTTGGTGACCAGCGCCGCCGCCGATACGACGAGCCAGGCCCAAAGGATTGCCCAGAGGCAGTCTTGGAACGCGCCCGTAGGCGCCAAGAAGCTCAGCGGCGTGGGGTTGCGCTGGCTAAACGCCAGGCCGAGCGCCGCGATAACGCTCGTGCCCAGGTACACATAGCGGTGGTCGGCCTTGGTAAAGGAGGCCAGACGATTGATGGTTTTCATGCTGCCTCCCTATGCCGGCTGACGATCGAGGCACGCGTCCCACATTTGGTCGCGCTCCTCTTGGCTAATGCCCTTGAGTGTCTTGTCGATGAGCTTAAGCAGCTTGTCCGAGCCCTTGCGGCAGCCGACGTTTGCCGCGACCTCCTGCTTAAAGCCCTCGCCCTCGGCAAAATGAATGGGGACGATACCGGGATTTTGGGCCATATAGCCCTTCTCGTTCTCGGTATTGTAGGTCACGGCGTCGCAGGTGCCCTGCAGCAGGTTCGAAAACACCGTGGGAACCGAATCGACCGGGTTCTTGTGGACAACGCCCGGGATCTCGTCAATGACGGTATCGAGCATGGTGTCCTTTTGGCCGAGCACCGTGGCACCACTGAAGTCGCTGAGCTTGGTGGCGTTCTGGTAGGGCGAGCCCTCTTTTACGAACAGGCCAAAGTAGCCAATGAAGTACGGGTCGGAAAAACCGACGGACTCTTCGCGCTCGGGCGTAGCGCTCATGCCGGCGATGATGAGGTCGATCTGGCCGTTGTTGAGCGAATCGATAAGGCCCGAGAAGCTCTGCTTGACGGCAACGGGCTCGCCGCCGAGGGCCTTGCAGACGATCTTGGCGATCTGCACGTCGTAGCCATCGGCATAGGCGCCCTGCACGTTGTCGATGGGGATGGTGTACTCACTGGCTTCGGAAACCTGCCAGTTGTACGGGGCGTAGGCCGCTTCCATGCCAATGCGGATCTTGTCCTTGCCGATCACGGAATCGGACAGGTCGTCGCGACCGCCGCCCGTCGTGGGCTGAACCACCTTGAGCGTGGACGGGCGCTGACAGCCGGCGAGCGCGCCGGCGACGACGGAAGCGCTCGCAGCGAGAGCGCTACCCAAAAAGATGCGACGGCTGCACACCGGCTGTGGATGCGCGTCGCGTTGATGGGGAGAATGCATAATCTGCCTTCCCTGTTGAATCGTATGCTGACGACTTAACAGGATATACGCCAGCGACCAGCAGCGCAGCACAAGCTCGAAAAATTAATAGACACACGGTAGTCATTGGGAGCGTCGATGTTTTGGCAATGCCAGCGAGCGCCACCCAGAGCGAACAAGTTAGCATGAAAAAGGCAAGGCATAGACCTTCTGGTCATGCCTTGTCTTTTGAATGACAAATTGTCGCTCTGGGTGGCGCGCAGCGTCGACCGGTCCGTCGTTCGTTAGAACGGCGGAACCTCTAGAGCAAGGTGACGCTAAAGCTGCGGACGTCCGTCTCGCCCGGCGCCAGCGTGATGGTGTTGACCTTGTGCTCAAAGATGTCGTCCTCGGTGTCCATGGTGGTGTGACCGGTCCAGGGCTCGAGCGCCACAAACGGGGCGTCGTTGGCGGCAGACCACACGCCGATGTACTTAAAGCCCTCAAAGTCGATCTTGACGCCGTGGCCCGACTTGCGGCCGCGCAGCGTGAGCGTGGAACCCGGGACATCGGTGAACATGATGGCATCGTTATCGAAGCTGCGGTGCGTGATGGGCAGCACGTCCGAGTTATCGGGAGCCTTGTAGCTGCCCTCGAACGTCATAAGACCGTCGGGCGTGATGATGGGGGCCTCGTTAGTCCAAGCCTCGGTAAACGCCAGCTCGTAATCCTCGAACGCCTCGTCTTCGGCACCGGGGGCGGGCACGTTGAATGCAGGATGACCGCCCACCGAGAACGGCAGGGCCACGTCGCCGGTGTTGGTGACGGCAAAGGTCTGCGTGAGCGTGGCGTCGCCGGTCAGGGCATAGGTCATGTTGAGCTTAAAGTGAAACGGAAAGGCCTTGAGCGACTCGGGCGTGTCAGTGATCTCGTACGTTACCGAGGAGCCGTCCTCCGAAACCTCGACCAGCTTGTGCTCGACGATGCGCGCGAGTCCGTGGCGCGGCATCTCGCAGGTGCCGGCCGCAGACGTTGCCGTGTTGTTGCGCAGCGAGCCCACAATGGGGAACAGGATGGGCGCATGCTTGCCCCAAAAGGTGGGATCGCCCTGCCACAGATACTCGTTGCCGTTGAGGGCAAGGCTCGTGAGCTGGGCACCCATGGAATCGATGGCCGCGGTGAGGCCGCCGCGCTTGATGGTAGTGACGGTGGACATGCTACTTCCTCCAATAGTAAACAACGGTGTCGAGGGCTATTGTCCCACTCTTGGCGGCGGGGTTGAGCGACAGGTGCAGTTATTGAGCAATAGCGTAAAGGTCAAACCCGCCCTGCGGCGTGCTATCGACCGTATCGGGCGCCTGTGAATTAAAACTCACCGGAACCATGCGCTTTGAGGCACGGTAACGCGTGCCGTCGGTGGCGACGGGCGGCTCATCGACCGTGAGCTCGTAGTCGCCGGGCTTGAGCTCGATGCCGTCACCTTCGGAATTGACGTATTGGTACTCGTCGATCGCTTGCCCCTTGAGCGTGCGACCCACGATATGGACGAGCATCTGGCTGTCGCCGCGCGCGGTGTCCCACGTCGCGCCGTCCTTGACCTCGACCGATACATGCACCGAGCGCGTGCGGCTGAGCGATTGTTCGACGGACATCTCGACCTTGGCGGCGTCTTTTCGTTGTTGTTCAACATGGCTCCAGACGTTTCCAATTACCGAGCATGCGATAACGCCGGCCATGAAGGCGATGAGGATGGGGCCGAGCGGAGAGCGACGGCCCGCGTCCTCCTCGCGAGCCAGGTCGGGGCGACGTGTGGGCGCGGGTGCTTGAGCACCCTGCGAGGGCACGTCGAGAATGCTGAAGGATGCCGTGCTGTCGGGATCGATAGTGTGACGCGGCTGCGGGGTCTTTGCCGGCGAGATGGACATGTCGGCTGGCTCACCGAGTGTGGCCGTGGCATCGGCCTTAGCTTCATCGGCCTCGGCTTGGGCCCAAGCCTGCTCAAAGGTCAGGGGCTCGGCGGCATCGGAGGCGGCGTCAGGCTCGACAGCAGCATCGTTGCCGGCCTCGCCCTCGTCGCTCGACACGTCACGCGGCGCGGGCTCGTCCCACTCCTCGTCCGGAGCCTCGCCCTCGCTATACCACCATTCAAAGTTATCGATATCCATACGGGGCGCCCCTTAAGCCTCGCAAATAAACACTTGCCAGCCTTATACCCCCAGATGGCACGGGAGCTCGCCGGCACAGACAGGAAAAGCGTCACAACATTCGACGCTTTTCCTCGTTTTCGAGATTTTCATCAAATGTTGTGACGGTTTGGGCAGCAGCCACACCACGAATGTGACAAAGGGACTGTCCCTTTGTCACATCTGGAGGGTAACAGGGATTTGGATGCAGCAAAAGTCCTCTTGGTGGGACTCGTCGTAGCTCGTGGTATCGAGGTAGCAAAAGTCGAAAGCGTTGCCAACGGGCTGGAGCGCGTGCTCGTCCATGCAGGCAACGATGGCGCGGATGCCCTCGGGCTCGTACGGCATACCCCAGCGGCTCATGCACAGGTATGTGCCCTCGGGCAGCACTTCGATGCCGATCTCTGCCAGCTCGGCGGGATCGCTCGGCAGCAGTTCCTCGGCACCGCGCGGCAGCACGGCAAAGGAGCCCGCGCCGGCGATAGGGTCGTCGGAATGCAGCGCCTCACGACGCAGCATGGCACCCCAGCCGCGCATAGGGCGCGTGCCCGTCAACGCACGCATGCGCAGGATGGCCCGCATGAGCGTGGGGTGAAGCATCGAGCGGCCGCGCTCGATATCGCCTGGAAACTCCTCAAAGACCACGTAGCGACGCTCAAACTGCTTGAGCTCCGGCCTGCCCTCGCGCTCGCGCCAGTAAACCGCCTCGTCGTAAAAGCTCAGGCGCTCCTGCACGCTCGCGCGCTCGGCTTTGAGGCCGGCGATCTGTTCATCGAGCGCTTGCACCCGCGAGCGCAGGTGATCGGTCATCTCGCTAATGTCGAACGTCGAGGCTAGGCGGTCGATCTCATCGAGTTCGAGCCCCAGGTCACGTAGCATGCAGATCAGACGCATGAGCGGGATCTGCGTGGGCGAATAGAAACGGTAGCCCTTTTCGTTAACCACGGCGGGTTTAAACAGACCGATCTTGTCGTAGTAGATGAGCGTTTGGCGCGAAACGTTAAACAAGCTCGCCATCTCGCTAATCGCATACATGCCCGTCTGCATAGGTCCTCCCGACACATCCCTTTTGCGCACAAAGCCCGCCGCCCACAGGGGCAGCGGGCTCAAACACTACTCGTATCCTACCCTAAAGACGCCTATGACCAGCGCTTATAGTTTGCGCATGACACGCCGACGGCCTCGAGCGCCTTGGCGGCGATGTGATGCACCGCGTCATCGAGCGTGGCGGGGCCGTTGTAAAACGTGAGCATGGGCGGCATGAGCATGACGCCCGGTACGCGCGCCAGGCGCGCCATGTTGTCGACATGAATGGCGCTGAAGGGCGTCTCGCGCACCATGAGCACCAGGCGGCGCTGCTCTTTCATCTGCACGTCGGCCGCACGCAGCAACAGGTTTTCGCTGTAGCCGCTCGCGATGCCGGCGAGCGTCTTCATAGAGCAGGGTGCCACGATCATGCCGTCGACCGGATAGGTGCCGCTTGCGATGGCGGCGCCGATGTTCTTGTTGTCGTAGACCACATCGGCATGCGTGGCAAACTCGTCGAGCGTCATGCCGAGCTCCTGCTCGATGGTGATCTCTCCCCCGCGCGTGACGACAAGCGCCGACTCGGCACCTGCCTGGCGCAGGCATTTGAGGCACTCAAGACCCAGCGCGGCACCGCTGGCGCCAGACACGCCAACGACAATGCGACGGGGGCGGACAGAAGACTCAGGCATGACAACTCCTAACAACAAAATGGCAGCTATAGGTCGGGCAATGTCAGCGAGCGCGCGTCTGGCGAGGCAAGGTGCCCCGAAACAAGAAGGCATAGGGCTTATGCCCATGCCTTCGCAGTTGAGGGGCAGATTGCCCGCCAGGCGCGGGCGCAGCGTCGAGTGGTCCGGCGTTCGGTAGAACGCCGGAACCTTAGAAAGCAATCTCCTTGGCCCACTTGTCTGTGTCGATCTCCATGAACTGCGAGCGAATGAAGTTCTTCTTGAGGTCGAACGGGACCGTGCAGTCGAAGATGGCCTTGCAGGCGATGCCGTGCTCGCGGATCGAAGGATCGAACGCGGGGTCGTTGGACGGGTCGAGCACGTGGCAGTGGCAGCCGGGGATGGTGATGAGGTCCACGTCGGCCTGGAAGCGTGTGGTCATGGCCCACATCACGTCGCTCATGTCGAAAATGTCGACATCTTCGTCAACAAGGATGACGTGCTTGAGCTCGGAGAATGCCGAGAAGGCGAGCATGGCGGCGTTGCGCTGACGGCCCTCGTCATTTTTGCTCGACTTCTTAAACTGCATGATGGCAACGAACTTGCCGCCGCCGCAGGGGGCAGCGTGGACGTTGAGCAGGCGGCCCGGGATGGCGGTCTCGACCATCTTGTAGATGGAGGCCTCGGTGGGGATGCCGGCCATGGAAACGTGCTCGTGCGAAGGGCCGATGCAGCTCTCCATGATGGGATTGACGCGCGTGGTGACGGCGGTGATCTTGATCACCGGGCAGACCTTGGCGCCGCCGGTGTAGCCGGGGAACTCGGGCATGGCGTAGCCGTGGCCGTTGACGTCCTCGTTGATGGTCTCGTCGTGCATGAGGTAGCCCTCGAGCACGTACTCGGCATTGGCAATGCACTTCTGCGGAACGGTGACGCAGTCGGCAAGCTCGACGGCGTGGCCACGCAGGGCGCCGGCAATCTGCAGCTCGTTGAAGCCGAGCGGCGTGGTGGGAGCCTCGAAGCCGCAGCACATGTACACGGCGGGGTCCAGGCCGATGGATATGGAGATGGGCATGTCCTCGCCGCGCTGGCAGTACTCGTCAAAGAACGCGCCAAGGTGACGGCTGCCCGGGGTGATCCACATGGCGAGCTTGTCCTTGTCGACGCAGGAAAAGCGGTGGATGGTCACGTCGGACTGGGAGCCGTCGGGGCTCGTGCCGTAGGCGAGGCCCATGGTGATGTAGGGGCCGCCGTCGACGGGCGTGTTGGTAGGAGCGGGGACGATCTTGCGCAGGTCAAAGCCCTCGTTCGCCTTGTACACGACCTCTTGGCAGTCGACGTGCGCACCCTCGGCGATCTGCTCGGGCGCGATCAGGTTCTCGAAGCGCTTGCCGATCTCGAGGCCCAGGTGCTCCTCGTCCAGGTCGAGCAGGGCGGCAACGCGCTTGCGGCTGGCAAGCATGCCGATGCAGACCTTGGCATCGTCAAAGCCCTTGACGTTGTTGAAGACCATCGCCGGACCCTCTTTGGTCGGGCGCATAACGGTGCCGCCGGCACCGACGTGGCGATAGACACCCGAGACCTCGGCGTCCGGGTCGACCTGAGTGTCGGTCTCGAGCAGCTGGCCCGGCATCTCGCGCAAAAAGTCGAGCGCGGAGCGCAGGTCGTGGATCTGGGAAGCATCGGTAGTGGACATAGCATGCTCCTTTCGGGAGAGTGCCCGGCGGCGAGGATGCCGCCGGGCTTGGTAACGTAATGGGGCCGCAGCGCTCATGGATGGGGCGCTCGGGCACTCGAAGTTCGAGCACTCGGCTGTTTACAGCCCAAGCGCTCGGCCGCTTACATCAGGCCAAAGAGATGGAACCAGGCGGCCTCGACCAGCACGACGATAAAGACGACCGCGGTGAGGGGAATGCCCATGCGCATGGCCTCTTTGGAGGTGTAGCCGCCGGCGTCCTTGCCCTCGCCGATAAGGATCGGCAGGTTATGGAACGGCAGGATGTAGTGGATGTTGATGGACGTGAAGACGATGAGCGCCACGGCGAGCGGGCTCACGCTGGAGCCGGCCGCGAAGCTGATGAACGCCGGCACGCACACGCCGAGCACGGCCATGACCGAACCCATGAACATGTGGATGATCATGGAGAGTGCGGCGACAAGCAGGACGAACAGGAAGATGTTCTCGGGCACGGAGCTGGGAAGCACGACATCGGCGATCCAGGCGTTCATGCCGGTGGCACCGCCCACGGAACCCACGGCCATAGCAGCCGTCAGGAACATGAGGGACTTGATGTCGACGGCGTTCCAGCTGGCGGGGGTGAGGACCTCGCCGATGATGGGCATGGCGAGCGCGACGCCGATGGCAAGTGTCACCCAGCCGATGTAATCGCCCGAGACGGTGAGCCACAGCGCGATTGCGATGACAAGCCACACGATGGTGCGGATCTCTTTGACGGAGAGCTTGCCGAGCGCGGCCTGCTTGGCCACGATCTGCTCGCGATCGTAGACGAGCTCCTTGCTGGGCTTAAAGAGGAAGAGGCCCAAGAACAGGGTGCACAGCAGCGCGACCAGCATAGGCACGCTCATGTACAGGAACCAGTCGACGAAGGACGGGCTCATGCCGCCGGCCTCGGCGCTGTACTGCGCGACGAGCGGGTTGAGTGTGGAGTCGCCCGTCAGGAAGAACATGGAGCCCGGGGCAGCAGCGGCAAACACGAGGAAGCCGAGCTTACCCTTGTCGTCGTCACCGTAGCCGGCGGACTCGGCGATGACCGAGACGACGGCGAGGATGAGGAAGGCGCGGGGGAACGGATGCGGGATCAGCAGCGACAGCACAAAGGTGAGCGCGAAGATTGAGATGATGAGCGACTTGGCATCGCGCACGAACTTGAGCATAAACGCATAGGCGATGCGCTCGCCCAGGCCCGACTCCTTGACCGCGCTGGCGATGAGGTAGGCGCCGATGACGAGCCACATGGTGGCTTTGGTCCACGAGCTAAACGTGGAGGCGACCGTCGCCGAGATGCTCGCGGCACCCGTGTCGTCCACGCACACCTTGAACAGAACGAGCAGCGCGCAATAGAGCAGGCCCACAAAGCCCGGCTGTGCCACGCCACACGCCCAGAACACCACCGTGGCGAGCGTCAACGCCAGACAGGTCTGACCGCCGACCGTAAGCTCGACCGTCGAGCTCAGCTCCGCCAAAGGAAGAAACTTCACCAGCAAAAAGACAACGATACCCAGCACAAAGCCAATTTCGCGCTTGGTGATCTTAAACGCCTTCTTTTCCGCTTCCATCTCCCCACCTTTCTTGTTGGGGGCGCTCCGGATTCGCGGCCACGTTGCCACTTAAAAAGGGGCGCCCGTTATCGGACGCCCCTTACGTTGCGCTGTGTTGTGGCAATACAGTCAAGCGGGATTTTTGGATGAGAAGCGATCCTCTGGACAAAAAGCGTCACAACATTCGACGCTTTTCCTCGTTTTCGAGATTTTCATCAAATGTTGTGACGGTTTGGATGTGGCAAAGGGACTGTCTTTTGTTTCACATAGCGAGATCCGTACGGATGGATGGGTCGCTGAGGGCCTCGCGGAGCCAGGGGGCCAGCTGCTCGGGGCGACCCCGCAGGTAGCCGTCGAGCTCGGGCGGGGCGACCGGGCGCACCTCCGAGATCTCCTCTTGGTTGATATGCAGCTCGCCCGGCTCAACATGGGCTACGAACACCTCGCACCATTCGCACTCGCAGCGGCCGTCGCCGTGGTCCTCGCGGTACACCACGTGTCCGAGGTGCTTGAGCTGATCGGGCTCGCGCGTGATGCCAAGCTCTTCGTTGATGCGACGTGCCGTGGCGGCCGCGACGTCTTCCCCGGGGAGCGGATGGCCGGCACAGCCATCGGCCAGCACCCCGCCCCACAGGCGTTTGAGCGGACTGCGACGACAGAGCAGCAGGCGCGCGTCTTCGCCCTGGCCCTCGACCAGAAGCGTCAGAAATGCCTGATGCAGGATTCCCTCGCCGGTATGGGCCTCGATGCGGTCGACGGGGCCAAGCGCCTCGCCGGTCGCGGCATCGACCGCCACGACCTCGGCGCCTGCGCCGCCCTCATCCCAGCCGGCGCGCAGAATGCGGGCTGCGGCCTCCTCGAGCGCGGCGATGAGTTCCTTGGTGGTATCGAGCATGCGCCGCAAGTCGTCCGCGGTCGCGTTCTCCACATGAAAACCCGTGCTTGCAACTACCGGCACGCCAAAGCGCGTGGCCAGCGCCGCCGCAATATCGTGCGCCGGAATTTCGTCTCGATGGCACGGAACGGCCAGGATGCTCACCGTCGCCGTACGGCCGGGCTCGGGGCGAGGAATGGCCTGCGCCGTGGCGCCCAGGTGCGCAAACTCCGGCGAGCAGGCGTACACCGCCATGCCTCGCGGCGTCACCGTCAACTGGGCCTCGAGCGCAAACTTGCCCTCGCCCACTGCAACCTTTGTCGTGTGCATACCCATGGGATCTCCTGTCGCCCGCAATGTACCTGAGACCATCTTCGCCTGTATTGCGACTATACAGGCAAGCACAGCCTGCGACAAAGGGGGGCAGGCACCTGACACATTCTGTTAGAGTTGCAGGGATTGAATCCCGCTTATTCATGCGACATTGGAGTGACAACCTTGACCGCCGCAACCACGTCTAAAAGTAAGTCAACCGCCGCCGCGCTCTCCCCCGCGCGCACCAAGCTCTGCCTGGCGCTGCTCGTGCTGTTGGGATTCTCGCTCGGCTGCTCAGAGTTCGTGGTCATCGGCATCGAAAGCGACTTGGCAACGGAACTCGGCGTATCACTTGCCACTGCGGGCCAGCTCATCAGCGTGTTCGCGCTCGTCTACGCCATCGCCACGCCGGTGCTTGCACTCAGCACGGGGCGATTCCGCCGCTACCAGTTGCTCGTGTACTACGGCATCGTCTTTGTGCTCGGCAACCTGGTCATGGCGTTGGCGCCCAACTTCCAGGTGCTCTTTATCTCGCGCATTGTCCTGGGATCCGTCTCGGGCGCGCTGCTCGCCGTGGGCGTGACGTACATCCCAGAGCTGCTGTCCCCGCAGCAAACTTCGCTTGCCATCTCGGTCGTGTACGGCGCGTTTTCCGTGGCGATGGTCTTTGTCACTTCGATCGGCAAGTTTGTGGCCGACACGCTCGATTGGCACGTGGCCATGTATGGTACGCTGACCTTTGCCGTTTTGATCTGCGGAGCGCTCGTGGCGTTTATGCCGCGCGCCGGACAGACCGACGAACCCGCTACCTTCCGCGAGCAGGCGGGTCTGCTACGCGAACCGAGCATCATCACCGGCATGCTTATCTTTTTGTTTGGCGTGGGGTCGGTCTATGTATTCTACGGCTACGTGACGCCTTATCTTGAGCAGGTGCTGGGCATGGGCACTGTTCAGGCGAGCACCACACTTATGGCCTACGGCGTGTTCTGCCTGGTCTCGAACATCTTGGGCGGATGGATCGACGCGCGTTTTGGCATGAAGGCACTGCTTGTGACGTTTGTACTGCAGGCTGCGGCGTTACTCGGGCTGTTTGCCGTGGGCGGCACCATGCCGCTCGCGCTGGTCTTTGTCTTTAGCTTGGCGTTGCTCATGTACCTGTTCTCGGTGTCGTGCATCACGCACTTTATGGACGTGGCACGCAGCCGCCATCCCAAGTCGATGGTACTCGCAAGTTCGGTTGAGCCCATGGCGTTTAACGTCGGCATCTCGTTTGGCACCGCAGTGGGCGGCGCCGTGGTAAGCAGCGTTGGCATTGCCTACGTTGGCGCGGTTGGTGCCGCGTTCTCGCTTGTGGCCTGGGCGCTCACGCTGGTGACGATTAAGCTGGCTCGCTGGGAGCGCAAGCGGGCGAGAGCGTAAGCACAGATGCGATACTCGAGCTCGATGATGGCGATCGAAAGGAAACCGCATATGCAACGCGTACTGTTTATCTGTCATGGGAATATCTGCCGCTCGACGATGGCTGAGTCGGTGTTTACCGAGCTCGTGCGCCGCGCTGGGCGCGAGGCGGAGTTTGTCATCGATTCCGCAGCGACCTCAACTGAGGAGATCGGCAACCCGCCGCATCATGGCACGGTCGCCAAGCTGCGCGAAGTCGGGATTCCCGTCGTTGCGCACCGTGCCCGCCAGGCGCGTCGAGCAGAGTATGGCAACTGGGACCACATTGTCTATATGGATGCTGAGAACACGCGTGGCCTGCGTCGCATCTTTGGCGACGACCCCGACGGCAAGATTACGCGCTTGCTCGATTGGACCGGGCGCCCCGGCGACGTGGCCGATCCCTGGTACACCGGCAATTTCGATGCCACCTACCGCGACGTGCTCGCCGGTTGCGCCGCTATGCTCGAGCAGCTGTAGGAAAGCGAGGTCGCAGGCCACGCCTTCGGCGCGAAACGAGCGTGGATAATCTCCCGCATGAAAAATGAGCGTGGATTTTCTCCCACTTTGAGCATTCAAGTGCGCTCTAAACGGGAGAAAATCCACGCTCACCTATTCGTCGACGATCTCGGCAAGCCAGACGTTGAGGGTGTCGACCTCGGGGCAGCAGAACTTTGCCGTACCAGGCTCGTTGCCAGGCACGGTTCCGCCATAGCGCAGGATATCGATATAGGGAAAGCCCACATGGCAGGCCATGGCGCACATCTTGCCGCGGTCTCGGTCGAAGTCAAAAACGTCGCCCGGCTTGTGACCATGGTGGCAGCGGCACGCACCTAGCTGGTCCACGCAGCTCACGCGGATACGCGGACGCTTGCCACGCGGCGCGCCGAGCGGCTTGTTCTCGCCCGCAGGCTTGACGCCGCCCTCGCCAGCATTACTCATGGTCGATCACGTCCAAGCAGGCCTCGATGGGCAGGCCGGCCGACTTGTCCTCTTGATCGGCATTGCGCTCGATAAGCTCAGCCACCACGCGCATGGCATCGGACGTCGCGCGCTGTAGACTCCAACCTGCCATAACGCGGCCGACGAGCACTGCCGAGAACGTGTCGCCCGTACCCGGGAAATAGACCGGAATGAGCTCAAAGGGAATCGTGAAGTACTCCCCCGCTACATGGTCGTAACCGATAACCGCGTTCGTGCCATTGACCACGGCGCTCGTAATGACCACCGACTTGGCACCCAACTCGCGCACGGCGTCCACAAGGGCGCGGGCCTCATCGGGCGTGATCTGCTCTGCAATAGGCGTATCGGCGAGCAGACAGGCCTCGGTGTAGTTGGGCACCGCGTAGTCTGCGCACTCCAGCAGGTGCCGCATGAGGCCAATCGTGGACTCGGGCACGCCGGCATAGAGCTTGCCGTTGTCACCCATGATGGGATCGACGAACACCTTGGTGCCCTTTTGCGCACGGCGGTGGCAAAAGTCCGAGATGATGCGCGTCTCTTCCTCGGTCACGATAAAGCCGGTCGAGATGGCGTCGAACTCAAAGCCGAGCTCCTCCCAGATAGCGAGGCTTTGACGCACGTACTCGGTGGTGTCGTGGATGTAGAACTTGGGGTAGTTGAGCGTGTCGGACACAAGTGCCGTCGGCAGATTGTGGATACGGTAACCCATGTGCGACAGCACCGGCAGCATGGCGGAAAGCGCGACCTTGCCGTAGCCGCACATATCGTTAATCAGCAGCAGCTGAGTATTCTTCATGAGGGTCTCCCTTGTTTCGGGCGCGGCGCGGCAGCGCCACAGTGCGACTAAGTGTAGCGCAGGGGACGTTGTGAACGGGCGCTGGCACCGCAGAGGACGAATTGTTGCGGAAAGGTTACGGGAAGGAGGAAGTTAGTCGTTGGGGACGTTCTTAAATGACTAGTCGACACAAGGAGTGTCCCCAAATGCCGGCACATAAGGAACGTCCCTAAGTGCCGCTCGAACATAATAAGTTTGGTACCTTGACATTTATTTACCGTGCTCCTAAATTGGTTAGGCACAAAACAATTCAACTACCTAACTAAAGAAAGGAGCGAAGCTTAGATATGTGTGTTGAACCACTCGTCCTTCCGCATGAGCCCGGCGGTGACCCGTCGCAACCGGTAGACATACCCGAAGCGGTCAGCGCCGAAGACAAACTCGCCAAGCGCATCCTGAGCGGCCTGGGCTTTTGCGGCCATTACATGCACTTTCATGGCGGAGGCGTATCCGGCAAGGCGCCCATCATCTGCCTGCTGGCCAAGCAACCCGGCGGCGAGATGTCGCAGCAGGAACTCGGCATGCACTTTGACCTCAAGCCGGGGTCGCTTTCCGAGATCCTGTCCAAGCTCGAGCTCAACGGCCTCATCGAGCGCAGCCGTAACCCCAAGGATCGACGGCAGCTCACCATTCGCCTGACCGAAACCGGCCGGGAAAACGCCCGCATCGACCAGGCGGCCCGCATTCGCTTTAGAGAGCAAGCCTTTAGTGCCCTCACCCACGACGAGCGCGAGCAGCTCGCCGAAATGCTCGAGAAAATCCGTGTAACCTGGGAGGAACTGGATGATTAAAACCCTCATGGGAAGCATCCGCGACTATATGAAAGTCACCGTTGCCACGCCGCTGCTCGTGCTTGGCGAGGTGCTCTGCGAGATGCTGATTCCATTTATCACCGCCAACCTGATCGACGCCATCAAAGACGGCGCCACCGTAGCCGAGATGCTTCCCACCGCGGGCCTTTTGGTGCTCATCGCGCTGACATCGCTTGCTTTTGGCGCCGCGGCAGGCGTCACCTGCAGCCATGCGAGCTGCGGCTTCGCCAAGAACCTGCGTCACGACCTGTTCTACAAAATCCAGACGTTCAGCTTTGCCAACATCGATGAGTTCTCGAGCTCCTCGCTCGTCACGCGCCTGACCACCGACATCAACAACGTGCAGCAGGCCTTTATGATGATCATCCGTATCGCCGTGCGCGCGCCGCTGGTATTGATCTTCGCCTTTACCATGGCATTTATCATGGGCGGCAGCGTTGCCATGGTCTACCTGGTCATCATTCCGCTGCTGGGCTTTGGGCTGTTCTTTATCATCTTTAAGGTGCGCCCCATCTTCTCGCGCGTGTTCCACAAGTACGATGCCCTTAACGAGTCCGTCGAGGAAAACGTCACCGGCATGCGCGTGGTTAAGAGCTACGTACGCGAAGACTTTGAGAAGGAGAAGTTCGCGGCCGCCGCGCGCGATGTCCAGATGGACTTCACCCGCGCCGAGAAGCTGCTCGCCTTTAACAACCCCATGATGAACATCTGCGTCAACGGCGCGTTTGTCGTCATCATCTACCTGGGCTCCAAGCTCATCATCACGAGCCAGGGCACGCTGTTCGACGTGGGCCAGCTCTCCTCGACCTTTACCTATGGTTTCCAGATTCTCATGAGCCTGATGCAGCTGTCGATGATCTTTGTCATGGTGACCATGGCCGACGAATCGGCACACCGCATTGCCGAGGTGCTGGCCGCCGAGCCCACGATCGCCGATCCCGCCGAGCCCGTGCTCGAGGTTGCCGACGGTTCCATCGACTTTGACCACGTGAGCTTTAAGTATTCCAAGCATGCGAAGCGCCAGGCGCTCGACGATATCGACCTGCACATTACGAGCGGCGAGACCATCGGCATCATCGGCGGCACCGGCTCGGCCAAGTCCACGCTCGTTAACCTCATCGCCCGCCTGTACGACACCACCGAAGGCGCTGTGCGCGTGGGCGGCGTGGACGTGCGCGACTACGACCTGGACGCGCTGCGTCACCAGGTCGCCATGGTGCTGCAGAAAAACGTGCTGTTTAGCGGCACCATCGCCGAGAACCTGCGTTGGGGCGACCCGAACGCCACCGACGAGGAAGTCCGCGAGGCAGCGCATCTGGCCTGCGCCGACGAGTTTGTCGACGGTTTCCCCAAGGGCTACGACACCTGGATCGAACAGGGCGGCTCTAATGTTTCGGGCGGTCAGAAGCAGCGCCTGTGCATTGCACGCGCCCTGCTGCGTCGCCCCAAGATCTTGATCCTGGACGACTCCACCAGCGCCGTCGACACCAAGACCGACGCCAAGATCCGCGCAGGGCTGGCAAGCTATCTGCCCAACACGACCAAGCTCATCATCGCCCAGCGCATCAGCTCCGTGCAGGACGCAGACCGCATCATCGTCATGGAGGGCGGCCATATCGCGCAGATCGGCAACCATGACGAGCTACTCAAGACGAGCGAGATCTACCGCGAGACCTTTACCTCGCAAAACAAGATGTCTGCCGAGGGCGAAGGGGCCGTCGAGGCCGACACCGAGGCATCCGCAACGCAAGCTCAGACCCAGGAAGGAGGCGAGGCACATGAGTAAGGCAACGACCGCCGAGCGCGCGCTCAACCGTAAGGGCGGCACCATGTCGCGCCTCATCAAGACGCTCTTTGGCTTCTATCCCGTGCTTTTGCCCCTTGTCGTCGCCGGCGTGGTGCTCTGCGCCATCATCAACTCCATCGGCGCGACCTTCCTGCAGAGCGCCCTGCAAATTATTAGCGAATCGTGGCAGTCGGGCGATTGGGAAGCCGCGCAGCCCAAGATTCTGCAGCTCGTGACCACCCTCGCCTGCATCTACGGCGTCGGCGTCCTGTCCTCGCTCTTCTGGAACCGCGCCATGGCTATCGTCACGCAGGGCTCGCTCGAGAAGCTGCGCGAGATGATGTTCAACCGCATGCAGGACCTGCCGATCCGCTACTTCGACACGCACCAGCGCGGCGATATCATGAGCCACTACACCAACGACATCGACACGCTGCGTCAGATGATCAGCCAGTCGCTGCCCAACCTGCTCATGACGATCATCATCATCGTCACGGTGTTCTTTATCATGCTGTACTACAGCGTGTGGATGTGCCTGGTCATCATCGCCGGCGTCGCCTTTATGACCTTTATGACCAAGCTGCTCGGCTCCAACTCCGCGCGCTTCTTCATTGCGCAGCAGACCGAGCTCGGCGTGGTCGAGGGCCATATCGAGGAAGTCATGAACGGTCAGAAGGTCGTCAAGGCGTTCTGCCACGAGTCTGCCGCCGAGGCCGATTTTGACGAGCGCAACGAAAAGCTCTTCGAGGTCTCCCAGAAGGCCAACATGTACGCCAACATCCTCATGCCCATCCTTATGAACCTGGGCAACCTGCTCTACGTGCTGGTCGCACTGGCAGGCGGCATTTTCCTGGCGCTGGGCGTGCCCAACCTGAGCATCTCGGGCATGGCGCTGTCCATCGCCGTCGTGGTGCCGTTCCTCAACATGACCAAGCAGTTCTGCGGACAGATCGGCCAGATCTCACAGCAGATCAACGCCGTGGTCATGGGCCTCGCCGGCGCCGACCGCATCTTTGAGCTCATCGACGAGAAGCCCGAGGCCGACGAAGGCTACGTGACACTCGTCAACGCGCAGGTGAACCCCGAGACTTGGGAGTTCGAGGAGGCGGACCACCACACCGGCATGTGGGCGTGGAAACATCCGCACCGCGCAACCGGCGAGATCGAGTACGTACCGCTGCGCGGCGACCTGGTCATGGACAACGTCGACTTTGGCTACACCCCCGACCACGAGGTCCTGCACGGCGTGTCCGTGTTTGCCAAGCCGGGTCAGAAGGTCGCGTTTGTCGGCGCCACCGGTGCCGGTAAGACGACCATCACCAACCTCATCAACCGCTTCTATGACATCGCCGACGGCAAGATTCGCTACGACGGCATCAACGTCAATAAGATCCGCAAGGCCGATCTGCGCCGCTCGCTGGGCGTCGTGCTGCAGGACGTGAACCTGTTCACCGGCACCGTGATGGACAACATCCGCTACGGCAACCTGGACGCCACCGACGAGGAGTGCATCGCAGCGGCCAAGCTCGCGGGCGCAGACGACTTTATCACCCGCCTGCCCGACGGCTACGACACCATGCTCACCGGCAACGGCGCACAGCTGTCGCAGGGCCAGCGTCAGCTAATTTCGATCGCCCGCGCCGCCGTCGCCGATCCGCCGGCGATGATTCTAGACGAGGCCACGAGCTCCATCGACACCCGCACCGAGGCCATCGTGCAGGCGGGCATGGATAAGCTCATGGAGGGCCGCACGACGTTTGTCATCGCACACCGCCTGTCCACCGTGCGTAACTCCGACGCGATCATCTGTCTGGACCACGGCCGTATCATCGAGCGCGGCAACCATGACGAGCTGATTGCTAAGCGCGGGTATTACTACCAGCTGTATACGGGTGCGTTTGAGCTCGAGTAGGCTTGGCCACTGACGGAGGGTGCCCCGGGGCGGGCGGGGCACCCTCCTGCGCACAATCAGCCCGTCATTTAGAAGGAAATAAAAGTTTGTGAGCCCCTGGCCGGTTGGCCAGGGGCTCGTTTTGTAAGTAGCTAAAAAAGCCTCGTCCTAACATTAGCTACTTGAGGAGTTGGGCCATGGCGTTGACGAATTTTTGTACTTGGAGGGTTGGCTCGAGCGGGTAGTGTAGAAAGACCGGCACCTCGCGGCCGCATAGAAACGGCACGCCCACAAAGGCCGGATGCACCCCCGACCATGCGCCGCAGCTGAGCACCGCGTCGCCCTTTTCCTCGGCCTCGTTAAAGAGCGCAAAGTCAAAGCTGTCCACGTCGATCACGTCCACGCCGCCGTCGGCCAAAAGGTCGATGCGCAGGCTGTCCATGGCGTCGTTGCCGTGGCGCAGTACGCGCAGACGCATACCCTCCAAGTCGGCAACCGTAATGCGATTCTTGCGCGCCAGCGGGCTCGTGCGCGGCAGATCGATATAAAACGGCACGTTGACAATGCGGAGCTTTTGGCAGGCATCACCCCAGCGTGGGGTAGAAAAACTCGATTGCACCACATCGACCTCGCGGCCCAAGCTACGCATGACGGTCTCGCGCTCGTCGTAGAGATCGCTTACCGGCACGATTTCAAATCGCAGCGACGGTTCCAGATCGTGGATGCCCGACCACATCGACAGCGTTTGGCGCCCCGGGCACATCATCGACACGCCCAGGCGCACGGCACCGCCATCGCCCGCCGCGCGTCGGGCACGGCGCAGCGCGTCCTCGGACTGCCGCATGATCGAGCGCGCGTCGTCCACCAGCAGTGCGCCGGCCGGCGTCACTTTGACGCCCGAGTGCGAGCGTTCGAACAGCGTGATGCCGAACTCGGCCTCGAAGCCCGAAACCTGCTTGACGAGCGCCGGGGTCGACACGCGCAATTTTGCCGCCGCACGCGAGAAACTTCCCAGCTCCGCGGCGGCCGAAATAGCGTCAAGTCGTCGATCGTACACGTCAATCTCCCGTTTTCGCACGCGCGGGCCCACAGCGCCACAGGGGGTCGTTTTCGCAGGCCATTCGCTCAATTGAGAATAAACTGCATCGCACAGTGTAAACCTATGGTTAACGCCATTCTAACAAATATGCAATTCACCTGCGCAAATGCAAAGCATACGATAACCAGCGAAAACCACGTGGGTCGATTAATGGGAGCGACCCACCGGGAGGCACAAGAAGGGAAGTTCCTATGAGCAATTGGCTTAAGCTCGAGGGCGATGTCTGCGCCGTGACCGGCGCGCTCGGCGGTATGGGCGTCGAGATTTGCCGCGAGTTCGCCCGCAACGGCGCCAACGTCGTCTTGCTCGACCTAGACGAGGAGAAGGTCAAGGCAGCAGCCGCCGACCTCGCCGCCGAGTTTGGTATCCACGCCGAGGGCTACAAGATGAACGTCACCGACGAGGCCGAGGTTCAGGCTGCCGTCGACGCCACCATCGCCAACTTCGGCCGCGTCGACGTTCTCGTCAACACCGCCGGCATCCTGCGCTTCGCCGCCATGGAGGACCTGCCGCTAAGCGACTGGGAGCAGGTGCTCAACGTCAACCTCACCGGCTACTTCATCACCTCGCAGCGCTTTGGTCGCGAGATGATCAAGGCCGGCCAGGGCCGCCTGGTGCACATCTCGACCGTTGCCAGCCACTCCCCCGAGACGTTCTCGGGCGTGTACAGCTCCACCAAGGCGGGCGTCAACATGATGTCCAAGATGCTCGCCGCCGAGTGGGGCCCCTACGGCGTCCGCTCCAACTGCGTCGAGCCTTGCTTCGTTAAGACCCCGATGTCGGCCAACTTCTACGCCGACCCCGAGGTCGAAAAGAGCCGCAGCCGCCTGATCGCCACGCGCCGCATCGGCGAGGTCAGCGATATCGCCAACGCCGTCATGTTCCTGGCGTCCAAGCGCTCGGACTTTACCACCGGCGACGCCATCAAAGTCGACGGTGGCTTCTCCAACATGATGGGCGACCTCACCGCCAAGCCCGGCGGCCGTCGCGCCTATGCCGACAACTACCTTAAGAACAAGGGTGTCGAGCTTTGGTCCGATGAGTCCGGCGTCGCCAAGCCGACTGACCAGTAAACCAACCTGACAGGGAGACCCCGCGGACACGCCCGCTCCTCCCCCGCATCGATTAGAAAGAGTCCCATGACTTCCACCAACTCCAACAAGGGTCGCGCCGTCGTGCTTTCCGCCGCGTGCGTCACCATGTTCTTCATCAGCTCCATCGCGCTGTATTCCGTCGTGAGCAAGAACCTGCTTGCCGTCTACCCCGAGTGGTCCAGTGCCCTGACCTGGGCTTTCCCGGTCTTTCAGACCATCATGGCCGTAACGGGCATCTTCGCCGGCCGCATCTCCGATAAGATCGGCCCGCGCAACGTCGTGATCGCCGCCGCCGTGTGCTACGGCCTGGGCTGGTTCATGTCCGGCACCGTTACCGAGCCGTGGCAGTTCTACCTGTGGTTCTCGCTCGTCGCCGCCATCGGCAATGGCCTGGGCTACAACCCGGCGCTCACCACCGGCCAAAAGTGGTTCATCGACAAGAAGGGCCTCGCCTCCGGCATCACCCTGGCCGCTTCGACCGCCGGCCCCGCCGTGCTGTCCCCGGTGCTCGCCTCGCTGCTCATCCCGAGCCTGGGCATCTTTGGCGCCCTTAAGGCACTCGGCGTCATCTTCTTTGTGATGATCGCTGCCTCCGCCCTGTTCCTGAAGGCCCCCGAGGCCGGCTGGCTGCCCGAGGGCTTCGAGGCCCCCAAGGGCGGCGCGCACGCCGGCACCTTCGGTGACCTCACCCCGGGCGAGATGGTCAAGACCCCGCGCTTCTGGGTCCTCATCGTCACCTTCGCCTTTGCTGCCACTGCAGGCACCCTGCTTGTGGGCAAGGTTGCCTCCATCGCCGCCGTCCAGCTCTTCGCCGACCCCACGAGCGCCGCGGCCGTCGCCCTCGGTGGCGTGGTGGTCTCCGTCAACACCTGCGCCAACCTGGTCGGCCGTCTGTCCTTTGGTCAGATCATCGACAAGCTCGGCGCCTACAAGTCGCTGCTCATCAGCCTTGTCGTCACCATCGTCGCACTCGTCATCATGTCGATGAGCTTTACGCAGAGCATGTTCTTTGTGGCGCTCGCCCTGCTCGGCTTTAGCTTTGGCGCTCTGCTCGTCATCTACCCGCCGCTCACCGGTGGCGCCTTTGGCACCAGCAACATCGGTGTCAACTACGGCATCATGTTCTTGGGCTACGCCGCCTCTACCTGGATCAGCCAGCCCATCACCGCCGTGCTGTATCACGCCGAAGCCGGCAGCGCCGCCTACCAGCAGTCCTTCTATGGCGCCATTGTGATTGCCGCCATCGCCGTCGTGCTCACCGTCTACATGATGGTCTCCGACAGCAAGAAGAAGTCCGCCTAGTTATACCGATGTGACAAAGGGGCTGTCCCTTTGTCACATTCCAAGCCACCAGCATTAAGGAGTCGAAATGTCTGAGCTCAACCCCGTCCGCATTGCCGTCATCGGCGCCGGCGCCATGGGCCGCAACCACATCCGCTTTGTCACCGAGGAGCCCGAGGCCGAACTCGTCGCCATCGCCGACGCCTTTGAGGGCGCCCGCGCCACGGCCGAGGCCGCCGGCGTGCCGTTCTTTACCGATCCTGCCCAGATGATGGACGAGGTCAAGCCCGAGGCCGTCATCATCGCCACCCCCAACGACCTGCACCTGGGCGTTGCCCGCGAGGCCATCAAGCGCAACATCGTGCCGCTGGTCGAAAAGCCAATCTCCAACGATCTCGAGGATGCCCAGGCCTTCGCCGCCGAGGCCGAGACCGCCGGCGTGCCCGTGCTCGTGGGTCAGCACCGTCGCCACAACCCGTTTGTGAACAAGGCCAAGGAGATCATCGAGTCCGGCGAGTTGGGCAAGCTCACCGTGTCGAGTTTCCACTACATGATCTATAAGAACGACGAGTACTTCGATGTCGAGTGGCGCCGCAAGAAGGGTGCCGGCCCGATCCTGGTCAACCTGGTGCACGACGTCGACCTGCTCCGCTACCTGCTGGGCGAGCCCGTCGCCGTCCAGGGCATGCAGTCCAGCGCCGCCCGCGGTTTTGAGACCGAGGACTCCGCCGTGGTCAACGTCCGCTTTGCCGACGGCGCGCTCGCGAGCATGACCATTTCCGACGCCACCGCCAGCCCCTGGAACTGGGAGGCGACCGCTCGCGAGGACCCGCAGTACCGTCCCTTCGACGCTGACGCTTACTTTATCGGCGGCACCAAGGGCGCCCTTTCGCTGCCCCGCCTGCACCAGTTCTCCTACGACGGCGCCTCTAACTGGCACAAGCCGCTGCAGATGGAGATCCCGGCCGTGGACCCGGCGCTGCCGCACAAGATGCAGCTCAAGCACTTTGTGAAGGTTGTCCGCCGCGAGGTCGAGCCCGTCGTGACCCCCGCCGATAACGTCAAGACGCTCACGCTTCTCAACGCCATCAAAGAGGCCGCCGAAACCGGCCAGCTCGTCGAGCTGTAACGCCTTAGGGCAGACCGCGGCAGAAGCCCCATGCGAACCCTTCGGTCCGCCACCAACAAGCCCCTCTTCTTTGCCCCGCGAGCAGCCTCCTGCCCGCGGGGCATTTTGCTACGTTTCCAATGATTTTCTGAGACGGGGGCCTTTTTGCACCTCAGCTTGATTCGTTCGCCACGGAATGAGCCTATCTACTACGTTTAACCGATCACCCTCAACCATACCGAATTTCGCGAAATAAAAACCGCAGGTAGACAGGTTGCGCGTTCTCGGAAAACCGGGGATGGTCGACCCATACGGTTCAAACGTAGTAGATAGGCCGTTTTCATGGCGCGGCCCCAAAACAGTCTTTTGGGACGGGTGGTATCCTTGGTAGCCCTGTGCCGCAAACGCACCTCAAACGCAAGGAGTTTCATGGATCTTATCGCCCAGCTCGCCCGCGAGCTCAACCTTAAGGCCGCCAACATCGAGGCGGCCGTCAAGCTCATCGACGAGGGCAACACCATCCCCTTTATCTCGCGCTACCGCAAGGAAGCCACAGGCGGCATGGATGACGTCGCCCTGCGTGCACTCGACGAGCGCCTGTCCTACCTGCGCAATCTCGAGCAACGCAAAGAGGATGTCATCCTACTCATCGATGCCCAAGGCAAGCTCACGCCCGAGCTCGAGCAGCAGATCCGCGAGGCCACGCAGCTCCAGCGCGTCGAGGACCTCTACAAGCCCTACCGCAAAAAGCGCATGACCCGCGCGCAGAAGGCCCGCGAGGCGGGACTCGAGCCGCTCGCCAATATGATCATCATGCAGGCCTCGGCCAAGGGCAGCGCACTCGACGCCGCCGCGGCATACGTCAACGAGGAGGCCGGCTTCGACACGCCCGAGAAGGCGCTCGCGGGTGCGGCGGACATCGTGGCCGAGACGGTGGCCGAGGACCCCGAGAACGTCGCCGACCTGCGAGCCTTTACGCAAAACACCGCCGACATCGTCGTCGAGGCCACCGACCCCGCCGAGAAGACCCCCTACGAGCCCTACTACAACTACGACGAACCCGTGCGCAAGATCCCCAACCACCGCATCCTTGCCATCGACCGCGGTGAGCGCGAGGGCAAGCTCCGCGTGCGCGTGAACGTCGACGGCGCTGCCGCCACGGTGCGCCTCGGCAGCCGTTGGCCCCGACGCCAGGGCGTGTTTGCTCCCATCTTCGATGCCGCCATCGCCGACGGCTACAAACGCCTCATGGCTCCCCCGCTGGAGCGCGAGGCCCGCGCCAAACTCACCGTTCGCGCCCAGACAGAGGCCATCAACGTCTTTGCCAAGAATCTCGAGGGCTTGCTCTCGGCACGCCCCGTCCGTGGCGCCCGCGTACTCGCGCTCGACCCGGGCTACCGCACCGGCTGCAAGGTCGCCGTCATGGACGAGACCGGCAAGCTGCTCGACCACGGCGTGGTCTATCCCACCAAGCCGCGCCACGACGTCGCCGGCACCAAGCGCGAGCTCGCCCGCCTCGTCAAGAAGGACAGCGTCAACACTATCGTCATCGGCAACGGCACCGCCAGCCGCGAGACCGAGGAAGTCGTCTCGGAGTTTATTGCCGAGCAGGCGCCCAGCCTTCGCTACACCATCGTTAACGAGGCCGGCGCGTCGGTGTACTCCGCCTCCGAGCTCGCGAGCCAGGAGTATCCCGATCTGGACGTCACCGTGCGTGGTGCCATGAGCCTGGGTCGCCGCCTGCAGGACCCGCTGGCAGAGCTCGTTAAGATTCCGCCCCAATCCATCGGTGTGGGCCAGTACCAGCACGACCTTGACCAGGCCGAGCTTTCGCGCACCCTGGGCCACGTGGTGGAGGACGTCGTCAACCGCGTGGGCGTCGACGTAAACACCGCGAGCGCGAGCCTTCTGGGATACGTATCGGGCATCACGCCGAGCGTGGCCAAGAACATCGTGGCGTACCGCGAGGAAAACGGCGCCTTTACCGATCGCCGCCAGCTCAAGAAGGTCCCCAAGCTGGGACCCAAGGCATATCTCAACGCCGCGGGCTTCCTGCGCATCAGCGGCGGCAAGAACCCGCTCGACGCGACAAGCGTCCACCCCGAGAGCTACGAGGTGGCCACGTCCGTCCTGGAGCGCGCCGGCGTTAAAGCAAGCGAGCTCAGCCGCGGCGGCGTGCCCGACATCGAGCGCCGTCTGGGCAGCATCTCGACGCTGGCAAGCGACCTGGACTGTGGCACCCTCACGCTCATCGACATCGTCAACGAGCTCAAGAAGCCCGGTCGCGACCCGCGCGACGACGCGCCCGAGGTGGTCTTTAGCCGCTCAGCGCTTTCCATCGACGACCTGGAACCCGGCATGGAGCTCAAGGGCACGGTGCGCAACGTCGTCGACTTTGGCGCCTTCGTCGACGTGGGCGTGCACCAGGACGGCCTCGTGCACATCTCCAAGCTGGCCAACCGCTTCGTCAAGCACCCCAGCGACGTGGTGCGCGTCGGTGACACGGTCAAGGTGTGGGTTGAAAAGGTCGATCGCGACCGCAAGAAGATCTCCCTCACCATGGTGCAGGGGAAGTAAACCGCCAAGCAAGGGTCCCCCCTCTCGCGACGTGCAAAATCGCGAGTATTCTGCAAATTCCACCGTTCCGGATGCCCCTCAGAGACGAAAAAGCAAGAAACAGCCCCCGCTTTAGCGTCATCAGAGCCAAAACGGGGGCTGTTCCATGCTTCACCCAGCTGGTAAAAGCCTTTACCTTGCTGAATACTCTCAATTTTGCACGGCGCAGGCGGGGGTACCTTTGTCCACGGCAGGATATGGAAGCCTATCACCAACCTACCGGCAAGTTCGTGTCGGCAGCCCCGGCCTTTCCTTTGCCTAGCGCGACCCTCGCGAAGCGCGTGAGCGATAGGGAAAGGAAAGGCCGGGGCGAACAACCCGCGATGTAGCCAGCGTTCGCGTTACGGCAGGATATGGAAACCGAGCGAGGCGATATCCTTGGCAAAACCGTGCACGGTATCGAGCGAGACCTCGTACGGGTCACGGCCGATGTTCTTACGCTTGGCCAGGATGCTGTTGGGCACCGTGATGATCTGGCAACCGCATCCTTCCGCCTGGTAAATATTGATAAGCTCACGCGTGGACGCCCACAGGACCTCGCAGTTGGGCTTGGCGGCGGCCTTCTTGACCGACTCCGTCATAAACGGAATGGGGTCGACGCCGGTGTCGGCGATGCGGCCGGCAAAGAGCGAGATGATTGACGGCGTCTCGGCGTCAACGGCCTCGACCATCTCGTCGACCTGCGCAGGCGTAAAGATGGTGGTGACGTTGACCTTGATGCCGTCGGCCGAAAGCTTGCGGACCAGCTCGGCGGTGGACTCGCCCTTGGTAGTCACGCACGGAATCTTGACATAGACGTTCTCGGCCCAGGTAGCGATCTCGCGCGCCTCGACCTCCATGGTCTCGACGTCGTCGGCAAAGACCTCAAACGACACGGATACATCGGTGATGTGGGTCAAGACCTCTTTGGCAAACGCGCGGTAATCCGTCACGCCGCCCTTCTTCATAAGGGACGGGTTGGTCGTGAAACCCTGAACGTTGCCGTTCTCGTACATGTCGAGCATGCCCTCGAGATTTGCACCGTCAGCGAACACCTTGATTGCCATCTGCCTGATTCCTTTCGTTAGCATACGGCCGATAAACTGCTAAACACTTTACCTACGTTTATCAAGGCGTGAACTGCGGTTTTTTATCTTCTCGGCGAACGGTTTTGCAGATTTACCATTTTTATATCGACGCCCCAGCGGCAAAACGTTTTTGCCGATCATTGCGTTTGATTCCGTTCACGGAACAGAAGCAGCGCTTCGCCGGCTCATATTCACAATCGCTCCAAAGCAAAAAGCGGTGACGCCTCGATTGAGACGTCACCGCTTCCGTGTAGGAGCCGGTTATCGGAGCTCCGCCCGATTAGGGCTTAACGTATGCCTGGATTACTCTTCCTCAACGTGATTGATCACAGCACCCTTGGTGTGGATGAAGTTGGGGACGAAGGCAACGACCAGAAGGACAGCGAGAATCGCGTAGACACCGGTGGTACCGAAGGCCTCGGCAGCGCGGCCAAGCGTAATACCAATGACGGAGAAATCGAAGTCGCCGAACGTAGTGTTCTTGAAGCCAAAGACGTCAAGAACGGGCAGGAGCAGGGCCGGGGCAAAGGTGATGAGCAGGCCGTTGACGAAAGCGCCAAGAGCTGCGCCCTTGCGACCGCCGGTAGCATTGCCGTAGATGCCCGCGGTAGCACCGCAGAAGAAGTGGGGAACCATGCCCGGGATGATGAAGATGCCCAGGGTAGCGCCCACGATGAACATACCGACCACGCCACCGATGAAGGAAGCGACAAAGCCGAGGATAACGGCGGTGGGAGCATAGGGGAAGAAGACAGCGCAGTCGACGGCGGGGATGGCACCGGGGATCAGCTTGTTGGAGATGCCCTGGAAAGCCGGGACCAGGTCGGCAAGGATCATACGAACGCCGTTATAGACGATGGTGACACCAACGGCGAAGGACAGGGCACAGGTCAGGGCATAGACAATCACGTTGTCGCCGCCAGCGGTCTTGGTAACGACCGCAGGATCTGCGATGTAAGCGGCGAAAGCGGTAACCAGGTAGAAGAAGGCCATGGTAAGAGCCGTGGAGATGGTAGTGTCGCGCAGGAAGGCGAACTTCTCGGGAACCTCGATCTTCTCGGTGCTGTTCTCCTCGGCGTCCTTAGCAAAAAGCGTACCGACTGCAGCGGAGATGTAATAGGCGAGTGAACCGAAGTGGCCCATGGCGATTTCATCGCCATCGGTAACCTTCTCGGTGAAACGCTGACCAACGGCGGGAAGCATAGCGCTCACGAGGCCCAGGAACATGCCGCCCACGATGACAAGCTGGACATCCTGGAAGCCAGATGCCTGCAGAACGGCAGACAGCAGGCAGGCCATAAACATGCTGTGATGGCCCGTCAGGAAGATGTACTTAAACTTGGTAAAGCGGGCAATGATAATGTTCACGACATAGCCGAGAATCAGGATCATCATGGTCTGAACGCCGAGGACGCTCTGAGCCATCGAAACAACGACCTCGTTGTTGGGCACGACGCCGGTGATGTGGAAACCGGTCTCGATGAAGGTACCCAGCGGAGCAAGGTTCTCCTGAACAACAGCGGCGCCGGCGGACAGCATGATGTAACCAAGAATGGGCTTCAGGGTGCCCGTCATCACCTTGTGGGCAGGACGCTTAAGCGCGACAAGGCCCACAAAGGCAAATAGACCCATAATCCACGCTGGCTTGGTCAGAATCGATTGGATAAACTCAAGTATGGGAAGGATGGCTTGCATCTGCGCTTCCTTTCTCTCTAACGTGGGCGCGTTTCCCTCTTCCACAGGGAACCGCCCTTTTTTGTGCCGCTTTAGGCGTTAGCGGCGGCCGCCTTGATTGCCTCGAGGGCGTCTTCGCGGATCTTCTTCTTGTTCACATAGCTGCGAACGATCACAACGTTGCCGTGGAGCTCGGGGGCGAGTTCTTTAACGGTGATGAACAGATCCGGATTTGCGGAAGAAGCACCGTTCAGGTCCATAGACTCAACGTCGGCCTTGATGCCCTCCTCCTCGCAAAGCTCCTCGACTTTGCCAGCGAGCATCAGGCTGGACCCGATGCCGTTTCCGCATACGGTGATGATATGCATGGCAACCTTCCTCTCCTACACGTGACGGTTTTCCGTCTATCCAAAAGCGGCGACGCATCGCCGTGCCATTAAGGCCTAAAAGAATGAACGCATGGTCTCCAAAACCTGCTCGGGCGTATCGCATGCGCTGAGCTTGGCAACGCAGTCCTCGTCCTCGAACATCTGCGAAAGCTCCGCCAAGCAGCCAAGATGAGCCTTGGGGTCGGGTGCGCAAATACCCACGAGCACGTGAACCGGATCGAAATCCTCGTGTCCAAACGCAATGGCAGGGTCAAGCGTGACGATACAGATCCCCGCTTCACTCACATTGCCATCTGCCTGAGCGTGGGGCATGGCGATGCCCTCTTCCAAGACCATATAGGGGCCGAATTTGTGAACCGATGAAATCATGGCGTCAACATAGCTCTGGTCGCATTTGCCAGCGTCTACGAGCAACTTACCGCATGCCTTGATCGCTTCCTCCCAGTCGGAGGCCTCGACGTGGCAGGCAACAAGCTCGGGCTTAAGAAGATCGGTCAGCATGCTCGTCCCCTACTCCTCGGGCAGGATATGAAAACCAAGCGCCTGAATGTCGCGGGCAAAGCCCTTGACCGTATCAAGCGAGTACTCAAGCAAATCTTTCCCGAAATTCTTGCGCTTGGCAAGAAGGGCATTGGGGACCGTAATGATCTGACAGCCAACGGACTCCGCCTGGAAGATATTGAGGACCTCGCGCGTAGACGCCCAGAGAACCTCGGCAGCAGGCTTAACGGCAGCCTTCTTTACGGACTCCGCCATGAGGGGCAGCGGATCGACGCCGGTATCGGCAATGCGACCGGCAAAGATGGACAGAATAGAGGGGGTCTCAGCAGAGACGGCATCGACAAACTCGTCGACCTGCTCGGGCGTGAAGATAGTGGTGACATTCACCTTGATGCCGTCGGCAGAAAGGCGCTTGACCAGCGCGGCAGTGGACTCACCCTTGGTGTTGAGCGCCGGGATCTTAACGTAGACGTTGTCTGCCCAGGTTGCGATCTCGCGAGCTTCGGCTTCCATACCCGCCTCGTCGTCGGCGAATACCTCAAAAGAGACCGACACATCAGTAATGTGCTCAAGAACCGTCTTGGCAAAAGCGCGGTAGTCGGTCACGCCGCCGGCCTTCATAAGGGAAGGATTGGTCGTGAAGCCCTGAACGTTGCCATTGTCATGCATGTCAAGCATACCCTCGAGGTTAGCGCCGTCGGCAAACACCTTGATCGCCATGTTCGGTCCTTTCTCATCTAACACTATTGCTATCGAAAGCCTTCTTCTTTGTTTCAAAAGCTTTTCGGTTTTCTTTTATAAACCATTTCAAAAGCTATCGAAAGCTCAATTGTCAACTTTCCGTGAACGGTCGAATATCGGACGTGAACGTACTTCTTTTGGGCGGCACCTTCAGAATGAGACTCTTTATAGCCCGTTTACGTGCGAACTATCTGCTACGCATGCATTTGTGACATGCCATTCCGTTCTTTTGATTCATTCGAATTTGCCTTGTTCTTTTCATATCGATACGTTATATTTCGATTACGAAAGGCGCATCTTTTACCTTTTGTTCAAAAGGAGCGGCATATGGCATCTACTTCAGACCTTTCACCGGCCGAGCGTCAGCGATTTATCATGAATTGGCTGGCCGAAAAGCCAAATATCTCGGTATCCGACATCGTTCGCCGTTTTTCGGTTTCGGAAGTCACCGCACGACACGACCTCATCTCGCTGGAATCCGAAGGCAAGCTGCGTCGCGTACGCGGCGGAGCGGTATCGCTTTCTCGCTCCAACGCAATCTCGTATCCCGAGGAGCGCATCAATGTCCAAGTCGAGGCCAAGGAAGCCATCGCCGCAACCGCAGCAACTCTTGTTGATGATGGCGATGTTCTGGTAATTGATATCGGCACCACAGGCTTTTACTTCGCTAAGGCCCTCATGGACAAGCGTGAGATCACCATTATCACCGGCGATCTTGCAATCGCGAACTACGCCAGCTTCAATCTCCCCAATGCTTCGGTAGTGCTGCTGGGCGGCTCCGTGCGCAAGGGCCACCTCTATCTCGCGGGCGCACTAACGCTCGACTGCATGAGCAAACTACATGCCGACAAGGCGTTTGTCAGTGCCGACGGATTCCACCCCGACCACGGTTTTACCGTCGAGCACGACTTCTCGGCCATGATCAAGCATATGTACCTTACCAACTCAAACCAGGGCTACATGATGGTTGACCAGGGAAAGTTCAATAAGACCAGTTTTTATCAGTCCGCGCAGATCGATGACCTCGACGGCATCATCGTTGATGGAGACGACGAGGGCATCATGACGGCGGCGATCGAGAGCAGTCGCAGTCATCCCAAGCTCTATATTGCAAAATAGCTCAAATGGCCGGGTCGCCCCCACTGCGGGCGACCCGGCCATTTATTAAATCAACCCAAAATGGCGCATCGCTGTGACGGTGCCATCGTGTGCGACATCGTCGGTCACGTAGTCGGCGACTGCCTTGACCTCGGGCATGGCGTTGCCCATGGCTACAGCCGTCTCGACGGCGGCGAGCATACCCAGATCGTTGCCGGAATCGCCAAAGCCAAAGGTGCGCGCGTTGCCGGTGCGACCCAGGTATTCCAGCGCTCGCGCCACGCCCACGCCCTTGTCGATGCCCTTGGGGCTCAGCTCGCGATTCTGACCACCGGTGTTGCACAGCTCAAACTCGCGCTCGATAAAGCCGTCATCGTTGGCTACGCGAGCCAGGTCGTACGCGTTAATGCACACCTTGCCTACGCGCAAGCGGCCATCGATGCGCATCTGATCGGTGCCATGCACCACGCCGGCGCCTAGCAGAAATGACTGTTCGACACCAACTGGCTCAAGTGAATAGGTGGCACCGTTCGTCTCGAACAATGCCTCGCCGCCCGCCACAGTAATGCGACGCGCGAGCTCCTCAACAATGTCCTCGTCAATGCAGTCCTCGTGTGCCACGCGGCCCTCGACCTCGAGCGTGGCCCCCGCCATGGCAACGATACCCGCCGGGTTCAGCGCGCGCAGGCCATCGGCAATCAGCCACAAGGGGCGACCCGTGCAGATAAATGCCTGGTGACCCGCATTGCGCAGGCGACCAAATGCATCGACAACGGCCTTCGACGGATGGATTGCATTGAAGTCCTTATCGGTCATATCGTCGGGATCGAACGACGTCAGCGTGCCGTCCACGTCAAAAAAGAGCACAGCGGGTTCGGGACACGCATCAATCATATGGGTTCCTTTCGAGGATAAGGGCAAACGAAGCATCCATCATATAATGGAGCGACGCAACCAGAGAGGTCACCCATGGAATTTTACGCAAGCTGCCCCGAGGGCTTTGAGTCCGCACTCGCCGATGAGCTTAAACGCCTCGGGCTTTCGCATGTCCGCCGCCTGAAGGGCCGCGCTACATTTGAGGGCGAGCTCGAAGAAGGCTACCGCGCCTGCCTGTGGTCGCGCCTGGCCAGCCGCGTGTTTGTGGTGCTCGGGCGCTTTGGGGCACAGGATGCCGATGAGTTGTACGACAGCGTTTACGACATCGCCTGGGAGAACATCGTCCGCCCCGGCGCCACCATCGCCATTACCGCCCGCGGCGTGACCGAGCAGCTGCGCAACACGCGCTTCTCGGCCCTGCGTGCCAAAGACGCGCTGTGCGACCGCCTGGCCGAGACCACGGGACGTCGCGCCGATGTCGATGCCGCCGACCCCGATGTTCACCTACTGCTTTCGCTGCGCCAGCGCCGCGCGAGCATAAGCCTAGACCTTTCGGGCGACCCGCTGTTCAAACGCCTGCCGCCCGCTGCGACTCGTGCCGGCGAGGGCGCACACGTGTTGCGCCCCGACTACGCCGCCCTGGTGCTGGCGCAGGTCGGCTGGACCGCACTATGCGAGCGCGAGCTGACGGCCGACGATTACGAGAACGAAGCCCTTCCCACGCTGATCGATGCCTCGTGCGCCGGCGGCGGCCTGCTGCTGGAGGCCGTGAACATTCTAACCGACCGCGCTCCGGGCGCCGCCCGCGAGCACTGGGGCTTTGAGGGCTGGCAGCTGCACGACGCCGCCCTGTGGGAGCAGCTGCTCGCCGAGGCACGCGAGCGCGAGGCGGCAGCGCGCGAGCGCCAGGCGCGCATCGTGGCCGTGGACATCGACCCCGCCGCCCGCAAGACCGCCGAGCGCATGGTCAAGTGCGCCGGCTACAAGCGCTTTGTCGATTTTTGCGCCGCTAAGCCCGCCACCGTGCTGGACCATGCGGGTGCTGTCGCCGGCGTTGCCGTGGTCGCAGACACCACCGAGACGCCGCTTTCGCTCATGCACGACGCCATGACGCTGGTCGGCGAGCTGCGCCGCGCGCCCGAGCTCGCTACCGCACCGGTCGCCGCGCTCACTCGCGACGGCCTTATGGCCCGCGCGCTCCATGCCGAGCCCGCGCGCTCCATCGCCGTCATGCCCAACAACGAAGAGGCGACTATTGAGGTTTGGCCCTCGCTTGACCACGCTGCCGCGGCATTTGAAGCTGCGACCAGCACGGATGCCGAGGACAAGACCGCAGATGCCGAAGACGAAGCCGCCAACACCCCCATGTCCGAACCCGCCGCCACGCTCGACCTGGGTGACGGCAAGCCGCTGCCCGTGCTCATCCCCGAGTCCGAGCAGTTCGCCAACCGCCTGCGCAAGAACGCTCGCCTGCGTCGCAAGTGGGCCAAGCGCGAGGGCGTGAGCTGCTACCGCGTCTACGATGCCGACCTGCCCGACTACTCCGCCGCCATCGACCTGTACGAGGGTTGCCCGCAGACGCCGGGCCGATGGCTCGTCATCGCCGAATACGCCGCGCCTAAGACCATCGGCCCCGCACTGGCCCAGGCCCGTATGCTCGACATTCTGGCCATCGCACCGCGTATCCTAGATGTTCCCGCCGAGCATGTGCACGCCAAGGCCCGCATGCGTTCGCGTGGCGGCTCGCAGTACGGCAAGCAGGGCGCCGGCAAGGGCGGATCGGGCGAGCGCGCCAATATCGCACGCCGTCGCCTCCCGCTCATCGAAGAGGGCGGCCTTACCTTTGCCGTCAACTTTGACGACTACCTGGACGTGGGCATTTTCTTGGACCACCGCGTCACCCGCAACCTGGTGCGCGAGCACGCCAAGCAGGCGCGTCGCTTCCTCAACCTGTTTGCCTACACCGGCACCGCCACCTGCTACGCGGCCGATGGCGGCGTCGAGGAGACCGTGACGGTCGACCTCTCCAACACCTATCTGGACTGGGCCGAGCGCAACATGCGCCAGAACGGCTTTGTGGGTCCGCAGCATCACTTTGTGCGCGACGACGTGCTCGCCTGGATTCGCGACCAGCGCCAGACGCGCAACCGCTGGGACCTGATTTTTGTCGACCCGCCCACGTTCTCGAACTCGTCCAAGATGGGCCGCCGCACCTGGGATGTCCAGCGCGACCATGTTGAGCTGTTGGCCGGCGTATCGCGCCTGCTCGCACAGGGCGGCCATGCCATCTTTAGCTGCAACCTGCGAGGCTTCCGCCCCGAGACACGCAAGCTCGCACGCGCGGGCGTGGTGCTACAGGACATAACGGCGCAGACCATCCCCGAGGACTTCGCACGCAACCAGAAGGTGCACCATTGCTATATCGTGCGCCGCCTGCCCATCGAGGACGCCATGGCCGAGGTCGGCTTTAGCGCCGAGGAAATTGCCGAGCGAACCGAGGAGCTGCGCAACCCCGAGGCCCGCAAGCCCCGTGCGGCAGTACCCGCGCACGCGCAGGCCGGCAACGGCAAGTCCAACTTTGCCGGCAAACCCTCCCCCGCCGGCAAGCCCAAAAAGAAGAAGTTCTACGCCAGCAAGCCTAAGGGCAGATAACAAAGTTGCGGTGGAATACGGACTGTTTTGCCTGGAATTAGGCAAATTTAGACCGTATTTCACCGCAACTCATATTGGGATGGTGGTTGGCGATCTAGCCTTGGGTGACTAGGCGGTAGCCAATGCCTACATGGGTTTGGATGTAACGCGGATGCGCGGGGTCGGACTCGATCTTCTTACGCAACGTGCCCATAAAGACGCGCAGGCTCGCCAGGTCGCTCTTGGTCGCCGTACCCCAGATCTCGTGCAAGATAAACTGGTGCGTCAGCACCTTGTCGGCGTTGTGTGCCAGCAGGCACAAGAGCTTGTACTCGATCGGCGTCAGATGCAGTTCCTCGCCATCCATCGTGGCGATGCCGGCATCAAAATCGATATGCAACTCGCCGGTATCGAACGAGCCCTCGGAGACAACACCGCCCGCCTGCGCATACGAAAGGCGCCTGAGCGTGGTGCGAATGCGCGCGAGCAGCTCCTCGACCGAAAACGGCTTAGTCAGGTAGTCATCGGCGCCGGCATCGAGCGCTCGGATCTTGTCCGCGTCCTCGCTGCGCGCCGAAACCACGATGATCGGCATGCCCGACCACGCGCGCACCGACTCCACCACCTTGACGCCGTCCATATCGGGCAGGCCCAGATCGAGCAGCACAATGCTCGGCGCCTGCGACGAAGCGGCGGCGATGGCGGCGTGGGCGGTCTCCACAGCCATATGGCGCAAACCGTGCGCCTCGAGCGCGGCGACGATAAGGTTACGGACGGCGGGATCGTCCTCAACGACCAAGATGAGCGGTTTCACGGCAGAGTTCGGCACAGCGCTACTCCTTATCAAACGAAACGTCGGCGGCGGGAAGCTCAATCGTAAAGACCGAGCCGTGCGGGGCCGCCGCGGCAACCCCTATGCTACCGCCATGTGCCAGCGCAATGGAGCGGCAAAGCGAAAGCCCCAGACCCACGCTGCGCTGGCTATCGGCCAGACCATGGTTGGCGGTGTAGAACGACTCAAAGATGCGCTCGCGGTCCTCGGGCGCAATGCCCGGGCCGTCATCGGCCACCGAGCACGCCACACATCCATCATGGACGCCAATCGAGATTACGATATGCGAACCCGCAGGCGTATAGGTGATGGCGTTGTTCACCAGGTTTACCACCAGCTGCACCATCAGGCGCGCATCGACGTTGACGAGCGCCGGCTCATCGCACGCCACCACCTTAAGGTCGTGCTCGCGCACGGCCGGGTTTACGTGGCGCAGCGCCTCCTCGACGATATCGTCCATAAGCTCGAGCGTAGTCGACAGATGCATGCCGCCGCCCTCGAGCTTGGTGATGGCGAGCAGGTTCTCGACGGTGGCGTTGAGCCATTGCGCGTCCGAGCGAATGGATAGGAGCATGCCGCGGCGCGTCTGGTCGTCAAGCACGGCCGTGCCGGTCGAGCCCTGGTCGAGCAGCACGTCGGCATTACCCGAAATGCTGGTAAGCGGCGTGCGCAGATCGTGCGAGATGGAGCGCAGCAAGTTGGCACGCAGCTGCTCGTTTTTAGCGAGCACCGCCGCTTCCTCGCGGGCCTCCATGGCGCGGGCGCGATCGAGCGCCAGCTCGCCTTCGCTCACGATGGCATCGGCAAGCGTCCGCTCCTCGGGCGTCAGCGCATCGGGCTCGGCGACAATGGCGAGCACCCCCACCACCGAGTCGGGATCACCCGCGCGCACCATGGTGTCGCCCGAGTGCACGGTCAGGTATATGCCAAAGAACGCCGAGCCGCCATAGGTGGCATCGAGCGGCGTTCCCACATAGGCGGATGCCGAGAGCCGTGGCGGCATCTGGGGCGCTAGCTGGTGCACCGGCGCGGCATCGCCCACGGCCGTGTACATCGTGCGCGGCAGCAGGTCATCGTCTTCCGGATCGGCGCTATACCACACGACCGGACAGTCCGAAAGACGCGCCAGTTGCGTTGCCATAGCATGCACAATCTGTTGCTGATCGCCGCACCGCTGCAGCATGCGGTTGGTCTCGAGCACCATCTGCGTGCGACGGTCGCTGGCGGCAGCCTGCGCCAAGGCGCGGCGCAGGGCCAGCGCAATCGAGCTCGACACGAGCGAGACCACAAACATGATAAAGAACATGCCGGGATAGACGCGGTCGATGAGCGACAGCGAGTAGCGCGGGTCGACAAACAAATAGTTGTAGAGCGCCACGGCAGCAGCCGAGCTCAGCAGGCAATACAGGCGGCTCCAGGTAAAGAATGCGCACAGCTGCACGGCGAACACATAGACGATCATGATGCTCGGCGCGAGTCCCGGATGGTCGAGCAGCGCGCCCACAATCGTCGCCGCGGCCAGCAGCCCCGCCGATACGCAGGCGTCATACAGAGGGCTGCGACGCGTCAGCGTTGTGCGCCGCCACCAAAAGTTCTCGGCAATATCGCCGTCCGCATGGACGTCCATCAGCGCCCCGCCCCTCTCTCAAAAACAAAAACCACCACAAAGGGGACAAGCACCTTTGTGGTGGTTTCCCCTTGTGGTGGTTCCAAGTGTATAGCCTTGCAGTCTACGGGCGCTCGTCGGGAGCCAGGCGCTGCATCTTGCTCACGGCCTTAAACTTGGTGAACAGCGGCACGTACTCAAAGCTCACGTTGGAGTTCTCCAGGCCGTACCAGCGCGCGGGGGTGCCGGCAGCGCGGCGGATGATGTACTTGAGCGTGATGGCCGTACGCTCGCTGGGCTCCACGTCGCTTTCGGGCGCCAGCAGCTTGCGGATCATGACGAACTTAAACGTACCGATGTTGCCCGGATCCTTGTAGACCGAGTAGTCGTGCGTCTGCGCCGGCAGCTCGCCGCTGGCAGCCAGGTCCTGAACAACCTGGCGCAGGTAAGCATTGACGCGCTGGTTGATCTTATAGCCCAGGTACAGATGCACGCGGAATACGTAGTCGGTGCCGAACGTCTCGACCGAGTAGGCAAAGGTATGCGGCTCGTCCATGGTCTCGACGTTCACGAACCACCAGGCACGAGCGCGCTTGGGGTGCTTGTCCAAAATCGAGTAGACGATATCGCGGTCGATATAGTCGGTGTTGGTGTCCTTGGTCAGGTACACGATGTTGTCGCTCACGAGCTCGTAGCGATCGTCGTCGCGCAGGCGCTTGAGCTGCGGCAGATAGCTGCGCAGCGGCAGCAGCGTAAACTGGCGCTGCTCAACCGCCGTGCCGTTGTACCAGCACACCATGATGCCCATGATGAGCGCGGCCATAAGGATGGTGAAATAGCCGCCGTGGAAGAACTTGGTGAGCGAGCTCACAAAGAAGAAGCCCTCGAGCATAAGGAAGAAGGCGGCAAAGATCCACGGCGCGACCTTGAGATTGCGCTCCACGTGCAGATAGAAGAAGAGCAGCAGCGTCGTGCACATCATGGTCAGGGTAATGGCAAGGCCGTACGCGGCCTCCATGTGCGCCGAGTTCTGGAACAGCAGCACCACGATGACGCAGCCCACGAGCATGACGTTGTTGACCATGGGGATGTAAAGCTGACCCTTGGTCTCGGCAGGATAGAAGACCTGCATATGCGGCATGAGGTCCAGGCGGCTGGCCTCGGACACCAGCGAGAATGCGCCGGTGATGAGCGCCTGCGAAGCGATGATGGCCGCGACGGTGGAAAGGCCGACGGCAAAGGGACGCAGGCCCGGGGTGAGCATCTGGTAGAAGGGGTTGAGGTCGGCGATACCCATGAGCTCCGGGTTGCCGGCGTTGTTGATAAGCCACGCGCCCTGGCCCATGTAGGACAGCAGCAGGCAGCACTTAACGAACGGCCAGGTGGCATAGATGTTGCCGCGGCCCACATGGCCCATGTCGGAATAGAGCGCCTCGGCACCGGTGGTAGCGAGGAAGCAGCTGCCCAAAATCATGATGCCCGCATGGTTGTTGGGGCTCAGCAGAAAAGCGATGCCACGCAACGGGTTGAGGCACAGCAGCACCGCGGGATACTGGCAGACAAAGAACAGGCCCGTGCCGCCCAGGAACAAAAACCACAGCGTCATGATGGGGCCGAAGGCGTGACCGATCTTGGCCGTGCCGATGCGCTGCACCAAGAAGAGCGCGATGATGATGGCAAGCGTGATGGCGACGACACGACCCTGGTCGTCACCGAGCACGGCATGGACCGCCGGGATGGTGCGCAGGCCCTCGATGGCCGTGGTGACGGTAACGGCAGGCGTCAGGATGCCGTCGGCGAGCAGCGCCGCGCCGCCCAGCATGGCGGGGATGATGAGCCACTTGCCGCAGCGCTTGACCAGGCTGTACAAGGCAAAGATGCCGCCCTCGCCGTGGTTGTCGGCGCGCAGCGAGATCAGCACGTACTTGACGGTCGTCAGCAGTGTGACCGTCCACACGACAAGGGAGAGCGCGCCGAGCACGAACTCCTGCGTGACGCTTCCAATGCCGCCGTTGCCGGCAACGAGCGCCTTGGTTACATACATGGGGCTGGTGCCGATATCGCCATACACCACGCCCAGCGTGACGAGCATCGCCGAGATACTCACAGGAATCGCAGCGTGCGAAGCTGCCTCCTTGGCCTTTTGATTCATAAGCCGGTTTCCTCCCAACTTTAACGTTCGACGGGATTATATGTAATCAGCCCATATTTTAATGGCACCGTTTTCCCAGCTAGATAAACATTTATGCGGCCTTTAGGCCACCGCGGCGATATGGAATGTGACAAAGGGACGCCCCCTTTGTCACATTCGTCATTTTCCGAGCCAGTTTTTGAACCACCACTCCATGGAGCGGCTCATCTCGGCCATAAAGGGGCTCGTGTGCTTGCGGGTGTAAATATCGATGACGCGCTCGCCCACCTCGCGGGCATGCGGGCGAAACATCGCGTCCATCTCGGCCACCTGCGCATCCATCGTCGCGGCGTCGGCGCGACAATAACGCTCCTCGTGCACCAGGTTCACCACGGGATGCGCAATCGCCGGGCGCTCCTTGCGGGGCGTGCCGATGATGAGCATCGACAGCGGCATGGTATAGGGCGGCAGATCGAGCAGCTCGGCGACTTCCTCGGCATTCTCGACGATATCACCGATGTAGCAGCTCCCCAGCCCCAGGGCCTCGGCGGCAACCACGGCGTTTTGAGCAGCAATCACGGCGTCCTGGGCCGCGATGGCAAAGTCGCCCAAACCCGGCGCGCGGCGGGGCGCCTTGCCCGTGCGCTCGACAAAATCGGGCTCAAAGCAGCCCACGTGCTCAAACAGATCGATCCACTTGGCATAATCGACCACAAATATAAGTGCCCAAGGCGCCTTGGCGATCATGGGCTGGTGATCGCACAGGTCGGCCAGACGGTCCAGCGTAGCCTGCTCGCGAATGCTCACGATGGAATACATCATCATGGCGCCCGCCGACGGCGCACGGCTCGCCGCATGCAAGATCGCCGCCCGCTGCTCGTCGGTCACCGCCACGGGACGGTCGTCGCCATCACGCGCGAAGGCACGCGTAGACGAGCGATGCTCCAAGATGTCCAGCGCTGCGTTGCCCGTAGTCTCGACCGGATAGCCGTACATATCCACGCCCGCAACTCCGCCGCCGCCCATGTCCGCCTTGCAAACCTGCTCGCTCATCGCCCTACCCTCGCCATTTCTTTAAGAAGCCTTTACCTTTCCGTGTAATTCCCGTCCATTATCGCGCAGGTGGGCACTCCATTGCGCAACACCGCCATACTCGCGCGTTATTATGGCTGGTTGTTGTACGCAGCCGTCAAATGCCGCGCATATCTCGGTAACAATCGGGTAAATCCCCGCTTTCGTAGGTTTTACATTTGTGAGGAGTCTCAGCATGTTCGCTGCCGCCATCTCGCTCGTCGGTCTTGCGGCGACCGTCTACCTTGTCTTGCGCGAGGCCAAGGCCATTCGCGCACAGTCGGGCACCGTTGCCAAAAGCGCTCTTGGGTGGAGCGTCGCGTTCGGCCTGTTCCAGCTCTTTTTGACCATTTGGGGCGCCATTGGCCTCGTCGCCCAAAACGAGCCGCTCGCCTTTGTGATGCTCGTCCTGACCAATGCCATCCTCACCGGATGCGCCTGGGCCAGCATCGCCCGCGACCGCATCGCCCCGCGCGTCTTTGCGTTTGCCTCCGCCGACGCCCCCGCCCCCACCGGCAAGCTCGCCCGCCTGCGCGGCGCCTTTGTGGGCAAGCCCCTCGTCGCCGCCGTCTTGTGCCTGCTGCTCGCCGGCGTCTTTGCGCTGCTGGGCATGGAGGTCTCGTCCAACCACGACTTTACCTGGGTCTACCCCCTGTGCATCCTGCTCGAGTGGGCCATCATCACCACGCTCATGGTCGGCTTGTTCTTCCTGTTCCAGCGCCACGGCGCAGCTCCCGCGGTCCTGGCCTTTGCCCTCTTTGTCCTGGGCATTGCCGAGTTCTTCGTCATCACGTTTAAATCCATGCCCATCCAGCCGGGCGACCTTTCGGCCATCTCCACCGCCGCCGCGGTCGCCGGCAACGGCTACACCTTCTCGATTTCGCTGTTCTGCGTGCTGTCCACGGGCTTTACCGCCATCGCCATGCTGCTGTGCGAGTACGCCGGCATCGTGGCGCCGCATCGCCAGAAGGGTGCCGCCAACGCCAAGCGCATGCTGCTCACCAACCTGCTCGTGGCGGTGCTGTGCCTGGGCGGCGTGACCGCGCACGTCACGCTCATCGACTACTACAACACCCTCGGCATCACCGTCTACACCTGGCGCCCGCTCGAGAGCTACTGGCGCGAGGGCTATCTGCCTGCCTTTATTAGTGCAGCGCAGTCCATCAAGCCGCCCAAACCCGCCGACTATTCGGCCGACGATGCCAAGGCCACGCTCAAAAAGTACGCCAAGGCCTACGACAAGTCCGACGCCGCCAAGAGCGACGAGCGCACCGCTGCAAAGGAGCAATTCGACAGCGAGAAGCCCACGGTCATCGCCATCATGAACGAGACGTTCTCGGATCTGTCGATCTACCAGAACATGCGCGCCGGCTACGAGGGTCCGCAGTACTTTAAGAGCCTGTCCAACTGCCTCAGCCGCGGCAAGCTCTACGTGAGCGCCTACGGCGGCGGCACCGCCAATACCGAGTTTGAGTTTATGACCGGCAACTCCATGGCCAACCTGGGCTCGGGCGTGTACCCCTACACCATCTACAACATGGAAACGACCGGGAACCTGGCAGAGCAATTCAAATCGCTCGGCTATTCCACCACGGCCATGCACCCCAACCACGCGACCAACTGGAACCGCGAGAACGTCTACAAGGACTTTGGCTTTGACCAGTTCCTGTCTATCAACGATTTCCAGGGCGCCGACACCCTGCGCGGTATGGTGACCGACCAGGCTACCTACGACAAGATTCTTGAGCTGCTCGACCAGAACGCCGATCCGCAGTTTATCTTCGACGTGACCATGCAGAACCACTCGGGCTACGATACGGGTCTACTGCCGGCAGATAAGCAGATGCACCTGAACATCGACACGACCGACCTGGACGCCAAGACTGTCGAGGACGGCACGTTGTCCGATGTCGACGAGTACGTCTCGTGCATTGAGCAGTCCGACCAGGCGCTGCGCTACTTCCTCAACGCCCTGAACAAACTCGATCGCAAGGTGGTCGTGGTGTTCTGGGGCGACCATCAGCCGTTCTTCCCGTCCAAGTTCAACGACAAGTGGTTTACCGACGAGGATGACGCCACCCACCAGGAGCGCTTGTGGCAGACCGACTACATCATTTGGGCCAACTACGACGTTGCCGGCTGCGACCAGACAAGCGAGGTCGACGACCTGTCCACCAACTATCTGTCCACCCAGCTGATGCAGCTGATCGGCGCACCTCTCTCCGACTACCAGAAAGCGCACATGACGCTGCGCGAGTCGCTGCCCGCCATCAACTCCGTCGGCTACGAGGACGCCAGCCTGCGCTGGGCGCTCTCCTCCAACGTCACCGGTGACGACGACGCCGCCGCAGCTGCCACCAAGGCACGCGAGGATTACGCCAAGATGCAGTACTACGAGATGTTCCGCGACGGCAAGAACGTCTATACGGAGCACTTCCAGACCGAGGCCAACGAGACCGACCCCAACCTGGCACCGGGTACGACCAAGATCAAGTAGCGACACGTCTTAACTGGTTCGTCTGCCCGGCGGCGCGAAACGTAAGGTTCCCTGCTCGGACAGTCCTGCTCGCACGGAGAGCACATTAAGTGCTCTCCGGCTCGTGCGGAACTCGCGATGAACCTTACATTCCGCGTCGCCGGGCAGACGCCTCGGTGTTGAAGCGCGGCTTGTCATGAAAGCATCCGCAACATATATAAGTTGAAGGCCACATTAAGTGGCCTTCTTTGTATTCGGAAAGTGTATCCCAGAATCGGCGCTCAGAGTGGTCCCCACTTTCCGTTTGATGTCTTGTCCGGAAACTACGTCCCGGAATTAAGGCTTGGAATGGGATGCACTTTCCGCTAAGGCTCTCAAGCGGAAAGTGCATCCCATTCCAAGCCTTAATTCCGGGACGTAGTTTCCGGACAAGACATCAAACGGAAAGTGGGGACCACTCTGAGCGCCGATTCTGGGACACACTTTCCGAAACCCCGCCCATCCGGAAAGCCCGTCCCACTCCGAATACATCCAGGCATAAAATCATCAGCTTATTAGGCCTTCTATCAATAAAGAGACACCCTCCCGGGCGGCGGGCACGAAGTTCATCGCGAGTTCCGCACGCAAAGAAGGCC
>DXLU01000004.1 GCA_019414565.1 Collinsella sp. | reverse complement strand
CGGCGCCGGCGCCGTGGTAGGTGTCGCACAGGTCGCGGCCCAATGCGCGCTTGAGCTCGTAGGGGTCGGCAGAACCATCGGCCAAGGCGGCGTCGATCTTGTCGACCTCGGCCGGGGCGAGCGAGCTGGCCAGACGATAGTACTTGCCGATCATCTCGTCGGGAATGGACATGGTCTTGCCGAACATATCCTTGGGAGCATCGGTCAGGCCGATGTAGTTGCCGTAGGACTTGGACATCTTGCGCACGCCATCGGTGCCCTCGAGCAGCGGCATGGTAAGCGCGATCTGCGGCTCCATGCCCATCTTCTCCATGAGCTCGCGGCCGGCGAGCAGGTTGAAGAGCTGGTCGGTGCCGCCCATCTCGACGTCGGCCTTGATCTGAACGGAGTCGAAGGCCTGCATCACGGGGTACAGAAACTCGTGCAGGGCGATCGGCGTCTGGGACTGGTAGCGCTTGGTAAAGTCGTCGCGCTCAAGGATGCGAGCGACGGTGAACTTGGAGCACACCTGCAGCAGGCCGGCCAGGTCCATCGAAAGGATCCAGTCGCCGTTGTGCACGATGGTGGTCTTCTCGGGGTCCAGAATCTTCATGGCCTGGCTCACGTAGGTCTCGGCGTTGGCCTCGATCTGCTCCTGCGAAAGCTGCGGACGCGTGGAGTTCTTGCCCGAGGGGTCGCCGATCAGCGCGGTGCCGTTGCCGATGATGAGGGTGACGTTGTGGCCCAGGTCCTGGAACTGACGCATCTTGCGCAGGGGCACGGCATGGCCCAGGTGCAGATCGGGGCTAGTGGGATCGACGCCGAGCTTGATGTTGAGGGGCTCGCCCTTCTCAAGCTTCTTGCGAAGGTCGGCCTCGGGGACGATCTGCGCTGCGCCCGAGGTGATGATACGCATTTGCTCGTCGACAGACAGCATTGGGTATCCTCCTTTTGCTATAGCACCCTCACCGGATACGGCGGTGCTGGAAGTCCATAAACTCTCATATGATAACAAACTGACGCGACGCGGCACCTACGACAGGAAAATCCTCGTCCTGCCGCACGCGTCAACGGCGACCGGCAGACGCGTACCGTCACGTTCAACTAAATATCGTGTTTGCTGACGGCGCGAGCAGTCACGACAATGGACCTGCCCCGTCGCATCCGCAGTGCAGACGCCCTCGGCGGTCAGCAGGCAGTGCTCGCACACCATGAGCTCGGGGCAATCGGCATCGACAGGGCTCAGAACACCAGGTTCGGCCGTCAGTTCGGCAATACGCTCCGCATCATTGCCGAGCAACTCGGCCGGCAAGTACACCCGCCCCGCACCGAGTCCGCGCAGCCAGGTAAGCGTGGCCCGATTCGCGCAGAACACCGGCGCCGCCACGTCAAACGTCACGCCCAGCTCGCGAGCAATCACCACCTGTCCCAGGTTGCGGCAGACGACGCGCCCGGCACGCTGCATCAGCGAGCGGGTCCGGTCAGCGTCACCCGTGCGGCACACCTCGTCAAGCACCACAACGGTGTCGGACAAATCGAGTTCTCTGCGCGGGTCGGTATCCATCAGCTGCCAAGCAAAAACCATGCGAGCGGGAACCGCGCACTCCACCAACTCCGGCGACGCACCGCTATCCACCGCAACGTCCTCAAAGGGCAGCACCTCAACGGCGCGCGCAACGGGCGCAATCGCATCCGCCTCGGCCCGCATGCGCTCCAACACCGCCGCCGTCTGATCCAACACGCCGGCGCTACGAATCAGGTATACCTCGCAGCCCGCGTCCACCTTACGCTTGCAATGCACGACGACGCGCTTCCCCGCTGCGGCATCCACCGGGCAGGGCACCTGCGGCCAGCGCTTGGGCACATCGGGACGCGCGTCGACACCCGGATAGAACCGAATCTCGAGCGTGTCACCCGCCGCCACGGCGGCATCGAGCTCAACGGTCACCTCTTCGTGGCCCACAGCGACCAAGCGCCCCACGCGCACGCCCTGGTTAATTGCACGCTCAAAGCTCATCAGCTCGGCACCCGAACGCCCTCGCAGGTAAGCATCGGTAAACCCACGGTTAAACGACCTTCCCAGCTCGCGCTCAAGCTCTTCCACGGCACCGGGGTCCCACGCGCCGTCGCGCAGCATATCGAGCGCCCGGCGCCAAACCCGCACCACGTTGAATACGTAATCGGGGTTCTTCATGCGTCCCTCGATCTTGAGCGACGCAACGCCAGCATCTACAAGCTCGGGCAGATGCGCAATACCCAGATAGTCATGCGGACACAGCAGACGATCCCCCTCGACGGCAACAACACTCTGCCCCGCCTCGTCCACTAGGTCGTACGCCAGACGGCACGGCTGCGTGCAGTCGCCGCGCATCGCCGAGCGCCCACGCCGCAGGGCCGAGAACTCGCACGCCCCCGAATAGCCGATGCAAATCGCACCGTGGCAGAATACCTCGATGGGCACGCCCGTGGCACATAGCGCCGCAATCTCGTCGACCGTCAGCTCGCGTGCCGTCGTCACGCGCTCGACCCCCAGCTCATCGGCGGCAAGCCGCACGGCACCCTCGCTATGAGCGCCCGCCTGCGTGGACAGGTGAATCTCGACCCCGGGAATCGCCGCGCGCAGCGCGCAGGCCAACCCGGCATCGGCGACAATCAGAGCATCGGCGCCCAGCTCCAGTGCATGAGCTCCCAACGCCACGGCGTCGGCAAGCTCATCGTCAAACACGAACACGTTGAGCGTTACGTACACACGCACGCCATGGGCATGCGCCACGGCGCAGTCGCGCGCAAACTCGTTATCCGTAAAGCCATGGGCGCTCACACGGGCGTTAAAGCCGCCCAACCCCGCATAGATGGCATCGGCGCCCGCGGCGATGGCCGCAAGCATCTGGTCGAGTCCGCCCGCCGGCGCCAGCAGCTCGGGCAGCGCCGCACCGGCAGCATCCAATCCAGTCTCGTATTGTCCGCTCGGCCCCATCGCCCGAATCGCCATCGACAAACTCCTTACCAAGGTATGCATTCACTCTGAAAAATGCCGTCTTCCAGCATACACGAGGCCTCGCGCGCCCCGTTTGGTTTATCGTGTAATAACTTATGTCCATCCTGCCCCGACGGCACATCCACCGTCCGGCACGACATACCTGGAGGTCAATATATGGGTCCTCGCCAACGACAGGGACGCAGCCGTTCAAAGACGCATGCTCTGCCCATAATCCTGCTCTCGTTTTTGGGCTTTCTGCTGATTGCGGGCGTGGCATTTGGCATCGGCATGGTCGGCAACGTCAACCGCTGGCTGTCCGATCTGCCCGACTACACCGACGCCAACGCGTATCTGGTGAGCGAGCCCACCGAGATCGTCGACTGCAACGGCAACAAGATCGCGAGCTTCTACACGCAAAACCGCAAGTCCATCACCAAGGACGAGGTCTCCCCCTACGTGCTGCAGGGCACCGTTGACGTCGAGGACGAGCGCTTCTACGAGCACGGCGGTATCGACCTGTGGGGTATCGCGCGTGCTGCGGTGGCAACCCTCGGCGGCGGACACGAAGGCGCCTCGACGATCACCCAGCAGCTTGTGCGCAACACCATCCTGCAGGAGGAGCAATTCGACTCGACCATTGAGCGTAAGGTGCGCGAGGCCTACATCGCCATCAAGATGGAGGACATGTACTCCAAAGACGAGATCCTCATGATGTACCTCAACACCATCTATTACGGCCACGGCGCCTACGGCATCGAGGCCGCAGCCGAGACCTATCTGTCCAAGAGCGCCGCCGACCTCACCCTGAGCGAGGCCGCGCTACTCATCGGCCTTCCCAACTCGCCCTCGCAGTACGACCCCACGGTCAATCCCGATCTGGCACTGTCTCGCCGCAACAAGGTTCTCGACAACATGCTGCGCCTGGGCCACATCACCCAGGAGGAGCACGATGCCGCACAGGCCGAGCCCATCACCCTCAACGTGACCGAAATCTCGGGCAGCGGCGTCGACGTTTACTCGCAGCCCTACTTTGTCTCCTACGTCAAGCAGCTGCTGGAACAGGAGTTCTCGACCGACGTGCTCTTTAAGGGCGGCCTGACCGTCAAGACCACCATCGACCCCACGATGCAGCAGGTGGCAGAGAATGCCGTCCGCGAGCAGCTCGACACGCTCTCGCTTGACGGCCTGGACATGGGCATGGTCGTCGTCGACCCCAAGACCGGCTACATCAAGTGCATGGTGGGCGGCTACGACTACAACGCCGACGAGAACCACGTAAACCATGCCACGGCCAAGCGTCCCGTCGGCTCCACCTTTAAGGCCTTTACGCTGGCAACTGCCATCCAAAACGGCATGAACCCCAACGTCACCCTCAACTGCAACTCGCCGCTCAAGGCCAAGGGCACCACGACTGAGGTCCAAAATTACGCCAACCAGAGCTATGGCAACATCACGCTTAAGCAGGCGACGGCATACTCCTCCAACACCGGCTACATCCAGGTGGCGGAAGCCGTCGGCAACAGCAAGATCATCTCGCTCGTCAAAAAGCTCGGCATCGACCCCGCCAAGGACAACATCGAGGACGTTCCCGTCATGACGCTCGGCACCGGCTCGATCTCGCCACTCGAGATGGCCGCCGCCTACGCGACGTTTGCCAACGGCGGCTACTATCGCCAGCCGATCGCCATCACCGAGATTGATTCTCGTACCGGTTCGGTGCTGTACCAGCACACCGACAATCCCTCACAGGTGCTTACCGAGGGCGAGGCCGCCGCGGTCACCGATGTTCTGTCCGGCGTCATGAAGGGCAGCGGTACGGGTGCTGCCGGCGCCCTGAGTGTCAACCAGCCCTATGCCGGCAAGACGGGCACCACCGACAACACCACCAACCTGTGGTTCTGCGGCTATACCCCGCAGCTGGCGTGCGCCCTGTGGACCGGCTATTCCGCGGGCGAGATCCCCATCCAAAAGTACGGCACGGACCTGCTGGGCGACAGCACCAACCTGCCTGTCTTTAAGCGGTTTATGAACACCGTTCTGACCGGTACCGAGCGCGAGGAGTTTGCGACCGGAACGGCGCCCACCTACAAGAACAACAGCGTCTGGAAGTTCTACGGCACCAACAACACCAAGAAGTCGGAGAACGACGACAAGGACAAGGACGAAGAGGAAGAGGAAACCACCACGACGACCACGACGACCACGACGACCACGACCACCGAGACCACGGGCGGCGACACCACCGGCGGCACCGGTACGACCGGTGGCTCGACGGGCGGCTCCACTGGTGGTTCGACCGGCGGCGATGGCGGCACGCCTACGCCTACGCCCACGCCCACTCCCGACCCCTCGCCCACGCCTGACGATACGGTCGGCTAAGAAGTACGCGACTAAAGCCAACAAGGCCCCGAGCAGCTTATTGAACTGCTCGGGGCCTTTTAGTTTGAAGCGACTGGGCGGTCGTTATACCAGCAAACAAAAAAAGGGGGTACCGACCAACGTCGATACCCCTTACAAGCCACTATGTAAGCGCACGCAGTGCCGAGCGCACGACCCGCACGCCTACTTGCGAGAATTGCTCAGCTTATTGATCAGCGCCTCGAGACGCTCGCCGTCCTCGGCCGTCTGGGCAATAACCAAAATCGTATCGTTGCCGGCAAGCGAGCCAAGCACATCGGGCAACTCTGCCGCATCAACGGCGGCGGCGATGCCGGAAGCCGTGCCAGGCTGAGCCTTGATCATAACCAGATTATCGGTACGCAGAACGCCCGTTACGAGCTCGGAAACCATGCGCTGCAGGTGCAGGTCCTCTGCCAGAACATAGATGCCCTCAGGGAGCTTACGCAGCCCCATATCGGCAATATCGCGAGAGACAGTCGCCTGCGTGCAATCAAAGCCCATAGCACGGAGCTCATCGACCAGCACGCGCTGCGTGCGGACATCCTTATTGCGCACAATATCTCTAATGGCATCCTGGCGCCCATTGCGTTTTTTAGCCATACAAACCCTCTCTCCAAAAGATGGCGGAGACAATCAATCAGTGATTGAATAGTTTAACGCTATTTGAAGGCTTTTGTGTATAAGAACGCATTTCGAAACAATTCTATGCAAGTTTGTTTCGTAATGAGCCGTTTAGGCGGGTTTTGCGCCCGTCCGGTTAAGAAAAGCTGCCAGATGCGTACACATCACGCAGCGCGCGGGCTTAGCGCTGGCGATCGGCCCAAACAACAGACCGAGTCCCCGATGGTTGTCCTTGAGCGCGGCGACCATCTGACGGGTTCGAGGCGCCTCGAGCATATCACGCATGCGGGCGGAACGCTCGATTGACGACACCCCATGCGGGCTCAGACACAAATTCTCGATGCAGGCGACCAGTCCGGCAAAGTAGAACTTTTGGCTTGCCAGCTTGAGCCGACCACCGCTATCTGCTTTCGAGAGTGAGTCCGCAAGCTCGTCGAGCGCTCGGGTGTCATCGGATACCTTGGCATACATGGTGGGATCAAAGGCGTCTGTAAGCTTAGGCGCTACCGTGTGGAAACAAGCGTCGCCGCATCCGGAGACGCGCTGCGCCTGCGAGAGCGCGCACACCATAAACTCAACCGTACGGTACGCCTTGCCGTGCGACAGGCATGCCTCAAACAGCGGACGACTATACATCACGCCAGAGGTCTGAACGACTAGGCCGCCTAAAATCAACTGAGGCAGCCCGGCCACCATCGAAGATTTGCTATCAATGGAAATATGAGTAGCATCCAAGACGCGCGAATGGCGCTCTCGATGTGCATCATAGCGGTCGAGCGACACCGTGGGGAACACTATGTCTGCCGCAGTATCGCACGCGATATCGACCATCTTGGAAAGGGATTGCGGAGCAAACCACTCATCGGCGTTCATGGCGATGATTTGAGAGCCGCGCGAGGCAGCAAAACCGGCACGAAGACACGCGCCGCGCGGCGCGTCCTCGACGTCAATCAAATCAATATGGATGTCCCTGTCGGCAGCAACTTGAAGCGAATGGCGCACACCGGGCGCAGTATCGCGACAGACAACGACAATCTGCAAATCGTAGAGGTCTTGGTTCTGGATACTCTCGAGCGCACGCATCGCATAGCTGGGCGAACCTTCTACCACAAGGATCACCGAAAGTCGCGGATGCGAGCCACGTCGAACCAAATTATCCGTCCTCTCGACAGCAATGAATCAAACCGTGGTTCATGGTACACCCCGGCAATAAAAGCAATGAGACACCGGTTGCATTGCACGCCAAGAACAGATGTTGCACACGCGCAGCCCACAGATGACAGGTGTCGACGCACGACACGTCGAGCCCTCCCCTAGTCGAGCACGACAAGCTCGGCGGGATCGTAATCCACGCCCATAAACGTAAGGCCGCAGGCAGGAGCCGTGGGGCCCGCAGCGGTGCGGTCGCAAGCATCGATAACCTCGCGCATCCACTCGGGTTCACGGCGATGCATGCCAATCTCGACAAGCGTGCCCACGATCGTACGGACCATCGAATGCAGAAACGCATTGCCCTCGATGGTGAACGTCAGGATGTCCTCGCCAAACGCAACCTCATGGCCAAATTCGGCACGCATCACGCAGCGATGCGTGGGCTTGCCAACGGCCGAAGCAACCTTGCAAAAGCTTTTAAAGTCCTGCTCGCCCAGCAGTGCGGGGCAGGCAGCAGACATAGCCTCAACATCCAAGGGATAGCGATGCCACCACACGGCACCGCGCGAGAGCACGGGGCGCGCATCGCGATCGGCAATACGGTACGTATACGTACGGGACCGCGCGTCAAAGCGGGCAGAAAAGCCCCTACGGGCCTTGTAGACCTCGTTTATGGCGATATCTTTGGGCAGGAGGGCATCCATAGCCCTCAGCCACCTACGGCGCGTCAGAGCAAGCTCAGCGTCCGTTACGGGCACGCTAATGTACTGGGCCACCGCATGCACGCCGGCATCGGTACGACCCGCACACGTCAGATCGATCGGGCGGCGCAGCAGCGTCTCGATAGCGCGGCGCAACTCGCCCGCAACGGTCGTCTGGCCCGGCTGCTCGGCAAATCCGCTATAGGACGAGCCATCATAGGCAACACAGAATACAAGCGTGGCATCGAGCTCAGGAATCGAATTGAAATCAGACGGCGCGGTCATGGGCGCTCCCAACAAACAATCAACGGTATCGCGACAAAAAAAGAGGGGTACGCGAACGTACCCCTCGAATATAGCCTATGCAGACGGAATGTCTACTCAGCGGTCTCCTCAGCAGGAGCCTCCTCGGCAGCGGTCTCCTCGGCAGCCTCGACCTTCTTGGGAGCAGCGGCCTTCTTGGGGGCCGGAGCAGCCTTCTTGGCCTTAGGCGTGCAAGGCTCGGTGACGAGCTCCATGATAACGATGGGAGCGTTGTCGCCCTTACGGTTACCGAGCTTCATGATGCGGGTGTAACCACCGTTGCGGTCCTGCCACATGCCCTGAGCAGCCTTGTCGAAAATCTCGGCAACGAGCTGCTTATCGCCGAGCTTGGCGATAGCCAGACGACGAGAGTGCAGGTCGCCCTTCTTGGCCCAAGTGATGATCGGGTCGACGACCGAACGCAGCGCCTTAGCACGGGTCTCGGTGGTCTTGATGCGGTCGTTCTCGAAGAGGGCCTTAGCAAGGCTCTTCTTCATGGCCTTGGTGTGGCTCGCATCGGTGCCGAGCTTCAGGCCCTTCTTAACGTTGTGACGCATGGTCTAGTTTCTCCTCAAATATGCGAAGCATTAAGCCTTCAGGCTCAGGCCCATGGACTCAAGCTTGTCCTTCACTTCCTCGATCGACTTAACACCGAAGTTACGGATGTTAAGCAGATCGTTCTCCGAGAACTCAACGAGCTGACGGACCGAGTGAATGCTGGCGCGCTTAAGGCAGTTGTAGGAACGGACGGAAAGGTCCAGATCCTCGATCTGCTTGTCCAGCTCGGCGTTGTCGTTGGTGACCTCGGGAGCGAAGATCGAAGCCTCCTCCTCGACCTCGGGGGTCTCGGCAAGGTTCATAAAGGCAGCCATATGCTGGTTGATGATATTGGCAGCCTGGACCACGGCGTCGCGCGGAGCGATGGAGCCGTTGGTCTCGATCTCGAGGACAAGGCGGTCGTAGTCGGTGTGCTGACCGACACGGCAAGCCTCAACGAGCTTGGCGCAACGGGACACCGGCGAGTACAGCGAGTCGACGTGGATCACACCGATGGGATCGTTGTCGCGCTTGTTAGCCTCGCCAGAGACATAGCCGCGGCCATAGCCGATGCGCATGCTCATGGTGAGATGGCCACCCTCGGTAAGCGTAGCGATGTGCTGCTCGGGGTTGACCAGCTCAAACTCGGACGGAATAAAGAAGTCCGCACCGGTGACCTCGCAGGGGCCGTCAACAGAAATGGTGGCGGTCGCCTCGTCGGTCGTGCCGAGAGCCCTGAAGACAAGACCCTTGACATTCAGGACGATGTCGGTGACGTCCTCGACCATGTTAGGGATGGTCATGAACTCGTGCTGCGCACCATCGATCTGAATAGCCTCGACGGCGGCACCCTCGAGCGAGGACAGAAGAACGCGACGAAGGGAGTTACCCAGCGTATCGCCGTAACCACGCTCGAGCGGCTCGACGGAGACACGAGCAGACGTCTCGTTAATCTCTTCGACCTGAACCTGAGGCCTAATGAATTCTGACATGTATTACCTCCAGCCTCAGCAGCCCGGATGGACTACTTAGAGTAGAGCTCGACGATGAGCTGCTCGTTGATATCACCGCTGATCTGCTCACGCGTCGGCAGAGCGAGCACGTTACCAGACAGCTTCTCGATATCGACCTCGAGCCAGCCAGGGACCTCAAAGCGCTCGGAGGAAATCAGGGCCTCCTTGATGGGGAGGAGGTCACGGAACTTCTCGCCGACAGCGACGACGTCGCCGGCCTTGACGCGGTAGGACGGGATGTCCACGCGCTTGCCGTTCACGGTGAAGTGACCGTGACGGACGGACTGACGAGCCTCTTTACGGGTGCGGGCGAAGCCAAGACGGAAGACGACGTTGTCGAGGCGAGACTCAAGGATGATCATGAGGTTCTCACCGGTGACGCCGTTCATCTTGCGGGCCTTGTTGAAGTAGCCGTGGAACTGCTTCTCCAGAACGCCATAGATGAACTTGACCTTCTGCTTCTCGCGCAGCTGCATGCCGTACTCAGATTCCTTGCGACGGCGCTTGGGCTGACGGATAGATTCCTTCTTGCTGCTGTAACCGAGCTCAGCGGGATCGATCCCGAGCTGACGGCAGCGCTTAAGAACAGGAGTCCTGTCGATTGCCATATTGATACGATCCTTTCAGTTACACGCGGCGACGCTTCTTGGGGCGGCAGCCGTTGTGCGGAATGGGGGTCTTGTCCTGGATGCTCGAGACCTCGAGGCCAGCAGCCTGGAGGGAGCGGATGGCGGTCTCACGACCGGAGCCGGGGCCCTTGACGAAGACGGAAACCTTCTTCATACCGTGCTCCATGGCCTGCTTGGCAGCAGCCTCGGCAGCCATCTGGGCAGCGAACGGCGTGGACTTACGGGAGCCCTTGAAGCCCACCTGGCCAGCCGACTTCCAGGAAATGACGTTGCCCTGGGGATCGGTGATCGAAACGATCGTGTTGTTGAACGTAGAACGAATGTGAGCCTGGCCCACGGAAATGTTCTTACGGTCCGCGCGCTTCAGACGGGCAGCGCGAACGTTCTTCTTAGCAGTAGCCATCTATCTAGCGCTCCTTATTTCTTCTTCTTAGCACCGATCTGACGCTTCGGGCCCTTGCGGGTACGAGCGTTAGTGTGGGTGCGCTGGCCGCGGACCGGGAGGCCCTTGCGGTGACGAAGGCCGCGGTTGCAGCCGATGTCCATAAGGCGCTTGACGTTCTGGTTGCGCTCACGGCGGAGGTCGCCCTCAACCATGATCTGGTTCTTATCGATATAATCGCGGATGGCGTTAACCTCATCCTCGGTGAGGTCCTTAACGCGCGTATCCACGTTAACGTTGCACTCGACGCAGATCTTCGTCGCAGTGGTGCGGCCGATGCCGTAAATGTAGGTCAGACCGATCTCAACGCGCTTCTCACGCGGGAGGTCGACACCATTAATACGGGCCAACGTAGTCTCCTCTCTTAACCCTGACGCTGCTTATGACGGGGGTTCTCGCAAATGACGAGGACCTTGCCATGGCGCCTAATGATTTTGCACTTATCGCACATCTTCTTGACCGAAGGACGTACCTTCATCGTTCTTCCTTTCGGTAGCGCTCAAACTACTTCCCTACTATCTACTCGCCCAGCCGCAGGCGTTTAAAACTATGGCTGGTCTTCACACACAATCCGACCGTAGGTTGAGCTAAGCCTGCAGTCGGAAATGGAGTGCGTGTATGCGTGCCGCTATTTGTAGCGATAGGTGATGCGGCCGCGGGTCAGGTCGTACGGGGAAAGCTCCACGACAACCCTGTCACCGGGGAGAATACGGATGTAATTCATTCGGATCTTGCCAGAAATGTTGCACAGAACCGAATGACCGTTCTCGAGCTCAACCTTAAACATGGCATTGGGCAACGGTTCCTTTACCGTACCCTCGAGCTCAATTGCGTCTTCCTTCTTCACAAGCAATCATCTTTCTCTAGAAAACGACAGCGATTGAGTATTCTACAACACGTATGCACGTATCGTAGTATCTTCGTAATGGCTCCACAACTAAGCGGAACTTGTTACATTTCTCCGCCTTGGAGCGAACACCAAGCACCTTGCGCGTCGGTGGTGAGAATCACCGGACCGTCATTGGTAATGGCGACGGTGTTCTCGTAGTGCGCGGCGGGCAGGTGGTCGTTGGTCGTAACAATCCAACCGTCGGAGCCCGTGCTCACATGGTTGGAACCCATCGTAACCATCGGCTCGATGGCAATGACCATGCCGGCCTGGAGGCGAACGCCCCTCCCCTTCTTTCCATAGTTAGGAACGTTGGGGTCCTCGTGCATCACGCGGCCAATGCCATGACCCACATAATCACGAAGCACGCCGTAACCGTGAGACTCGGCGAGGGACTGAACGGCATAACCGACGTCCCCGATATGGTTACCGGGAACAGCCTGCTCGATGGCAGCCTTAAGGCAATCGCGCGTGACCTCGCACAAAGCCTTGGCTTCGGGCGTGGGGGTGCCGACGAAAAACGTCCATGCGTTATCGCCGACCCAACCGTCGACAACGGCTCCCGTATCGATGGAGATGATATCGCCATCGCGCAGGATCATGTCGGGGTTGGGAATACCGTGGACCACGGCATCGTTGATCGATGCGCAAATGGTCCCCGGGAACCCGCCGTAACCCTTAAAGGCAGGGGTGCCGCCATGCATGCGGATAATCTGCTCCGCGAGCTGATCGAGCTCAAAAGTCGAAACGCCGGGGCGCACCATGGCTCCAACGTGGCGGAGCGCCATCTTAGATAGCGCTCCTGCCTTCTTCATCTGCTCGATTTGCGTTGCAGACTTAATCTTGATCATAGACCGAGAGCCTCTTTGACATCCCCGTACACGGTCTCGCGAGCCTGGTCACCGTTGACCGACTTGAGCAGACCCTGGCCACGATAGTAGTCGACGAGCGGGCTCGTGGACTTCTCGTAGACGTCGAGACGGTTCTTGATGGTCTCGGGCTTGTCGTCGTCGCGCTGATACATCTCGCCACCGCACTTGGGGCAGGTGGCATCGGCAGCAGTGCCGGTGTAACCGCAGGCGCGGCAGGTGCGACGCGAAGACAGACGATCGATGATGACCTCGGGGGCCACATCGACCAGAAGGGCGCAATCGATCTCGCGACCCATGGCGGAGAGCTCGGAATCGAGCGTCACAGCCTGGGCGGTGTTGCGCGGGAAGCCGTCGAGGATGAAGCCCTGCTGGGCGTCATCGGCGGCAAGGCGCTCCTTGACAAGGTCGATCACGAGCTGGTCGGGAACGAGCTCGCCAGCGTCCATGTACTTCTTAGCCTGAATACCAAGCTCGGTGCCGCCCTTGACGGCAGCACGCAGCAGGTCGCCCGTGGAAATGTGGGCGACGCCAAACTCGGCGACGAGCTCCTGTGCGACGGTGCCCTTACCGGCACCCGGAGCTCCGAGCAATACGAGGTTCATGAGCAATCCTCCTCTAGCCTATTTAAAGAATCCATCGTAATCATACATCTTGATCTGGCCTTCGAGCTTATCGACCGTGTCGAGCACGACGCCGACCATGATGAGGATGGACGTTCCGCCAAAAGCCTGGATCAGATGGTTACCCGTGAAGGAGAAGATGATCGAAGGCACGATGGCGATGAGCGCCAAAAAGACAGCGCTGGGAAGCGTGATCTTGTTGAGCGCGTTCTTGATGTAGGCCGCGGTAGCTCTACCCGGACGCACGCCCGGAATAAAGCCGCCCTGCTTCTTAAGGTTATCGGCCGTGTCATCGGGGTTGAACACCATGGAGGTGTAGAAGTATGCGAAGAACACGATGAGGACAACGTTAAGCACCCAGTTGAGCCAACCGGTCGAAAGCGCGGAGGCAACTGCCTGAATCCAGCCGATGCCGGGGAAGAACACGGCAATCTGAGCCGGGAAGTACAGCAGCGCCGAAGCGAAGATGATCGGCACGACACCCGCGGTGTTGACCTTGATGGGCAGGTAGGTGGTCTGGCCACCCATCATGCGACGGCCCACGACGCGCTTAGCGTAGGAGACCGGAATGCGGCGCTGGCCGCGCTCAAGAAAAACAATCAGCGGGATAACCAGCAGGATGATGGCGCAGATGATCACCATGGTGATGATGCCACCGGCATTGCCCTCGGTGCTGGAGAAGATGGCCTGCGGCAGACCGGCCATGATGTTCGCGAAGATGATCAGCGACATGCCATTGCCGATACCGCGCTGGGTGATGAGCTCACCAATCCACATGATCAGCATGGCGCCCGCGGTGAGCGTACCGACGATCATGAGGTCGAAGATGATCTCGGGAGCGCCGGCGCCATTGAAGCTGATGCCGAAGCTCTTAAAGAGGAAGAGGTAACCCACGGAGTTGAGGATTGCCAGAGCCAGGGTGAGGTAACGCGAATACTGCGTAATCTTGGTCTGACCGACCTCGCCCTCGCGGGCAAGCTCATGCAGGGAAGGCACGACGGCCTGGAGCATCTGGAGGATGATCGAGCTGGTGATGTAAGGCATGATGCCCAGCGAAAACACCGACACATAGCTCAACGCGCCGCCAGAGAAAAGATTCAGGAGGGCCATAGCACCTGCGGCGACCGAATTGTTATCGGTCGAGAAAAGGCCCAGCATCCCCTGGAAGGGAATGCCGGGCACAGGAACGTGCGCACCAATGCGGTACACGACGAGCATAGCTATGGTAAAAAGAATCTTTTCGCGCAATTCTTTGATGCGGAAAGCATTCTTAAGACCATTTAGCACGGCAGCTCGACCTTTCCGCCGGCGGCCTCGATCTTGGCCTGCGCAGAAGCGCTGACCTTGTCGACCTTGACCGTGAACTTCTTGGTGAGCTCACCATTGCCGAGCACCTTGACGGGCTCGAACTCGCTCTTGGTGATGCGAGCGGCCTTAAGAGCGGCACCGTCGATCACAGCGCCATCCTCGAACTTGCGCTCGAGACGCTCAACGTTAACAGCGGTGTACTCGATACGACGGGGGTTGCGGAAGCCCGGAAGCTTGGGCAGGCGCATAGCCAGCGGAGTCTGGCCACCCTCGAAGCCGGCACCCTTGGTGCCGCCAGAGCGGGAACCCTGGCCCTTCTGACCGCGGCCAGAAGTGGTGCCGTGACCCGAAGAATTGCCACGGCCGACGCGCTTGCGGTTCTTGGTGGAACCGGGCGCGGGAGTAAGATCGTGAAGCTGCATTTGCTACTCCTCTACAATCTCGACAAGGTGCTTGACCTTGAAGATCATGCCGCGGACGGACTCGTTGTCAGCAATCTCGCGAACCTCGCGGATCCTGTGGAGACCGAGGGCACGGACAGTACGGACCTGGTCCTGCTTGCAACCGTTGGTGCTGCGGACCTGCTTGATCTTGATGGTGTCAGCCATGCTTAGTTCTCCTTACCGACGAACATCTCGGAGACCGTCAGGCCACGGCGAGCCGCGACGTCCTCAGGGCTGGAGAGCTCCTTGAGGCCCTCGACGGCAGCCTTGATGATGTTGAGGCCGTTGTCGGTACCGAGGGACTTGGACAGGACGTTCTTGATGCCAGCAAGCTCAAAGAGGGGACGCACAGCGCCGCCGGCGATAACGCCGGTACCCTCGACAGCGGGCTTGATGATGATGCGGCCGGCACCAAAGTGGCCGAGAACCTCGTGCGGGATGGTGCCCTGCTCGGTCACCGGCACGTGGAACATGTTCTTCTTGGCATCGAGAGACGCCTTGGAGATGGCCAGGGGCACCTCAGCGGACTTGCCCATGCCAACGCCGACGTTACCCTTGCCGTCGCCAACGACGACGAGAGCGACGAGGCTCATGCGACGACCACCCTTGACGGTCTTCGACACGCGGTTGATGTAAACGACGCGCTCCTCGAACTCGGAGGCCTCGCGCTGCTGCTTCTGATTACGAGCCATGTGCTACATACCTCCTAGAACTCGAGACCGGCGGCACGAGCACCGTCGGCGAGGGCCTTGACGCGGCCATGGTAGATACGGCCACCACGATCGAAGGCGACCTTGGTGATGCCGGCCTCGATGGCGCGCTTGCCAACGAGCTGACCGACCTTCTCCGCAGCCTCCTTGTTCGAGGTGTGGGTGCCCTTGAACTCGGCCTCGAGGGTCGAGGCAGAGACGAGCGTCAGGCTGGAGCCCTTGCTGTCGTCGATGATCTGGGCATAGATGTTGGCGTTAGTACGGGTCACGCGAAGACGCGGACGCTCGGCGGTACCCGAGACCTTGCCGCGAACACGACGCTGACGACGCTTGAGGCCTTCCAGCTTCGCCTTATGCTTGTTCATACGTAAACTCCTAAAAAGGTTGATCTTGCCAGCACCTGACGGGGTGCTGGTCTTATGCGAGTGAGTCGGTTACGACTACTTGGCGGCCTTACCCAGCTTGCGGCGGATGTGCTCGCCAACGTAGTGGATACCCTTGCCCTTGTAAGGCTCGGGAGGACGATGACCGCGGATCTCAGCGGCGATCTGACCGACCTGCTGCTTGTTGATACCCTTGACGTTCACGTGGGTGTTGTCGGGAACCTCGAAGGTGATGCCCTCGGGAGCCTCGACGATCACGGGGTGCGAGAAGCCCAGGGAGAACTCGAGGTTCTTGCCCTTCTGCTGCACGCGGTAACCGACGCCGGCGAGCTCGAGCTTCTTCTCGAAGCCCTCGGAAACGCCGACAACCATGTTGTGGATGAGGGCGCGGGTGAGGCCGTGGCGGGCACGGGTCTCACGCTCGTCGTCGGGACGGGAAACGGTGAGGACGTTGTCCTCGACGTTGATAGCGAGCTTCTCAAAGACATCGAGCTCGAGCTGGCCCTTGGGGCCCTTGACGACAACGTTGTTGCCGTTGACTGCCACTTCGACTCCGGCGGGAATCTGGACAGGCTTATTACCGATACGAGACACGGTGATCTCCTTTCCTTCTACCTACCGAGCGAATTACCAGACGTAAGCGATGATCTCGCCGCCGACGTTGTGCTTGCGAGCATCGCGGTCGGTCATGACGCCATGGCTGGTGGAAATAATGGCGGTACCAAGGCCACCGCGGACGCGGGGCATGTCGGCAACGCCGGTGTACTTACGCAGGCCCGGCTTGGAAATGCGGCGGATGCCGTTGATGACCTTAGCCTTCTTGGGACCATACTTAAGCGTGATGTGCAGAGTCTTCTGGGGAACGGTGTCCTCGACATCGTAGCCCTCGATGTAGCCCTCCTCGTGCAGAACACGAGCGATCTCGACGAGCTTCTTGCTGCTCGGCATGGAGACCGTGGCCTTGTTCACAGAGTTAGCGTTACGGATGCGCGTAAGCATATCTGCGATCGGGTCTGTAAGGTTCATACAGATTCTCCTTCGTTCTTGATGAACACGTGCTCTTGGTTCTTCGCCGCCCTTAACGGCAAAGCCTTTTTAGCGCGTTTTCCCTGTTCCAAACTGATGCTTGAAACGCTGGTAGTGACTTACCAGCTGGCCTTCTTAACGCCGGGAAGCTCGCCCTTGAGTGCAAGCTCGCGGAAGCAGACACGGCACAGGCCGAACTTGCGGTACACAGAGTGCGGACGGCCGCAGCGCTGGCAGCGCGTGTACTCACGAGTAGAGAACTTCTGCTTGCGATTGCACTTGACGATCATCGATGTCTTAGCCACTTATATCCTCCTCACATAGAGTATTGTTCGCCCCAAGCGCCGCCCCCTTCTGGGAACGGCGCTCATAGGGCAGGTGAACCTATTTCTTGAACGGGAAACCGAAGGCGTCCAGAAGGGCCTTGGCCTCCTCATCGGTGTTGGCGGTGGTCACGAAAGTGATGTCCATACCACGCTGGTGATCGACGGAGTCGAAGTCGATCTCGGGGAAGATGAGCTGCTCGGTGACGCCCATGGAGAAGTTGCCACGACCGTCGAAGCTCTTGGCGGAGATGCCGCGGAAGTCGCGGATACGGGGGATCGCGACGGAGGTCAGACGATCGAAGAACTCCCACATACGGTCGCCACGCAGGGTAACCTTGCAGCCGATCGGCATACCAGCGCGCAGGCGGAAGGTAGCGATGGACTTGCGGGCACGGGTGATCATCGGCTGCTGACCGGTGATGGCGCGCAGGTCGCGCACGGCACCGTCGATGGCCTTGGAATCGGTAGCGGCCTCGCCGACACCCATGTTCACGACGATCTTCTCAAACTTGGGGATCATCATGACGTTCTCGTACTGGAACTTGTCCTGAAGCTGCTGCTTGACCTCGTTGTTGTACTTGGTCTTCAGACGCGGCACATACTTCTCTTCTGCCATTGTTCACTCCTTCTTGGGGTTTTAAGCACGGGGCGTGGCCACGATGGGTTGTCCTCGTGCCTCCTGGCTGCATCCGCGCCGCTCATGGCATTTCGCGGTTTGGACTCGACACAGCAGGAGCCGACAAAACAATCGGTACTATACGCGCATCGGGAGCGTATTTCCAGAAAAACCTCGTCTGCCTGCACAACTCCACAACTCCCCCGCACAAACCGATCCGCATGCGACGGAGGAAAATGGCAGTTGCGGTGAAATAGGGACTGTTTGACGGCTTAACTGGCTTAAACAGCCCGTATTTCACCGCAACTTATTGATGGGGATGCGACTAGCGCTTGCGGGGGACGAGCTTGGTACGGCGCAGGTGGATCATCTCGGCAGCGATGGAGATGGCAATCTCCTCGGGATCCTCGGCCTCGATGGCAACGCCGATTGGCAGATGCAGCCCGTCGATCTGGTCCTGCGTAAAGCCCTCCTGCTCCAAACGGGCGCGCACAAAGGCCGTCTTGCGGCGCGAGCCCAAGCAGCCCAGATAGGCGGGTTTAGCGCGCATGGCCTGAATCACCACGTCGATATCGGACTTGTGGCCTGCTGTGGCCACGACCACCAAGTCGCGCGGGCCGATGGGGCACTGCTTGCTCAGGTTCTTGTAATCGACCAGGCGACGATCGTAGACACCGGGCACCCATTCGGGCGTCAGCGTGCCGGGGCGGTCATCGCACGCCACAACGGCAAAGCCCGCCGCCGTGAGTACGCGCGCCGTCGCAGCGCCCACGTGTCCGCAGCCAAAGATGTAGGTCAGGCCCTCGGGGCAGAGCGTCTCGATGTGCGCCGGGGGAATCTCGGAGGCGGCGTTGGTGTAGGTGACCTTACTCCCCTCCTCCACCAGCGAAAGCTCGGGGCAGCCGGCAATGGTATGGCGCGATGTCTCGCCATGGTACTCAACCACATCGCCCTCGAGCGCGCTCGCGATAAACGGCTCAAAGTCGATGACGAAGTCGCCGATGCGCCGATAGGCCAAGACGTCGGCAATCGACTGGAACAACGGTGCCTGAGTCGCATCCAAATGCAGGTAGCACAGGCAGATGGCTCCGCCGCAGATCATGCCGGTATCGGAGTTCTCGCCGCCCATGGTGTAGCGGACCAGACGCGATTGCCCTGCGGCCAGCAGCTCGCGCGCCTCGTCCAGCGCAAAGAGCTCAATCTTGCCGCCGCCGATGGTGCCCGCTTGGCTGCCATCGGCAAAGACGGCCATCCAGGCGCCCACGCCGCGTGGTGATGACCCCGCCGTACCGGCCACGACCACGAGCTCGCACGTCTCGCCAGCACGCAGGGCGGCAAGCGCCGCATTCACAACATCGAGCTTTTCCATTGCCGCCTTCTATCCTCTAAAGACATCGGTGAGCATAGCGAGTGCCTCGAGCACGCCGCCGCCGACCGATGTCGCCTTGTCCGAAATATAGTTGATGTAGCTGGCGTCGCCGCGCGGATCGACATCGGCGCATTTAAAGCCCTCAGTCACCCGCACGCCGTTCGCCAAAAGCCCGCGCAGACAGCCATCGATCTGCGTGCACATGGGTGTATCTCCCGCGTAGCCAATCACGTCTCCGGCGCTCACGATGTCGCCGATTGCGCGGTCGGACCGAAACACGCCGGCGGCGGGGCTGTGGATAACTCGTTCCTTGCCATAGCCGGCGATGACGCCCGGCACGCCCGTGTTGGGCTGGGGCGAACCTTGGGTAATGACGCGGCCCAAAAAATGCCCGCGCATGGTTTCGACCGCTGCGTCGCAGTCAACCGGCGCGGTGAAGCCCGGTCCCACGGCAATAACGACAGGCGCCATATCGCGCGTGGTGCCCAAGTTGCGCTTGGCCAGAATCGCGTCCACCACGGCCGCGGGCTTCAGTTCGTCGAGCATCTTGGCCTGGGGGTCTACCACGACGGCGACGTCTCCGGCCTCGGTAATTGCAAGCACCTCTGTCGGCGTCTGCGCCAAGCGGGCGCAAATACCCTCGACCTGGACCTCGCCCAAGCGAATGGCCTCGCAAAAACTGATTGTACGACGGATGCACGTGGGAACCGCGATATCGGCCATAACGACCGACACGCCGGCGCGCACCAAACGGGCAGCGACACCCGTGGCGATATCGCCGGCGCCGCGAACATAAACGAGCATTCCCGGGGCACCTCCCTGTGCTACGGTTTGAGCAGAGCAAAAGCGGTTCGACCGCTACTCTGATGATTATTTATTATCACAGTATTATACGGCGGCGAACAGATGGAAACGGTTAGCGACAATCTTGCCTCGGCGCTCAGGATCGAGCCGGGCATTACCGCGATTATCGGCAGCGGAGGCAAGTCGACCTTGCTCAAGACGCTGGGTCTCGAGCTCATGCGCGCTGGCGGCCGCGTGCTCCTCTGCACCACCACGCATATGTTTCCCGTCGCCGGCGTGCCATGGGACGGGTCGAGCCGTCGCCTGGACGCCGCGCCTTGGAAGCCGGACGCCGCACATGTCCCCGGTTGCACTTGCGAGGCCTGCGCGGGCCTTGCGCGCGGAAGCATCTGCCAGGCAGGCGTCTTGAACCCCCAGACGGGCAAGCTCTCCGCCCCCGCCGAACCGCTCGGCGAGCTGGCACAGTGCTTTGACTACGTCCTGGCCGAGGCGGACGGCAGCAAGCGGCTCCCGCTCAAGGCCCACGCCGCCTGGGAGCCGGTCGTTCCCGCCGGCACGGCAAACGTCGTCTGGGTCGTCGGCGCCTCGGGGCTGGGCAAGCCCGTCGCCGAGGTTGTCCACCGCCCCGAGCTCTTCTGCGAGCGCTGCGGCTGCGAGCCCACCGACGCTGCCACCCCAGAGCGCGTCGCCCAGGTGCTCAATGCCGAGCTGCAGATGCTGAACCTCAACAATGCCCGTATCATGCTCAACCAAGTCGACACGCTTGCCGACCTAACGATGGCAGATCGCTTCGAGGTAGCCCTCGACCGCCCCATCGTCGCCACCAGCCTCCAGGGGTAGCTAAAAGAGCCCCGTCCCAAATTAGCTACCCCGGCGGTCTTCCCGTTAGCGGGGCACGTAGCGGCCGGGTTGGGCTCCGGTGGGCTCGCCGTCGCGTGCCGCCAGCACGCCGTTCACAAACACGGCCTTGGCGCGGCCATGTGCCTCAAAGCCCTCGAGCGGCGTGTAGTCCACGGCCTGATGCTGCGTCGCGGCGCTGATCGTCCAACGCGCGCACGGATCCCACACGCACACGTCGGCATCGGCGCCCTCGGCAAGACAGCCCTTGCGCGGATACATGCCAAAAACGCGCGCCGGATTCTCGCTCATCAAGCGGCACAGATCCTCGGGACCCAGCTGTCCCTCAAAGCTCGTGGCAATCGCAACGGGACGATGCTCCACGCCGGGCCCGCCGTTGGGAATCGCGCGGAAATCATCGCGTCCTCGGTCCTTTTGCCCGTGCAGGTTAAAGCTGCAATGATCGGTCGCAATAGTATCGATCTCGCCAGCCACAAGCGCCTCGCGCAGCGCGGCACGGTCACCGGCATGGCGCAGCGGCGGGCTCATCACGTACTTGGCGCCCGCAAAGCCGTCCTCGCCCTGCTCCAGATAGCAGGTGTCGTCGAGCATCAGATACTGAGGGCATGTCTCGACATAGATGTTCTTCTGCCCGCGCGCTTTGGCAGCGCGAATGGCCTCGAGCCCCAGCTTGGTCGAAAGGTGCACCACGTTGACCGGAGCGTCCCCGGCCAAGTGCGCCAGATACAGCAGGCGGCTCACGGCCTCGGCCTCACACACGTCCGGACGGCTGAGCGCATGGCCCTCGGGCCCGTGGATACCCTGCTCAAACACGCGCTTCTGCAGCGCGTTGACCAACGTGCCGTTCTCGCAATGCACGCACAGGATACCGCCCACGCGCTTGAGCTCCTCCAGCACCTCGAGCGTCTCGGCATCGTCCAGGCGCAGATGGTCGTAGGCAAAGTAGGTCTTAAACGACGACACGCCCGCCTCGCGCATGGCCGAAAGATCGGCGCGGTTGCGCTCATTCCACTCGGCAAGCGCCATATGGAAGGCATAGTTGGCGGTGCAGGTGCCGTCGGCGCGATGATGCCACTCGACCAAGGCATCGGGCATGGTCACGCCGCGATCGGCCGTCGCGTAGTCCACAATGGTCGTCGTGCCGCCGCAGGCAGCCGCGCGCGTGCCGGTCTCAAAGCTATCGGCTGTCCAATCCATGCCGGTCCAGCACTGCATGTGCGTGTGCCCATCGATAAAGCCCGGGAACACCCAGCAGCCCGCAGCATCCTCGACGGTATCGCCCCCGGCCGGCTCAATCGCCGCGACAATCCGCACGATCTTATCGCCATCCATGGCAAGATCGGCGCGGCGAAGCCCCTGGGGCGTCACGAGTGCGCCGTTTTTGATGATGATCATAATTGCTCCTTATTGATTGATGCAGTTGGCCACGCGATCAAAATACGAGCAGGCGGCGATATGCTCCGTTATGCGTCGCTGTCCCTTGACGGTATCGACGTCCCACAGCTCGTAGGCACGCGCCTCGACCAGCACCACGTCGGTACGGTCCTTGAGGATCGAACCGCCGCCGTCCTTACCCTCAAGACACATAAGTGCATCGAACAGTTCCGCCGGAAAGAGCACCGGGCTCGAAGGCTCACCGTTGCACGCAAGACGCACCGGATGCTTGCGGCCACGCTCGTCAAATGCACGAACCATAGCCTCAAAAGAATCCGAACTCACGAGCGGCTGGTCGCCCGGCAAAAAGAGGCAACCTTTCCAGTTACGTTCGACTCCCCACGAAAGGCCCGCACGGACGCTTTCGCTGCGCAGCTCGCCATCGTGCAGCACGCACGGGCAATGCTTGTCATCACAAATCTGAGCGACCTCGGGCCAACGCGTCGAAACCACAACGTCAAAGCCCCGGGGAACCGAATCAATGGTCCGGGCAATCAGCGGCTCGCCATAGATATCGGCGAGCATCTTGTTAGAGCCAAATCGCTTGCCCTCGCCCGAAGCCATAATGACGCAACCAAGTTTCATGGCGATACCTCCCCTGAAACCATCGTACCCATAACTCGCGTCGCGGGGCATCTACATCGAAAGCGCTTATCCCGCACGCCCACGATGCAAAAAGGGGCACCCCGCCGGTTGGCAGAGCGCCCCCTTTACATGGCTTACCTCAACCCAGCTTTAGGCCTGGAACCAACGGGCGGTGTTGCGCTCGTCGAGGGCCTTGAGGGTAGCGGCGGGATCGGCAACCTTCTGCAGGAACATCATGGCTGCGATGGCGTACGGCTTGTAGCTGGCCTCCTTGTACATGCCCACGCGGTGCATGTCGAAGACGTCGGCGTTGACCTCGCCGTGCTCGCAAGAGACACCGGAGATGTCGGCGGGCAGCGGATGCATAAAGATGGTGTCCTGGCCGTTGGCGGTCTTCTCCATGAGCTCGGTCGTGGAGCACCAATCCTGATGCGTGGCGTTCTGAGCGAGCAGCTCCTTCTCGAGTGCAGCGATGCCGGCGTCGTCGCCCTCGGCGTACAGGTTGGTGCGCTTCTCCATGGCGGCAAACGGAGCCCAGCTCTTCGGGATCACGATGTCGGCGCCCTCGAAGGCCTCGGCCATGGTGTTGACCTGCTTAAAGGTGGTGCCGGACTCGGCGGCATAACCCTTGGCGCGCTCGACGACCTCGGGCATGAGGTCGTAGCCCTCGGGGTGGGCCAAGGTGACGTCCATGCCAAAACGGGGCAGCAGGCTGATCAGCGACTGCGGGCAGGACAGCGGCTTGCCGTAAGAGGGCGAGTAGGCCCAGGTGACGGCAACCTTCTTGCCCTTGAGGTTCTCAAGACCGCCAAACTCGTTGATGAGGTAGAGCATGTCGGCAGAGGACTGCGTGGGGTGATCGGAGTCGGACTGCAGGGAGATGAGCGTGGGACGGTGATCCAGAACGCCGTCCTCGTAGGCCTGCTGGACAGACTCGGAGACCTCGGCCATGTAGGCGTCGCCCTTGCCGATGTACATGTCGTCGCGGATGCCGATGACGTCGGCCATGAAGGAGATCATGGTAGCGGTCTCGCGGACGGTCTCGCCGTGAGCGATCTGGGACTTCTTCTCGTCCAGGTCCTGCAGCTCAAGGCCGAGCAGGTTAGCGGCCTTGGAGAAGGAGAAGCGCGTACGGGTGGAGTTGTCGCGGAACAGGGAGACGGCCAGACCCGAATCGAAGATCTTGGACGAAACGTTGTTCTCGCGCAGCTCGCGCAGGGCGTCAGCGACGATGTAGAGCGCCTTGAGCTCATCGGTGGTCTTATCCCAGGTGTGCAGGAAGTCGCTGCCGTACATGCCCTTAAAATCGAGGCCGTTCAGCTGCTCGACGAGCTCGGTAAACTTGGCATCCATGTAAATATCCTTTCCAAAGATGAAACGATTGCAATGAGTAGATGTGCTCCGGCATGCGCGTGTGGCTAGAACATGCAGAGCGCTATGACGAGGACCCGCTACCGTTGAGGAAGCATGGGAGATAACGACCGCGGGCCCCAAGTCAACAGGGGGTGCCGGGGACACGAGCGGCCCCCGGCTCAACAAGATCAAGGAATGGGACTAGTCGATCTTGTTGTTGGTCAGACCGGCGCGGAACACGGTGGCGTCGCCATCGGCCTGGCTCGGATCGTAGAGGTTCAGGGCAGCCACATACATGGCGGCAGCGGTGACCAGGTCGTCCTTGTAGGTGACCTCGTTGGGAGCGTGAGCCTGAGACTCGGCACCCGGGCCAAAGCCGACGCAGGGGATGCCATAGCGACCCTGGATGGAAACGCAGTTCGTGGAGAAGGTCCACTTGTCGCACAGCGGACGACCGGTGCGCTTGTCCATGCTGGGCTCGCAGCCGATGCGCTCGTCACCGAACATGGCCTTGTGGGCGTCGACGAGGGCCTTGACGTGCGGAGCGGTCTCCTTGTTGATCCACGTGGGGAAGTAAGCCTCGGTCTCGTAGACCTCGCCGGTCCAGGACGGACGGTCGTACATGTACATGGAGACCTTCACGTCGTCGCCGTACTTCTTGGCGGCCGGCAGGTTGCGGATCTCGTCCAGGCAGGACTCCCAGGTCTCGCCGGCGGTCATGCGACGGTCGATGGAGATGGCGCAGGAGTCAGCGACAGCGCAGCGGCTGGGGCTGGTGTAGAAGATCTGGCTGACGGTGCAGGTGCCGCGGCCCAGGAAGCGGGCGTCCTCGAAGTGCTCGGGGTTGTACTTGGGGTCGAGCATCTTGACGAGACCCTTGATGTCGGTCGACTCGTCGCAGCCGTTGTTGTTGAGGGCGCGGACGTCGGCGATGATGTCGGCCATCTTGTAGATGGCGTTGTCGCCGCGGTCGGGAGCGGAGCCGTGGCAGGAGGTGCCGTGAACGTCGACGCGGATCTCCATACGGCCGCGGTGACCGCGATAGATGCCGCCGTCGGTGGGCTCGGTGGAAATGACGAACTCGGGCTTAATGCCGTCCTTGTTGTAGATGTACTGCCAGCACATGCCGTCGCAGTCCTCTTCCTGGACGGTGCCGACGACCATGATCTTGTAGCCCTCGGGGATGAGGCCCATGTCCTTCATCATCTTGGCAGCATAGGTAGCGGAAGCCATACCGCCCTCCTGGTCAGAGCCGCCGCGGCCGTAGATAATCTCGTCGGTCTCGTAGCCCTCATAGGGATCGGCATCCCAGTTCTCGATGTTGCCGATGCCGACGGTGTCGATGTGAGAGTCGATGGCGATGATCTTGTCGCCCTCGCCCATAAAGCCCATGACGTTGCCCAGGCCGTCGACCTTGACCTCGTCATAGCCAAGGCTCTCCATCTCGGCCTTGATGCAAGCGACAACCTCGCCCTCCTCGCAGGACTCAGAGGGGTGCGAGATCATGGCGCGCAGGAAGCGGGTCATGTCAGCGCGGTGAGACTCAGCAGCGTTTTTAATTGCCTCGAAATCGAGTTCCTTAGTCATCAACAGTCAACCTTTCTACAAGGGTTTACCTACAGGTAGATATTTCAGATAGATCACTTGTGCCAAGCAGCGTGAGGTCGAGCACCCGGCAAGCAAGCAACCATAGGAGGCGGACGGAGGACTTTGCTCCGTCGCGAGTTCCGCACGAGCCGGAGAGCACTTAATGTGCTCTCCGTGCGAGCAGGACTGTCCGAGCAGGGAGTAAAGTCCTCCGGCTGCCTCCGGACAGGTCAGTCTGCTAGCAAGTCGGGTACTCGCCCTCCCAGACGATGCGACGGTACTGATCCGGATCGGTGTCGCCCTCGGTGGAGAAGCAGAGCACGGAGCTCGTCTTGTCCAGGCCGATGAGCTCCTTGAGCTCGGCGTACTCGGGATCGAGCATGAGGGTCTCGACCAGGCCGGTGGTCACGGCGCCGGACTCGCCGGAGATGACGCGCGGGTCGCCCTTCTCGGGAGCGCCCAGGGTGCGCATGCCGCGAGCGGTGACCCAGTCGGGGCAGGACACGAAGGCGGTGGTGTGGTTGCGCAGGATATCCCAGCCAAGGATGTTGGGCTCGCCGCAGCACAGGCCGGCCATGATGGAGGGCATGTCGCCGTCCACGATACGCGGGTCGCCGTCGCCGGCGGCAGCGCCCTTGTACAGGCAGGCGGCCGGTGCGCACTCAACCACGACGAAGGTGGGCGGGTTATCGGGATACAGGTTGGTGAAGTAGCCCACCACGGCGCCGGCGAGCGAGCCTACGCCAGCCTGGACAAAGACGTGCGTCGGGCGGTTGATAGCCATCTCGCGCAGCTGCTCGGCAGCCTCGGAAGCCATGGTGCCGTAACCCTCCATGATCCAGGACGGGATCTTCTCGTAGCCCTCCCAGGCGGTGTCCTGAACGATGACGCCGCGCTCGCAGGCGTCGGCCTCGGCGGCGGCCATGCGCACGCACTCGTCGTAGTTGACCTCTTCGATGGTCACCGTGGCGCCCTCGGCGGCAATGTTATCGAAGCGGGGCTTGGTGGAACCCTTGGGCATGTGCACGACGGCCTTCTGGCCCAGCTTGTTGGCAGCCCATGCCACGCCGCGGCCATGGTTGCCGTCGGTGGCGGTAAAGAAGGTAGCCTGGCCAAAGTCCTCGGCCAGCTGATCGGAGGTCAGGTAATCGAAGGTGCAGTCGGCAACGTCCTTGCCGGTCTCGTCGGCAATATAGTTGGCCATGGCAAACGAGCCGCCCAGGACCTTAAAGGCGTTGAGGCCAAAGCGATAGCTTTCGTCCTTAACGCACAGGTTGGACAGGCCCAGGCGCGCGGCCTGGCCGTCCAGGCGGGCAAGCGGAGTAACGGTGTACTGAGGGAACGACTGGTGGAAGGCGCGGGCCTTCTTCACGTGGTCGAGGCTCATGATTCCCAAGTGCTTGTCATCGCTCTTGGGCATCGTGTTGCCCGCCCACTGGATCTTATCGGCCATACGGTGAACTCCTTAAGTCCTCTCTTGCCGGCCCCCGCATACGCGTTTCAGCCCGATCCCATTCACACGGCTGAACTTTTATGTGGATGCCAAACAAAAAGTTTGTTAGCACTGTTCTATCACACTTTTTGATTGGTAAACCTAACAAATTGTTTGTTGCCGTAATCGGTACCTTTTCGCCGCCGAACGGTCACATAACGCAGCGACGCTTTCGTTATTTGCGAACAAGTGTGGTTTATGGCAAAGTGTGCCCAAACTAATTTTTAGGAAGGCACCCATGACCCCCGCACAGATTGAGTTTTACAAGCGCCTTGCACACGGTCTGGCGCTCCAATTTGGCCCCAACTGCGAAGTCGTCGTCCACGATCTGGAGACCGAGGACGTGGACCACTCCATCGTAGTGATCGAAAATGGCCACGTCAGCGGGCGTAAACTGGGTGACGGCCCCAGCCATATCGTGTTTGAGTCCATGCACGAGGGCACCACCGACGTACACGACCGCGAGCCGTACCTCACTAAAACCACCGATGGCAAGCTGCTCAAGTCCTCGACCATCTTTATCCGCAACGACGAAGGCAAGCCCGTCGGCATTTTGGGCATCAACTTTGACATTACGCTTATGAAGGCTTTTGAGCGTTCGCTCGACGCCTTTACCGGCACCGGCGGCACGGGCTACACCGAGCCCGAGCCCATTACCAAGAACATCGGCGACCTGCTCGAGGACCTGCTGCACGAGTGCGAGCAGTTTGTGGGCAAGCCCGCGGCACTCATGACCAAAGATGAGCGCATTCGCGCCATTGGCTACCTCGACCGTCGCGGCGCCTTCCTCATTTCCAAGTCGAGCGAGCGCGCCTGCGAGTTCTTTGGCATCTCCAAGTACAGCTTCTATAGCTACCTCAATGAGGCCAAGGCGGCGGCCGACGACAAGTAGGCACTCGCCTGGATTGTCCCTCCCCTTTTGGGCGCGAGTTCTGGAAAGCATGAATCCAAGACCGAGCCGCTTGGGAAGTTCCATATAATCGATGTCATTAGTATTTCGAAAGGGTGGAACAGAATGGCGTTGAGCAAGGCATCATGCACCGGTCGCGGATTGATTCCGGCAATTGGTGGACATGTGCACCGCATGTTCGATGAGGGTGAAGACGACTTGTTTTCGCTGAGCCTTGACGACGTGATGGATGATCGCCCGTGGACCGCCGACGAACTCATGGGCGGCGGGGCTCGCCCGTCAAACCCCAATCCCGCACTTGCGCCTAAGACCGCATCTGCGCCGACTCCTGCGCAGTCGGCTGTTTCGACGCCCGCGCCTACGCCCGCACCCACTTCGGCGCCCACGCCCGCTCCCCGCCCCGCAAGCGACCCGTCCGAGACGGCAGCATTTCTCGCTGCAGCGACGCGGAACAAATCGGCCGACAGCACCGTTATGTACAGCGCCCAGCAGTTGCCTGTTCCTGCGGCACGCAAGCCTCCGGTCGCAAGGCTCGACGAGCCCGTTGCCCATCAAGTTGCCTACGATTCCTGGGCTGCAACCGATCTGGATGAGACCTCTACCGGCATGCCGGCGCTCGATGTTCCAGTTAACCCGCTTTTTGCCGCCAACACGAGCGCCGCGGACTATGAGGGCGGTGCGGCATATTCCGATTATTCCGATGGCTATGCTGGCACCGGTCGCATCGAGACCGAGGATTATGGCACCGCATCGAGCGATTATCTCAACGATCCGTACGCTGCCACGCCTGCACCGGAATATGACCCGGAGGCCGCGTCCGCGCCGGCGTATACCAAAAGCACGGGCGAAGAGCGCTTTGCCGATTATTACGCCGAGGAAAAGGCGCTGCGTTTCTCGGAATTTCCGCAGGCAGTCAAGGTTGCCTTTATCGCCATTATCATTGCCCTGCTCGGCGTCATTGCGTTTGAGGGATTCCAGCTGTTCCGCGGCCCCACCCAAGCGGAGTCGGAGACCCAGCAAAAAGAGGACGATAACCAGTACCTGGACATCAACACCCTCAAGGGCGACCCCAACGACGGGGACGAGTAGCGGGGGTTAAGGGAGGGCCGGAAGAGCCGGCGGCATGTTACGGCTCCAAAAGCCCTGCCATAAAGATGGGCAGATACAGCACGTCACCATCGCGGTGAAGATTACATTCCGCAAGTACCAGGGCGCGATCGATTCCGTAGCCCTTCGTCGCAAGTGCGTTGTCGAGCGCCGCATGGGACTTAAAGCTCTTGCCCGACTTGACCTCGATGGCAAGGACCTCCCCATCGAGCGTCTCCTCCACAAAATCGAGCTCGCCGACTTTTTTAGACGTAAAGTAGCGCAATCTGAATCCGTGGGCTTTGAGCTCTTGGGCAACGAAGCCCTCAAACGCCGCCCCCATGTTCATACCAAAGGCGTCTTCCGCCTCCCCATCAAAAACGCCTTGGGCAACCCTTTTGGAATACGACGACATGAGCATTCCGGTGTCCAAGTAAAACAGCTTGAACAGATTTCGTTGCTCCCCCAATAAAAGGGGTGCCACGGGCGCCGTTACGTTATACACGGGAAGCGCGACACCCGCCTCCGATAGCCAGAGAAAATGATCTGTCACCTGCGAAAAACGTTTGACACCGTTAATCGATGACAGTTTGAATCGCTTGTTTTTGGAGCCGGCCTCGCTGGGAATCAGATCATAGATATCGCGAATAACCAAGCGTAGCTCAGGCGGAGCGTACTTTGCGATGTCATCGCGATACAGGGCGTGAAGATCGCGGTGGATGTTTCGAACCTCGTCGACATTGCGCGTCGCCAAGAAGGAATTGACCGCGTCGGGCATGCCTCCCACCACCACATACTGGTGGAACAGATCGAGCAAGCGGTCATACAGATAGCCGGGGAGCTCCCCTTCATCCTTTAGACGGCCCCTGAGCATGTCAAACACGCTGGCACCAACGCCATTTGCCCAGCAAAACTCCTCAAAGTCGAGCGGGTACATCTGGACCTGCTCGACATACCCCACCGGCAGGGAATCGATGCCCTCGAGCTCAACGCCAAGGAGCGATCCGGTAAGGATGTATCGAAAGTCGCCGCGCTGGACCAGGTATTTGATAAACGTCACTACGTTGGGGCATCGCTGCACCTCGTCGATAATCACAACGGTCTTGTTCGCAACCATCGGCTGCGTTGCAGCAATAGACATGCGCATAAGCAGGTCATCCGCGCTTTTTGCCGCCAAAAACGAATCGCGCACGGACGCGTCGGCGATAAGGTCGAACGTCACGACATTTTCGAACGATTCGCTTGCAAAGACGTTGACCAAATATGACTTTCCTACCTGTCGGGCGCCCTTGACCAAAAGAGCCTTGTTAGGCGACAAGGCAAGCCAAGATTCAAACTGTGCTTTTGCTTTTCTCTGCAGCATAAGCGTACCCCTTATTACGTGCTGTTTTAGCACTAGGATACACTTTTCCGTGGTTGCTAGATGCTCATTTCGACACTTTTTCGAGGTTTTAAAGTGTGTATTACGACACTTTTCCGTACTTTTACACGGGATATTTCGACATTTTTTCGAATTTAAGCCTAACAGCGGCCGGCGAAATCAAGCGCCGTCTGCACATCATTTCGCAGGCGGCGCTTGATTTGTGTCCGCGCGCGCTGATAGACTCCATCGTGCCGGCAAGGAGCGGGCGCGTTTTATCCAGAGTCGGGGTAGAGAGTTGGCTCCACGATCCCGACGCCAACCGGCCAAGAGGCACGGTGGCCCTGCCAACATCGATGAAAGGAATCCGTATGGACAATTTCTCTGTGCGCAGCGAGCGCAATTTCCACAACCTGGCAGCCAAGCCAAAACGAATGCATCTTCTGGACAAGCCGAACGGCTATGCCTCGGCCATGGTCAAGAGCAGCCTCTCCCACCAGATGCGCTTTACCGTGCGGGTGCTCGAGGAAGAGCTCTACGTTGCCGGCGACCCGCACGTGCTACAGATCAAGCTGCTCGGAGACGACTCGCGCGAGTCGTCCAGCTGGAAGCTCTTTGCCGACGGCTCGTGCGTCGCAAGCGGCTCGGGTGACTTTGCCCGTGAGTGCTTCTGCGAGGGCGCCGAGGTGTTCCTGGACCTGTGCCGCGACGCCGTCGACGCCGCTGAACTGCGCCAGTGGAGCCAGAGGGAGTACGAGCTGTTGAGTGCGGCGCGTGGGATTGCGGGAGTGTAAACAGGCGGAGCGCTCCTGAAGCCTTATTCCACACGATCGGGTGTACTCATCTGCAACTCGACTTGCTACCAGATGGTGCAATCACGTTCCACGTCGGTTAAGCCAGACCCCGGCCGGTCGTTGGCAAGTGAAACAACATCTCCCACCCATAGGCCTCTAAGACCGACCGTCCACTATAATCCAAGCGGTTAGCGTCTCCCAAAATCGCCATGGACACGTCTTCCAAGATGCCCTCTCAACTGTGCAGAAATAACAGCCGCCCATACGGTCGATGTGCTCCTTGCACGTCTCGCTGACCACGCAACGATGGAAAACAGGTTCCTGGACGGATGACCCCTGAGGGGATGCATGAAATCGGCATCGAGGCCATCGTCTGTCGAACAATACCTGCCCATACCTTTAAAACATGAGAACAAGACGCCGGCGTCGGTATCGTTTTCAATTCAGTTTAAAACTGAGGAGATTCAGGAGCCAGCCGAATAAACTAAGACTCACTTAGTAATTGCTAAATTTCTGACTGGGTATATAATATCTGACAGTAATAAGGATTCTTTACTATATGTGAGGCAGAAATGACTTCAACGGATGATGAACTAGTCAGCAGGCTCCAAGCTCACCTGTCAACCATTCGCAAGGCGGCGGGCTGGAGTGGCGAACGGCTTGCGAACGAACTAGGCATAACAAAGCAAACCGTCAGCAGCCTTGAGACGGGTAAAACGCAGATGACGAAGATGCACTATCTCGCCATCAGGGCGGTATTCAACAACGAAATCGCCGTCAGCGGAAACGAGGATCTGGCAAAAATAATTCAGCTATTCGTTGACCAACCAGTAGCACCCAAACTAGAGAAGATGCAAAATGCCCTTAAAGAAGGGGATGAGAAGGGGACACAACAAGAGGCAGCTACTAAGCAGAGCGCCATAGTTGGAGCAACCGCTCTCACCGCCGCCCTAATCCCCGCTTCATCGGCATTGATTCCGGCATTGGGCTCTCTTGCATATCAACTTGCAAAATCAATCAAGAAATGAGGTGTACAGAAATTGGAGTCGGAAAACACTGATCTGCCCGCAAAGAACAAAGGCCTCGTGTGGCTCGAGCAGCACAAAGTCCAGATTGGCATCGGTGTATTTGTGGCAATCAGTTCAATCGTTAGCATTACGATTGCCGCGAAAACGGGCCATACGCCTAAATTCAAAACTATTTGCAACGGCGCAGACAAAGGTGTTGCCACGATTGCTAAGGCAGCAGAAAAGGCCTCCTTGCCAGTGGTCAACCTTACCGGAGTCAAGAAGACTGCAACGGGACTCGGACATGACTTGCTTCTTTCGAATCAGGCAGTTAACAAGCGTCTCGTCTCCAGCGGAATGATGACAAAAGAGCCCTGGGGTTACAAGCTCACAGAAGTCGGCAAACTCTTTGGGAAAGAAACAGTCAAAGTAACGCGCGCCGGTTATACCTTCTCAAATATCGAATGGGATGAAGCGGTTGTCCCGTTTGTTTTTACTTCCGACGAACTTGCGAGCATTAACGCCAAAAAAACTCACATTGCGCAAGTCATAGCCCAGTAGTCAAATCTGATACACCGTGCGCCCCGCGTACGCAAACGAAAAGGAGACACCATGGTCATATACAGAACTCAAGAATGGAACGGATACGGAAAGCAAAACTACTACTGGAATGAATACCGCCGTGAGGGCGACACGGTTGTCAAATACAAGTGTAATAGGCGCAAGTTCTTCGATGGGGACGAAAGCAACTGGGAAGAAAGCGAGCATGAAGAAGATTCGTGGAGCATTGACGATCCCAATATGCCCGATTGGCTGAACGGCTACCTCTAATAACTATTAACTAGCAGCCCTTGAAAGCCCCACTTCCCACAGGGAACGTGGGGCTTGATATTGCCCTCCTGTCCGAAAGCACTTTCCATCTCAGCTTTCAATCTAGGCAACCACAATGGTATGGGCCATGGCCGTCAGTTCACCAATCTCAATAAACCTGTCTTTTGTAATGCGATTGACCAATGCGCCGACTCTCTGGTCGGTCGCATCGACATCACAAGCGATGCGCAGCCCGGGAGAGCCGCCAAAAGCAGCTGCTTGCCTGATGCACAAAAGCGCAGAAGCCCGCATCCCGAATATGGTGGGATGCGGGCACGGACAATCGTGTGTCCCATTCCAGGCGCGGATTCTGGGATGCAATCTCCGCCGAGGGCTCCAAGGGGAAAGCGCATCCCATTCTGAGCGCCTATTCCGGGACACAGTTTCCGCTCCAAACAAAAGGCCCCGGCTCGCGATGGAGCCGGGGCCAAAGGCACAGCATATGCAGTTGATGGTGAGCGCGAACAGCCCGTCAGAAATGCCATCCGCGCTCTACCCTACCCGCGGTGACGGGCGCGGCTGTACGGCGTATCCACCATGGGCAGATCCGGACGCAGCTTGCCGTCAAATGCGCGATAGGCATTCTGTACGGCGGGCGCTGTGGGGATCGTTGCGATCTCGCCGATGCCCTTGCCGCCGTATGCCACGGGCAGTAGCTCGTCCTTCTCCACGTAGATGGCGTGGATATCCGGAATCTCGGGCGCACGGAACAGCCCGAGCGTGCCGTACCTTGCCTGGGGCACGCAGTCCTTGAGCGGCCAATCCTCGGTAAGCGCATAGCCCATACCCATGAGCACGCCGCCTTCGATCTGACCCTGGATGGAGATGGGGTTGACCACCTTGCCGGAATCGTGCGCGGCATAGACCTCGCTCACGCGGCCGTCATCATCCAGAATGACCACATGCGTGGCAAAGCCGTAGCAGATGTGGCTCTTGGGGTTGGGGACGTCGGCGCCCAGTTTGTCGGTCGGCTCCAGATACACGTAGCCAAACTCGCATCCCTCGAGCGCCTTGATGGCGGTCGCGGGGTCCTGAGGATGCATACCCTGACCAGCGACGAGCTCCTGCGCGCGCAGCTGATAGGCGCGACCGTCGTCGTACTCGATCTTGACGCCGTCGCCATGCGCGCTCACGGGAGCGGCGGGCGCAGGCTTGCCGGCCTCGATGCCAACCATGGCATCGCGCAGCAGGAAGGCGGCACCGCGCACGGCCTCGCCGGTCACGACCGTCTGACGCGAACCAGACGTGGTGCCGGAGTCGGGAGCATTCTCGGTGGAGCACTCGCCGTTGGCGATGCGGCTCAGCGGCAGACCGCAGGCCTCGGCAACGTCCTGCAAAAAGACCGTGTTGCAGCCCTGGCCGATGTCGGACGTGGCGGCGTAGACCACGGCGCGGCCATCCTCGACGCGAATCTTGCAGCGGCCGGCATCGGGCAGGCCCACGCCCACGCCGGCGTTCTTCATGGCGCAGGCAATACCGGCGTGTCCGGGATGCGCATAGTAGGCATCTTTGACCTCGAGCAGCGTCTCCTTAAGCGCCGTGGAGCAGTCGGCAATCTGACCGTTGGGCAAAACCTCGCCCGGCTCGATGGCGTTACGGTAGCGGATCTCCCACGGATCCAGGCCGACCTTCTCGGCCAGCAGGTCGATCAGGCTCTCGAGTGCAAACTCGGACTGGCACACGCCAAAGCCGCGGTACGCGCCGGCGGGCGGGTTGTTGGTGTAGTAGCCAAAGCCGCGAATGTCGGTGTTCTGGTACTTATAGGGGCCAACGGCATGCGTGCAGGCGCGCTCGAGCACCGGGCCACACAGCGACGCGTAGGCGCCGGTATCAAAGTTGATCTCGCAGTCCAGGCCGGTAAAGTTGCCCTCGGCGTCGCAGCCCAGCGTAAAGGTACCGTCCATGGCATGACGCTTGGGATGGAACGCAAGCGACTCGGCACGCGTGAGCTTGCACTTCACAGGACGCTGGAACTTATATGCGGCGAGCGCGGCCAGGTGCTGGACCGAAACGTCCTCCTTACCGCCAAAGCCGCCACCCACGAGCATGGTCTCGACGACCACACGCTCGGGTTCGCTATCCCAGCCAAACATGTGGGCGCACTCTTTGCGCGTATCGTAGGCACCCTGGTCGGTCGACTGCACCTTGACGCCGTTCTTGTACGGGAAGGCGACGGCGCACTCGGGCTCCAAGAAGGCATGCTCGGTAAAGGGCGTGGTAAAGCGCTGCGTCACGGTAAATGCGCTCTCCGCCAACGCCTTGGCGGCGTCGCCGCGCGTCACATGGCGGCTCTGGCACACGTTGTCCTTGAGCTCTACCGTGTTGCCAAAGGCAAAGAAGCTGTCGTGCAGGCGCGGGGCGTCGGCAGCCCTGGCCTCGACAATGTTACGCACGGGCTCCAGCGGCTCGTAATCGATCTTTACGAGCTTCTTGGCCTTCTCGAGCGTCGCCTCGTCCTCGGCGACCACCAGCACGATGGCATCGCCCACGCAGCGGGTGATATCGCCCACCGCGATCATGACGTCCCAGTCCTGGATAAGGTGGCCGACCTGGTTGACCGGCAAGTCCTCGGCGCGTAGGATACCCACCACGCCGGGCAGGGCCTCGGCCTTGGAGGTGTCGATGGAGAGCACACGGGCGCGCGGGTACTTGGAGCGCACGGCGCTGGCGTAGGTCAGACCCGGTTGATCGAGCTCGTCGATGTCATCGGGGTATTTGCCCTCGCCGAGCACCTTCTTGCGCACGTCGATCTGGAAGGCGCGCTTGCCCACACCGTAGTCGTCGCCGCGCTCCAGGCCCTCGTCGATCCGCTTTTCGCCGCGGAGCACCGCAGCGGCCAGCGAAATGCCCTCGATAATCTTTTTGTAGCCGGTGCAGCGGCAGACGTTGCCGCGGATGGCGTACTTGATCTGCTCCTCGGTGGGCTCGGGGTCCTCGGCGATGAGCGCCGCACCCGCCATGACCATGCCGGGGATGCAAAAACCGCACTGCACGGCACCCACGGCGCCAAAGGCGTACACAAAGGCCTCGCGCACGTCCTGGGGCAGGCCCTCGACGGTCACGATGTTGCGGCCGGCGGCAAGAGCGGTGGTCAGTACGCATGCCTTGACGGCCGCGCCGTCTACATGGATGGTGCAGGTACCGCAGGCGCCCTCGGAGCAGCCGTCCTTAGCGGAATGGATGTGCAGGTCGTCGCGCAAGTAGCGGAGCAGCGGCTTGTTCTGAGTCGTCGTGCGTTCGACGCCGTTAACGGTAAAAGTGAATTCCTGTGCCATGGTGATTCCCTTCTACACGCCGGCGGCGATGCCGGTGCGGTCGTGGATGGCGCCATGCGGGCAGACGACGGCGCACATGCCGCACGACAGGCAGTCCGCGCCGTCGATATGGGCGCAGTTGTCCTCGATGCGGATAGCGCCGGCAGGGCACTTTTTAGCGCACATGCCGCAACCGATGCAGCTCGTGTCGCAGATCTTGCGCGCAATGGCGCCCTTGTCGGTGTTGTTACAGCGCACCAGAATGTTCTGGTAGCCGGGAACGAAGGCAATCACGCGCTGCGGGCACGCCATGCCGCACAGGCCACAGCCCGTGCACTTGGAGCGATCCACGCGGGCGATGCCATCAACCAGCGCAATGGCGCCGTGGGGGCAGGCCGTGACGCAGGCGCCACAGCCAATGCAGCCTTCGCTGCAGCGGGCGTCGCCGCCTGCGGAGGCACAGCCGCTTCCGCAGGCAACGTAGGCCACGTTATGTTGAATGGATTTGGCCATAAGAGACTCGCCTATTTCTTAAGAAGGTACGAATAGTTGTCGCGCACGGCCCTGATGGTCAGGCGGACGGCCTCGGGAAGACCGGTGTTGACGGCATCGACCGAGACGGTGCGGACCGTGCCGGCGACGCGGACTTTAAAGTGGTCCTCGTCCACAGCCAGGAAGCCCTCGTTCTCGGAGTTCTCCATGTCCTGCTCGCTCCAGAACAGGGTGAGCTTGTCCTTATAGGGACGACCCTCCTGGTAGGGGCAGAACACGGCGCAGTTGCCGCACTCGTTGCACATGCCGTCGACATGTACCACCTGATGCTTGGCCAGGCCCGGCACCTTAATAGCAACGTTTGCGCGGTTGGGGCACACGTCGCAGCAGACCTCGCACACCGAGCCGCAGCCCAGGCAGCGGGTCTTGGTGCAGTTGCGCTTGTCGCGGCACAGCGACCCCTTGCGCTCGTAGCAGGTGTCCTCGCGACCGGCCTGCTCGTTGCAGTCGGCGTACTTGTTAAAGTCCACGCCGGCAATGGCACGGGCGACCTCGGCGGCGTCGGCGATAGCCTCGACCACGGTGGCAGGACCGCGGCGGCAGTCACCGGCAGCCCAAACGCCCTCGACGCCGGTGGAGGTGGCGGCAAGGCGGCCGCGACGGTCGTGCTCGACGCCCGCGGCATCGTACAGGCTGGCATCGATGCCCTCGCCCACGGCGCAGATCACCGTGGTGGCGGAAAGCTCGACGGTCTCGCCCGTGGCGACGGGGCTGCGACGGCCGCTTGCATCCGGCTCGCCAAGTTCCATGACGTCGCAGATCAGCACGGCGCCGTTGAGCGCCTTGGGCGCCAGCAGCTCGCAGAACTCAACGCCGTCGGCAAGAGCAAGATCGAGCTCTTCCTCGTCGGCGGGCATCTGCTTCTTGGTGCGGCGATACACCAGGCGCACGTTCTTCACGCCAGCAAGGCGCTTGGCCACGCGGGCCGCGTCCATGGCGGTGTTGCCGGCGCCGATGACCACGACGTCCTCGCCCAGCTCGAGCTTCTCGCCCTTCTTGGCGGCCTCGAGGAACTCCAGCACGTCGAGCTCGGCACCCTCGCCTAGGCCCGCAGAGCCGGGCATCCAGGCACCAGTGGCCACGACTACGTCGGTAAAGCCCTGGGCCTTGAGCTCGTCAATGGACTCCACGCGGGCGTTGAGCTGCACCTTGGCGCCAAAGGCCAGACAGAGCTCGGCATCGTGGGAGATATCGTCGCTTGCGATACGGAACTCGGGGATCACGTGACGGACCACGCCGCCGAGAGAGTCGCGGGCCTCGAAGATAGTGACGGGCACGCCGGCACGCGTCAGGAAGAACGCCGTCGCCAGGCCGGCAGGGCCGCCGCCGATAACGGCAACGTTGCGCTCGGCGTCGTTGGCGATGGCCTGGGCGCGCAGCTTGGGCAGCACGGCGGTCATGGCCTCGCGAGCGGCCTTGAGCTTGCTGGCGCGGATCTGGGCGCCCTCGGGCTCGTAGAACGCACGCTCGCAGGCACGGCCGCAGGGATGCGGGCAGATGGTGCCGGTAATGAACGGCAGGGCGTTGCGCTCGATGATGATGTTGAGCGCGTCCTCGAAGCGGCCCTCGTCAACAGCCGCCAGGTAGGCGGGAATATCCTGCTGGATGGGGCAGCTCGTACGGCACGGCGTGGTAAAGCAGTCGGAAAGCGGGCTCTTGCCGGCGACCTTGCGGTCAGGTAGCGGACGCAGTGGCTTCTTGTAGAGCGGGTTGGTAAGCGAGTCGGCCTGGATCGCGGTCACGGCCTCGAGAGACACGCCCGCGAACGGCTTGCCGTCCAGATCGGTAAACTCGCCGGCCATCTGGCTAAAGCGCTCGTAGCCACCGGGCTTGAGCACGTCGGTCGCCAGGGTGACGGGCCAAATGCCGGCGTCATACAGGGCACGGATGTTGTAGACCGTGGCACCACCGGAGTAGCTGATGCGCAGCTTGCCGTCAAACTGCTCGGTAATGCGGCGGGCGGCCTCGATGGTCAGTGAGAACAGCGAACGGCCGGACATGTACATCTCGGTGGAAGGCAGCTCGTTCCTCGTCACGTCGACGGGGAACGTGTTGGTCAGCTTGACGCCGAACTCCAGACCGCGCTCGGCGCACAGGGCAATCAGGCGCTCGAACATGGGCACGGCATCGGCCCACTGCAGATCCTCGCGGAAGTGCGTGTCATCAAAGACGATGTAATCAAAGCCCAGCTCGTTGAGGCGCTGGCGGGCAAACTCATAGCCCAACAGCGTGGGGTTACACTTGATGTAGGTGTTAAGGCCCTTCTCGGTGATGAGGTAGGTCGCGATGCGCTCGATCTCGGCGGGCGGGCAGCCATGCAGCGTGGACTCGGTGATGGAGTTGGACACGCGCGCCGGAATGGACTCGACAAACGCGGCGTCGACATGCTCAAACTTATCCAGGTTGGCGAGTGCCCAGGCACGGCACTCGTTCCAGACGTCGGAGCCGCTGGCATCCTTCATGCCCTCGATGTAGGCGTCGACCTTGGGACTCTTAATGCCCTCCAGGTCATAGCCCACCGACATGTTGAAGACAAAGCCGTCCGGGCTGCCCAGACCGTACTCGCGAGCGATCAGGTGGCAGGCAAACCATGCCTTCACGTACTCGGCAAAGGCCTGCGGAACCTCGAGCTCGGTCGACCATTCGCAGTTGTAGCACTCGTCCTGAGCCACGATGCAGGGCTTGTTGACGCACTTGGAGAGCTCCTCGCCGTCCATAACCTGGACGGTCTTGAGCTCAAAGAAGCGGGAACCAGCCACATAGGATGCCACGATGTTCTGGGCAAGCTGCGTATTGGGACCGGCGGCCGGGCCAAACGGAGTCTCGATGCGCTCGTCAAAAATGGGAAGCGCGCCCTCCTGGTTGGCCGTGACCATCTTGCGCACGCCAAAGATGGCGTCCTGGGTCTTGTGCTCCTCGATGATCCAGTTCATCAGCTGCGAAAACGGGATCGGCCTCATGATGTCGCTCATAGTGAGCTCCTCTCTGTAACGCCCGGCGAGACCGCGCGGCGGGCGCAAATACGGTGTAGCGCTAGCACAGCGCCGGCGACCCCGCGGAGGCCGCCTATGCGCGCGTCGGATGCGGCGAAACATCTGACGCGCGCGAATCTACTTGTGAATTAGTAGGTGCGACCGTTGAGCGTGCTCCAGAGCTTCTTGGACTCAGCCATGGTCCACGCGTTGATCTTGTCCTCATCAATGCCAACGAACTCGCGATCCTTGTACAGGACGCGGCCGTTGATGATGGTGGTGCGGCAGTTTTTGCCCATCATGCCAAAGAGCATGTGGCCGTCGATATTCTCCTCGCTCAGCGGCGTAAAGGGCTTGTAGTCCATAACGATGACATCGGCGGCAGCGCCGGCCTCGAGCACGCCGAGCTTGCGATCGAAGTACTTGCTCGCCATCTTGGCGTTGTTCTCGAACAGCATCGTCATGGCCTCGCACCAGCCCACGTTGGGCATAGCGGCGTTGTGGCGCTGAATGATCAGGAAAACCTTAAGGCTCTCGAGCATATCGTGGGTGTAGGCGTCGGTGCCCATGCACACGGGGATACCGCGGCGGAAGAACTCGAGCACGGGGGCGCAGCCCACGGCGTTGCCCATATTGGATTCGGGGTTGTTGACGAGCCAGGTACCGGACTCCTTGACGATATCCATCTCGGCGGGCGTCACGTGGATGCAGTGGCCGAGCATGGTGTCGGGACCCAGCAGGTTGTGCTGCAGCAGGCGCTCGACGGGACTGATGCCACCGCGGTTGAGGCGGGAGTCCCACACGTCATTCATGCCCTCGCACACATGGATGTGGAAGCCGGTCAGGCCGTTGTTGGCCTCGGCCATCTTGTCCATGGTCTCTTCCGACAGCGTAAAGGTGGCGTGACCGCCAAACATGGCGGCGATCATGTGGTTGTCGTTATCGCGACGCTCCTTGGCGGCCCACTGGGCAAATTCGGCGTTCTCGGCAATGGCCTGGTCGCATTTTTCCTGGCCGCGGCGATCGGAGACCTCGTAGCACAGGCACGAACGCATGCCCAGCTCCTGAGCTGCATCCTTAATGGTAAAGAGGCTTCCCGGGATTTCGCAGAAGCTCGCATGATGATCGAAGATCGTGGTGACGCCATCGCGGATGGAGTCAAGAATCGTGGCATAGGCGCTGGCCTTGGTGCCGTCGAGCGTCAGGTTGTCATCGATCTTCCACCACTGCTGCTCAAGATTCTCCAGGAAGTTGGTGGGGTTGCAGCCCTTAATGGCAAGGCCGCGGGCCAGACCCGAGTAGATGTGGGTGTGGCAATTGATGAGTCCGGGCATGATGAGGTTGCCCTGGGCGTCGACGTACTCGGCATCCGGGTACTTGGCCTTGAGCTCGCACTCGGGACCTACTTCGACGATCGTATCTCCGTCAATGGCGACCGCGCCGTTGGGAATGAACGGGGTCTGAGCGTTGCGGGTAAAAACGGAACCGTTAGCGACCAGAAGCATGAATGCTCCCTTCAACATCAGGGGCGGGGTTTGACACCTCTGACATGGCGGAGTGCGAAGCGCCGGCCTACACCGGAAACGGGCCCTCTCCCGTCAACGCTTCACCAAAGGGACAAACCCTTTGAAGTGCGGCTTGGCGCCGCATGACGTCGGCGGACGAGGCGATGCGCCCGCCGACGAATAGCACCGAATTGGTTACTTCTTACTCTCGGGCAAGACCAGATCCACGGCAGCGTCCTTGGCAGCATCGATGTGCTGAGCCACGACCGGCGTCTGCGGAAGGATCAGGTTAAGGACAATGGCCATAATGGCGGTGGGGGTTACGGCATTGGAGCCGATGACGGTGGATACCCAGGCGGGCATACCCTCGCCGGCAAGGCAACCGCTGGCCATCCAGATACCCAGGCCAAAGACGACGGAGGTACCGACGATGGTGGTAGTGCGCTGCGTGAGGCCCTCGCGGGTGAACATGCGCACGCCGTTCATGGTGATGGTGCCAAAGACGCCGACGGTCGCGCCGCCGATGACGGGCTGCGGGATAGCGGAAAGGACGGCAGAGAGCTGCGGGAACAGACCGGCGATGGCAAAGACGGCCGCGATGATCACAAAGACCCACTTGTTGACGACCTTGTTGGAGCAGATGATGCCCACGTTCTGGCCAAGGGCGCTGGTGGGAAGACCGCCCAGCAGGCCGCCGACCATAGAAGTGAGGCCCTGGGACACGATAGCGCCGGAGAGCTCGCGCTCGGTGGGCATACGGTCGATGGAGCCCAGGCAGGCGGCGGAGACGTCACCGATAACCTGGATGGCAACCATGGGGAACACGACGGCGAGGGTAATGCAGACCTCGGGATCAAACTCGAGCGCGTAGGGCATGAGCTTGGGAAGGGCGAAGACCTGAGCGGTGGCGACGCTGGAGAAGTCGATCATGCCGAAGGGGATGGAGACGATCATGCCAACGATCATGCCAAAGAACACGGAGCCCAGCTTGAGCGTGCCCTTGCCAAAGTTGGCGAGCGCAAAGACCACGGCGAAGGTGATAAGAGCGACGCACCAGGCCTGCGGGGTGCCCCACAGCGGCGTGCCCATGCCGCCGGCCATGTACTTGACGGCCGTGGGATACAGCGAAACGCCAATGGAGAAGATGACCGTACCGGTCACGACGGGCGGGAACAGCCACTTGATCTTGCTGTAGGCCAGACCAAAGAGGACCGCGACGGCGCCGCCGACGATCTCGCCGCCCAGCAGCGCACCAAAGCTAAAGCCCGAGGCACCCATGGCCTGCAGAGCCGGCAGGAACGCGAACGAAACGCCCATGACGATGGGCAGGCCGCCGCCGATGCGACGGAAGGGAGCGAAGGCCTGAAGGGCCGTGTCGATTGCCGAAAGAATGAGCGCGACCTGGATGATGTCGGTGCTCTGCTGGCTATTAAAGCCGTAGACGCCGGCCATGATGACAGCCGGGGTGATGATGCCGGCAAACGATGCCAGTACGTGCTGAAGGGCACACGGGATCATTTCCTTAACGGGAGGCATGCCTTCACGAGTGAACAGGGCTTCAGTGCCGTTCTTAACCGTCTCCTGGGTCATTTGACCACCAATCCTCGAAATAGTTGTTTTCGCATCTAACGCTCTATTGTGACGCAGTGCGGGGTTGAGGTTGTGCCTTCGTTGCATATCGTATTAAAGATGATTCTCATTCTCAATAATAATTTTTTGTTATCAGACTATTCTTCAGCTGAGATAATGCATTTCCGCAGGTCAGGAAAGTGTCTGGTCAAAAAAACATCTAACTTTTCTTTTGGTCAACCGTTTACCGCCAAAATCATACCGTTCGTCTGCATTACGTCATGTACCTGCGGATATACGAGATGATGAGCAGCGTGTTACCATGAGAAAAAATTGTTATGAACATTTCCGATTTCACCCAAAGGAGTTGCCCGTGAACGAGACCGTACGCCGCTTTTTGCCGATGGTCGATTTCCTTGAGCAGATACTCGGCAAAAACAGCGAAATCGTGCTGCACGATTTCTCGGATCCCGACCATGCCATCGTCGATATTCGCAACGGCATCGTGAGCGGCCGCAAGGTCGGCGGTCCCGCCACCGATCTGGCGCTCAAGATCATGCACGACGCCAAGTATCGCGACCTGCCGTTTATTACGGGCTACGAGGGGCGCGGCGCCGGTGGCAAGACGCTGGAGTCAGCGACGTACTTTATCCGCGAGGATAAAGAGATCGTCGGCATGCTCTGCGTCAACACCGACCTCTCGACCGTACGCTCCATAAACGCCATGGCGCAGCAGCTCATGGCGTGCTTCGACGCAGCGCCGACGCGCACGGAGCCCGCCCCTATCGAGGTCGAAAGCCTTTCGGAGTCTACACAGGAGCTCATCGACCGCAGCATTGCCGAGTTGCTGAGCGCGCGCGGGCTGGATGTAGCGTCGCTTGGTCAGAGCGACCGCGTGGACGTCATTCGCCACCTCAACGGCAACGGGGTGTTCATGCTCAAGGGCGCTGTGGCCTGCGCCGCCACCGCGCTGGGCATTTCGGAGCCCAGCGTATACCGCTACCTGCAAAAAGTCCGCAAGGAAGGCTAAACGTGATCCCTTGGGGACGAAGGGAAACGGATCATTTTTGTCGCATCGCTTGACAAAAGAACCTGCAGCTCGCACGCGCTGCAGGGTCTTTTTGCATGTCATGTTTAGTTGTGGTCAACGCCTTAGAGAGCGGCGACGACCTCGATCTCGACCAGACCGCCAGCCGGAAGAGCGGCAACCTGGAAAGCGCTGCGCGCGGGGAACGGGGCCTCGAACTTGGAGGCGTAGATCTCGTTCACGGCGGCGAAGTCGGCAATGTCAGCCAGGTAGACTGTGGTCTTGACGACATCGGCAAAGGTGGCGCCGGCAGCGGTCAGTAGGGCCTCGACGTTAGCAAGGGACTGCTTGGCCTGGGCCTCGACGCCCTCGGGCATCTTGCCAGTTGCGGGATCGATGCCCAGCTGGCCGGACAGGAACACCATGTTGCCGGTCTGGATACCAGGGGAATACGGGCCGATGGCTGCGGGTGCGTTATCGGAAGACACGACGGTCTTGCTCATGTTTTTCTCCTTACAAGTAAAAGGGAACGGGAGCGCGGCGTTCACACCGGGAGGCACAGTTCGGTCTGAACACCGCGCTTGATTGGGATAGTACTCAAGGTTTCCGCGCGATGCAAGATTATTATCACGTTGCGAGAATATTTTATCGCCCAACGGTTTCCCCGGACCGCTGAACGGTTCTCATGTGAAGCAGCCAGTCCAAGCTGCTGAAGACTTTATCCCGCTTAGAGCACGGGCATCGCCTGCCGCGACGGCACCACTATACTTTTGATTATCTGAGCATTTTGAAAGGCAGGATATGACCGCAACCGCCAGTCGAACCACCAACCGCAGACCCGAGCTTTTGGCGCCCGCCGGAGGGCCCGAGCCCTTTGCCGCCGCACTCGCCGCCGGGGCAGACGCCATCTACTGCGGCATGGGCAGCTTCAACGCCCGCCGCAAGGCCACCAACTTTACCGACGAGGCCTTTGAGCAGGCCTGCCGCGCCGCGCATCTGGCCGGCTCGCGCGTCTACGTCACGGTCAACATCGTCATCAAGGAATCCGAGATGAGCGATGCGCTGCAGCTCATCCATCGCTGCTCCACGCTGGGCGCCGACGCCTTCATCATCCAGGACTGGGGCCTGTTCTTTGAGGTCAAGCGCACGATGCCCAGCATCGAGACGCATATCTCGACCCAGGCGAACATCCACGACGACCGCGGAACCCTTTGGTGCCGCGAGCAGGGCGCCGACCGCGTGACCCTCTCGCGCGAGCTTTCCATCGACGAGATTGCCGCCATTCACGATGCCGCGCCCGATGTGGACCTTGAGGTCTTTAGCCATGGCGCCATCTGCTTTTGCTACTCGGGCCTGTGTCTGCTTTCGAGCTTTGCCATGGCGGGACGATCGGCCAACCGTGGCATGTGCGCCCAGCCCTGCCGCTTGCCCTACGAGCTGATCGACGAGAACGGTCGCTCGCTCTCCCCTGCCGGTCGCGAGCGCGCGCTGTGCCCGCGTGACACCAACACCTCGCAGCTTGTTCGCCGTCTGTATGACGCCGGCGCCGCGTCGCTCAAGCTCGAGGGCCGCATGAAGGCGCCCGATTACGTGTACTCCATCGTTGATGTGTATCGTCACGAAATTGACGACATGCTATCCGGAGCCACCGTTGCCAAGGACGAGGAAGCAGCCCGCCAGCGCCAGCTCAAGCGCTGCTTTAACCGCGACTTTACGCACGCCTATCAGGACGGCACCTCGGGCGACGAGATGATGAGCTATGAGCGTTCCAACAACCGCGGCCAGATCGTGGGCACGGTGCTGGGCAGCCGCCCGGCCAACCGCGATGTGCGCGGCCTCAAGCCCGACGACCGCCGTCGCCGCGCCGCCATCGCCCGCATTGAGCTGTTTGAGCCCGTGGGCAAGGGCGACCTGCTGGAGCTTCGCCACGATAACGAGTTTGACCAGTTCCTGACCACCATTGCCGCCGATGATGCCGCTGCCGGCGATGTTATCGAGTGTCGCGTGCCCCGTAGCATGCCCGAGGGCTGCCGCGTCCGCGTGATTCGCAGCCAGCGTGCCATCGACGCCGCCGGCGCCGCGCTCAAGCGCGATGTGCTGCGCCGCCGCGCTGTTGATGTGTCCGTCGTGGCGCGCCTGGGCAAGCCGTTTACTGTCACACTCACCTGCTGTGACGACCCCGCGCTCACCGCCACCGCCACAGGCTTCACCGTCGAGGCCGCCAAGACCCGCGCCGTCGAGGCATCCGATCTGGTTGAGCACGTCGGGCGCATGGGCTCCTCTCCCTTTGAGGCCGCGAGCTTTGACGTGGCCCTCGACGAGAGTTGCGGCATGGGCTTTTCCGCCGTGCACAAGGTGCGCGCCGCCGCTTGTAAGGCGCTGGAAGAGGCCATTCTGGCACCGTACGAGGAGCGCGCCCGCACGCTCGAGCTACCGGCGATTGTCACCAATGATTCCCGCCCCGCGCCCGAGCACTACCGCGATGAGCCGCAGATCTGCGCTACCGTCACCTCGCTCGAGGCCGCCGAGGCCGCTCGCGCCGAGGGTGCAACGCGCATCTACATGACCACCGACGCACTCGATGCGGCCGAACTCTCCCCCGCCGATGCGTTTGAGCAGGGCATCGTACCCATACTCGACGAGGTCTGCCGCGCCGTTGACCACGTACGCGTTGACCCGTGGGTTGTTGCCGGCGCCACGGTCGCTATCGGCAATATATCCGAGCTTGCCCTGGCCGCCCAAGTTGGTGCCACGGCGGAGGTCCGCTCTTGCCTGCCCGTGCACAACACCCCTTGCATGGAGGCACTTGCCGAGCGCGGAGCCGGCGCGTTTTGGCTCTCGCCCGAGATCACGCTCGACGAGATTATCTCGCTTGGCGCCGCCGCGCCCGCGGTCCTGGGCATCACCGTTTTCGGCCGCCCGCGCGTTATGACGAGCGAGCACTGCATCCTGCAGGTGGCCAATGGCTGCATCCACGATTGCGCCAACTGCCGCCTGCGCGCCCGCAAGCTGTCGCTCAAGAATATCGACGGCAAGGTCATGCCGGTGCGCACCGACATCCACGGCCGCTCACGCCTGTACGACGCCTACCCCATCGACCTTACGCCGCAGGTACCACAGCTGCTCGACGCCGGCGTCCGTCGTCTCATGGTGGACGGAACGCTGCTCGAGACGGATGAGGTGGGCCGCGCCACCGCTCGCGTCCGCCGCGCCGTCGAGGCAGCGCAAGCCGGCCGCAAGCCCGCCGCCCGCCTGCGCGGTGCCACCTCGGGCTGCATGTTTGTGGGAATCAGCTAACCGAAAGGCTTACACGTGAACGAAGAACCTCAAGTCCTCTACTGCGACGCCTGGCTCATGGCCATCGACAAGCCCGCCGGCATGATCGTCCACGGCGACGGCACCGGCGAGCGCACGCTCACCGACTACGCCAGCGACCTGCTGCTGGCGATGGGCGACGGCTTTGCCGCGACCGACATGCAGCCGCTCAACCGCTTGGACCGCGACACCACCGGCGTGGTGCTGTTCTCACTCGACAAGCAGACGCAGCCCGCCTTTGACCAGATGATTATCGACCACGCGTTCGAAAAGCACTACCTAGCGCTCGCCGAGGGCAAAATCGACTGGAACGAGAAGCTCATCGACAAGCCTATCGCCCGCGACCGCCACGATAGCCGCAAGATGCGCGTTGGCGCCAGCGGCAAGCCGTCTCAGACGCGCGTCAAGGTACTCAAGCGCCTTAAGAGCCGCCGTGGCCTGCCTACGCGCTCGTATATTGATGTCGAGCTGCTCACCGGCCGCAAGCACCAGATCCGCGTGCACCTGGCAAGCGAGCATCATCCCTTGATTGGCGACGACCTGTACGGAACGCCGCGTCCCTGCGGCCTGATGCTCCACGCCCACAGCGTATCCTTCACGCATCCCGTAACCGGCGAGCACATCCACATCGAAGCCCCCTGCCCCTGGGAGCCCTAAATCCTGCCAAAAAGGGACAGGTTTATTTTGACAGGTTTTATCTGGTCAAACGTCATGCCGCCACGATGACTCAGCCGCGGTCCCAAAACGTCTCGATCTGTAACAGTTAGAGCCCATTTTCCGGTCTATCTGTTACAGATCGAGACATTCGAATCCCCCTCAAGGGAAAATCTCAATCTGTAACAATAACTCGGCAAAATCGATCCCAAATGTTACAGATTGAGACAAAGGAACGGCGCAATTCGGAAGTATTTCAATCAGTAACACCTAGCCCACTTTAAGCGGTCCAGTTGTTACAGATTTAGACTAAACCGGTAGACAACGAAAGCGGCAACGCCCGTAATGGACGTTGCCGCTTTTCTATTGAGAAAACTACTCAGTTTTCATTACTAACCACCACAATGGGGACGGGCACCTTCGCGGTGGTTTTGGCCTTAGCCCGTCCCTGCCGTTAGACCGTGACGACGTTGTCCATTGCCCGGTACTTGGCGGGGACCTCGCCTGCGGTAATAATCGTTGCATCGCGGAAGTCCGCGAACTTGACGGGCGCCACCATGCCAAATTTACTGGCGTCCGAGATTACGAAGCGCTTGGCCGTATGGCGCATCGAGATACGCTTTACTTGCGCCTCCTCGATATCGGGCGCCGTGAAGCCCTGCTCGGCGGCAATGCCGTTAGAGCCCCAAAAGCCGCAGTTGAAGTTGTAACGGTCTAAGGTTGCCAAGGCATCGGGGCCAACGAGCGCCTCGGTCTCGGGTTTGAGCTCGCCGCCCAGCACCACGGTACGCATGCCGCGCAAAGCGAGATGCTGAGCATGGAGCACGGAATCAGTCACATAGGTGACACCTTCAAGGTGTGGAAGATGCTCGATGAGCCTGAGCGTCGTCGAGCCCGAGTCGATGTACACAAAGCTCTCGGGCTCCACCAGCGCCGCCGCACGGGCGCAGATACGTTCCTTGTCGTCGTTATGGAGATCGCTGCGCTCATTAAGCGTTAGGTCGCGCGTCACGTGCGCGCGCTCAAGGCTCGTCGCCCCACCGTGCACCTTGGCGATACGGTGTGCGCGATTGAGCGTCTGCAGGTCGCGCCGAATGGTAGACGCCGTCACGCCCAGGGCCTCAGCAAGCTCCGGTACGGTAACCGAGCCCGTCTGCTGCACCATCGACACGATTGCGTTGAGCCTATCTTCCGCAAGCATCGCTTACTCCTCCTCGGGGTACACGACTCCCCAATCGGCGCGAAGCTTGGTCATAAGCTCCATAACATCAGAAGCATAATCCAGAAGCTCGCGCTTGGAGTCGTCGCCGGCAACGGCCTTCTCAAGATCGGCCATCTCATAACACAGGGCGTAAGCCTCGGTGCCTGCGTGGACCTCCTCGCGGTGGCCGTCCGCAGTCCACACGATGGTCGCGTGATCGGCACGCGGATATTCGTTGACCTCGATGTAGCACTTGTCAAAGCTGATGACCGAGCGCTTGGGCTGCTTGGAGTGAAGCGTAAGGCTCACGACGCCCAGCTGCTGCTCGGCATTGCGGCAGACGATGCCGCCCGCAACATCGACTCCAGTCTCGCAGGTGTTGCCTAGAGACACGACCTCGGCGGGCTGGCTCGCCATAAACAGGCGCATGACGGACAGGGCATACACACCAATATCGAGCATGGCACCGCCGGCAAGGTTGCGATTGTAGAAACGGTTGGTCAGGTCGCCGTACTCCTTGTAGCTACCAAAGTTGAGCTGAGCGAGGTTCATGCGGCCGAACTCGCCGGCATCCATGCGGCGACGCAGCTCTTGATACAAGGGCATGTGGAGCACCGTGGTAGCGTCCATAAGGACCACGTTGTGCTCGGCGGCAATGGCACGGGCCTCATCGAGTTCAGCGGAATTGAGGGTAATGGCCTTCTCGCAGAGCACGTGCTTGCCGGCTGCCAGGGCAGCGCGCAGATAGGTGATATGAGTGTTGTGCGGGGTAGTGATGTAGACGGCGTCGATGCCAGGATCGGCGTAGAGGTCCTCAACCGTGTCGTAGACCTTCTCGATGCCATACTGCTCGGCAAAAGCCTGAGCCTTGGACGGCGTACGGTTGGCGACGCCCGCAAGCTTGCGACCGGCAAGAGCAAGGGACTGAGCCATCTGGTTGGCGATAACGCCGCAACCGATGACGGCCCAATGGAGCTCGGGAGCCGTAAAAATATCGTCGGGGAACGGCTTGTCCTGGACCGAAGCGAACGCTGCTTTGGCGGCTGCCGCGGCGTCGAGCGGAGCCTGCTTGGAATCTGCCATTATGTGCCTCCTGTGTCATAGAACGCCTTGCTTTCTGACAGCTCTATATTCGCACAAACACGCGCTTCTGTGCGCGTTTTTGCGTATCTCACCGCTAAACGGTCATTTTTATCCCGTAAACGGCGCATCTATACGCATATTCACGCAATCCCACGCACGTAAATGCGCACAAATGCGAACCGGTCATTGCTCAGAGACAGGAGCTTATGCTTAGAACTCAAAAGACAGGATGATCCGCTTCGCCTCATCGCTCATGGCGCGCTGCAGCTCTAAGGACCGTCCCAAACTGCCGACAGAAAAGGAACGTTCCAAACTGCAGACAGAAAAAGAACGTCCCCAGGCGCCGGCATTTCAAGAGCACTCATTTAAGTCTGTCCCCAATGAGTGGGAGTAATCAGAGACCCTTTGCGAGGGAGGCCGGACGTGGCCTTCCTCGTTTTTATTCATGGACTTTAGTCCGTGCCGCGCGGCACGCGCGGCATAGAAAGCCACCCGCTCAGCGGGTGGAGGCCAATTTCCGCTACGCGACAAAAACCTTCCCCCTAGCATGAGGATTGTTCAGGTCATCATACTAGGGGGAAGGTGATTGCTGTGGCCCAGAAAGCCAACAGCCTCGCGCACACGAAATGGCTGTGCAAGCACCGCATCGCACCGAGGTCAAGCTCATCGCCGCCATCGTCGAGAAGCACCCCAAGGTGCGCTTTGCCGCGAGCCGCACCTCGGCCCACGCCGACTTCTACGACCGTATGGAGCAGGCCCTGTGCGAGCGCGTGGCCAACGCGGTGGAGGTCGTCCGCTCCGACATCAGCCCCGCGCTTCTTGTCCACACCGGTCCAAACCTCGTGGGTGTGGCGGTCCAGGGACTCTAGCGGAGGCGGGGCGTCCTGCCCAAAAACAAATGCAAAAGACGAGCACTTCTTGCCGCTCAATTGGCAAGAAGCGCTCGTCTTTTCTTAACGCGTTGTATGGCGGAGAGAGCGCAAGTTACGCGAGCGCCCTTCTTGCCAGCTCGGCCGCGCCGAGGATTCCTTGGTCGCCGCCGCAGCCCGGGGCGCAGATGTAGCTCTCCATGTCCTTAAGCTCGGCGGTCTGGATGTAGCCACCCAGATATTCGAGGGTCTTCTTGCGGACGATGCCGTAGAGCTGCTCCTGGTGCATCACGCCGCCGCCGAGGACGATGCGGCGAGGCGAGTACATGAGCACGAGGTTCGCGCACATCTGCCCCAGATAATCCCCCTCGAGCGCCCACACCTCATCGTTGTCCGCGAGCTCGGCCGCGGGCTTTCCCCAGCGCGCGGCGATGGCGGGGCCGGAGGCGAGCCCCTCGAGACAGCTCGCGTGGCTCGGGCAGACGCAGCGTCCCTCCTCGGTGGGACGGGTCCTTACCAGCATGTGACCGGCCTCGGGGTGCAGCATACCGTGAAGGAGTCTGCCCGCGCACATGACGCCCGCGCCCACGCCGGTGCCGATGGTCACGTAGACGGCGTCCTCGAGCCCCTTGCAGCAGCCGAAGACCACTTCGCCGAGGCAGGCAACGTTAACGTCCGTGTCGTAGGCCACCGGAATCCCGAGGTCGTCGGCGAACGCGGCGCGAAGACCATGGCCTCGCCACGCGAGCTTGGGCGTCTGGAGGATGGAGCCGTAGCGCTCGTCGTTGGGGTCGACGCAGGTCGGGCCGAAGGCGCCGATGCCCAACGCGTCCACATCGCGGGCGGTGAACCACTCGATCATCTGCGGGACGGTCTCGGCGGGCGTAAGCGTCGGGGTCTCCATACGGTCGAGGACCTCGCCGTCGCCGGACACCACGGCACAGACCATCTTGGTCCCGCCGGCTTCGAGGGCGCCGAGCCTCATTTGCTTTTCGCTCATGTGATCCTCCTTACAAAGGGACGCCCGCAGTCATGGTCAACCGCGGGCGCCCATAACGTTGGCTTGTTTCGAGGCAACCCTACCTGGGCACGCGGTCCTGCCTCGCGGCAAACGGGGCGAGCACGGCGTGCGGCTCGCTTTGGTACCAGTAGGCGACGGTGGAGATGTCGTCCTCGCGCTCGTAGAGCTTGATGTCGTCGTTGCCGAGGTCCTGGAACGTCACGCGCAGGTCCTCCTTGAACGAGATCGGGTCGGAAAGGTGCCACCTGTAGAGGCCGTGCCTGGGCAGCGCGTCGTCGTTAGTCGCGAGCATCGGATTCGGGTTCGGCTTGCCCGCGCTGAAGCGGTCGCGCGTGGCGTCGCGCGTCGAGCGGTACGGGTAGCCGGCGAACAGCGTGTTGAAGCACTGCGCCTCGGGCAGCGCGTGGGGCGGCCTGTCGAGGAAGGCCCAGGCACCGCCGAAGTAGTCCTCGGCTCCCGTCGAGGTGACCGTGGGGAACTCCTCGTCGCCGTCGAGGAAGAACTTCATCTCGCCCTCGCCCCACCAATAGCGCTCCAGGGCGCACAGGGCCATGTAGGTGCCGACGTAGTAGCCCTTGCCGCGCACGCCGTCGAGCACGGTGTAGTCGACGCCCCTGCGGGTGCTGCGCTCGCGGTTAAAGCGGGCGTGGAAGTACATGGCGTCGTCCGGCACGTCGGTGAGCGCGTAGTTGAACGTGTAGAAGATGTACTTAATGAACCCGGGGTGCTCGCTCGTAAGCGTGACCTTGGCGTGCTTCCTGAAGGGCATCTCGAAGTAGCAGTTCATGCCGCCCGTCGGGTTCACGCAGATGGGCATCGAGTTGACGATGGCGCGCTCACCGAAGCCGTTGCAGAAGAAGTCGCCGACAGGGCACTCGACCGAGGGGGTCTCCTCGTCGTCCCAGTAGAAGCGCAGCACGAGGTCACGCATGACGAAGCTGCCAGCGGCGGTCTTGTCGGGGACGGTCATCCAGATGTGGCGGATGATGCCGGGGCCCTCGATGTCCGCGAGCGTGATGGTCTCGCCGGACTCAAGGGGCACGCAGCACGAGCCCTTGCGGCCGACGCCGAGGTGGCTGGCCGACATGGCGGCGCGGCCCTTCTCGCCCGTGATGTTCTCGGGGGTGATGGCGCGGCTTTCCTCACCGCCGTGCATCCACACGTCCTTAAGGAACTCTCTCATCGTCGACCTCCTCTATTCGTCGTCGTCGCACTCGGCGGAACTGGCACCGTTCACGTAGATGATCTGCTGGCGCGCCTCGTTGACGAGGGCGTCGAAGTCGAGTTTCTCGTCGGGGCGCGCGAGCGCGACCGTCATGGCGAGCGGGAGGTTGACACCCGCGATCACGTGGATCCGGTCGGAGGCGAAGCGGGAAAAGCGCTGGTTCACGCTGCCGCCGTACGCGTCGGTGAGGACGACGACCTCGTCAGTGCCCGAAAGAGCCGCCTCGACCGCCGCGTCGAGCCCCTCGCCGTTGTCGTTCACGTAGGCGCACACGGCGTTGACGGCGTCGCCCTTACCCGTAAGGAACTCGAGGGTGTCCTTGAAGCCCTGGGCGAGAAGGGAATGGCTCGCCACAACTATCTTTCTCATTGATTCACCAATCTCTTGGGTCGAAGCTAGGCGAGGATGCCGGCGGCGGAGGCGACCATCGCGAGGACGATCACCACGAGGATGAGGGCCGTCATGCTCGCGTTCTTCTTGGTAAGAAGGTAATACGCGCTTCCCGTGATGGCGGCGGGGATCATGGCAGGCAGGATCTTGTCGAGCAGCGGCTGAATCTCCATCGCGACGTCGCCGAAGCTGAAGCTAATCGGGCAGGTGACGCCGATGACCGAGGCGATGAGGCAGCCGACCACGGTGAGGCCGAGCACGGAGGCGGCGGCAGTGAGGTTGGGAAGCTTCTCGCTGAAGTCGGTGACGAGCTTCACGCCCTGCTTGTAGCCGAACTCGAGGGCGTGCATGCGGACCCAGAAGATGGCCAGGATGAGCGCGAACCAGATGCCGGCTCCCACGGGGTTGCCCTCGATGGCCATGTAGGCGGCGATGGAGCCCATGATGGTCGGGATCATGGTCATGAGCAGGGAGTCGCCAACGCCGGCGAGCGGTCCCATGGTGCCGATCTTCAGGTCTTGGACGGCGTCCGCCGCCGCTAGGCCGTCGCGCTCCTCCATGGCCACGCAGGCGCCAAGGATGATGGCGGCGAGCCAAGGCTGGGTGTTGTAGTAGCGGAAGTGGTTGTTGAGCGCTTGCTTATAGTCCTCGTCGTTCGTGTAGATCTTCCTCAGGACCGGCGAGAGGGCGTAGGCGACTGAGGCGCCCTGCTGGGTCTGGTAGTTGAAGGTGCACACGCTCATGAGCCAGCGCCAGTTCGCGTTGCGCAGGTCCTTCTTGGTGACCTTGTAGCCGGAGGGCTTGCCCTCGGCGACGGCGGTGATGTTCTCGTTTTCCATGGTTACTCATCCTCTCCGATGAAGGCGTCTGCGGAAGCGTGGGCGGCGAGCTCGGTGTCCCTCTCGGCACGCTGGTAGAACGCAATCGCGAGGGCAACGCCGACGATGGCGGCGCCGATGATGGGCACGTTCAGGAAGGCCGAGAGGAAGAAGCCGGCGAGCAGGTACTGGAAGTACTTGGCGGTTGGCATGTAGCGGAGCAGCATGGCGATACCGACGGCCGGGAGCATCTTGCCGGCGAGGGTGAGGCCGGAGAGGAACCACTGGGGCATGACCTCGAGGAGCCAGTTGACGGCGGGCTGGCCGAGCGTCACGGAGACAAAGACGGGCAGGGCGGCGCACAGGCCGAAGAGCGCGGGGCAGACCCACAGGATGGCGTTCATCTGATTGAACTTACCCTCGTTGCAGAACTTCTGGGACTTCTCGACGACAAAGCCGTTGAGGATCTTGGCGACGACGTCGAGCTGGATGCCGAGCATGCCGACCGGCAGGCCGATGGCGAGGCCCGTGTCGGAGCCCAGGGTCACGCCGTAGGCGGTGGCGATGATGGCCATCGTGCCGTAGTCGGGAATGGAGGAGCCGCCGAAGCCCGCGACGCCGAGCTGCATGAGCTGAATGGTGCCGCCGATGACAAGGCCGGTCTTCCAGTCGCCCATGACGACTCCGGTGATGAGGCCCCAGAAAACGGCGTAATTGACGAAGATCATCGGGATGCCGTAGTAGTCCACGTGCTTGATGAAGGCCAGCAGGGTCAAAAGGACGACCTGCAGGATAGTGAAGTTGACCATATTTCCCCCTTAGATGAGGTCTGCGACGGAGACGGGCTTGTCGGCGGGCACGAACTGGGCCGTCACCTTGACGCCACGGGCGATGAGCGCCTTGTAGCTCTGGACGTTCTCGGCGGAGGCGTAGGCGCGCTGGGTGAGCTGGATGCCGTCCTCCTTGACGAGCGAGCCGCCGACGACCAGCGACGGGAGCTCGACGCCCGACTCGACCAGGCGAAGCATCGTCTCGGGCTCCTTGGCGATGACGAAGACCTTCTCGCGGTCGTACTTGCCCGCGGCGAAGTTCTTGAGCGCGGTCTGCTCGGAGATGATCGAAACGGCCATGCCCGCGGGGCGCGCCATCCTCATGGTGGACTTCAGGACCTCGTCGCCGGCGACCTTGTCGTCGATGACCATGACTCGGGTCGCGCCCGACACCGGGGCCCACTGCGTCACGATGATGCCGTGAAGCAGGCGATTGTCGATTCGTGCCATAACAACACTCATGTTTGCTCCTATCAAATGAAGTTTTGCGTTCGGTACTGCCTCGGCGCTATCCGGATTCGCGCCGGGCAAGGGGTTATCGGATTATTGAGGACGCGCGGTCAGCTTGCGGCGGCGTGGGGAAGGTCACTCGTCGAGCAGGAGGTCCGAGGAGCCGAGGCGCTCTTCTCGCGCCGGGGCGGCGCTCACGCTTATGTAGTCGAAGACATATGCGATCTCGCTTACGGGAACCTCTACGCGATAGCGCGTCGAGATGCTCGAGAAGCTCTGCCTGAAGGACTCGATGAAATCGGCGCGTTCCTCCTCGAAGCGGTCCTGGCCAACGTAGGTCTCAATGGGGTTTCTGGTAACAAGGCGCTCGACGAGACAGCAGAGGTGAACGTAGAGCCCAATGATGGCGTTGCTGCCGATCTTCTCGCCTGTCCTGCGCTGAAGCTCGTGCACGGCGCTCTCGATCTCATGGAATAGCCGCTCCGGGTCGAGGATGGTGATGGAGCGGATGACGTTCTGCAGCGTCATGTTCGAGAGCAGCTTCTCGTGGAAAGAAGAGAGCTCGGAAGCGTCAAGCCACCTGCCGAACACGGCATCAACCTTAGAGGCGGACGCCGTCGACATGATGTCCTCGAGGGCGACGAAGGGGACGGAAGCGACCCCGGGGTCTCCCGTGCCGATGACGGCGCAGACGCGGTGCTCGGAGAAAACGGCGTCGTTCGACCCGTTCGCGACGAGCTGCTTGAAGGGCCTCGTGAGCAGGCGCGCGCCTATGGTGCGCGGGAGGCTCTGCGAGACGAGCTGGCGTATCCTCTCCGCGGCGTCGACCCCGGACTCGGAGCAGAAGACGATGGCGTCCTCACGGTTGACGCGCTCGATCACCTTGCAGTGCGTCACGCACGCGGCGGTCGCATCGCCAAGAACCTCGGCGATGGACTTGCCGCCGAGCAGCCCGACCCCGATCTCGAGCGCAAGACCGGTAGAGACGTTGTTCACCACGCCGATAGTGGAGTCGGTAACGTTCTCGAGGGCCTTATAGGCCTCCTCCAAGGAGCCCATGTCGACGAGGAACACGACCCCGGTGCAGTAGGAATGGCGGTCGACGAGGCGCTGGAGCGGACCGACGATGTCCTTCAGCTGCTGGTCGTAGGGCATGTCGACAGCCTCGTACACATGCATGCCGAGCATACGGTTCGCCGCGTCGGCGATGCTCGTCGCCGTTGAGTAGCCGTGGGACAGGATGACGCAGAGCGTCCGAAGGGTCTTCGCATCGCGAGACTCCGATGCGACGCACAGCGTCAGAAGCGTCTTCGTGAAGTGATCGAGCGAGATTCCCAGCGCCCCTTCCACGTCTGCGGCGACCTGATCGGAGACACTCGAGGCAAACGGCAATTCGGAGGTCACGGCACCGAGGAGATGGGAGATTTGCTCCGCACAGGCAGACTTTCGCTTAGCCAGGCCGATACCCGGCCACAACTGCAGGCAAATCTCCTGGGCCAGTAGAAAAGCGACCTTCCTCGAAAGCTCGATGCCATAAGAAGAGCCTGCGTCGGCAAGGACCGCGCCCACGACGCGCTCGAAGGCGCGCGACCTCGAGGAGGCGACGCCGTGGTCGAAGATCAAGTGATCCTCAACGCCGCGCACAGCGGAGACAGCTTGCGAGACAAGCTCGGAGACAGAGAGCTCCCCGGCGCAGAATCGCTCATCGAGGGAGCACAGGGCATCGAGCGCCTGCTCGACCGGCCCTGTGCTCTCGGCGGCATCCAGAGACGCGTCGATCAGAACGCCATCGTCGGGCTGTTGATCGATCTGCGCGGAGGAGAGGAGCCCGCTGGGAAGAAGATACGGGCGAACGACGACGTAGTCGCCCTCGCGATTGAGGAACGCTTTGGCGCAGCAGTTCGTCACGCAGGCGCGCAAGCCGGCGATGTTATCGGAAAAGTCCGCGTTCACGAGGCAACGGTATGCGCCGCGGCTGATCTTCACATCAGAACCGATTCGGCACCCCTCGCTGCGCAGGAAGCTCAAGATGAGATCCTCGCGCTCCTCGGGGGTCCGCTCCTTGAGTGAGGGAACGCGGGCACAGATGGGCATTTTGCTGTAGGCCGAGGAAACCTTCAGGTCATCGGCGGATAGCGTCGTCGAAAGAACGAGGCGAGCGCGCGGCGCATCCTGGGAGGCATCGAGCCCGAGGGCCGTCGCAAGGCAGTGCTCCATCGCAGAGGGAGAGAGTGCCTCGATGCCGTTGACAAAGACCACACCCCCGCGCGCTTTCGCGATCGACTCGTCAAGAAGCCCGTTGAACGAGGCGGCGTCCGGGACCCCAGCGCAGTCGATGCGCACATAGGAGGAGTCGCGGGACAGCAAGCCCTGGTTCTTGCCGTACTCGTACACAAGGCGAGAAAGGAAAGACTTACCGACACCCACGCCGCCGCTCAAGAGGATGGGCAGGCCAAACGGAGGGTACTGAACCGCAGCCTTGCACTGCTCGACAACGGAGCTGAGGCTCATGTCGAAGCCCACGGCACGCGCGAAGTCGCGGTGATCGGCGATTCCCGTCGCCTGGATGAGGTCGGCGAGCGAGGCATACTCGCTTGCAGAGAGCTTTACCTGAAAACGCTTCTGGAACGCGCGGCGATGAAAATAACGGACAGGCCTGCCCGCCACCTTAACCACAAGACCGGCGCGAACAAGGTCGTTGAGGTACTGGCTCGCCAGGCTCCTGGAGATGATGAGCGTCTCGGCGATGTCGGAGGTGGACAGACGGGCAAGGTCGTCGAGCGAGACGGCAGAGGTGAGGGCCTCGAGATGCTCGAGAATCCTGTCCCTCATGTCGACGGGTTTCTTTGCCAAGCTGTCCTGTGTGGTCTTGTCCATGACTTCTTACCTCCTCGTACAAGGAGTATAAGGGGAGAACAGAGAACGGAAGGGGGCGCGTGGGGGAATCAACAGCTCCGAGGAAAAGTCCACCACTTGAGGGGCAGAAAACAACGGCCATTGAACATTCAGGGCCGACGCTCAACACTTCGGCTCGACACTTCGCTTTGGAAAGGGCCCCGGCGCGCCGGGCCTAAAGCTTAACCATGCGCGCGGCGATGCGGGCGCAGTCGCAGGCGGCCTTCTTCTCGAAGGTGTTGTAGTCGACGACCCGGCCCTCGGCGCAGGGCTTGTCGCTGATGGCGCGCACGACGACGAGGGGCACGCCGTTGAGATAGGAGGCCTGCGCGATGGTGCAGCCCTCCATCTCGCAGCACAGGTCGCCGAAGGCCGCGAGGATTCGCTCCTTCTGTTCCGCGGGCGAGACGAACTGGTCGCCGGAGACGACGCGGCCCTTGAGGACCTTAATGTCGGGGGCGACGGCGGCCGCGGCGGCGCACGCCGCCAGCAAGGGCCGGAACGGATCGCGCAAGATCAAGGCGTCGCCCGGGAGGTCGGGCGTTACCGTCAGCCGGCGCCGCGTCTGCCGCATCTTGAGGGAGAACGGCCTGGCCGGCGCATACGGCAGGAAGAGGTTCAAGGTGCACCCCGGGGCGGTCAACGAGGCCGACGTGTCGAACGTCGTCGCGCGCGGCTTCGGCGGCAGGGCGCCGTGCACCCATATATGCAGCGACTTGGCCTGCGTGCGCGTCGGGGCGTCGTGGAACTACGTCTGCCTGCTCGTCGACCTCTGCAACGGGGAGATCGTCGGCCACTCCGAAGGACCGAGGAGGGACGCGCGAGCTCCGAGCCAAGCTCTTGGATTACGTGCACTGGTACAACAACTTCAGGATCCACTCGACGCTGGGCTACATGTCGCCGGTCGAGTTCAGGGAGGCGGGGCCGTCCCTCCCGGAATCGTCCAAATAAGTGTTGCCAATCCATAGCCAATCCAGCCATCATCTTCGCGAAGGCGGACGTCAGGAAAAGCTCGGCTTGAGCTCGGTCGGACGCGGTCTGTGGGGCATCATTCAGGCTCAGGGGGTCTCCTTGTCTTCTTCGGTCGCAACCTGAATGATAGGGACGCCCCCTTCTCTCTTTCCCCTTCGTTTTCGACGCGTCACCCTCTCGGCGGGCTTAAGGCCCGCGCTCGCGGGTGCAGGGGCTACGCCCAAACCCCAAAAACGTAACGCCGTGCTCGAAGCGTTTCCGGACGTCAGCGTAATCTCAAATCCCGTTCGTCAACTCATGGGCAAGCCACCTGAGACTACTCATTTCTCCTACTGGCAATGAAGACCTGCGACCTGCAGTTTTGCAAACTGCTTGAAAGCCACCTGCGTTGATTCACTTCCTATTGCAGCTGGCGGCTTGCACGCGAAAAGGCATTTAAGTTTCAAAACGGGCGTTTTCGGCGCTATCGAGCCTCCAAAGGCATCCCGCCGCGCCCTTTGGGACAAAAACAAAAACTCAAAGCCCTGAGTTCGAAAATAGTTTTTGGAGTTGTCCCGACTTTTGTCCCCGAAGCCGACGAAACGCGACAGGGTATCACCTGGCGGCACTCGATTCGAGACGGCACCGAAAACTGGATGCAACCGGAATGACGGGACGGTAGAACCGAAGCCATCGAGTGGGGATAGAAAAAGGCCCAGGTGCCGTGGCATCCGGGCCTTTGCTAGCAACTTGATGTTGCGGGCAGCTTAGAACTTGTGGCCGCACTTCTTGCAGACGCGCAGCTTGTTCTTGCCGTCCTTCTCGTGACCGACGCGGGTAACCTTACCGCACTCGGGGCAGACGAGATTGACGTTGGAGGCGTCGATGGGAGCCTCCTGCGAAACGATGCCGCCCTGCTGGTTGGCAGCGTTGGGCTTGACGGCCTTCTTGACGACCGAAACGCCCTCGACAACGACCTTGTTCTCGGCGGGGAGAGCACGCAGGACAACGCCCTGCTTGCCGCGATCCTTACCAGAGAGAACCTGGACCTTATCGCCCTTCTTGATATACATATATCTCCCCTAACTACAGGGTCTCGGGAGCGAGCGAGACGATCTTCATGTACTTCTTGTCACGAAGCTCGCGAGCGACGGGCCCGAAGATACGGGTGCCGACGGGCGAACCATCGTTGTTGATGACAACGCAGGCGTTCTCATCAAAGCGAATGTAGGAGCCATCCTTGCGGCGGATCTCCTTAACGGTGCGAACGACGACGCAACGGACAACGTCCTTCTTCTTGACGTTGGCGCCAGGGGTAGCCTCCTGGACAGCACCGATGAACACATCGCCGATGCCTGCATAACGACGCTTGGAACCGCCAAGCACCTTGATGCAGCGAATCTTGCGAGCGCCGGAGTTGTCGGCGACGTTCAGCATGGTTTGCATCTGAATCATGGTAGATGTTCCTCCGAACTAAGAACCGAAGAGAGGTGCGCAGCCTTTATACGGCCCGTGGTATGCAAGCCAGGCATACGCACATCTTCGGAAACGTACAAGTCGTAAGAGCGACTGCTTATTTAGCGCGCTCGACGACCTCGATGAGGCGCCAACGCTTCATCTTGGACATAGGACGGGTCTCCATAACGCGGACGGTGTCGCCCACGCCAGCCGTGCACTCCTCGTCGTGAGCGTGCAGCTTCTTGGAGCTGGTCATCATCTTGCCGTACTTGGGGTGACGCTTGCGCTCGGTGATGGTGACAACAATGGTCTTGGCACCGGAGACGGAGGTAACGACACCCGTACGGACCTTACGCGAGTTACGCGAATCAGTCATGTTCTCTCCTTAGGTCCTACTCGGCGACAGCGGACTTCTCCGCTGCGATCTCGCGGGCGCGCTGCTCCGTGAGGACGCGAGCGATGTCCTTCTTCACGGTGTTGACGCGAGCGGTGTTGTCCAGCTGGCTGGTGGCCATCTGGAAACGAAGGTTAAAGAGCTCGGCGCGCATTTCCTTCAGCTTCTCAACGAGCTGAGCGTCCGAGAGCTCACGAATCTCTGCGGGCTTCATTAGTTCTCCTCCTTGGCGGCGGCGGCGTCCTCAGCAGCCCACTTGGCCTCGAGAGCGGCCTCCTCAGCCATCTCCTTCTCGATGCGCTGCTCAGCGTTCTTGGCAGCAACAATCTTGGTCTTGATGGGAAGCTTGTGCTGTGCAAGACGCAGAGCCTCGCGAGCGACCTCCTCGGGCACGCCCTTGACCTCGAACATGATGCGGCCGGGCTTGACGACGGCCACCCACTCCTCGGGGTTACCCTTACCAGAACCCATGCGAGTCTCGGCAGGCTTCTTGGTGATGGGCTTATCGGGGAAGATCGTGATGTAGACACGACCGCCACGCTTCATGTAGCGGGTCATGGCAATACGAGCGGCCTCGATCTGACGGTTGGTGATCCAATGGGCCTCGAGAGCCTGGATACCAAACTCGCCGAAATGCAGCTCGGTATTACCCTTGGCCTGGCCCTTCATGGAGCCACGCTGCACCTTGCGGTGAAGAATACGCTTAGGGGCAAGCACTACTGACCCCTCCTCTCGGAGTTACGACGACGAGGACGGGAAGAGCCCTCGAGTGCAGGGTTGGGAACAGGCTGGCCCGGGAGCTTCTCGCCCAGGTAGATCCAGACCTTCACGCCGCAAGCGCCCATGGTGGTGCTGGCGACAGCCGTGCCGTAGTCGATCTTGGCACGGAGGGTGTGCAGAGGCACGCGACCCTCGCGGTACCACTCACGACGGCCCATCTCGGCACCGCCGAGACGACCGGAGCACTGGATACGGATGCCCTTGGCGCCGGCCTTGCGGGCGGACTGGACAGCCTTGCGCATAGCGCGACGGAAGGCAACGCGGCCCTCGAGCTGCTCGGCGATGGACTGAGCAACGAGGTTGGCGTCGAGCTCGGGGCGCTTGATCTCGACAACGTCGACGGAGAGCTGGCCCTTGGAGACGCCAGCGACCTTCTCGAGCTCGGTGCGGAGGGTATCGATCTCGGCACCCTTCTTACCGATGACAACGCCGGGGCGAGCGGTGAGGATGATGACCTTCACCTTGTCGCCAGCGCGCTCGATCTCGACGCGGGAGACAGCTGCGCGGGAAAGACGCTTCTCGAGGTACTTGCGGATCTCGAGATCGTTACCGAGGGTCTTAGCGTAATCCTTCTCTGCGAACCAGCGGGAGCGCCAGTTCTCGGTGATGCCAAGACGGAAGCCGGTGGGGTAGACTTTCTGACCCATACAGCTTTACGCCTCCTTTCGAGGAGCAACGACGACGGTGATGTGGGAAGTACGCTTCAGAATGCGAGAAGCGGAACCCTTGGCGCGGGGACGGATGCGCTTAAGCGTCGGACCCTCGTCAACATAGGCAGCGGCGACAACCAGGTTGTCGGCACGCAGACCGTTGTTGTTCTCGGCGTTCGCAACGGCGGAACGGAGAACCTTCTCGACATCCACGGCGACGGCGCGGTCGCAGAAGTGGAGGATGTCGAAGGCCTGAGCGACAGGCTTGCGGCGGATCAGATCGACCACCAGGCGGGCCTTGCTGGGGGAAACACGCACGTACTTAGCGACGGCGCGAACCTCGGTGGCCTCAGTTTCAATAGACTTAGTTGCCATTTACGGTTAACCCCCTATTTGGCCTTGTGGCCACGGAACGTACGAGTCGGCGCGAACTCGCCGAGCTTGTGACCAACCATGGACTCGGTAACATACACGGGCACATGCTTGCGGCCGTCGTGGACGGCGATGGTGTGACCAACCATCTCGGGGAAGATGGTGGACGCGCGGGACCAGGTCTTCACGACGTCCTTCTTGCCAGCCTCGTTCATCGCGGTGATACGCGAGAGAAGGCGAGTCTCCACGAACGGGCCCTTTTTGAGACTTCTGCTCATAAGTGCTTTCTCCTAAAACTCGGTATCCGAAATTACTTCTTACGGCGACGAATGATGTGCTGGTTCGAGACCTTCTTCTTCTTGCGCGTACGAAGGCCCTTCGTCGGCTTACCCCAGGGGGTAACGGAGGGACGACCAGAGGTGTGGTTCTTGCCCTCGCCACCGCCGTGCGGGTGGTCGACAGGGTTCATGACGGTACCGCGGACGGTCGGGCGCACGTTCATGTGACGCTTACGGCCGGCCTTGCCGATGACGATGTTGGCGTGATCGGCGTTGCCGACCTCACCGACGGTGGCGCGGCAGGTAACGAGGATGCGGCGCATCTCGGAGGAAGGCATACGGACGATAGCGTACTTGCCCTCCTTACCCATCAGCTGGCAGGAGTTACCGGCGGAACGGGCGATAGCGGCGCCCTTGCCCGGCTGGAACTCGACAGCGTGGATGAGCGTACCGACGGGGATGTCGGCGAGGGGCAGAGCGTTGCCCGGCTTGATGTCGGCGTCAGAACCGGACATGATGGTCTGACCGACCTCGAGGCCCTTGGGAGCCAGGATGTAGCGCTTCTCACCGTCAGCGTAGTGCAGCAGAGCGATGCGAGCGGAACGGTTCGGATCGTACTCGATCGTGGCAACCTTGGCGGGCACGCCGTCCTTGTTGCGCTTGAAGTCGATCACGCGGTAACGACGCTTCACGCCGCCGCCCTGGTGGCGGGTGGTGATGCGGCCGTTGTTGTTACGACCGGCCTTCTTGGGCAGGGGCTCGAGAAGAGACTTCTCGGGCTTGGTGCAGGTGATCTCGGAGAAATCGGAGATCGTCTGCCAACGCCTACCAGCGGAGGTCGGCTTAAGGTGCTTTACAGCCATTACAATCCCTTTCAGTAGGAATCCGTTAGCCATCGCAGACAGGGATTCGAGGTTCTGCCTCGGGTGCGATGACACCGGACGTATACACGGTTCCGGGCGTGTCCATTTAATACGCCCAAAACCTTGAGCTCTCGCCTCCCCTATTTGGGAGGCATGAGCTCACTCAACAGCAGCGAGTCTTAGGCCTGGTTGCCAAAGACCTCGATGGTGTCGCCCTCAGCCAGCGTGACGATGGCCTTCTTCCAAGAACGGGTCTTGCCGGCGACATAGCGCACGCGCTTGGTCTTGGGCTTGACCGTCAGGGTGTTCACGCGAACGACCTTGACGCCGAAGATCTCCTCGACAGCGTCCTTGATCTGATACTTGTTAGCATCCTTGGCGACCTCGAACGTGTACTTGTTCTGCTCCATGCCGGAGAAGGAACGCTCGGACACGATCGGACGGATGATGATCTCGTGGGCGGTCATTTATGCAAGCACCTCCCCGAAGTGAGCGGCGATGTCGGCGGGCATCAGCACAGCGTTGTTGTTGACGAGATCGTAGGTGTTGGCCTCGTCGGCAGTGATGATGAACGTCTTGGGAATGTTGCGGAACGACAGGTAGGCGTTGACGTCCTCATCGCGAACGATGATGGTCAGACGCTTACCCTCAAGGCCGAGAGCCTTGAGCATGGCGACGGCAGCCTTGGTGGAAGGCTTCTCGAAGCCGTAGTCGTCGACGAGCACGAGCTCGCCATCGGCCAGCTTGGCGGACAGCGCGGAGCGCATAGCCAGCTTGACCTCCTTGTTGTTCATACGCTTAGCGTAGGAACGGGGCTTGGGGGCGAAGACAACGCCACCGTGACGCCACTGGGCAGCACGGATGGAACCCTGGCGGGCACGGCCGGTGCCCTTCTGACGCCAAGGCTTCTTGCCGCCACCGGAAACCTCAGAGCGACCCTTAGCAGACTGGGTGCCCTGACGCCAAGAGGCCATCTGGCACTTGACGATGTGGTGCATAACGTGGATGTTCGGCTCGATGCCGTACACCTCAGCGGCGAGCTCGGCCTCGGCGACCTTCTTGCCCTCGCTGTTCTTTACTTCAAACTTTGCCATTTAAGTGTTCTCCTTGGTATGACGCTGGGCTAAATGGGCTGGGCCCTTAGGCCATACGGATGGCGACGAGACCATTCTTGGCACCCGGGACAGCGCCCTTGACCAAGATGAGGTTCTGCTCGGCATCGATGCGGACAACGGAAAGGTTCTTGACGGTAACGCGCTCGTTACCCATGTGACCGGCCATCTTGACGCCCTTGAGGACGCGCGCAGGATAGGCGCACTGACCGATAGAACCGGGGTGACGCTGGAAGTGAGAACCATGCGTCATAGGACCGCGGCGCTGACCCCAGCGCTTGATGCGACCCTGGAAGCCCTTACCCTTGGAGGTACCGATGACGTCGACCTTCTCGACATCAGCGAAATCAGCGACGGTAACGACCTCGCCGACCTTGTGCTCCTCGCCGTTCTCGACGCGGACCTCACGAAGGAAGCGGACAGGCTCGACGCCAGCCTTAGCGAAGTGACCAGCCATGGGCTTGTTCACGTTCTTGGCCTTGATGTCGCCGAAACCGATCTGGACGGCGTCATAGCCGTCGGTTGCCTGAGTTTTAACCTGCGAGACAGCGCAGGGGCCAGCCTGGATGACCGTGACGGGGACGACGTTGTCGTTCTCGTCCCAAACCTGGGTCATGCCAATCTTGCGGCCGAGAATCATGCTGATCAAGATATGATCCCAACTCTCGCGTGGTCTTGGGACAATGCGTACACCACCGAGCGTACGCCCCTAGAGGACCACTACTTACACGACGTGCTCTCCAGCCTTGTATTGCGTCCGAACTACCTGACAACCCTATTAAGCAGGCGTTTTGTCCAGCCAGAATACTCCCCTGGTTACACACAGCTGTCTAGTATACACGGCTGCGGGCGTATCCATCGAGATTCATATTTCACTCACATTGTTTACGCAGGTAAAGTGCGCGGAGTCGCCTGGGGCCGGCAGAGCGGCGGCGAAATATATTAAGGTTGCTGCTCTGCCGGGCTTGGGAGACGACACGTTGACGCCTGCTTAACTCTGCTCGCTCAGGCTAAAGACTTTGTTGGGGATCCACTATTTGTTGGAGGGTGAATTTGCTTTGAAGCGGTTTGCCTTCCGCCTGTGGCTTTTTTGAATTGGCGGCTGACGCTGCCGCGACTTATTGCCAAGAGGACTTCAACACCATCGGCGCTCATGAGACGAGCGGGACACGGCGACCTCCTCAAGGCAGAAGAGGAAGGCCCGCGCTCCAGCTCCATTATCGCGGCATCCCGTTTCGGGGCGAAGAACTAGAGCACCGAGAACCGGATGAAATTGTACGTGCAGATCACGATGATGAGCACGAGGGCGAACACGTAGAGCTTATCGACCGCCGCCGAGTCCATCCGGCGCAGCAGGCGGCGCCCCACGACCGACCCAAGCACCGCCATCGCCGCCATGCCCAGCAGGACCACGGGGAGGAACGCGGGCACGCTGCCCGTGGCCAGCGTGTAGATGAGGCTCGCCGTCTGCGAGAACGCGATGATGAACAGCGACGCCTGCGCGGCGGGCTTGCTCTCCATGGCGAAGAAGAAGACGAGGATGGCCAGGTTGAAGGGGCCGCCGCCGATGCCGAGGAAGGACCAGCACGCCCCGGCGCAGAACCCTATGAGCGCCTGCGCCCACGCATTCTCGAGCTTGAGGCCCTTGATGCGCGCCTTGTTGAGCGTGTAGGCCAGCACGAGGACGGCGAGCACGATGAGCACGGCGGCCTGGACCGCGCCGACGAGCTCGGCGTCGGGGAACACGGACCCCAGCCGGTTGAACAACATCTTGCCGATCACGCCGCCCACCGCGGAGCTGACGGCGATGGGCGACATCGCCCGCGCGTCGATATCAGACTGCCCGCTCGCCGCGTTCTGCGCGAGCGTGGAGAGCGACATGATGAGCACCGACATGCTCGAGAGGAAGCTCACCGTGCTCACGCTCATGACGTTCATCGCGTCGACCACGGGCTTGATGATCACGCCGCCGCCGATGCCACAGAGCGGCCCCAGAAGCGACGCCAGGAAGCATACCGCGAAGACCAAGATGTATTGAGGACCCATCCGAACAAGCTCCTATCGATCGAGCAACACCCTATGCAACGAATTGCAAGCGTTCGTATCATTCAAAACCGCAGCGTATGGTTGTGGACTTTTACATATCTCGAACGCTGCTGCGCGATATGTCCCTATTTACGCCGCTCATGCGGAGCACCGTTGCGCCAAGGGCTAGGCGTCCCCGCCAATCTGCCTGCCGAGTCCATCAATGGCCCGCGCACCGTCTCGACACGCCGCTAGTAGTTAGCGAAGTAATCCTGGTTGAAGATGCACGCGTAGACGACGTCGAGCAGCAGCGCGGTGGAAACGCTCATGGCGAAGTGCCCGATGTTGTCCTCGCGGTGCATCCGGACAGGAAGTTGATGGTCGCCACGTCGGCGACACCCACGGCGCCCATCACGGGCTTAATGATGATGCCCCGCCGACACCGCAGATGGCACTAATGGTAGAGGCGAAAAACGCAATGGCGAATACGATTGCTAGCATATGAAGCGCCTAGACTCTTCCCTACTTGTCAGGCATGGCTGCTGCGAGCGTCCGCTCAGCGCGCTCGCAATAGGACGCGGCGCGCCCCTCGTCACCCTTGTTCTCGTACTGAACCGAGAGCATCTGGCAGAGCAGGGCCTCTTCCATGCCAGCCGCCTCCGACAACGCGCGCTCCATCTCGTCGATATAGGCATACGAGCCCTTGAGGAAGACGTCATAGGTGCGACGGTCGGCACGCGCAGCCTCGCGATCACCGTGCTCCTCGAGGTAGGAGAGCACCTCGCGTGCGTGGGGCTCATCCCCGATCTCCACGTAGAAGGAGAACGCCTTTGCCGCCAGCGCGAGTGTCTGCTCCTCGCTCATCTTGAGCGAACCCATCTCGCGGATGATGCGCTCGGATGCCTCGACGTCATCCATGGCAAGAGCTGCGTTCAAGCGCATGAAAAGCACGTTGTACTTGGGGTACAGCACGCTAGTGAGCGGGCGGTTCAGGACCTTGAGGTAGTTGTTGAGGTCGCCCTCGCGCAGGTACGCCTCGAGCTTGGCGAAGGTTGTGCGCTTTTGGACCTCCATGTAAATGGTGAACCCGACCGCAACCACTACGACCACAATGCCGATCGTCTTCATATCCATGGATAGGCCTTTCTCTTAACGTTGGAGGCGCGAGGGCCGGGGGCGCTCAAGCATAACGGCGGGCGCACGTCCCGCCACCAACTCGCCGTCACGAACATATCCCTCTTCGCGACCAGCGAGCTCCTCAATCAGGCAGGCACGGAGCACGGCGATGCGCGCGGCGCGCTCCGGAGCGTCGATGAGGTCGTGCTCCTCACGCGGATCGGCGTCCAGGTCGAAATACTGCTCCACCCCGGTCCGTGTGAACCAGATGTACTTGTCATGCGGGGTCACGATCCACTGGTTGGACTGCTCGCGGCTGCCGCTGTGCTCGCCGTGCAGGTATGCACGGTTCAGCGGCGCGGCGCCGGTAAGCTCGCCCATGAGCGAGGCGCCCTCCACGCCCTCGGGCACGGGCAGGTCGCACGCCTCGAGGATGGTGGGCATAAGGTCCATGAGTTCCACCGTGCTCTCGCTCACGCCGCGAACGCGCTCGCCGCCCGGCACATCGACGTTTTTGCCCACGTGCACGATGAAGGGGATGCGCGCGGAGCCCTCGTAGGGCAACACCTTGCGAAAGAGACTGTGGTCAAAGAGCATCTCGCCGTGGTCGGAGCAGAACACGATCACGGTGTCGTGGTAGGTCTCGTCGTTCTCGAGCGCCGTGATGAGCCGGCCGATCTGGTGGTCCATATGTGTGATGCAGGCATAATAGCCCGCCATGGCCTCGCGGCGCAGCTCGGCGTCGCGGCAGCCGTGCACGCTGTCCAAGATCATGCCATCGCGCTCGGTGGCATCGGCGTCATCCCAATCGCCAGCGGCAGGCGCGCGCAGCTCCATGTCGCGGTACAGATCGAAGTAGGTCTGCGGCGCGTCGAAGGGCGGGTGGGGCCGCACGAAGCTCGTCATGAGGAAGAACGGGCGCGTGCGATCGCGGGTCTCCAAAAAGCGGATGGACTCGTCCACCACCCAGTTGGTGGGGTGCAGGCGCTCCTCGTAGGCCCAGGGATGGGTGATCCAGGAGTTGTTCTCAACGCCCGAACCGTTCACGTCGGCGAATTCGCCAAGTTCATTTTTGAGGAAGCGCATGTAGTCGTCGGAGACGTTCTGGTGCATCCAGTACGGCAGGTTCGCCTTGCGGTAGTGGCCGATGTAGCCGTCATGCAGGCGCATGTGCTCGAAGCCGCAGCCCAAACGCGGCGGATGCACGTGCATCTTGCCTACCACGGCGGTCTGGTAGCCGCCGTCGCGCATCTCCTGCGCGAGCATATGGTCGTACTCCCACGCGATACCGTCCTGGTAACCCACGCGGCCCGTGCCCGCGGGCGTCTTGCCGCAAAAGAGGGCGGCGCGCGCCGGGATGCAACTCGGGCAGGCGGAGTAGGCGTTCTCGAACAGCATGCCGTCGGCGGCGAGCGTGTCCAAGTAGGGCGTCTGCACGTCCGGATGGCCGTCGATACCCAGGCAGTCGCCGCGCATCTGGTCGCACATGATAAGGAGAACGTTGGGTTGCTGGGGCATAGGGAACTCCAAACTCACGGGAACGGGATGAAGATTGAGTGGTCAAGGCGGGAGGGGCGCAGAGCCCCACACAACTACGACGAGGCAAAACCCGGGCAGGATCAGCGCCGCGTGAACATGCGAGCCACGCGCTGCAGGCCGGGATAGGCGTACTCCAAAAACTCACGCAGCCCGCAGTAGCCCGCATCGTAATAGGCGATGTTCAGGCGCTTGCAGTTGCGATGGCAAATGCCCTCAAAGGGGCAATCGGCGCACCGCGCGCAATCGCGACGCGGCTCGTTCAAAAACATGCGCATGGTCTCACAGGTCGCCATTGCCTCAAGGGAATCGACGCGAATATCGCCCACGCGGTACTCATCCAGCGCATAGAAGTCGCACGGATACACCGAACCGTCGCTTTCCACCACGAACTGCGGAGCGCAGCGGCCGAGCATACCGCACTGCGACGGAAACTGCCCGAGCGCCATCTGCATGACGTTCTCGAACAGCCAGATGCTCACATAGCGCCCAGCACCGAGCTCGCGCCACCACAAGTCGAACAAGCGGCGGTAGAACGAGGAGAAGGCACGCGGGTCGAGCGAGAACGTGTCCCGCTCATCGTCGAGGCCCGGCAGGCACGGGATGAACTGGATATGGGTGATCTTCTCCTGCTTGATGAAGGAGAAGACGCGCTGTGGATGCGCCGCCATCTGCGAGGTGAGGACCGAGAGTATGTTGACGTCCACGCCGCGCTCGCGCAGCAGGCGAACGCCGCTCATGACGCGCGCGTACGTAGCGGCACCGTGCGCATCGGGACGCATCGAATCGTGCAGGTCGCGATAAGCGTCAACCGAGACTCCGATGAGGAACCCGTGCTCGCGGAAGAACTCGGCCCATTCCTCTTCGATCAGGTAGCCGTTGGTCTGCAACGCCCAGCTCACCCGCTGGTTCTCACGGCGCTCCTCCACCCGCGCGACGAACGAATGGAAGAAGTCAAGGCCGGCCAGGGTGGGCTCGCCGCCCTGGAAGGCGAAAGAAATGTGCGCATCACTCGCCACGGCGAGTGCACGGTCGATGATGGCACTTGCCACGTCTTCGCCCATGACGCGGGCGCTCCGCTCCTCGCGATGAGCAGCGACATCGCAGTAAAAACAGTACCTGCACCGCATGTTGCAAGCACTCGATGCCGGTTTTATCAAAAAGCCAATATGCTTCGCGCACATGGCACATACCCCCCCCTTCGCACAGGCTAGCCCTCACTCATCGGGCCGGAAACCACCTCCTTACCCGAGGCGGCGCATCCGGCCCGCACAATCACCGCATGAATCTTAGGCCAAGCCCAGGCGCTCCTTTTGCTCGGCCGGGGACTCATGCTCCTCCAGGCCGCGCAGCAGCAGGTCAATCATGCGCTGTTCGGCGTGGTCGTCCTTGCCGGCGAGATTATTAACCTGGCCGTAGTCACTCTCAAGGTCGAACAGCATCGTCTGCTCGACCTCGGCGAGCGGCGTGGCTCCCTCGATCTGGGCCGGCTTCTTACAGGGGATCTTGAACAGCGGGTACTTGGTGCGTTTGAAGTAGCGGCCACACTCAATCTCCTCCGGGCAGTCCGAACCCATCTTTTTGCGGATGGTGTGCGGCAGTGCGGTGTACTCGAAGCACGGCTGGTTGCCGGCGACCGGCGCGCGGAAGTAGGTGTAGCGGCCGTCGGTGACGTTGACGGTCATGGCGTGCACGCCGTACAGGGCGTAGCCACGCGTGGGCGCGTCAGCATCCGTCATGAGCGGCACGAGGGAGGTGCCGCACACATCTGCGGGAATCTCGCAGCCGTGGGCTTCAAGCACCGTGGGCATGATGTCGATTGCCTGAGTGAGCTGGCGGGCATGCTCGCCGGCGCGGGCGTTACCCGGGAAGTGCACAATGAACGGCAGATGCGCGAGCTCGTTATACAGGTGCATGTAGTTTTTGCCCATGTAGTCGCGCTCGCCCAGGAAATAGCCGTGGTCGGTGGTGACCATGACCATGGTATCGTCCAGCATCCCGCGCTCCTCGAGCTTGTCGATGAGCCTACCAAACCAGCGGTCGGTCATGGTGACGAGGGCCTTGTAGCGGCGCTGCAGGTAGTCCTCCGCGCCCTTGTTGACGTCGGTGGCGGAGACGCGCTTGTACTCAGGAATCTCGAAGTAGTCGCGGTCGAGCTCGCCAGTGCCGCCGTACATCTCCATGTACTTGTCGGGCACATCGAAGGGCTCGTGCGGGTCGAAGGCCTCAACCATAAGGAAGAAGTCGTCGGCCCCAGCATTGCCGTCGATCCAGTCGCAGGCGGACTGGAAGGTCTTGGGGCTCGGCATGTCCTCTTCGTTGGGCCAGAGCTGACGGTTCTTCTGGTACTGCTCGCGCACGCGCCCGTAGAAGGTCTCGGGCATGTTATTCGGCTCATCGATGCGGCTGACCCACGGGTCGCCCTCCTGGCCGCGGTAGTAATCCCAGGTGTTGAACTCCTGGAGGTAGCCCTCGCCACCGGTGCGTAGGTAGTGGCAGTGGTCGGTGGTGATGTGGCAGAAGTTGCCGTTCGCGCGCAGGCAGGCCGGCAGCGTCACATCGAAGGGCTCGATGGGGCCCCAGGGGCGCTCGAGGAAGTTGTAGCGACCGGTGAGGATGTCGCGGCGGGCAGGCATGCAGGGAGCCGAGCCGATCCAGTGGTTGTCGAACACGCAGGAACGCTCGGCAAAGGCATCGAGATTGGGGGTCTGGACGTCGGTTGCGGGGTTGTAGCACGACAGGACGTCGCGACGCAGAGTATCCATGAGCACGAGGACGGTTCTCATTGGCATCCTTTCGATAGCTGGATTTGCCAGATGGCGATACGCCAAAGGCACATGGGCATAATGGAGCGCACCCCGATCGCGCACGATGGAGAGCACATGAGACAACGAGGCCCGCGCCCGGCATGCGGGGCGCGGGCATCAAACGATTTGCCTTTTGATAAGCTCGCGATTAGGCGAAGATCTTGAACGCCGGGAAGTAGAAACCGATAGCGGCGAACACAAGGGAGAACACAATCAGACCGATGATGATCTGGGCGGAGTTCTTGCCCTGGCCCTTCTTGAGCAGGCGATAGCAGATGAAAGTCAGAACGACAGGCAGCAGGAAGGGCAACACCTTATCGAGCTGGTCCTGGAAGCACCAGCGGGTCACCCTCACCGAAGGCGAACTGCACGGCAAGCTTGAGCTTAACGGTCGTGGCGATCAGGCCGCCGGTGACCATGACGCCCAGCACGTTGGCGAGGTTGCCCAGACGGTCGAAGACCTGGACGCCCGCCTTCTCGACGAGCTCCATGCCCATCTCGTAACCCTTGTGCAGGCCGAAGTACTTCAGCGGCCAGTACAGCAGGTTGATGAGCAAGAACATCACGAGCGGACCCACAATGGAGCCGTTGTCGACGCACATAGATGCGCCGATGGAGCCGGCGATCGGGAACCAGGTGAGGTTCAGCAGGGAGTCACCAAGGCCGGCGAAGGGACCCATGAGGGAGGTCTTGATGCCGACGACGGTGTCCTTCTGATCCTCATCCGTGGTCTCCTCCAGGGCGGCGGTGATGCCAAGGATGAAGGGGATCGCGAGCGGGTGGGTGTTGAAGTACTCGAGGTGGCGCTTCATGGCGTTAACGCGCTCCTCCTTGGGGGCGTCCTTGTAGAGCTCCTCGAGGACAGGGGCAAAGCAGTAGGTCAGGGACAGCGACTGCATGCGCTCGTAGTTGTGCGCGAATTGGCAACCCTGGGTGCGCAGCAGGACCTTGTTCAGGGTGGAGTTGGAGATCTTACCCATTAGAGATCGTACTCCTCGTCATCATCGGAGCCGGCGGCAGAGGCGGCGGCAGGGGCGGGTTGATTCTTCTGGCCCTCGGTAATGACGTCCCACACGCCGGCGGCGGCGCAAGCGGCGAGCGCGATGCCCACGGTCGGGACGTTGAGGAAGGCGGCCATGATAAAGCCGAGCAGCAGGAAGATCCACATGTTCTTCTTCATCATCATGGTGAGGAGCATGGCCAGACCGACGGCGGGCATCATGCCACCGGCGGTGGAGAAGCCGGTGAGGACCCACGGAACCTGGTTCTGCAGGAAGGCCATGATGTCCTCGATCACGAAGGAGCCGATGCCCGTGGCGATGAAGACGGGAACGGCGCGGGTCAGGAAGAAGCACAGGGCGCCGGTCCAGAAGAACTTGTTGACGGCGTTGAACTTACCGGACTCGATGGCCTTGTCGGCACCGTGGACAAGCGAGACGTTAGTGGTCATGACCAAGATGTTCAGCTGCTGAACCAAGGTGGCGGTGGGGATGCCGATGGCGACTGCCAGGGCGATGGCGCTGGCGGTGTCGGTGGAACCCATGATGCCCAGGGCGGCACCGACGATGGTGCCGGAGATGACATCCGGCGGAACATAAGCGCCGATGTTGTTGACGCCGAGCCACATGAGCTCCATGGTCGCGCCGATCATGATGGCGGTCGTCATGTCACCGAGGATGATGCCGACGCCGACGGATGCCAGCAGGGGCTTGCGGAAGCCCAGGTGGGGACCGAACTGGTCCCAAGTGCACAGACCCGCCCAGATGGCGAGCAGAAGTGCCTGAAGCATAAGCCTCTCCTTCCCTATTCGCCCATCGTTCCCTCCGATGGGCACGCCCCGGGTTCACATGCCCGGAGATGGTTACTTACTTAGTAGTTCTTGAGGAGCTCGGACACGGGCTCCTTGGAATCGCGCGTGGTGGTCTGCATCCAGCAGTCGACGCCGAGGCCAATGAGCTCCTCGAAGGCGGCCTTTTCCTCGGCGGTGACGGACATGTTCTTGTGCAGGCGATGACGCTGCTCGTTGAAGCGCATGCCGGAGACGTTCAGGTAGTCGAACGGCAAGCCGTTCTCGTGCAGCTTGAGGGCGTCGATGGGGTTGGTGAAGAGCACCATCGTGGCCTTCTTGAGCTCGGTCTTCTTGAGGACCTCAATGAACTTCTCGACACCGAAGACGGAGACCTTGATGTCGGGGGCGGCGAGGCCGGCGACGGACTTCTGGACGGGGTCGCTGGCGACCTTATCCGAGACAATGATTGCCGATTCGATGCCGAAGTCGGGAATCCAAGTGGTGGCGACCTGACCGTGGATCAGGCGGTCATCGATGTCGACGAGTTTGAGTGCCATGATGTTCTCCTTTTCGTTTGCACGTTCCTTCAGTACCGTTTACGAATGCTCTGCTCGATCGAGGCGCCCACTCGGGGGATACGGGTGAGCGCCACTCGAATCGACGGGCTAACGAGCCTAGAGGTCCAAATCGTCCTCGTCTGCCTCCACGGCCGGAGCGGGAGCCTTGATCTCCTGCTGGGCCCCGGCGTGAGCGGCAGTGAGCTGGGCACGGACCGCGTCGGCGGAATCGAGGCCATCGCGGGTGAGCAGGAGCTCGACCGCAACGGGCATGGACAGGCCAGTGTAGGCAACCATGTTCATGCCGTTGAGCAGGCAGCGGGTAGTCACGTTGAATGGGGTGCCGCCGTAGATGTCGCATAGGGTGACGACGAGTTCGCACTCGGCGCTGAGGGTCTCGTAAGCCTCGCGCATCTCGGACTCGAAAGACTCCAGGCTCTTCTCGGCGGTGAGACCAAGAGCGATGACATCAGGCTGCTTGCCCGCAATCATCTCGACGGCGCCGAGGGCGGCCTGAGCGAACTCTCCGTGACTTGCAAGGATGACACCGATACGCATCTTCTGTCCTTTCATACTTATTAATTCTCTTCGTTCTGTTCGTTCTGTTCGTTCTGTTCGTTCTGTTCGTCTATATTTGTTTATTGGTCAAGAGATGATTTTTGGAATGAGCTCTATTTACCTCCTATTTGATGGTTTTTTCCGTGAGCGTTATGTTTTGACCGGTGAAAGGTAATGTGCCTTCGTGAACGGTTTGCGTTTATTTATGTTGTTCGTTTACATTGAAATAAGAACAAACGCTCGATGAGGGAGTCGGCACTCATGAAATCCGAACGCCAGCAGGCCATTCTCGACTTGCTCGATCAACATCATTCGGTATCGGTAAACGAGATATCTAATACCCTATCTGTTTCGGATATGACCATCAGGCGTGACCTGGCCGAGCTTGCCGACAAGGGCCTTCTTGTGCGCGTACACGGAGGGGCTCAGCTTCCACACTCCGCCCACGGAACAGCCCTTTCACGTTTGACCCCGCATGAGGAGAAACGTCGTTTTCAAGTTGATCAGAAACGTGCCGCTGCTATAGCCGCCGCCCAAACCGTCTCAGCCGGCGATACGATCTTTCTCGGTGGAGGCTCCACTCTCGAGCTCATGTGTTCGTATTTGCCCCAGGAGGACATACGCGTCGTCACCAACAGTCTTCCCGTGCTGAACCTGCTAGCCGACAATCCACATATAGATCTATTCTTTGTTGGTGGCATGATGCGTCACGACACGCGAGTTTTCACCATGCCATACAACGGCCGCGGCCCCTACGGTCTATCCGCTCCCAAGGCCTACGTCTCGGCAACCGGTATTTTTGGAAACGAGGTCTTTGGCTCTCGTCCCGATGCAGCCATGGTCCTCTCAGACGCTCTTTCTCGAGCTCAGGAGCGTTATCTTGTTGTAGATGCTGAAAAAGTCGGAAGGCGCGACTTCTGCCTTTTCACCACACTGGAGGATATGACCGCGGCATTCATTAACGAGGACGCAGACCCCCGGACCATCGAGGCCCTCCGCGCCTATACCTCCGTCATTACCGCATAATCCAATTGGCAAGCCATGCTTAAACCCGAACGTCACGAACAATTACTTGAGCTGTGCGCTCAGCGCGGAATGGTCACTGTTGCCCAAGCCGCAACAATCTTTGGTATATCTGAAATGACCGCTCGAAGAGACTTCGATGAGCTCTCGCGACGCGCTGGCGTCATCCGCGAGTACGGTGGCATCCGACTTTCAAGCGGCTCCCCCATTGCCGAAGAGGTCCCGTTTTTTGAAAAGCTCTCAATCCGCTCCCCTGAAAAAGAGCATATCGCACGCACCGCTGTCAACCTCATCAGAGAGCGCGACACCATCTTCCTCGGACCCGGTTCGACTTGCGCTCTCATCGCCCGTGCGCTGCCGCGCATGCGGCTGCGCGTCATCACAAACAGCATCATCGTGCTGAACATGCTCCAGACGCGTAACGATGTGGAGATCTGGGCCCTGGGAGGACAGTATCGCAAACGATCGGGTTCTTTCGTCGGGCCCATCGCCGAAGATGCTCTCGCCCCGCTCGGTATCGACACTTGCTTTATCGGCACCAACGGCGTACTCGCCCAATCCATCTCCTGTTCTAACCTTGAGGAAGGACGCTTACAGGCGCTCGCTTGCGATCGCGCCGCCAAGCGTTACCTTGTCTGCGATTCAAGCAAGATCGGACAGATGGACTTCTTCGGCTTCTTCAATCTCGATCAAATGGACGCACTCATCACCGATGCAAATGTCAACGACAAACAGCGTTCCATGGTTCTCGAATCAACTCGCATCATCGTCGCAGAATAGGCCTGTTTTGATTTAGCTGGACACCACAGCAAAGACCCCGATTCGATAAAGCCGAATCGGGGTCTCATTATTCGCATCAAATCGCAAATAGGTCAGCAGCTACTTCTCAGTGTAGACGCTCTCGCCACCGAGATAGGTCTCGACGAGGGATAGGTCGGGGTTGAGGACGACAACCTCACCCACGTAATCGGAGGTGCCGGCACCGGTGAGCACCACATTGAGGCGACCGTCGCCCATGGCGCGGGCGTCGGCCAGGAACGCCTCGACGGCCTCAAGGTTATCCTTGTAGATGTTCAGCGTGTCAAGCCAAAGCTCGGGAGACGACACGTTGATGCCTGCTTAACTCTGCTCGCTCAGGCTAAAGACTTTGTTGAGGATCGATGATCTGCTGCAAGGTGAACTTACATTGGGACGTGTCGCATTCTTCTTGCGAATCCTCAAAATCAAAGATCATGATGGCGCAGTTGGGGAGCTTTGCTGGGAGTTCGAAGCCCTCTGGGGCGGCGGCTTTGATGAATTGGCGGCTGGCGCTGCCGTGGCTTACTGCCAGGACGGTTTCAACATCATCGGCGCTCATGAGATTAGCGAGCGTGCTTACCATACGCTCTTGCAGCGCCTGACTTCCCTCCCCTCCGAAGGGGATTAAGTCCTCGCCCGGATCCCAGACGTCGGTAGGCAGTGCGTCGTGCTGGCCCCCTTCAAAGGAGCCATAGCAGCGTTCGATGATGCCTTCGCAGGGCTCGACGGCGGCGTCCGGGCCGAGGAGCTCGCCTGCGACGAGCCGAGCCGTGGCCATGGCTCGGCTTAAAGGAGACGAGACTACCTTGTCGGGGGTGACGTCGCGGGCTTTAAGCCATGCGGCGGCCTTTGCGGCCTGCTGACGGCCCAAGTCCGTTAGCGGTGAATCGCAGCGGCCCTGGACGAGCTTTTTGACGTTGAACTCCGTCTGGCCGTGGCGGAGCAGATACAGTCTCTTCATATTCTCCCCTTCTGTATAACTAGCTTTACCGGCGCGGCCCTACTCGTGGGTATGGCCTACGTAGTCTTCGTCGATCGTAATCTTGGCAATTGACTTGGGATATTCCGATTCGACTCGTTGTGCCAGCGCGTGCTTTACGTCTTCGGCACTCACCTGCAGATCCGAGGGACGCACGCAGTCGAAGATCACATTGGTGTGCGTGGGGCCCGGCACGCAACGCAGATCGTGAATCGAAAGGCGGCTATCGATCTGTTGGGCCATAGCGTTGATGCGCAGGCGCATGCTCGCCAGCTTGGGGTCATCGGTCACGATGGGATCGTAATGGAGCGTGACGATCATGCCGTCCTCGTCCCTAAACACCTGCTCGATGTTATCGAGCGTGTCGTGACTTTCCAGCGGGCTGGCCTCGGCCGCCATCTCGGCGTGTGCGCTTGCGAACTTCCTGCCCGGGCCGTAGTCGTGAACCATCAGATCGTGAACGCCCAAAACGCCGGGGTAGCTCATGATCTTGCTGCGGATATGCTCGACGAGCTTAGGATCGGGCGACTGGCCCAAAAGCGGGCTCACCGTATCCTGGATGAGTTCAAAACCGCTCCAGCCAATATAGGCGCCAACGGCAAGGCCGACCCATGCGTCAAGATTGATATGCGTCACCTGGGAAACAATCGCGCACGCCAGCACGGCGCCCGTAGCAAGAACATCGTTCTTGGAATCCTGCGCGGTCGCATGCAGCGTCTCGGACTCAATGCGGTCACCGAGCTTTTGGTTGAGGGCCGCCATCCACAGCTTAACAACCATCGAAAGCACTAGAACTGCCACCAGGGCAAGCGAGAACTCGACAGGTTCGGGGTGGATGACGCGCTCAACCGAGGACTTGATAAGCTCAAGGCCGATCAGCAGTACGAGTGCCGCCACGACCAGACCCGAGAGATACTCGTAGCGACCGTGGCCGTAAGGATGCTCGGGGTCGGCCGGCTTGCTCGCCAGCCTAAAGCCCAGCACGCTCACGATATTCGAGCTGGCATCGGACAGGTTGTTCATGGCATCCGCCACGATCGAAACCGATCCCGACAGCACGCCAATTACGCCCTTCGCAGCACAAAGCGCAACATTGGCGAGAATACACACCACGCCCGTCAACGTGCCCACGCGCGCACGGTCGCCCTGCGCACGACGAACAATCCACTCAACCATCTATATCCGCCCCCACGGTACTACCTATATATCTATTGCTCAAACGGATTGTAGTGTAGCCACTTTGCCCCACAGATACAGACGATATGAGCAGGACATAAAAACATTGGGAGCCCCCGGCATGAAAGTCCG
>DXLU01000039.1 GCA_019414565.1 Collinsella sp. | reverse complement strand
CCGTCAAGAGCTGGGCCGACATCGCCCGCGCCGTCTTCGAGGCCGCCAACGGCAATGGGGAGAAGGTAGTTCCGGTTTCGACCGCCGACTACTACGCGAACGCCGCCGGCCCCGTCGCACCGCGCCCGGTCCACTCCGCGCTCGACCTGTCCGGGCTCGAGACCAGCGGCTTCCACATGCCCGACTGGGAGGAAGAGCTGGGGGAGTACCTCACAAAGCTTTAATATAAATTGTAGCGGCGGGAGGCGATGGCATGATTGATAGATATTCTTTTGAAGATTGGATGCACTACGGTAAACGAGGGAAGCGTGAGTATTCCTGTTTTCGATTTTATAGTGTAGGGCTCAGCAGGGGCATCCCCCTAGTGATATTGGACACCTTAATGAAATTTGGCTTTGGTGGGCTAATTGCTTGGTTCGCCAATCTTTTTGTGGAGAAGCTACTAACGGATGGCAAATTTCCTTGGGCCATTGATTGGCTTACATCTCATGTGAACATGGCGTCCATTCCATCCTTTCTCTTCATAGTTTGTTTGGTGGTAGGATGGGTTGCCGCGCATTCGCTCAGGCGGGGTTTTCGGAACGTGCGCCTGCTCGATGAGCTTCAAAGCTTTAACTATCAAGTAGAGAATGAGACATTAAATTCAGATGTTAATTTAAGCGAATTGGCAACTGTCTGCTGCAAGGGCGTCGCTTCCTGTTTTTCTATCTTTCGTCCTCATGCCGGAATAGGCTGCGCTATTAGGCTTGTGTGTCCCGGGAAATCTGATCATGAAGTTGGCTATGCAACGGTGGCTAGGGAAGGGGCATTGAATGCGACGAGATTTCAACATTCTCGACCACTTTCAATGGGTAGCAAGATCGTGCTTATGTTGCATAAAAAAGAGCTGTCTAATCATATCGTCATGCTTTGTCCCAATGTCGAAAAAGCCAGAGACTGCGGGCAGTTGGATAACGATGTTAATTCCGAGCATTTCGGGTCCGATGATCGTTGCATGATGATTTCTAGACTTGTTGCGCGAGATGGTTCGAACAATTCAATTATGGGGATCTTGTATGTAACATCCAACAGGCCAAATAAGCTCGGAATCGCTGATGTAAATCTCTATCTATTGCTTCATGATATTGTTAATCATGCTCTTTGCGCAAAAGCTGTTGCGTGATTAGCCTTTAGGAGGTTCATGATGGCATGCACCAAGAGAAGCTATCGGAAAAAGAAGAAACAGCCTTCTTGCCGTCCGCTTCTTTTACGCCAAAATAAATCTAGCATTAAGGCGAGCGTCAATGCCGCGCCTTCACACGCTGTTTTCTGTGAGTCTGCAGGCGGTTTAGTCTTAACTGATGTGAGAGATTACAGCCGCATCAGAAAAAACGGACCATCAGATGAGCTGGTTAAATTATTAGCATCAAGATTGTGATATATCTAACAACTTGGCTTGATGGCTTGCTTTTCGAATAACGGCCAGTGTGTAAGCGGCGGGCTGATTCTTGGTTTCATTCTGTGCCGAGGGAAGGTTATTGCTCATGGTCGCTTTTTGTGCTGTTGTTCAAGTAATTTGTGCATTTGTTACACTTTGCCTGACGGTTTATGTTGCCTTACGTGACACAAAGCATCTGAAGAAAACAGACGAGCGCCTGAAAACGGCCGAGAAGCTAGCGCAGCCATCTTCGATTGCTGCATGGCTTGAAAGAGATGCTACGGGTGATGCGCGTATCGTAATTCGCAACGACAGCAATCTTCCCGTATATGAGGTGGTTGCGACAATTGTCGTCACCCATGGAGCGGGGTGCTGCAAGGGTGAGGATTTGGAATCCCCATATCAATACAGGAAAATACTCGATTTGATTCCTCCGGGACTTCATTCGGTATCTATCGATATGGGCGGCTTCTACGGAATGCATCGACATCCGCTGGTCGAGATTGCCTTTGTATGTGCAAAGGGAAAATCCTGGGTCCGTCGCGGAGATGGCGCTCTGGACGAGCTTGATGTATCGCCGTTTAACTACTATGAACTTGGTCTTCCAATTGATTTTGATTCGATTGCGCCGTATTAATAGCCATCGGTACCGCTAAGTATTTTACGTAAAGTAGCTTAATCGACCCGGTTGCGGATGGGCCTCCGTCTCCCGTAGAGCGCCGAGTGTTTTCAGTGCTGCGGGTCGAATCCGTCGCTCTCTTCTGCGGCGATCTCCCGGAGCGCCGCGTCAATAATTTCCTGTAGGTCATCGTGTCTCTCGTTCACCACAATGATTCTCCTAATGCGGGCGTGTTGGCACCGCCAGCGTAGTGGCGGCGGGCAGGCAGGGTGGCCATTATTCGGTGACCGCTATTGGTCAAAATCATTTGACTAATAGCGGCTAAAATCGCTCGGCGCTAACATCGAGCCTCGCAACTTCCAGTACCGCTGCTGGCTCTCGGGCGCCCTCCCTTCTTTCATCTTCGTGCTGAGGACGGCGGAGATCGTTCTTTACTTCAACTCTATCAGTTTCGGCGGCATTGTTTTTAAATCCGTGCCTGGTCTGCTGGTAAATACTCTTCAACTACGAGCAGGTTGAATGCTCCATACTTGAGGACGGGCTTGCGGTCGACACCTGACCGGACTCCGCTTTCCCGCCAGAGGTTATTGTGAGCTCACGGCGCGCGCGAACGCATTCGGGTTCGGCGTGCGCCGCCCCGGGGTTGTCCCCTGGGCGGCGCACGCAATCTAGACCGAAACCTCGAACAATCCAACGTTGTCCCCTAGGAGGTTCATTCGCGCGTGCGCGAGCATGTCTTGAATGTTGTAATTCGAGTGGCGCAGGCGATGCGGGCTAACATGTTCTGTGGCTGCCCATTCACTTAAATTTTGTCGCAGGACTCGCATTGCTCTATACCTTCATGCAATTCCAATTTAAGGTGACGTCACGATGCCGAACGCTAGCAATAGACAGGCACCGAGACCCATATCGGCCCTGTTTCCCAAGCGTAATATCGGCGGTACTGTTTCGCGATATTCAGCAGTGCCCTAACGAGCAAATGCACAACGTGATTATGTCTGATAAATCGCTATCAATTCTCGTTCAGCGTCTGCCCCGTTTCCGGGTCGAAGAAGTACCACCGTCCCCTCGATCCGCTGCTCGTCATGGGCCGGTTATCCGTTAATTAAATAGAGAAGCGAGCCGTTTGCCTGCTTTGTCCAACCGTCCTCTTTTCATTGGTGTATTTAACTGTGAAATCGAAAGTGACTTCCCATGAGGTACTAGAGCATGTTTTGAAATTCGATACTGCTTGTATCGCTGCATTACTTTTCCCTGTTTTCCACTCCCTCAGATTCATCGCGTACGCAACAATCCCGTTCTGAATCCCCGAGATGCTCGGCGGGAAGGACTGGTTATCAGCATCAATGGAAATGCTCTCTTCCTTGGCATTCAAGTGCTGCTGAATGCGGCCGGCATACTTCTCGGCCCATTCATCGGCCTTTCCGTTTCGCACAAAATAATTGTTGGATAGGTCGGTTGAGCGGTAGGCGTAGTCGCCCTTTTGGTAGTTTGCCGTGTGGTCGGAGTGGGCGATTGCCATGAGCTCGGCGGTCAGGCCAAAGTACAGATGGCGCTGGTCCAGGTCTCCGTACCAGTTGTCGCCGGTATCGTCCCAGGTTAGGTCCATCTGGCACCATTTGCCGTCGATCTTTACGGCGTTCCAGGTGTGGCCGTTGCCGGTGATGCGGCCGTTGGCGATGCCCGCGGCGTCAAGGAGCTTGGAGTAGATGCGCTGGTAGCTCTCGCAGGTGCCCTGGTGGCGCGTGAGGCCGCTTTCGGCCGAGCACCAGTTAAGGCTGTGGTCGTACTCCAGCTGGTCGAGCGTCCAGTCGTGGAGCCACAGCGCCATGTCATATTCCGAGCCGTCTGTCTGTTGCCTGCATAGGTCCACGGCGTTGTTGACGATCTGCGTAACGCTCGGGCGGGCGGCGTCGTTTACGGTCACCTCCGCCGTGGTGCGCAGGTAGTAGATCCCCTTGTCGTTTTGGGGGTCGTTTCTGTCGTTGTCCATAAAGTAGAAGTAGATGCGGTACGTGCCCGATGCCGTGAAGTCGAAGGTAAAGTCGTGGCCCGCGGTGCCCAGGCTGTGGTAGCTGGCCCATGCCGGGCGCGACGGGTCGCAGACGCTTTCCTGGCTGCCGCCGTCCCAATAGGTGGGCACGTCCATGCGCGCCTTGGCCTGGGACGAGCCGTTGGCTTGGGTCACGTGGAAGGTCGTCGCGGTGCCCGCGGGGGCGTCGTTCCATGAGACGGTGAAGGTGACGCCGTTTTGGCTTGCGGTGGCGGAGTGGGCGTAGGTGGTTTGTGACGTGGTGGAGATGGCCTCGGGCTTGCCGTTGGTTTGGGCACGGAGGGATGGGGTGGGGGTGCCGGTTGCGGCGGTGGTGCCGTCAGCGCTTTCCGTGTTGACTGCGCTGGTGCCGGTGGATGTTGCGGTGCCGTCCTCTACGTTATCTGCTGTCGCATTTGTGTTGGTGCAGTTTTCAGCCTTGCCCGTGTCGCTGCTCGTGGCGTCGGCTTGCGCCTGCTGCTCGGCTGCTGCCCGAGGCTGGATGGCTTCCGCAATGGCTGACACGGGCAGCGTCGCGCTGACCATGGACATGCACGCGATCGCGCAGAGCAGGTAGTAAAGGGGTCGTTTCATAGCGGAGCCTCTCGGTGAGCAGCCAATAGGGTCCGAAGGCAGCTCCAGGCCGGCACTCCGCACATATTTTGTTGGGGATTATTTTACGGGAACCCCAGTCAACATCAGCGAACTTTCTGGGGGATGTTGGGGAGGGGGAGCCTTAGGAGACGGCTTGGTGCATGCAAACAACCTTCTTAGGACTACGCTTTTGATTTACAAGCCTCTCGAAGTGGCTGTGCCTCAAGTTCAGTACAACACGAGGCGTGTTAGATTGTTGGAAGCCATAAAACCATAAAGGTCGGGAGGACGCATGAGGATCTCTAAACTGAGGATTGAGAACTATCGGAATCTCGATGGAGTGTCGATTAGTTTTGACGAGGACGTGAGCTATATTGTCGGCGAGAACAACCTCGGCAAAACGAATGTGCTTGACTTGCTCAATACAATTTTCAATCAAGCGACGATTAGCGAAGAGGATTTCGCTGACATTGAAAAGCGCGCAGGGGCTCTAGTAACTTTAAAGTTGGACGAGGACGAGATCGGAATAACGGGGCTCGACATCGATCCTACGACCGGAAACACTATTACCATCTGCGCTTTTGCTGACGACCCGGATTCTCGAATTGAATTTAAGGCCGAAGGGAGCGGAGAAAGTATTCCACCCTCTCTGATGCGATCCGTTCACATGTTCAGGTACTCGACTGCATCCTTTAATAGGGGAGACCTGGCGTTTGACGGTACGCGCGGCGTCGGTAAAGTTCTCTCCAAAGGCATCGCTCTTTACCTAGATAGGAAGGGCAAAGAGGTCTCCGACTTTCTAGACGGCAATGAGCTCGAAGGTCTGGTTGCAGATCTCGGCGAAATCGTCGGCGACGTCCCGATCCTGTCATCATATGGTGTGAGGCCTGGCGTCGATTCATCGGATGGCGGAACGCTTGGAAGTTTGGTTACCTTGCTTGACAAGAGGGGCGTTCATTTTAAAAAGGCAGGGGTAGGCTTGCAGTACCTCGCTATTGCCTCGCTCTCGATAATCGAGAGCATTATGCGTCTTTCGCCTAAACGCCTTCAAGAGAGCCTTTGCCCAGATGATGATGACAGACGCGTGCTGCATGCCGTTCTGGCTTATGACGAGCCCGAAGCCCACCTTCACCCGTATATGCAGAGGCGTCTCTCGAAGAGCTTGCATAGGATTTGCGAAGGGAAGGATGATAGATTCAATGCTCTTCTAAAGGACTATTTCGGAATTGATTCAATCAAAGCTCAGCTGATCATGGTGACGCATTCGCCTAACATTCTGGCTCGCGGCTATAAGAACATTGTGCGATTCGGGCAGGGCGAAAATTCGCCGAAGGTCATATGCGGTAGGGATATTGACCTGTCCGACAAGGTTGAAAAGCATCTTATGCTGAACTTTGAGTCAATACGAGAGGCCTTTTTCGCGCGGTCGGTTTTGGCTTTTGAGGGGCAGACAGAGTCTGGAGCCATTCCGGTGTTCGCTCGCAACCTTGGGATGGATCTGGATGATTATGGAGTTGTGCCTATCAGGGCCGGCGGGAAAAAGAACGTTAAACCACTCTGTGAACTTCTGGGCAAGTTCGAGATTCCAAATAATTCAATTGTCGACAGAGATGAGGATGGGCTGCAAGAAACTTCTGAAGACCATATAACGACAACCGAACGGGATTTCGAAGGTGAGGTCGTTGACTCGTTCTTCGCTAGCGATAACCAGGGTGCGTTTATTGCGCTTCTTGAGTCGATTGATCCTTTTCAGAGGGCAACTTGCATCAAGGGGAATAGTAAAGCTTTGAAAAGCTCCTGTGCTGTCTACGGCGTTAACTTGCGGGACCCTGAATACGATTTCCGGGGATCGGAGTTTGACGGGTTATTCGCAGACACGCCCAAATCACGTGCGCTTATGTATGCATGGCTTTCATCGAACAAGGGCGTCGTGTCTGGCGTCGCCCTCGCGGAGGCTCTTGGTGCTAATGGCGTTCCCACATGTTACAAAAGTATTATTCGCAAGGCCGTGGGGCTCGAATGCTGATGAGTCAGACTGACCTGCGGAATAGTGTTAGAGCCGAGATTGAGGCGCGCTGTGGTGGGGATGCGTCGCAGTGCTCCGCGATTTTCTCGCCATCAAAGAGGGTGTTCGTGGAGGCGCCGGCAGGCTACGGGAAGACCACGGTGATGACTGGGCGGGCTTGCTGGCTGCTGGCATCTGGCGAAGTCCATCCGCCAAAAAGGATTTTGGCCCTGACCTTTAGCGTTGCCGCCGCGCGGAGGATGCGTATGGATTTGGGCATCACTATGTCGGCACTTCCTGGTCCCGTGGCCAAGCGTTTTGAGGACAGCGTCATGGCGACCAACTTCCACGGCTTTGCTTGGGCTCTGCTACGCAGATACTGGAAATCGCTCTCGCTCCCAGTGAACGTTGACGAGCTCTCTATGGTTGATGACAACAGCGCCGTTAGCGAGCTGGTTTCGCGAGGTGGCAGGCTGACCTGGGATGAAAAGAATGCCGTTGACGACTTCCTCCGCTTCATGAGAAACGGTCAGGAAATGGACTTGAGGCGTGTGATGTTTTCCTTTAATAGGATCATCAAGGAAAGGTTTGCATCGAACGGTCTCTTGCCATACTCCGCAATGATTTCCCTTGCAATTGAATTGCTCGCTCATTTTCCCAAGTTAAGGTCCTATCTGTCGGCAGCATATCCTGTTGTGCTTGTCGACGAGGCGCAGGACACGAATGCGTTGTGCTATGTCTTCCTAAGGGGTCTGCTTTCTGAAGAGTCGGGGATCTGCATGTTCGGCGACCCCATTCAGCGTGTCTATGGTTTTATTGGTGCAATGGAAGGCTTAAAGGCAAAGGCCACTACCGACCTGCGTCTAACGCCGTTGGAACTCGAGCATAACCATAGGTTTTCTGGGAGATCTATCGTCGGAGAGCTCGGTGCTGCGATTCGCTTCAACATGAAGGGCACCATTGCCGGCGGTACGCCCCGACTTCCCATATTTGTTGGCTCTACTCAGCAAGACGAAGCGACTGCCATCGTTTCCAAGGTTACTGCGCTCGCTCAAAGCAGTGGCGGGAGGATTGCGATTCTTGTTCGTAAGCGTGGTGCCCTTGCCGATCTCATTATGGAAGAGCTTGCTAAAGAAGGTATCTCTTACTTCAACGGACTCTTCTCGGATACAAGTCGGGGGTTCATCGAATTCAATGCGTTTGCTTTATCCAGGATTACCGATGCAGTGTCTGGAGAAAAGGGCGTCAGCCGGTCTGCTGCGGACAAAATAATCGACTCCATCTCTGATGAACTGCTGACTGGCTCCAAGAGGTTCGAGTATGGGCGGTCCTATGCCATGCTTCTAGGAGCGCTGCGGAAACACCTTAAAAATGACTGCGTCGCGATGGGACCTTCGGAGCGCTTCGACTATATCGTTAGTATCTTTTCCGAGGGCTCCCTGCGACGTTTCTCTGATTACCTTGATGTGGGCATCTCCATGATGACCGTTCACTCCGCTAAGGGGCTCGAGTGGGACACCGTTTTCATTCCGGGCGTTACGCGTTTCGATTGGCCTGGAGGGATTTGCTCTCGTTGCGAAAATGCTGGTATATGCTTACGTTCTGCGCGAGGTTGCCAGATTGCTGATGCGAAGAAAATGCCAGATGGGCTTATTGAGGAAATAGGCCTGCTGTACGTCGGCGTCACTCGCGCCCGCAAAGCGGTATACGTCTCCGCTTCGATGCAGCGCAGAACAAATTACGGGAACTATCAGGTTGCCTGCCCCTCTTGCCTAACGTCTCTTCCGGGCATTGAGCCTGTGAGCTGGACGGTCATGGACGGGGAGGGGTGATTGCCGGTGGGATGGAGCGTGTCTGCTTCTGACGCGAGGTCCGGTTGCGGCCCTTACTATGGTCTCATGGAGTGTGCCCAAGCTGCTCTTTGACTAGAACGGCTTGGGCACTGGCGTCTTGGTAGGATGCGGTGTTTGTTTAATTAGCCACTATTGAATATTGTGAAGCAGCACCGTGGCATTAGCCTAGGCGCCGTGGCCGACATGGGCCCCAATGCCTATTTGCTAACGTCTGGCTTGGCAGCGCTGTTGCATGTTGGCTTCGCTCATGTTGATGCAGGTCGTATTATGCGCCTCTATCCGCGATGGTTGTATCTTTCCGGACGAAGTGATCGAGCGCCATCACTTTGGGCCTGGATGCAGTCGTCATGGAGCTGCGCACAAGGCCACTTGATGGATCTTCGGTGCTCTACAATGGCGGTGCCAGACGCTGATATAGCTGCTGATTGAAAGACATTCTGGTAAGTTCACTATTGCCCAGTTCTTTGACCCGCGGGTCCCTGTCATTGTTGCCGTTTATCAACGCGGATAGATCTTCTACAAAACGCTTGCGTCTATTTTCAATATCCTGCTTATAGGGAAGCTCATCTTTATTGGCTCCCCATACCGATTCAATCACTTCATCAAGATATTGGATGAAGTGATCGCTGTGTTTCGCAAGTTCGTAGACAGCTTCGTAGCCAGTACTGGTCTTCATTTCGTGCCAGGCGAGCGGGTCATAGTAAGCGAGAATGTTGACTACAGGAAGCAGACCCTGGTCTGGGAAATGCTGAACCCTTCCATTCCCAAAGTGCTCCCAGTGGTTAGCAATGTATCTAGATAGATTTGTTATAGAGTCGATAAGCCTGTTGCAGGCTCTTAGTGAGGCTTGTTTGTAGCCGAGCAAATCGATGGTTATATCCATGAAGGTATATCCATCCATTGTATTGATTCCTTTATACAGAAGGTAATCAGCCGGTTTTATCGGATTTAGCTCAAGACGTTTGTCGTAGAAGCGCTCGAGGTATTTTCTGCCGTCGAATCTTGGGCCATATACGCCCTGGAGGGAATGTGCAAGCTGCGTAATGTCGGTCGAATAAACTACAACGATGTTGTCTTGCTGAAACAGCGTTTTTGTTTGTTCGAGTACCTTTATTGCGAATTCGGGCCGGCAGCGGTCGAGTTCGTCGATAAAGATGATGGCTCGGTCGGCTACCTCGGGAAGATTGGTCTTAATGAGTTCGTCAATTTTGCCTCGAAGTTCTTTCTCATTTTTGTATTGTTCGAGAAAATCGGTTCCGCTGAATTTTTCAATGACACCATTGATGTCACCGCCATATCCGATAAGGGAAGCGGCCGCTTCTATGGCGCCAATGACCCCCTTGCCGAAATCCTTTCCCCCCTTGACGCTCTGTTCGTCTGCGGCATTAGCGATGGAGGCCAATATGGGCAAGATCGGATTCTCGAAATGGTCGTCTTCCCATGCGTTGAAATAAATGGGCAGACATGGCGTCGCGGGGAGTTCTGTCGCGGTTTCTCCTAGCGTCGCGTTAAGTGTCTCTAGGTTGATATCGAGAGCCGGATTTGCCATTTGCAGGACTCTCGCAACTTGCTTTACAAAGAATGTCTTGCCAGAGCCCCAAGGTGCATCAATGACAAAGGTATACGGAGGCTCAACCGCAATGAGCATCTTTAGAAAGTCCTCGATTTCTCTCTTGCGGTGAAGCGGGTCTTGGGTAAGAGCGTTTTCAATTGCTTTCGGTGTAGGTTCTTCGTCGGCTCGTTTCATGGTGACTGCCTTCTTTCTGTGGGCGGGGTTTCGTTTCGGTCTTATTCGTTCTGTAAATAGAATCGAAGGGTTTCTTCTTGTCTAACTTTCATCCGTAGGTTTTACCCTTTAAGTGTTTAACAATGCCTAGACCTGCTATTTTCCATACGCAGTGAAGTGGTATGGTGCTTGAGCTTATGCTGATTTCTATTTGTGTTGGGAGATTGATGGTTAACAAGTCCCGAGAGGGCAGGGACGGTGGGTTTGAAACCTCCGATGTCCTGATCACGGTTTTAACCTCTGCGGCCCTTCCGGTCGCCTCGCGCATCCTTACGCTTGCCTTTGGGGATAATTCCTTGTGGTCTGTCGACCGATTGTTCATTATCTATTTTGCATCATTTTCAGGATGGATATTGAGAAGTTATCTCCAGCTTGTCGTGGAGAGAAACGGAATGAGGGATAAAGGCTATACGTTTATGGATTCAGTTGCGTCGGGGAATGCCATTTGGACGTTTCCCGTTGCTCTTTCTCTATTTTGTTGGAATCTAATACCAGGCTTAATCTCACTTCTTGCTATCTATTGTGTCGCAGTTTTTCTGCTTTGGAAGTATCGGAATGTCTTTCGCATTGACGTGGGAAGAATGGTATTTATCGGGTTGTGTACGCTTCTTACCGTGCTTGTCGCGGAAGCGTTCTGTGCGGTCTATTTGCCTGATTCGGTATCTGAAATATATCAATTTGTTATCTATACGTTTACGTTGGTTTTTATTATTTCGTTTAATTATGCGCTCGATCGCTTTCGAATAAAACGCTTCGGTCGCAGGAAATAGGACCCATGATCTTATAAGGGTATGAGGACAACATGGACACTTCTACAAATAATCAAACGCTCGTATATCGCTTTGTCGATGTAGATCCCGAAGAAGGCCTGGACGCCAAGGACCTTTCTAAGTTCCTAAGCCAATTTGACGGACTGATAAAAGAGGTCGCAAAAGAGTCGGGCACCTTAGAAAATACGTCTATAAAAGTGCGCCCATTTAAAGAAGGCTCTTTTATTACGGAATTCGTGATCCATTGTGTGCCCGGATTGGTTGACGCGTTAAACAGTGACGCTATATCTGCAATTAATAATGCCGGCGGTCTTGTGGAGGTTCTATTTGCTATAGCGCACATAATTAAAAAAGTTAAAGGACATATCTCTAAATATAAGCCAACTGACAATGGAACTTTCGTATATGGAGAGGGTTCGGACGCAGTCGTTGTTCCTGTTGAGATCCACGCGCTAGTCCAGTCCCCAGAAATCGCTGAGAAATTTTCTAAGGTCATCACTGGTCCGATGAAATCTTTCAAGAGGCCTTCGAGGGAGATTGAGATTAAGATTGCCGGTAGTAAGGCTTCAGAGGATGCTATTTCTTTTTCTTCAAGCGAGGCGACTTATTTTGATAGCTATAAAGAAGAAGCTTTAAAGGCAACGCAAGAAGAGACGGTTGAGTATTCGTCCCACAATATCTGGGTTCGACCGTTATTTGGTTCCTACGGTGGAGATGTTTCCGGATATACATTTGAGTCGGGCTACGAGGACGAGCAACGAACATACAATAAGGTTCAAATAGACGACCGTGATTTTCTCGAACGCGTGCGAGATGGTGAGTATCGCTTAAATAGTGGCGACCTAATGCGTGTCGATATGACCATTAAAGAGGTCATTAATTTGAGGACGCAAAAAGTCCGAACCGCCGCATGCCATATAACTAAAGTTAGAGATTACCGTCCGATGAAAAGATGTGAACAGCTGACCTTTGCTGATTTTGTTGATGGGGAGAATAATGACTGACGTGCCGAATCAGGCCAATCGATTTGCCCGGACATTGAATGTAGTTCTGCATGCTCCGCAATAGCGACGAAAACAGGTTACTATGTCGGTAGTGATACAGTCATCGTTGACTCTAAGTGAGGCGATGACAAAGGAGGGTCGTTGTTCGGTTGTTGCCGGCAACGGCTCTTTGATTTTAGGAGTTACTTTGGCGATAGATTTTTAGACTTTCGCTCAACTTATCGAACTCCTAGAGAGTCATGGCGTTCTAACTGATGCCGCTGTGCTAGATTGTCTGAGACGCGAAATGAATATTTGCTCGTCGGAGCACTGCTGAATATTGGGTCACCTGTGCGGTTCGAATTTTCAATTGTCGAGCAGCTTTTGTCTTCGATGAAGTCTCGCAATTCTAAAAAAAATCAAACATATGTTCTATACTTATGGAAGTAGACTTGTTTGGAGGCGTTAGATGGAAGTCGGAAGAGATGACATTGTAGACAGCGTTGTCCGTCTGATAAATGGGGTGGGCCGTAGCCCCTATTTATTCGTTGGCTCGGGGTTTTCCCGTAGATATATGGGGACCGACGATTGGGACGGCTTGTTAAGGCACCTCTGCTCCCGTCTTTCTGATGATCCTTTTCGACTCGATTCCTACCTTGCTCGCTGTCCAGATAATCCTGATTATGGTGCTTTGCCCTCTGCCGCGACGATGCTTGATAAGGATATGCGCATAGCTGTTCTTGAGGACCCTCGCTTCGCTTCTTTTTGAGACGATCATGCAGAGGACATTCGTCAGCGCAAATCTGTTTTAAAGATTATGGCGGCCGAGAGGTTATCCTCGTTCAAACCTGACCATATGACGCATGAACTTGATATCTTGAGAGAGGTCGGCAGGCGGCGTATTTCTGGAGTCATTACAACCAACTATGACTGTCTACTGGAGTCACTGTTTCCCGAGTTTAAAGTTTTTGTAGGCCAGGACGATCTTGTCTTTCACAGAACTTTTGAAATGGGTGAAATCTATAAGATCCACGGGTCTATGGATAATCCTGAATCTATGGTTCTTGAGGAGGCAGATTACGCAAAACTCGCCGAAACCCAGGATTACTTGGCAGCCAAGTTGCTAACTATTTTTATGGAATACCCAATTATTTTTATCGGCTATTCCCTTAACGACCCCGATATCCAAGCTATCCTCATGTCGATTTCGCGCTGCCTCGGTTCAAATAATCTTGTATTGCTCAAAGAGCGTTTTATTTTCCTAACTAGGGGCGAAAACGCAACCTCGACACATTCGATTACATTTCCGGGTATTGGCGAGATAAGCATGACCGCGATTAGGACGAATGATTTTGGCGCAGTGTATGAAGCAATTGGACATTCCAAATGCTCCTTCTCGCCCAGGATCATTCGTGAGTTGCGCAGGAGTATCTACGCCCTGGCAGATAAGGGCGAGCCAAATGATTCTCTGGTAGTCGAAGCGAGTTTTAGCGACCTCGAGAGACTTCCGGAGGGACAGCATCTTGTGCTGGGCATCGGTGTCGCAAATGCATCTTTGGGCCACGGCCATATGGTCAAAGCCGAGCTTTTATATCGCGATGTCGTGTTTGATGATGAACATGTCGCTCCCAAACTTGCCGTCGAGGAATATCTTCCTGCGCTGCTTGCTTCTAACTCGGGTGGTTTGCCCATGTATAAGTATTTAAGCGCGTATTCAGGGGAAGTTCTTAATCCAAGGATGCTAAAGGAAATAGATGAGAAGAAGGATTTAGATGCTTTTCTAAACAACAGCCTACGAAAGGCAAAAGGTAGCTATCATCTTTCGGGAATTAGATACTCGGTTAAGTCTGTTATAGCTAACGAAGGCTTTGAGGAAGCATTTAAAAAGTTAGTTTTACTTGAGGAGGATGAGCTCGATTTAAATGAGTTGCTCGAGTATCTGAGGGCGCTCATCACGGATGATCGTAAGATAATCCACGGTAATAGCGAGCTGAAACGGCTTATTAGAATGTATGATTTCCTTAAGTACAAGAAGGCCTTCGACATATCGGCTACTAGTGAGTAATCCCACCTAGCGTCTATGAAGAAGGCCATCTTTGTAAACTATGGCATCTGAGCGTATAGTGCGAACACCACGTGCAAATGCATTCTTAATATAACGCTTTCTGCTTGAAATCACAATGGTGTCTGTTTCGACCTGCCAATCAAGGGAAGATGGTGTAGAGTATCTTCCCGCAGTACAAAAGCTCTTTGGGAACTTTAAGGGTGACGCTTTCAAACTGAGAGTGTTGCCCTTTTTTCATGTATGCAATGTGTGACGTACTGGCCAAGCACCATCCCGGCAATGGAATGATCGAGCATGGGCGGCTTCTACTGGTTGACGTGATCGTGGTCAAACAAGTGATATCGATTAGAATTAAATCAATTGCGCTGGAAGCCTTCGGGCGACACCTGAAGAGGGCTGATGCGTCGGTCCTCTTTTTTTGTTTGGATGTAAGATTCGGCCAGGCAAAACAAGGATCTCATTTGGGGAGAAACAAATATCCGGCGGTTTTCCGCTTCGGGACGCGCGGTTTAAGCGTGCTTTTCGGAAGTGCGGGGAAAAAATCGGAAACCTCCGAGCATAAACCGAATTTCGGCAACAAAACCGCAGGTCGCGGAAAGCTAAAACAGGGGTCTGGTCTGTCGATCTCGGTTTTTTCACCGCACTTCCGAAAATGACCGACGGAAGTATGCGGCAAATTTCGGAACCCTCGAGCACATCGTCCTTTTCATGAAAAGAACTCGCAGGTAGAAACTTTGTCACTATCCAGTGTGGTTGACGTGTCTAGAATTTGCCACACACTTCCGGATTATGCATAAGCTCGACTGGTTTGTTTATCGATTGGGGCAGAGGAATCTTGTCTGGACCTCGTTATATGTATTTAAATGGATGAACTTAACCTATAAGTTAAGTTCATCTAGAAATGGGAGGTGCCCTTTGGCAGAAGGATATGAACTTGTCGAATATAGAGACCTCAAGGGCCGACCGTTTTGGGAATTGACGGCTTCTCCCGATAACTCTCAATTCCAGAAAATGTTGTCAGACCATGAGCGGAAATTAACCGCTCAAACAATGATCGGCCAGAATAGCACGTCAGCTTCTGGAATCTGAGCGCTGACTTTTATACATGGTTTTCGAAACGGAGAATACAATGATTAAAGTAGATCTATCTGATTTTTATGCCGAAACAGAAAGTATCGAAACGCGCGCTTATGAACATGCACTAGATATTGAGTTTATTGTTCATCGTGAAATGAAACATTTGGGATTGAGCAAAAGTGAGCTGGCAAATCGTATGGGCATAAGCCTTCAGTCGCTTTCTAAGCTCTTGAATTCTCAACCTAATATGACTTTGAAGACGATTGCAAAGTTCGAACTTGCTCTGGGCATTAAGATCGTTCCGCAGGTTATCGTCAGTTATTCCAAAGAACTGCCGTTTCTTTCATCCAATGATTCCGTGCGAGAGCAATGTCCATCGCCTGGCATTCTCCCTGCAGAGCTGTCAGCAGATTGCGATGTGCCTTTTCAGAGCGAATAGTAGCCTCTCAATGAGCCTGGGTCGGACGAGTTGCCACTCCCACGTCCTCAAAAAAGTTCTTAAAACAGCCTTAAAGGCTTTCCAGCTCGCGTTGACAGCGTAAAATACGCATGTTTGACTATGAACAGAGTGGATTTTAGGGGAGGGGTGCGCCATGGAGGTGCTGGTTGTTGGCAACACCGCATATGTTGACGATGACTTTTGTGCCAAGGCGTTCCCCGGGGACCATGTGCAGGTCGTCGCTGCCGCGGAAGCACGCCGCGATGAGTCATCGCCCCATGCCTCGTGGAAAGAGCTTCTGCAACACCTGGATCAGGCCTACGAGTTCGAACGCGTGGTCTACCTGTCTAATTACCTTACCCCGCATACCGATACCGTGGGCGATATCGAGCTGCTGCGCACGGTCTTTCGTGCGTGCGCGGGTCGCCGGGTCCAACTGCTGTATGTAGCGGGGCCCGCGGGTGCCGAGGGCGCCGCCGATGCCGCGGGGCGAACGGGCAAGGGCATTATCGCGCACGCAGCCAACGACCTGTGCCGCTACTACGCTGCTCGCGAGGGCGTTCAGACCAAGATCCTGCGCGTGCCGTTCCTGTATACCGCGTCTGCCGCACTGGAGGACCCGTTTTTGGTGCCGCTGTTCGACGCGTGCTCAACCGGATCGGTCGCTCTGCAGGGCACGCAGGATGCGGCGTTTCCCCTGCTGTGTGCCGAGGAGCTTGCGGTGCTGGTACGCCGTATCTTCGACAGCTGGGATGGCAACTTTGAGACGCTCGACGTAGCCGATACCTTCCATCACACGGCGGGTGAGGTGGGTGACGCCCTCAAGGCGCTGTTCCCCGGCCTTACCGTTGCCTATGGCGATTCTGCCGGCTACGTCCTGCCCGCCAGCGATGTCGCTCGCGTGCGCTATGGCTGGTTTCAGCGCTATGACTTGCTGCGCGATCTCTCGACCATTCAAGCTCGCTGGGGCGCTGGACGCATCAAAAAGATCAACCCGCTGCGTGCCGCCATCGACCGCATCCAGATGCGCTCGCTGCCCATCAAATGCCTGGAGACGGGCGTTGCCTGGGTTCTGTTCGAGGTGCTGGAGCATCTGTTCTCACAATCGGCCCAGCTCAACGTGCTCGATTATCGCCTGCTCTACGTGGTGTTGATCGGCACGCTGTATGGCTTGGACTTTGGCCTGGTTGCGGCGCTGCTGGCGTCGGTGGGTTTGGCCACGAGCTACTTTACTCAGTACGGCTATACCTTCCAGGGCCTGTTCTACGAGCCGTCCAACTGGCTGCCGTTTATTGCGTACTTTGTGGTGGGTGCCGTGTGCGGCTATGTGCAGCTGCGCAACAGCGAAGCCATTAGGGCGGAGCGCGATCAAAACGAGCTCGTGCGCAACCGCAATACGTTCCTTACGCAGCTCTACCACGACGCGATCGAGGACAAGCGCGCGTACAGGCGCCAGATCGTGGGTCGCCACGACAGCTTTGGCAAGATCTTTGCCGTGACGCAGGAGCTCGACGTGCTCAACCCACGCGATATCTATCGCAAGTGCTGCGAGCTTCTGGGCGAGATTCTCGAGAACGATTCGGTGGCGATCTACCATGTTTCGGGCGGGGCATTTGCACGCCTGGTGGCAGCAAGTCCCGCGATTGCCGAAGATGCCGCACGCTCGCTCACGCTTGAGCAGCTTGCACCTCTTTTGGGCGACGGGGGTCGTTCGAATCTGTGGGTGAACCGCGAGCTGACGCCGGGGCTTCCCATGTTTGGATACACGATCGAGCGCGATGGGGCACCCGCCGTGTTGATCTTTGTGCGTAGTGCGGCCGAAAACCAAATGACGCTCTATTACCAAAACCTGTTCCGCATCTTGTGCGGCCTGGTCGAAAGCGCGCTGGGCCGTGCCTTTGACTATGAGGCGGTGGCACAGGATAAACGCTGCGTTGACGGCACTTGCGTGCTCAAACAGGCTGCCTTTGGCCAAGAGCTCGCGGCCGAGCAGGCGCTGGCAGATGGCAAGATGGGCAGCTTTTTGCTCCTGCGCGTGGTACCGGGCATGGAGCCTGTCGGCGAGCTGGTGGGCGCAATTGGGTCGGCAATCCGCGAGAGCGATGCGGCGGGCTTGGTCGACGGCGACGTGCTTTACCTGCTTATGCGCCAGGCAAAGGCGTGCGATCTGCCCATTATCCGCGAGCGCCTGAGTGCAAAGCAGCTTGCGGTGGAGCCCGTCGACGGCGAGGACATCGTGGCGCTGCTGCGGCATATTGCTGACACCGGTGACGGTGAGGGGGGTGCCGCTTGATCTCGCTTGTCGTTGCCGCCGTCTTGTTGCTGATTCATGCGCTGGTTTGCCTGGTGCTGTGGACGCTTATGAAGTTGGGCCTGCTGCCGGTGCGCGGGCATATGCTGGCTGTGATAGTGCTGGTGCCGCTGTGGGGCCCGTTGCTGGTGGTTCTGCTATCGGTCCGCGGAACGGCGTTTGGCGAGGGGCTGAAAGAGTCTGCGCTGGAGTCGCTGCGCTTCAACGACGACCTGCATCGTAGTATGTCGGTACCGAGTGGTGAGGACGATGCAGGCGTAGTGCCGCTCGAGGAGGCGCTCATCATCAACGACCCGGCAGAACGGCGCCGCCTAATGCTCTCCATGCTCACCGAGGAGCCCGACGCGTACCTGGCGCAGCTGCAGGCGGCTAAGCTTAACGACGACGTTGAGGTGGCTCACTATGCCGCGACGGCGGTGGTGCAGATCTCCAAGGAGTCCGACCTTAAACTGCAGCAGCTGGAGCGTGCCTTTAAGACGGACCCGAGCGCGCAAAACCTCAACGAATACTGCGATTTTCTTGGTGAATACTTGGGCTCGGGCCTGGCCGAGGGGCGCGTGGCTCAGATTCAGCGCCAACAGTACGCGCGTTTGCTTGCGCGTCGCTGCGAGCGCGAGGACGCCCTTGAGCTTCGCATTCGATACGCGACGGCGCTGGCTGATGTCGGACAGATCGACGAGGCGCAGGCCGTGACCGACCAGCTGGTGCTCGATGTGCCCGAGGAGCAGGAGGTTTGGATGCTTTGTCTGCGCCTTGCGGTGAAGCGCCGCGACGGTGACGAGGTCCACCGCGTGATCGATGCGATTGACAAACAGCATGTATACTTGAGCGCCGCCAACCGCGAGGAACTGGCGTTTTGGCGCAACGGAGAGGAGGCCCGATGAGCGTGGTACAGCATATCCGCGACCGTGCGGGCCATTTTCGCTGGATGGGGCTGCTTGTGGTGTGGGCGGTCTTTATTGCCATGGCGGCCGTGCTGCTGGTGGAGCGCGCCGGCGTGCAGTACAGTGCGGGCCAGCATAAGCTGGGGATGCTTGCCGCCAACGATGCGGTTCCGGCCTCCTCGGCAATATTTGGCCAAAAGCCCACGTGCCTGGTCATTACCGATTCCGATCAAGCTGGCGTCGAGGACGTAAAGGAGCAGTTCGACCAGATTCTGCTCGACATGAAGATCGCGCACCGCGACGTGGACCTTGCGCTGGACGGCGCGGATGCCATTCCCTCGCTGACCTCCTACGATCGCGTGGTTTTGCTCATGCCGTCGCTCGATGGGCTCGGTACGCACCTGAGCGACATTATGAGTTGGGTGAGTGCCGGCGGTTCGCTTATGCTCGCCATGCCTCCGGATAACTCGGGCTATCTGCAAGTGATTGCTCCCAAGCTTGGCATTGAATCTGCCGGATATGACTATGTAAAAGCCGAAAGCATTGTGCCGAGCGAGGACTTTATGCTGGGCGGGGGAGAGCGCTACGAGCTCTCGGACCCCTTTGATTCGTCGCTTTCGGTTTCGCTGCGCGAGACGGCTCGTGTGTGGGCTAAGACCGGCGATGCGGGCGCCCCGCTCATTTGGTCGAATGACTGCGGTAGCGGTCGCACCGTGGTGTGCAATATCGGTATCTATGACAAGGTCATGCGCGGTTTTTACGCCGCGGCGATCAGCCTGCTGGGCGATGCCACGGCCTACCCCGTCATCAACAGCGCCGTCTTCTATCTGGACGACTTTCCCAGCCCCGTGCCCTCGGGCGACGGCACCTATATCAAGCGCGACTACGGGCTTTCTATCGCCGACTTTTATGCCAAGGTCTGGTGGCCCGATCTGCAAAAGCTCGCGCAAAAATATGGCGTTCGCTTTACCGGCGTGATGATCGAAAACTACGAGGACGCGGTCAACCAGACCGAGCCCGCGCGCCAGGCCGATACCACGCAGTTCCGCTACTTTGGCGGCATGCTGCTGCAGATGGGCGGAGAGCTGGGTTTCCACGGCTACAACCATCAGCCGCTGGCGCTCTGGGATACCGACTATGGCACACTGTACGACTACAAGACGTGGAAGAACAAGGAGGCGCTCGTCGCATCTCTTGACGAGCTTATAGCCTTCCAGGACGAGGTACTGCCCAACGCGCATGGCTCGGTCTATGTGCCACCGTCGAATATCCTTTCGGCCCGTGCGCGCAAGCTTATCGGCACTGACGTTCCGCGCATTAAGACCATCGCCAGTACGTATTTTGAGGATGGCACCGACTTGCCCTATGTGCAGGAGTTTGGCGTGGCGAGCGATGGCATTGTGGAGCAGCCACGTATTGTCTCGGGCGGCATGGTCAACGATTCCTATATGCGTCTGGCAGCCGTGTCCGAGCTCAACATGCACTACGTGAGTACGCACTTTATGCATCCGGACGACCTACTGGATCCCGGTCGCGGAGCCAAGGAGGGCTGGGAGGTCTACAAGGGCGGTCTGACCAACTACCTGGAGTGGCTTACCAAGTCTGCGCCCGACCTGCGGCGCCAGACCGGTTCGGAATGCTCGGGCGCCATCCAGCGCTTTTCGTCCGTGACGGTGAGCGTGGATACAAGTGCGGATGCCTGGACGCTCAGCCTGGGCAATTTCCACGACGAGGCGTGGCTCATGTTCCGCGCCAACAACGGCGAGCCTGGTGCAGTCACGGGTGGCGAGATTACGCATCTGACGGGCGATCTGTACCTGGTTAAAGCCACGGACAAGACGGTGACCATTGCACGCAAGGAGGGTGGCGACAAATGAGAATCTGTTTGGTACTCGAGGGTTGCTACCCCTATGTGCACGGCGGCGTATCTACCTGGATGCATGGCTATATCCAGGCCATGCCCGAGCACGAGTTTGTGCTGTGGGTGATTGGCGCGCATGCTGCCGATCGCGGCAAGTTTGTCTACGAGCTGCCTGGTAACGTGGTCGAGGTACACGAGGTGTTTCTGGACGACGCCCTGCGGCTTTCGGGCGAGCAAGAAGAGGCCGACTTTAACGCCCGCGAGCGCGAGGCGCTACGCCGCCTGGTGTCGCTCTCCAATCCGGACTGGGACGTGCTGTTCGATATCTTCCAGCGCCGCCGCGTGCATCCGCTCTCATTTTTGCAGAGTCGCACATTTATGGATATCTTTCGCGACGTGTGCCTGGCCGAGTACCCCTACACGCCCTTTGCCGATGCATTCCACACCATGCGCTCCATGTTGCTTCCCGTGCTCTACCTGTTGGGCAGCAAGGTGCCGGTGGCCGATGTGTACCATGCCATCTCGACCGGCTACGGTGGCCTGCTCGCCTGCCTTGGCTCAAGCGTTCACCATGCGCCGGTGCTGCTGACCGAGCATGGCATCTATACCCGTGAGCGCGAGGAAGAGATCATTCGCGCCGACTGGGTGGTGCCCTCGTTTAAGGACCGCTGGATTCGCTTTTTCTACCTGCTTTCGGAGGAGATCTACCGTCGCGCCTTCCGCGTGACGAGTTTGTTCCATAACGCCCGCAGGACGCAGATCGATATGGGCTGCGATGCGGACAAATGCCTGGTTATTCCCAACGGCATTCAGTTCAACCGCTTTAAGGACATTCCCTTAAAGCCCAATGACGGCTGGGTGGACATTGGCGCGGTGGTGCGCCTGGCGCCCATCAAGGACGTTAAGACCATGATCTATGCGTTCTTTGAGCTGCATGAGCGCCTGCCCAAGGTGCGCCTGCACATTATGGGCGGCGTGGACGACGAGGAGTACGGCGCCGAGTGCCACGCGCTGGTCGATACCCTGGGCGTGAGCGACCTGATCTTTACCGGCCGCGTCAACGTGGTCGAGTACATGGAAAAGCTCGACTTTACCATTTTGACGAGCATCTCCGAAGGTCAGCCGCTCAGCGTGCTGGAGTCGCTTGCCGCGTGTCGTCCCTGCGTGACGACCGAGGTGGGCTGCTGCCGTGAGTTGCTCGAAGGCGCTCCGGGCGATGACTTTGGCGTGGCAGGTTTTGTGACGCCGCCTATGTATCGCAAGGGCTTGGCCGATGCCATGGAGCGCATGTGCAAAAGCCGCGCCCGTCGTATCGAGATGGGGGAGCGCGGCCAGCGTCGCGTTGCCACGTACTTTTTGCACGAGCAGATGCTCGCCAACTATCGCGCGCTGTACGACGAGACGGCGCGTGCGTTTGACCTGCCCAGAGAGGGGGAGTAGCCGGTGGCCGGAATCGGTTTTGAGCTCAAACGCCTGTTTAGGCGCAAGGGTCTGTTTGCTACGATGCGCGCCTATGGCTACGCCGGCATTGTGTGCACGGGCCCCATGCTGCTTGGCGTGCTGCTCCAGGTGGGTATCTTGGTGCTGTGCGGTCTGTGGGGCGTGGGGCGCGCCAACCAGGATCTGCTGGTGTGCATGGTGACCTATACACTGCTGGCCTCGCTTACGCTCACAAGCTTTTTCTCCATGCCGGTCACGCGCTTTTTGGCCGACATGCTCTTTGCCGAGCGCGAGGATGAGATCCTGCCTTCGTTTTGGGGATCTAATGCCATCATGCTCGTTGCGGGCACGGTGCTCTACGGCGTCTTTTTGCTGTTCTCGGGGGCCACGCTGCTGCAGGGGCTGCTGTGCCTGTGGCTCTTCAACATCATGATCGTCAACTGGAACGGCATGAGCTATCTCACGGCCATCAAAGATTATCGTGGCATTCTGTGCAGCTTTGCGGCCGCCATTGGCGTGGCGTGCCTGTGCGCCCTGGCAGCGCTGACGTTGGGACTGCCGCCGGTCGAGGGCCTGTTGGCGTCAATCGCCCTAGGCTACGGCGTCATGCTTGCCTGGGATGTGGTACTGCTGTACCGGTATTTTCCACAGAGTGATCGGAGTCCCTGGCGTTTTTTGCGCTGGCTCGACCAATTTATGCCGCTTGCGCTTACGGGGCTGTTTACCAACTTGGGGCTTTTCGTACACCTGGTTATTATCTGGGCGGGCCCTATTGGCGTGCAGATCAAAGGCCTGTTTTACGGGGCTCCTTACCATGACGTTCCGGCACTCATTGCGTTTTTGACCACACTCGTCACGACCGTCAACTTTGTGGTGTCGGTCGAGGTCAATTTCTATCCGCGCTACCGTGACTACTACAGCCTGTTCAACGACGGCGGCGTGGTGGGCGATATTGTGGTGGCCGAGGAGGAGATGCTCTCCACGCTCAACAGCGAACTGCGCTTTTGCGCGCTCAAGCAGCTGTTTGTGACCGCGGCGGTCATCTCGCTCGAGACTACAGTGCTCTCGGCCCTGCCGCTGGGCTTTAACAATCTTATGCACGGGTATTTTCGCACGTTATGCGTAGGCTACGGCCTGTATGCCGTGGGCAACACGATCCTGCTTATCTTGCTGTACTTTACCGACTACAAGGGAGCCGTTCTGGCCTCGGGCCTGTTTGCCGGTGTGGCAGGGCTGGCGACCGCCGTGTCGTTGCTTTTGCCGCAGCAGTTTTACGGCTTTGGCTTTTTGTTGGGTGCGGTGGTGTTTTTTATCGTGGCGCTGCTGCGGCTCGATACCTATACCGCCAACTTACCGTATCGTATCCTGAGTCAGCAGCCCATTGTGGCGACCGACAAAACGGGTCGTTTTACACAGCTGGGCCGCTTGCTCGACCGTGCCGAGCAGCGCTATGAGGAGTGCCGCCGCAAGGGCGTGCCGCACGGCGCGTTTCAGCGCGCAGTAGTTCGCGTGTACCGTAACCATTGGGGAGGTTCTGATGACCGATAAGTTGATGTCTCGCCGCTGTCTGATCGAGGCGGCTGCCGGCGCGCTGCTGCTTTCGGGCTGCTCATCTCAGGACGAATCCTCGACAAATAAGGTAAAAAAGCAGGACAAGATTAAAAAGGCCGAGGCCTCCGACCAGTCCAAGCATCTGCGCGATAAGGACGAGCTGTACGAGGTCTATGATGACTCGGGCATTGTGACCATGTATCTGACGGTCTCTCGCGGCAACAGCTCCGAGAACACGGACCATAGCTGGGCCGAGATCAACACGTACTCGGTGTATGACTATGCCGACATGGGCGTGACGCGCTATCAGGTTATGGGCCTGCTGCAGCCGGGCGACGAAGACGGCCCGGTGGCCGGCGAGGTTGGCTATGGCGAGGACGCGCCCAATGCCACCGTGCAGGTGCGCGGCCAGACATCGAGCTCCTACACGCAAAAGAATTACAAGGTGGAGCTCAAAAAAGGCAAGGGCACCTGGCGCCAGCAGCGCGCGATTGCGCTCAACAAGCACATGGGCGAGGGTATGCGTTTTCGCAACAAGATGGCCTACGACCTTATCCGCGGAATTCCCCAGATGATGGGCCTGCGCACGCAGTTTGTGCATCTGTGGGTGTGCGACCAGACCGAAAAGTCCAACGATACCTTTGAGGACTACGGCCTGTTTACGCAGGTGGAGCAGCTCAACAAGACGGCGCTTAAGGCACATGGCCTGGATAAGAGCGGGCACCTGTACAAGGTGAACAGCTTTGATTTCCATCGCTACGAGGACACCATTAAGCTTGCCGACGATCCCGACTACAACCAGGCAAACTTCGAGGGCATGCTCGAGATTAAGGGCGATTCGGACCACACCAAGCTCATCGAGATGCTCGATGCGCTCAACGACGAATCGCAAAAGATCGATAACGTGCTCGACACCTACTTTGATACCGAGAATCTGGTCTATTGGCTGGCGTTTCAGATCCTGACGGGCAACTGCGATACTCAGAACCGTAACTGTTATCTGTACAGCCCGCTCAACTCAAATACCTGGTACTTTTTAGATTGGGATAACGACGGCATGCTGCGTAAGCTGGAGCTTTCTCTTGCCGGGTTCTCGGACTATGCGAGCTGGGAGCGCGGCGTAAGCAACTACTGGGGCAACGTGCTATTCAATCGTGCGCTGCGCAGCAAATCGTTCCGCAGTGAGCTCGACCGCGCCGTAAAGGACCTGCGCTCGTATATGACCGAGGCGCGCCTGGCCAAGATGATTAGACATTATCGCGAGGTTACCGAATCGTTGGTCTTTGCTTCGCCCGATATCGACAATCTGCCTGTCACCAAGGACCAATACGAGCAAATCGCCGCGGCGATTCCCTCCGAGATCGAGGAGAACTACAAGAGCTTTCGCGAGAGCTATAAAAAGCCCATGCCGTTCTACATTGGCGTGCCGCAGATCGATAACGGTAAGCTGCGCATTAACTGGGATGCGTCCTACGATTTTAAGGCGCGCGACATTCGCTATACCGTGGAGCTGGTGCGCGACTATGCCATAAGCGACGTGCTTGTTAAGGCCGAGGATGTGCTACTTCCCGAGGTGACATGCGATGCGCCCGATGCCGGCCAGTATTTTGTGCGCGTGCGCGCCACCAACTCAGACGGCTATACGCAAGATGCGTTTGACTACTATGTGACCGACGACGGCAAGCACTACGGCATGAAGTGTTTTTACGTGCAAGACGGCGGTAAGGTCGTGGAGGACACGTATGAGGAGGGCTAGCGCGCTGCTTGAGCGCTTGGCGGCTCCGCCTGTGCGTGCCACGCAGGAGCGTTACCGCCACGAGCTCAAATATCTCATTAACGAGGGCGAGCACGTCGCGCTTGCCTGTCGCATGGCGCCGGTGTTTAAGCTGGACAAGCATGCGCGGGCGGGCGGTTACACCATTCGCAGCCTGTACTTTGACGACTTCTGCAACTCGGCCTACGAGGAAAAAGACGCCGGTATTCTCATGCGCAAAAAGTATCGCGTGCGCATCTATAACGGCAGCGACAAGGTGATTAAGCTCGAGCGCAAAAAGAAGTACGGCAGCTGGATCTACAAGGAGGACGCGTCGCTCACGCGCGGCGAGTTTGAGCAGATTCTGGCTGGCGACTACGACTTTTTGCTGAGGAGCCCTTATCCGCTCTGTCGCGAGTTCTACATCGAGTGCATCTGCAACATGATGCGCCCGCGGACCATCGTGGACTACGAGCGCGAGCCGTGGGTGATGGACGAGGGCACCGTGCGCATTACCTTTGATAGCAACGTGCGTGCGGCGGTGGGGAGCTTTGACATCTTTGACGCGACGTTGCCCGCGTTGCCCGTGCTGGAGCCCGGCAAGCTGGTGATGGAGGTCAAGTTTACCGAGTTTTGCCCGCAGCTGGTGCGCGATATGGTGCCGCCAGGTGCGGCCGAGCTTACGGCGGTCTCCAAGTACTGTCTGTGTTACGAAAAGACCGCCTACCTGCGCGGATTTAATTACTGGGAATCGGATTTTGAGAACCGAGGGGATATTTAGACCATGAGCACCAGGGACTTTTTTAAGAACTCCGTCTTGGAGGCGTTTGGCCAGGTCGACCCTGCCAAGATTGGCCTTTCGCTGCTCGTGGCGCTCGCCATGGGCATCCTGATCTATTACGTGTACAAGCGCTTTTTTACCGGCGTGGTGTATTCGCGCAGCTTTGCCGTGACGCTCGTGGGCATGTGCGTGCTCACCTGCATGGTCACGCTCGCGATCTCGACGAACGTGGTCATCTCGCTCGGTATGGTCGGTGCTCTGTCTATCGTCCGCTATCGTACGGCGGTCAAGGACCCGCTCGACCTGTTGTATCTGTTTTGGGCCATTACCACAGGCATTACGGCAGGCGCCGGCATGTATGCACTAGTAGGACTCACGGCAGTGGTGATCGTGGTGATGATCGCCGGCTTTGCGAGCCACCAGGACAAGGCGCGCGTGTACATGATGGTCATCCACTACACGGGGCAGACCACCGGCGATGATATCGTGCGCGCGTTTGGGCGCACTAAGTTTTCCGTCAAGTCCAAGACCATGCGCGGTGACAAGGTCGAGATGGCCGTCGAGGTGTTCTCGGACGGTGTGGATATACCCTATGCTGACGCTATCCGCGCGCTCGACGGCGTTGAGGACCTGACGCTCATCCAGTACAACGGTGAATATCACGGCTAGTTTGGTTCAGTTTTATTTAAGGGGCGGTGTCGCTTGGACGTGCAACAGCTTGAAGAGACCTGGGCCGTGAGGGCCGGCGCACGTGAAACGTGTCTTGTTGCGGCCTCGCATGTGCCGGCGGCGCTGTCGATGCTGGGGATTGTGCAGCCCGGCGATCGCTTGGTGGCCTTTGCGGACGACTTTGCCGATGCATTTGCCTGCGGCTTTGATGGCTGCGATGTTTCGCTGGTGGGGGAGCCCGCGGCTGCGGCGTTTGCTGCTGCGTCCGAAGGCTTTGATGCATCGTTTGATGCTGGCGCGCCGCATCTGTGGTGGTTCGCCAATTCCATCGGTGGGTTTGGCCTGCGTGTGCCCGACCTTCGTGCACTGGGTCGCGAGGCTCGTGAGGCCCATGCACTGCTTGTGGTTGATAACACTGTGGCGGGCGTCTTTGGGTGCGATCCGCTGTGTCTGGGCGCCGTGCTTTCGCTCGAGGCGCTCGACCGTGTGTGTGCCGGCGTGGCGCCGCGCAAACTCGTTGCCGCTTCGGTGGCGCGCTCGCAGCTCAAGCGCCATCGCGTGGATGCCGCCGCAGAGTGCGCGCACGCGTTGTTTGCGGGCCGCGGTGCGCCCGCGCTTGACCTTTCTGTTGATGAGGCCGATGTGCTGGAGCGCGGGTTGCCCTCGCTCGATGCTCGCATGCAGGCTCACTTCGATCGCGCCCGTGCGCTGGCCGAGTATCTGGCTGCTAACGAGATGGTGTGTAACGTTCGCTATCCCGGGCTGGGCTCGCATCCCGATCATGCGGTTGCAACGGGAATCCTCGAGCACGGCTTTGGCCCGGCAGTTGAGTTTGACCTTATCGAGCGAAGTGCGGGTGAGCTGTTCGACACATTGCCGGGGGAGTTCCGCACGTCGCCCGCCGGCGGCGCAACGACACGCCTTTCGGCCCCACGCGGCAAGCAGAGGGGAACCATCCGCCTCTTCGCCGGCACCGACGACCCCCTGCAGGTGGCAGCCACTCTCGATAACGCCCTTCGCAAGTAGCTAATCGGGGTCTGTGTCACGAAAACGGCCTATTTACTACGTTTAAGCAATAGGGGTCGACCACACCCGCCTATTTTGAAAATTACCAAGCTGTTTACCAGCGGTTTTAATTTCATAATGTCCGGTATGGTCGTGGGTATTCAACTAAACGTAGTAGATGGGCTCGTTTTGTGGCGCGAGCCTCAACCCGAGGGCGCTGTGGGCTAAAAACCGCCTAAAAGGACTACTCCGCGTTGATGCTGGCGATGAGGACGTCGGCTTTGGCGGCTATGGCCTGGTTGATGTCAGCCTGCAGCTCCTCGTACACCGCTATGGCTCGCTCGCCGGCGGGGGTGAGGGTGGATCCGCGGGCGCCGTCGCGCTCGATGAGCTTGCAGCCCAGCTGTCCTTCGGCCTCGTTCACGATGCGCCAGGCCTTGGAATACGCCATGCCCATGCTTTTGGCGGCGCGGTTGAGCGAATGCTCTCGGTCAATACCCTGCAGCAGCAAGACACAGCCGTGGCCAAACACGCCCGGCAGGTCTTTGTCGCACGCTTGAATGACCAACTTTGCCGTCGTCTTGTACTCCATGTGCTCCACGTCTCCCTGCTAAAGTGTTTGCTGGGCAAACGCAAAGCCTGCGTCAAACCCTCGTGTGCTCTTCTTAAATCATGCATTGTAGCAGTCAAAGTGCGTTAAGATACTTCCCCAGTATTGGGCGCCCAAGGTTGGGCTGGGTCCTACGAGGCCTGCAGCCGACCGGTCGCATGGAAAAAGGAGAAACATGGCTACGTTCTTTCCCGGTGAGTCCCACACGTTTTCGGAGTATCTGCTGGTCCCTGGTTACTCGTCCTCGCAGTGCATCCCCAACAACGTCTCTCTTAAGACGCCGCTAACCCGCTTTAAACGCGGTGAGAAGCCGGCAATCACCCTGAACATCCCCATGGTTTCCGCCATCATGCAGTCCGTCTCGGGCGTCGACATGGGTGTCGCGCTCGCTACCGAGGGTGGCCTGTCCTTCATTTACGGTTCCCAGGCTCCCGAGTCCGAGGCCGCTATGGTCAAGGCCGTCAAGGATCACAAGGCCGGCTTCGTTCAGTCCGATTCCACGCTGACCCCCGACATGACCATGGAGCAGGTCATCGAGCTCAAGGAGAAGACCGGTCACTCCACCATGCCGGTCACCGACGACGGCACTCCCAAGGGCAAGCTCCTGGGTATCGTCACCAGCCGTGACTATCGCCCCAGCCGCGATGACCACCAGAAGAAGGTCTCCGAGTTCATGACCCCGCGTGAGCAGCTCATCGTGGGCGATAAGAACATCAGCCTCAAGGTTGCCAACGACGTCATCTGGGACAACAAGCTCAACGCTCTGCCTATCGTCGACGACAACGATCACCTTATGGGCATCGTCTTCCGCAAGGACTACGATAGCCACAAGACCAACCCCAACGAGCTGCTCGACGGCGACAAGCGCTACATGGTCGGCGCCGGTATCAACACCCGCGACTATGCCGAGCGCGTGCCGCTGCTCATCGAGGCCGGTGCCGATGTCCTGTGCATCGATTCTTCCGAGGGCTTCAGCGAGTGGCAGAAGCGCACCATCGAGTGGATCCGCGCTAATTACGGCGAGGATGTCAAGGTCGGTGCCGGTAACGTTGTTGACGCCGAGGGCTTCCGCTTCTTGGCCGACTGCGGTGCCGACTTCATCAAGGTCGGTATCGGCGGCGGTTCCATCTGCATTACCCGCGAGACCAAGGGCATCGGCCGTGGCCAGGCCACCGCGCTGATCGATGTCTGCCGCGCTCGCGACGAGTACTACGAGGAGACCGGCGTCTACGTGCCCGTGTGCTCCGACGGCGGCATCGTCTACGACTACCACATGACGCTCGCCCTTGCCATGGGTGCCGACTTTATGATGCTGGGCCGTTACTTCGCCCGCTTTGACGAGAGCCCGACCGAGCGAGTCAACGTCAACGGCCAGTACATGAAGGAGTACTGGGGCGAGGGTTCTGCGCGTGCCCGCAACTGGCAGCGCTACGACCTGGGCGGCGCCGCGAAGCTCAGCTTCGTCGAGGGCGTCGACTCCTACGTTCCCTACGCCGGTTCCCTCAAGGACGGCGTGGGCGGCACGCTCTACAAGGTCAAGTCCACGATGTGCAACTGCGGTGCCCTCTCGATCCCCGAGCTCCAGGAAAAGGCACGCCTGACCCTGGTAAGCTCGACCTCGATCGTCGAAGGCGGAGCCCACGACGTCGTAGTCAAGGACTCCCAACAGAGCGTAACGTATCGATAAGATAAGACCTGCACATAAAGGTTGAGCCTCAACCACGTTATTTAGATAAAGCGAGATGCCTGCAAGTCGCAGGCATCTCGCTTGTTGTATTTGCTATCATCAGTCGAGTTAACGATGTGGCGGGGCGTTCTTACCTTTGCTCACTGCAAGTTCCGCACGAGCCGAAGAGCACTTAATGTGCTCTTCGTGCGAGCAGGACTGTCCGCAGCAGCGAGTAAAGGTAAGAACGCCCCGCCCCAACCGAGATAACAAAGGAGCTGATATGTGCGATTGCACAGATCATAAGGACGAGATCCCTGCCTACGACGCGCAGGCCATTGAGTCCAAGTGGATGAAGGCCTGGGAGGACTCCAACCTCTTTGCCGTCGACACCGACGCCAGCAAGCCCAAGAAGTACGTGCTCGAGATGTTCCCGTATCCGTCGGGCGACCTGCACATGGGCCACGCGCGCAACTATACCATCGGCGATGCCATGGCCCGTCAGGCCCGCATGCGCGGCTACGATGTGCTGCACCCCATCGGCTTTGACGCCTTTGGCCTGCCTGCCGAGAACGCCGCCATCAAGCACAACACGCAGGCTGCCGCCTGGACGTATAAGAACATGGACCAGGCGCTCGCCACGATGAGGCGCATGGGCTTCTCCTACGACCTGGATCGCACCGTTAAGACCTGCAGCCCCGACTACTATCGCTGGGGCCAGTGGATCTTTGAGAAGATGTGGGAAAAGGGCCTGGTCTATCGTAAGAAGAATCCGGTTAACTGGTGCCCCACCTGCAAGACCGTTTTGGCTAACGAGCAGGTGACCGAGGGCAAGTGCTGGCGTTGCGGCACCGAGCCCGAGAAGCGCGACCTTGAGCAGTGGTACTACAAGATCACCGACTACTCCCAGGAACTGCTCGACGACTTGGAGAAGCTTCCCGGCTGGCCCGAGCGCGTCAAGCAGATGCAGGCCAACTGGATCGGTCGCTCCGAGGGCGCCGAGGTCGACTTTACCCTGTGCGATGCCGATGGCGAGCCTATCGAGGGCGACGAGGGCAAGATCACCGTCTTCACCACGCGCGCCGACACGCTCTTTGGCGTTTCCTTCTTTGTCCTGTCTCCCGAGTACGCCCGTCTGCACGAGCTCGTCGAGGGCACTCAGTACGAGGAGGCCGTCACCAAGATTGTCGAGGACTCCAAGCATATCTCTGCCGTCGAGCGTGCCCAGGGCACTCTCGAGAAGCACGGCGCCTTTACGGGCCGCTACGTGGTGAACCCCGTCAACGGCGAGAAGATCCCCGTGTGGGTTGCCGACTACGTCGTGGCCGATTACGGCACCGGTGCTGTCATGGCCGTTCCCTGCGGCGACCAGCGCGACTTTGAGTTCGCCCGCAAATACGATCTGCCGATCGTGCCGATCATCCTGGACGATGACGACCGCGCTGCCGTCGAGGCCAACGGCGAGACCATCGATACCTTCCATGCCGAGACCGTCGACTGGGATTGCGCCCATGCTGCCGAGGGCACGCTCGTCCAGTCCGGCAAGTACACCGGTATGCGCGGCGGCAAGCACTCCGAGGGCGAGGCTGCAATCGTTGCTGACCTCGAGGCCATGGGCTGCGGTCGTCGTAAGGTCGAGTTCCGTCTGCGCGACTGGCTCATTTCCCGCCAGCGCTATTGGGGCAACCCCATCCCGGCCATCCACTGCGAGCACTGCGGCATCGTGCCCGTGCCCGAGGACCAGCTGCCGGTAACGCTGCCCGAGAACCTGGACTTGGGCGCCGGCGAGACCCTCGCCGAGTGTAAGGAGTTCTACGAGACCACCTGCCCGGTCTGCGGCCGCCCGGCCAAGCGCGAGACCGATACCATGGACACCTTCACTTGCTCCAGCTGGTATTACCTGCGCTATACCGACCCGCACAACACCGAGCTGCCTTTCTCCCGCGAGGCCGCCGACCGTTGGATGCCCGTCGATAACTACATCGGCGGCATCGAGCACGCCATTCTGCACCTGCTCTACAGCCGCTTCTTTACCAAGGCACTGCGCGACCTGGGCCTGCTGAGTGTGGACGAGCCCTTCACCAACCTGCTGTGCCAGGGAATGGTCAAGGACGAGAACGGCGACACCATGTCCAAGTCCAAGGGCAATGTCGTGCCCCCGAGCTCGGTCATTGAGCCCTACGGCGCCGACACCATGCGTCTGGCGATCCTGTTTATCGCCCCGCCCGAGAAGGACTTCGACTGGGATCCCAAGGCCGTCGAGGGCGCCAACCGCTTCATCAAGCGCGCCTGGCGTATCGTGTGGCAGCTCGTCCAGTCCGGCGACGCCAACGTGGCCTTCGACAAGTCCGCACTCGACGAGGTCGCGATGAAGCTCTATCGCGAGCGTCACCGCACCATCGCCAAGTGCACCGAGGACTTCGATCGTGGCCAGTTCAACACCGCCATCTCGGCCGTCATGGAGCTCGTCAACGCGGCGAGCGCCTACCTCAACGCCACCGAGGGTGCCGCCCGCGACAAGGCGCTGTGCTACGGCGTGGCTAAGGATATCGTGAGCGTCCTTGCCCCCATCTGCCCGTTCTGGGCCGACGAACTGTGGCACGAGGCCCTCGGCTGCGAGGGCAACGCCTACACCGCCGCCTGGCCCGAGTTCGACCTGGCCGAGTCCATCGAGGATACGGAGCAGATCGTCGTCCAGGTGCTCGGCAAGGTCCGTGGCCGCATCGACGTCGCCCGCGACGCCTCCAACGAGGAGATGCAAGCTGCCGCTGAGGAAGCCGTTGCCAAGTGGCTTGAGGGCAAGACGGTCGTCAAGGCCATCTGCGTGCCCGGCAAGCTGGTCAACCTGGTGGTCAAGTAAGCGCTGCGCGTAAAGCTGACATGCAATAAACGAGGGACGGTCCGGTTGGGTCGTCCCTCGTTTTGTGTTGTCTGCCCTGCTTAGTCAGTGCGTCGCACCGTCTTCTACGGGATGTGTACCAGGTCCCTAAAGTAAACGTTGCCCGTTGCCTCTTCGAACATCCAAATGTTGAGGTAGATGTCGTTGAGGTCGTTGTTCACATCAAAGTCCGGGTCGTCGAAGGTGCCTACAAAGGCGAGCATGGCGCGCGTTTCCTCGCCCGCTGCGACCTGCTGGCGCATGCGCACATCGCGGACCACGCCGTTGACGTAGGCATAGGAGTCCACATCGCCAAACATCATGTCGACATCGGTATTGTTGGTCACCGTAAAGACGAGCGCCGCGTCTCCGTAGCCGTCGGTGTCCTTGCCCACGCAGGTAACATGGACGTTTTCGTCTGCCTCAAGGTCGATGGGGAACTGTTCTTGGGGGTCGGGACCCAAGCCCTGGGGATCGACGGTGTCTTCGTTTATTTTGTCGAAGCTCTCCGATGACGTCGTTTTCTCGATGGCTTTTGTGCTGCCGAGATCCGGTTCGCATGGTCCGGTTTTGCCATCGATGTTGTTGCAGGCCGTCAGAGCGAACGAACAGGCAGCTACGACGAGCGCGGTCGCGCAGAGGGTGCCTAGGCGTTCCATGGATCCTCCTTGCCGTGGAGATACTGGAAGGTTGTGTGGTCAATGCGTGCGGCAGGCTTTCTCGCTACAGAATGCCTCTCAGCTTTAGTCTGGCCGATGTGCGCCCAGGGATGGAATGCCCATAGGGCCCGATTCGGTCGGCGCTCTGGGACGCATGGCCCGTTTTGGGGCTGTTGAGGGTGCGCCGCATGGGGCTCCTCGGTCAATTGTCCTATTCTTGTGGAGAACCTGTGCGCACGCTGACCTGCAGATTCGTACTGTGCTTGCGCGTTTCCGCAGCTATTGGTATAGTTTGCTTGCAAATGAAGTTGTAATTGAAAGAAGTGGGGTTTCGGCCCCGCTTCTTTTTTGTATGGATGGAGGTGCCGCAATGGTCAAGACCAAGACCGAGCAGGCGATCATCGACGCGCTCGAGGCCGTCGCTCCCCAGCACGATGTCGACATCGTCGACGTCGAGCTCGTGGGCGCCACCAAGGCCCCCTGCGTGCGCGTGCGTATCGAGGGTGCTGAGGGTCAGAGCCTGTCGCTCAACGACGTCACGGCCAACACCAAATGGGTCGGCGATGTAATCGAGGAGCTCGACCCCATCTCTTCGAGCTATACGCTCGAGGTGTCGAGCCCGGGCATGGCGCGCCCGCTGCGCCGTCCGCGCGACTTTGCCCGCTTTGTGGGCGAGAATTGTGAGCTCACCTCCACCGCCACCGAGGGCCGTCGCAAGTACGCCGGCAAGATTGCCGCTGCGACCGAGACCGACGTGACCCTCGAGCTCGAGGACGGCGAGTCCGTCACCCTCGATTTCTCTGATGTTAAAAAGTGCAAGTTGAAGCCCACCTACGACTTCAAGCCCGCGAAGGAAGGAAAGTAAGATGGCAGCATCCGACATGATGTCCGCCCTGATGGAGCTTTGCCAGGAGAAGCACATCGACCAGCTCTACCTGATCGACCGCCTGGAGCAGTCGCTCGCCAAGAGCTATGCCGAGATCCTGCATCTTGAGTGGGGCGCCAAGGTGACCATCGACCGCACCACCGGCAAGATCTATGTCTACCGCCTGGAGCCGATCGACGATTCCATGGACGAGGAGGGCAACTTCACCGAGTTCGAGGAGATCGACGTCACCCCCAAGAACACGAGCCGCATCGCCGCCCAGCACGCCAAGGCAGAGATCAACGCCATCGTGCGCAACTCCGCCCGCGAGCAGATCTACGAGGAGTTCTCCGGCCGCATCGGTGACCTCATCAGCGGTACCGTGCTGCAATCCACGCCCGACTTCACGATCGTCAAGATTCGCGAGGGCGTCGAGGCCGAGCTGCCGCACTTCGATCAGCGCCGTTACGAGAACGAGCGCAACGAGCGCCCGATGGGCGAGCGCTACCTGCACAACCAGCACATCAAGGCCGTGATCATCGACGTTCGCGACCCCAACTCCAACCTGCAGCCGGTTCGTGGCGAGCACAGCCGTCCGCCGATTGTCATCTCCCGTACCCACCCCGAGCTCATGCGTCGTCTGTTTGAGCAGGAGGTGCCCGAGATCTATGAGGGCACCGTCCAGATCAAGTCGATCGCCCGCGAGCCCGGCCAGCGCTCCAAGGTCGCCGTCCACTCGCTTGACGACCGTCTGGATCCCGTGGGTGCCTGCGTCGGCCCCAAGGGCAGCCGTGTTCGCGCCGTCGTGGGCGAGCTCCGTGGCGAGCGCGTCGACGTCATCCTGTGGGATGCCGATCCTGCCGTCTACGTCGCCAACGCCCTTTCGCCCGCTAAGGTCACCCGCGTCCTCATCGACGAGGAGAAGGCCTACGCCGGCGTCATCGTGCCCGACGACCAGCTGTCCCTCGCCATCGGCAAGGAGGGCCAGAACGCCCGCCTCGCCGCGCGCCTGACCGGCTGGCACATCGACATCAAGTCCGAGACGCTTGCCGCCGACATCCTCAAGAACGTTCCCGTTCACGAGGAGCCCGCCGCCGACCTGATCGGTGACGAGGAGGACGGGGACGTCCGTCGCTGCGAGTATGTGTCCGAGGACGGCATCCAGTGCCGCAACCAGGCTCGTCCCGGCTCCCGTTTCTGCGGTGTCCACGACACCGACGCCTTCGATGATGCGGAGGACCTGATCTAGCGCGCGGTCGCGCCGGGCAGGTCCCGGCGCATCTCCCACGCTCGTTCAGTCTCTAGGCACCCAAGGTGCCAGAAAGGGTAGGTGAAGTCATATGGCAAAAGTCCGTGTGTCCACCCTGGCCAAAGAGTTCGGCATGACCTCCAAGGAACTGATGGGTCATCTCGCCGATATGAAGATTCCCGCTAAGTCCGCTTCCTCCACCTTGGAGGACGCCTATGTCGCCATGGTCCGCAAGCAGCTCGCCTCGGTGATTGAGGCCCGCGCTCAGGAAGTCGAGGCCGCCAAGCAGGCCGAGGAGCAGGCAGCTGCCGCCGAGGAGGCCGCTCGCGCCGCCGAGGCCGAGCGCGAGCGCATCGCTGCCGAGAAGGCACGTGAGGAGGAGCGCCGCCAGTTTGCCGCAGCCCAGGCTGCCGAGGAGGCTGCCCGCGCCGAGGCCGAGGCCAAGAAGAAGGCCGAGCAGGAGCGCCTTGCCCGCGAGAAGGAGGAGGCTGCCCGCGAGGCCCAGCGCCGCGCCGTTCCCGCTTCCGACTCCGGTTCGCGCTTCCGTTCGCTGCTCGACCAGATCGCCGCACAGGAGACCGTGCTCAAGGAGAAGAAGGACGCCGAGGACAAGGCCAAGGCCGAGCGCGCCGCCGAGCGCGGTAACCGTCGTGGCGGCAACAACGACCGCCGCGGTGGCCGTCGTAACGATCGCAACGCTTCCGACAACAACTCCGAGCGCAACGCCTCCGAGAGCCGTCCGCACAGCCATCGCGCCAACGCCAGCAACAACGTCGCTGCCGGCATGGACTTCCCCAACCCCGATAAGCAGGGCAAGGGCAAGAAGCGCAAGGGCGGTCACAACAACGAAGAGGACCACTACAGCCGCATGGCTCGCGAGGCCGAGGAGTACAGCCGCGAGAAGGTCCTCGAGGAGGCCCGCGCTGCCGTCGAGGAGGCCTCTCGTGAGTCCACCGGTCGCCGCAAGAAGCGCAAGGAGAAGCGCGAGCGCGAGGCTGCCAAGGCTCAGGAGGAGCGCAAGATTGAGGAGGCATTGGCCCAGGGCGTGAACCCCGAGGAGCTCGACGCCATCAAGGTTTCCCAGGGCGTTACCGTCCAGGAGCTCGCCGAGGCGCTCGACGTTCCGGCCAACGACATCATCAAGCGCCTGTTCCTGCTGGGTACGCCGCTCACCATGACGCAGTCCATGTCCGACGACCTCGTCGAGCTCGTTGCCGACGACTTGGGTCGTCAGATCAAGATTATCACCCCCGAGGAGGAGAACACCTTCTCGTTCTACGACGATCCCGCCGACCTTAAGCCGCGCGCACCGGTCGTCACCGTCATGGGCCACGTCGACCACGGCAAGACGTCGCTGCTCGACGCCATCCGTCACACCGGCGTTGCTGCCGGCGAGGCGGGCGGCATTACGCAGGCCATCGGTGCTTCGCAGGTCATGATCAACGACCGCAAGATCACCTTCATCGATACCCCCGGTCACGCCACCTTTACGGCTATGCGTGCCCGTGGCGCCAAGGTGACCGACATCGTCATTCTGATCGTGGCTGCCGACGACGGTGTCATGCCCCAGACGGTCGAGTCGATCAACCACGCCAAGGCCGCCGGCGTACCCATCGTTGTCGCCGTCAACAAGATCGATAAGCCCGGCGCCAACCCCGACCGTGTGCGTCAGGAGCTCACCGAGTACGGCGTCATCCCCGAGGAGTGGGGCGGACAGAACATGTTCGTCAACATCTCGGCCAAGCAGAAGATCGGTATCGACGATCTGCTCGAGACCGTGCTGCTCCAGGCAGATGTGCTCGAGCTCAAGGCCAACCCGGACACCTTTGCCTCCGGCAACGTCCTCGAGGCCAAGCTCGACAAGGGCCGCGGCTCGGTCGCTACCGTGCTCGTGACCCGCGGTACCCTGCACGTGGGCGATACGCTTGTCGCCGGCCTCACCTACGGCCGCGTCCGCGCCATGCTCGACCCCAAGGGCCGCGCCGTCACCGAGGCCGGTCCCTCCGACGCCGTTGAGATCCTGGGCCTGCAGTCCGTGCCCAACGCCGGTGACGAGTTCCGTGTGTTCGAGGACGAGCGCGAGGCTCGCGCCCTTGCCGACGAGCGTTCGCTCAAGGCCCGTATCGAGGAGCAGAGCCGCGTCAAGCACGTTACGCTCGAGAACCTCTTCGAGACCATTGCCGACGCCGAGGTCAAGGAGCTCAACCTGATCATCAAGGCCGACGTCCAGGGTTCCATCGAGGCCCTTCAGGACTCGCTCGACAAGATGGATCAGTCCGAGGTCCGCATCAACACGATCCACTCCGCCGTTGGCGCCATCAACGAGACCGACGTCGTCCTGGCCGACGCCTCCAACGCCATCATCATCGGCTTTGGTGTGCGTCCCGACGGCAAGGCTCGCTCCGCTGCCGAGCGCGAGGGCGTCGAGATCCGTTGCTACGACGTTATCTACAAGTGCCTCGAGGAACTTGACGCTGCCCGTATCGGCATGCTCAAGCCCACCGAGGTCGAGGTCTCCACGGGTACCGCGACCGTCCTGGACACCTTCAAGGTGCCCAAAGTCGGTATCGCTGCCGGTGTCCGCGTCGAAGAGGGCGAGATCGCCGCGACCGATTCCGTGCGTCTGGTGCGCGACGGCATCGTGGTCTTCAACGGCAAGATCGCCTCGATGCGCCACTACAAGGACGAGGCCAAGAGCCTCAAGAGCGGATCCGAGGGCGGCATTGGCCTGGAGAACTTCCAGGACATCAAGCCCGGCGACCAGATCGAGGGTTACCGCATCGACCAGGTTGCCCGTACCGAGTAGGGGGTAGCGCTATGAAGCAAACGCAGGCAACCCGCCGTCTGGGCGAGCAGCTTCGCGAGAAGCTTGGTTATATCCTGCTCTTTGAGGTTTCCGATCCGCGTCTCGACCTGGTTACTTTGACCGCGGTTGAGGTCGCGGTGGACCGTTCGTTCGCGCGTGTGTACGTGTCGTGCGATGCGAGCCGCTACGACGAGGTCATGGAGGCGCTCGCAAGCGCCAAGGGCCGTATTCGCAGCCTGTTGGCTCGCTCGCTCGATTGGCGTGTTACGCCCGAGCTCGATTTTCGCATCGATCGCTCGACCGATGAGGCCGAGCGCATCACGCGTGCGCTGGAAAACGTTCCCGCCACGCTTGCGATCGAAAAGGACGAGGACGGCTATCCGATAGCGGATGCCGCCCAGGAGGCAGCTTTAGATGACTAATTCCGCCGACCTCGCCTCGTGCGAGTCTGCAGATATTCAGCGACGCATCCTCGAGCTCATCGAGGGTGCGTCCTCCATTGCGATTTCGGGACACACTTCTCCCGATGGTGACGCCCTGGGCTCCGTGTTGGGTCTGGGCCTCTCGCTTATGAAGTTTTTTCCCAACAAGGACATTGCGCTGCTGTTGGCAGACGATGACCCGGTTCCGCGTATCTACCGCTTTATGGAAGGCTCCGATCGCCTGGTACCGGCATCTGCGTATACCGGCAATCCGGACCTGTTCATCTCGGTGGACGTGCCGGTCGTCGAGCGTCTCAATAATTCCGCCGAGGTGCTTCGTCGCTCCAAGCATGTGGTGTGCTTCGATCACCATCCGGCGCGCGAGGAGTTTGCCGAGCTCAGCCTGAGGCGCGTCGAAGCTGCAGCCTGCGCCATGATCATCGACCGCTTCTTGGACAATTGCGGCATTGTCGCACGTGATGGCGTTGCAACCTGCCTGCTGTGTGGCTTGGTTACCGATACCGGCCGTTTTCAGTACCAAAACGCCGACGCCGCCGCGTTCCATGCAGCCTCGCGTCTGGTTGCCCACGGTGCCGATCCGGCGCGTGTGGCACTCGAGGTCTACCAGAGCATGCGCGTTGAGTTTTTGCATCTCAAGTCCATCGTTATGGGCCGCATTAAGACGGTGGCCCACGGGCGCGTCGCGTATAGCTACGCGTACCAGAGTGACCTTGAGGCGTGCGGTGTCACCTCGGATGAGTGCGACGGTCTGGTTGACGTGGTGCGCTCGGTGATGGGCGTCGAGGTCTGTCTGTTCCTGAAGGGCATTGAGGGCGATACCAAGGTGCGCGGCAACCTGCGCTCCAAGGGCGACCTCAACGTGTCCGAGATCGCTGCTGCCTTTGGCGGAGGCGGACATCCCGCTGCCGCCGGTTTCTCCAACAACGGAACGATTCTCGAGACGCTCACCGTGGCACTTCCCATGCTGGCCGAACTGGTAGGGGAGGATCCCGCTTCGGTGACCGTCGAGCTTTAACTTTTTGGATGGTACATGGCTCGTCGTACGCCTTCTCAACTGAATATGCTGCTCGCCGTCGATAAGCCGGTGGGCTGCACGTCCCACGATGTGGTCTCGCAATGTCGGCGCGCCCTCCATGAGCGTCGCGTCGGCCATGCCGGCACGCTCGACCCCATGGCATCGGGTGTCATGGTGGTGGGTGTTGGCCAGGCTACTCGTTTGCTGGGCATGCTAACCCTCGATACCAAAAGCTATGTCGCCGACATCTCGTTTGGCGCCGAGACCAATACCGATGATGCGGAGGGTGAGGCGGTCCGCACGGTGGCTATTGCCAACGAGCTGCGCGATCCTGCCTATGCCCGTGAGCGCTTGGCGGCCATGCTGGGTCCGCAGATGCAGGTGCCGCCGGCGTTTTCGGCTATCTCGGTCAATGGCGTTCGCGCCTACAAGTCTGCTCGCGAGGGCAATGCGGTGGACCTGCCTCCGCGCCCTGTCGAGGTCTATGCCGCCGACCTGATCGCCGTGGGCGGCGAAGGTGATACGTGTGTGTGGACCGTGGCGTTCTCGGTGAGCAAGGGCACCTATATCCGTGCGCTCGCTCGCGACTTGGGCCGCGTCTGTGAGAGCGCCGCGCACATTTCCGCGTTGCGCCGCACGGCCTCCGGTGTTGTTTCCATTGGCGCTTGTCATGCGGTCGAGGAACTTTCCCCCGAGTCCGCGGCTGGCTTTGCCCTGGATCCCATTGCGGCCCTGGGCGCCACGCGTGTTGACTTGCCTGGCAATCTTGCCGATGACCTGCTCTGCGGCCGACGCATTCCCGTTGAGCGTGCGCTTGCGGATTTCGATGCCTCGAAGGTGCCGTTTGCGTTGGTGCTCGATGGGGGACTCAAGGCGCTCGCCCGCATTGAGAGCGGCCGCTTTGTCATGGAGCACGTGTTTCCGCAGGCCATCGGCGGTGTTCGATGATGTTGTCCGCTCGCGAGCTCGCGCGTATCTTTTTCGCGGGCGAGCCGGACGAGGCTCACATCGTTACTGCCGATGCGTTTGATAAGTGTGAGCACCTGGGTGCTGCCTCGATCGCCATTGGCGTGTTCGATGGCGTGCACCGTGGACACCAGGAGCTCATTGCGGCGCTTGTCCGTGACGCCCGTGCCCATGGCTGTAAGGCGGTCGTGGTTACCTTTGATCCCGACCCGGACGTCGTGGTGAGCCCTTCGCCCGCTCAAAAATTGATGACGACGGCCGACCGTCTGCATGCCCTGGCTCAAACCGGGGTCGATGCGGTGGTGGCCGTTCCCTTTACGCCTGAGGTTGCGGCGCTTGACCATGTTGATTTTCTCTCGCTGGTGTCGCGTCTGGTCGACATTCGATCGATTCGCGTTGGCAGCGACTTTAGGCTGGGTCGTGGCGGTGCTTCTGGTGTTGCCGAGATGCGCGCCTGGGGTGCCGAGCGCGGCGTTGACGTATACGGGCACGACTTGCTTTGCGAGGGCGGTGAGGCCATTTGCGCCACCCGTATTCGTCATGAGCTGGGACAGGGCCATGTGGAGCTTGCTGCTGAGTTACTCGGCCGCCCGTATATGGTGCGCGGCGGTGTTATTCGCGGCCGTCACGAGGGTTCTGACATGGGCTTTCCCACGGCAAACCTACATGTTCCCGACGGCATTCAGGTGCCTGCCGATGGCGTGTATGAGGGCCTGGTGCTGGTTAACGACATCGTGTGGCCCGCTGCCGTTAACGTCGGACTGCCGCCGACATATGCCGACGATGCGGCATCTGCGCATCTTGAGGCTAATTTAATTGGTTATACGGGCGACCTGTACGGCGCTTCCGTTTCGCTGGCGTTTACGCGCTGGCTGCGTCCGTCGCGCGTGTTCGATTCGCTGGATGAGTTGATCGCGACCGTCGGGGGTAATATCGAAGATATTCGTCACAACTTGGGCGAGCAGGGGGTGAGTGTCCGTGATTAGTGATGAGGAAAAAGACCAGGTACGCGCTGCGTCCGACTTAGTCGCCATCGTGCAGGAAACGGTTGAGCTCAAGCCCCGCGGTCATGAGTTTTGGGGTTGCTGCCCTTTTCATGGCGAAAAGACTCCGTCCTTCCACATTATTCCCGCCACGCAGGTGTGGCATTGCTTTGGCTGCGGCGAGGGTGGCGACGTCTTCACCTATATCATGAAGCGCGAGAACCTGAGCTTTCCCGAGTCAATCCGTTATTTGGCCGATCGCGCGGGTATTGAGCTACATGACACCGGAGATCGTCGCGAGCGCGGTACCAAGCGTGCCCGCATCTACGATCTGTGTGCCGAGACCGCCCAGTTCTACCACACCATGCTTATGCGCGGTAAGGACGGCCGTCCACGCGAGTACTTTGCCAGCCGTGGTATGGGTGGCGACGTCTGCCGCCGCTACTGCCTGGGCTTTGCACCGGGCCGCAACGCGCTGGTGTCGCACCTGTCCCAGGCGGGTTTTACCCCGCAGGAGATGATCGACGCCAACGTTGCCGTGAGCCGCGGGCGTGGGCAGCTTGCCGACCGCTTCTACGACCGCGTGATGTTTCCCATCTTTGACGAGCAGGGTCACAACATTGCCTTTGGCGGGCGCATCATGGGTGACGGCCAACCCAAGTACCTCAACACCGCCGAGACGAGCGTGTTCCATAAAAAGCGAAACCTCTATGGCTTTAACTGGGCCAAGGAGTTTATCGTCGCGCAGGATACGGCCATCGTGGTGGAGGGCTATACCGATTGCATCGCCTGCTGGGAGGCGGGGATCAAAAACGTTGTCGCCACGCTGGGCACCGCGCTCACGGAGCATCACGTCAAGACGCTCACCCGCTTTGCCAAGCGTATCGTGTATATGTTCGATGGCGATGCCGCGGGCCAGAAGGCCGCCCGTCGCGCGATTCAATTTATCGAGCAGGATTCGATGGACCTGCGCTGCGTGGTGCTGCCCGACGGCAACGACCCCATGGAGTTCATCACAGCGCATGGTGGACAGGAGCTTCAGGCGCGCATCGACGCTGCCGAGCCGCTCATGGACTTTGTCTACCGTTCGCTGCAGGAGTCGAGTGACATCACCACGCCGGGCGGTCGTGCCAAGGCGCTGGAAGATGCGCTGACGCTTATCTATCCGCTGCGCGATAGCTATATGATCGACACATACTTTATTCAAATTGCCGATCTGCTGGGTTTGGATCTGGAGACGGTTCGCGCGAGTTCGGGTCGCGTGTTTCGCGATGTCGCCAAGCGCGAAGATGCGGAACGACGTCGTGAGCAGAACTATGAACGCCAGCGGGCGCAAGCCGAGCGCTCTGGTAGCGCGGGCGGTCGGACGCCTGGTTCGCAGGGGGCATCTCGCGGTGCTTGGGCATCGGGCGCGACGCCGCCGGTGTCCGCGCCGGTCGAAGAAGAGCCGTATGACTACGTCCCGCTCGATGCCTACGGTGCCGCGCCCGTGGAGGTCGTCGACGACCTGCCGCCGATCGATGTGCCTGATGGTATGGGTGCTGTGCCTGTGACTGATGGTTCGGGCGCTCCGGCTGCGGCGGCGCCGATGGTTCTTACTGATCTTGAGCGCAAGTCCTTGGCAGGGGAGCGCGAGCTGTTGACGATGCTCACGAGCTACCCCGACCTGTTCCGCACGTATGCCGACCGCATCTGCTCTATCGAGTGGGTTGACCCACGTCACGAGTCCATCGCATGGGCCGTTCTGGCAACGCCGCCGGGAACCGATCCTGCAGCCTGCATGGATGCGGCGCGCTCGGTCTGTCCCGAGGCGGCAACGCTTGTGAGTGCCGGGCGCATCTCCGCGACGAGCAAGCACCCCACCGAGACGAACATCGTGTTCATGCTCGATACGCTCGAGCTCTACACCATCAAGCGCCGCATGCGTGCCGCACAGGCCAAGCTGCGCCAGGACCGTTCGCTCGACGATGAGGCCCGTCGCGCGCTGACCGTGCAGGCCGCGCAGGATTCGCAGCGTCAACGCGAACTGCAAAAGTCGATCGGCGGCGTGGCGGACCCGTTCCGTTTGATCGGTCTGGAGGCCGCAGACGCCGAATAGGCCTAGATGTTGTGGTCAACCAGCGTATTCTCGCCTATATCCTGTCCTCTTTTTGGGTATAGACGACGATGTGTGTGCTAAAGTATTGAGTCCTGTGGACTATGAAGGGAGAATCTGTGCCAAAAAAGACTGAGAGCACGGGTACTGGGCTGGAATCCTACGTTGCAAAGCTCATGGGCAACGGCTCAAACAGGACTTCGGTAACCGAGGACGAGATTCAGGTCGCCCTGAAGGATATCGATGTTTCTGACGAGCAGCTCACCGCGGTGTATTCCGCGCTGCGCAACAGCGGCATCCAGATTATCTCCGCGAGCGGAAACGACGACGCCCCCATGGACGTCGACGATGACGATAACGATACCGATACTGACGATTTCGATGACGACGACGAGCACGATTCCGGCTCGCTCGACGATCACGAGCTCAAGATGGCCCGTCAGGCCGACGCCGAGATGGGTTCTTCCAAGAGCAAGAAGAAGCGCACCGTGCGCACGTCCCGTTCACGCTCCCGCGTGCGTGGCATCGATGCCTCCACGGTGATGCTGACCGGCGATCCGGTTCGTATGTACCTCAAGGAGATCGGCAAGGTCGACCTGCTGACCGCCTCCGAAGAGGTCGATTTGGCCATGAAGATCGAGGCCGGTCTTGAGGCCACCGAGAAACTCGAGGCCGCCGATGCCGGTGAGCTCGAGCTCACGCGTGCCGAGATGCGTCGTCTTACGCGCATTGAGAACGTCGGCCTCGAAGCTAAGCAGGCACTCATCAGCGCAAACCTGCGTCTGGTCGTCTCCATCGCCAAGCGCTATGTCGGCCGCGGCATGCTGTTCCTTGACCTGATCCAGGAGGGTAACCTCGGTCTGATTCGCGCCGTCGAGAAGTTCGACTACCAGAAGGGCTTCAAGTTCTCCACGTACGCCACGTGGTGGATCCGTCAGGCCATTACGCGCGCTATCGCCGACCAGGCCCGTACCATCCGTATTCCCGTGCATATGGTCGAGACTATCAACAAGCTCGTCCGCGTGCAGCGCCAGCTCCTTCAGGACCTGGGTCGCGACCCGACCCCCGAGGAGATCGGTGCCGAGATGGACATGAGCGCCGACCGCGTCCGCGAGATCCAGAAGATCTCGCAGGAGCCCGTGTCGCTTGAGACCCCCATCGGCGAGGAAGAGGATTCCCAGCTGGGCGACTTTATCGAGGACTCCCAGGCTATCGTTCCGCCCGATGCCGCCAGCTTCTCCATGCTGCAGGAGCAGCTCACTCAGGTGCTCGACTCGCTTGCCGATCGTGAGCGCAAGGTTATCGAGCTGCGCTTTGGCCTTGTCGACGGGCATCCCCGCACGCTCGAGGAAGTCGGCCGCGAGTTTGGCGTCACGCGCGAGCGTATCCGCCAGATCGAGTCCAAGACCTTGGCCAAGCTCCGCCACCCGAGCCGCTCGAGCAAGCTCAAGGACTATATCGAAAGCTAGTCAAGCAAGAGGCGCCCTCAAGCACATCCGCTTGGGGGCGCTTTCATGTAGTCGTTAGGGACGTTCTTGAATGACTAGTCGTTTAAGAACGTCCCCAACGACTAGGCGGAAAATTTCTTAAAAAAGTTCTTGCCCTGAGCTGATTCGTCCGTATAATAAACTTCGTTGCTTGAGAGCACGCACCTATTCCTCGGTAGCTCAATGGTAGAGCACGCGGCTGTTAACCGCGCTGTTGTAGGTTCGAGTCCTACCCGGGGAGCCAGAATTTCTCAGCCCATTCCGCTGGGCTTTTAAATTCCTCGGTAGCTCAATGGTAGAGCACGCGGCTGTTAACCGCGCTGTTGTAGGTTCGAGTCCTACCCGGGGAGCCAGGTCGTAAAACCCGTCGCTTATGCGGCGGGTTTTTTCATACCGCGATCGCCTGGCGCGAACGTTACCATATCAACATTTCGTGTCGAGGATGTAATCCCGCGACCCACCACCTCAACATGGCGCGCTCGTTGTAGAATATTGCAATGATTGCTCCCACGAGATGGTGCCGCGAGCACCAGATAAGGAGATTCTTGTGTCTGAGACCATTAACGGCAGCCTGAGCGTCTCGAACGACGTTATTGCCGATATTGCCGGTTATGCCGCGATGACGTGCTATGGCGTTGTCGGTATGGCTGAGCAGCTTCAGGGCGCCGAGAGCGTGCGCCTGCTTGCCGGTCAGCGCCTCCGCAAGGGCGTGCTTGTCTCCGCCGACGAGAACGGCCTTACGGTCGATCTTCACGTCGTGCTCGAGAACGGCGTCAACATGAAGTCCGTCTGCCACAATCTTTCGAGCTCCGTTGCCTTCACTCTGCAGGAGATCGCCCAGATCGATCCCGCCAGCCTTAAGATCGGCATTCACATCGACGCGCTCAAGAGCCGTCTGAACTAGCATCCGAAAACGGAGATTCAAATACCCATGATTGCAAAGACCATTCGCACCTGTTTTCCGATCGCTGCGGCTGCCGTTTCCGACAAGGCCGAGGAGATCAACAAGCTCAACGTCTTCCCCGTACCCGATGGCGATACCGGCACCAACATGTCGCTCACGCTCGCCTCGGTGACCAAGGAGCTCTCCGCCCTTCCTGCCGACGCCGACATGGAGGCCATCGCCGGTGCCATCACCCATGGCTCCCTGATGGGTGCCCGTGGCAACTCCGGCGTCATCACCTCGCAGATTCTGCGTGGTGTGGCCGAGGGCCTTGTCTCTGCCGATGAGCCCATCACTTCCGCCAACATCGCCTATGCGTTCCGCCGAGCCGTCAAGGTTGCCTTCCAGGCAGTGCGTAAGCCCATCGAGGGTACGATCCTCACGGTGCTGCGCGACGTCTCGACCAAGGCAGACGAGTGCGAGAAGAAGAAGTTCTCGGCCGAGGACGCGCTCGACGCCATCGTCGTCGAGGCCTATCAGTCCGTCGCCCGTACGCCCGACCTGCTGCCCGTTCTGAAGGAGAACGGCGTGGTCGACTCCGGCGCCTTTGGATTTGCCATCTTCCTTGAGAACTTTGTTGCCGCCGCGCTTGGTCGCAGCACCGTTGTCGAGGATTTCTCCGCCACGTTTGACTCCGCTGGCTCTGCCCGCGACGCGGCCCTCGATCGCGTCGAGATCGAGGCCAACGACGATTGGGAGGGTTCGGAGTTCCGCTACTGCAACGAGTTCCTCTTTAAGGCCGACGCCCCGTTTGACGTGGACGAGTGCCTTAAGTTCCTGGGCTCCATGGGTGACTGCGAGCTGCTCGTGGGTGCCTACCCCGACTACAAGATCCACGTGCACTCCAACACCCCGAACTTGGTGCTTGAGCACATGCTGCAGCTTGGTCAGATCTACGAGGTCTTTATCCACAACATGGAGATGGAGGCCCACGACCGTACCGCTAAGATCCACGAGGACCAGGAGAAGGCCGCCGAGCCTGCGAAGGCCCTGGGCTTTGTCGCCGTTGCTGCCGGTTCCGGCGAGGCCGACATCCTCAAGTCCCTCGGCGTCGATGTGATCGTGTCGGGCGGTCAAACCATGAATCCCTCGACCGCCGACCTGCTGGGCGCCGTCGACCAGGTCAACGCGACCTCGGTCATCATCCTGCCCAACAACGGCAACATCCGCATGGCCGCTGAGGCCGCTGCCTCAGCCTGCACCGACAAGAAGGTCGCCGTCGTTCCCACCAAGACCGTTCCGCAGGCCTTCTCCGCGTTGTTCGCGGTCCTGCCCGATTCCGAGCTCGCTGATGCCGTCGCCGCTATGGTCGACGCCATCAGCGAGGTCCGCGATGGCGAGGTCACCCGCGCCGTGCGCGACTCCAGCGCCTCCGACGGTTCGCCAATTCACTCCGGTGACGTCATGGGCATCATTGCCGGCTCCATCGATGTCGTCGGCTCCGACGTGAAGCAGGTCACGCTCGATTGCATCAACCGCATGCAGGAGGAAGAGGAGGGCGACGCGCTGACGATTCTGGCCGGCGAGGAGCTGTCCGATGAAGCCTTCCAGGAGATCGTCGACGCTATCGAGGAGGCTCAGCCCGACCTGGAGATCGACGCCCATCGTGGCGAGCAGCCGCTCTATCCCGTGATCTTCTCGATCGAGTAGGCAACTGCCCATGTCCGAACTGTGCTCCGTGCCGCGCGTCTCGGAGCGCTTTGCCCAGAGCAATGCGCTCGACGAGGATATCGCGCGACTCAAATATGTTTCGGGTAAACGTGAGGAGGCCCTTCGCCGTCTGGGAATTCGGACGGTGGGGGACCTCCTTCTCCATATCCCTCATCGATACCTGGACTTTACGCGCTCCTGGTCCATCGAGATGGCGCCCATCGGTACCGTGTGCACCATCATCGCCACGGTCGACCGTATCGTTCAAAAGAAGCCGCGTCCGCGCATGCAGGTGACCGAGGTCTCACTCGTTGACGAGACGGGCGTGCTGCAGGTCGCCTTTTTCCGTCAGCCTTGGATTGCCCAGCAGCTTAAGCAGGGCGACCGCCTGGCCGTGATGGGCAAGGTCGAGTTTGCCTACGGTTTTAAGCAGATGGCCTCGCCGCACTTTGAAAAGCTTGATGACGGGCGTGCTGCGGGCACCATTTTGCCGGTCCATTATGTGAGTGACGGCGTGAGCCAGGCATGGATGCGCCGCATCGTAAGTGGCGCGCTCGAGGTCGTCGGCAATCCCTTCGACCCGATTCCCGCACGCTTGCGCGTTAAACGTCGCCTGATGAGCGATGCTCGTGCGCTTCGATCGATCCACTTTCCTTCGAGCATGGCTGAGCGCGATATCGCGCGCGCACGGCTTGCCTACGAGGAGTGCCTCTACCTGCAGCTGGCGCTGCGCCTGCGCAACGACAGCAGCCTGGTCGATGTGGTGCCCTACGCCCACGCCGCGGGCGAGCACCTGGCCGCGCTTAAGCAGGCCCTGCCGTTTTCGCTGAGCGACGAGCAGGAGGCCGCGTTCCAAGATATCCTGCGCGATATGTGCGATGGCGGGCGCGTGATGAACCGCCTGCTGCTGGGCGATGTCGGTACCGGTAAGACCGCCGTTGCCGCCTGCGCGCTGGCTGTGGCTGCCGATAGCGGCACGCAGGCCTGCGTTATGGCGCCCACGGGCGTGCTGGCGCGTCAATATGCCGATAAGACCGGCCCCTTGCTCTTGCAGGCTGGCATGACCTGGGCGCTCCTGACGGGCGCCACGCCGGCGGCCGAGCGCGAGCGGATCCATGCCCAGCTGGAATCGGGCGAGCTCGATGTCCTCTTTGGCACCCACGCGGTGCTTTCGGATAACGTGGCGTTTAAGCATCTGTCGCTCGTGGTCATCGATGAGCAGCACCGGTTTGGCGTCGGCCAACGCAACGCCCTGCGTGCGAAGGGCCCTGGTGCCGATCTGCTCGTTATGACGGCAACGCCCATCCCACGCACGCTGGCGCTTTCGGTCTACGGCGATCTGGACACGAGCATCATCCGCCATCGGCCCGTCCCTGGCGCTGGCGTGACGACACGCGTGCTTACCGAGTCGAGCCGCGACCTTGCCTATGGCGCCATCCGCGAGGCGCATGAAAAGGGTCAGCAGGCCTACGTGATTTGCCCGCTCGTGGAGCCGAGCGACTCGGCCGATGAGCTTGAGGATGTGCCCGGTATCGTCCGTGACGACGAGGGTCGCGTAACCGTGCCCGTGCCGCTGCACGATACGGCAACCGAGCTCGACCGCCTACGCCTGGCGTTGCCGGGGCTTACCATCGAGCGTCTTCACGGCCGCATGCCGGCGGGGGAGAAGGATCGCGTGATCGACGCCTTCAAGCGCGGCGAGATCGACGTGCTCGTTTCGACCACGGTGGTCGAGGTGGGCGTCGACGTGCCCAACGCCACCGTCATGGTTATCGAGAACGGTGAGCGCTTTGGCTTGGCGGCCCTGCACCAGCTGCGCGGCCGCGTGGGCCGCGGCAGCGTGTCGGGCACCTGCCTGGTCATGACGCACTCCAAGGGCAACGGCGGCGCTTCGGCGGCGCAAGACCGTCTCCAGTCGCTCGAAAAGACCTCGGACGGCTTTACGCTCGCCCAGATGGACCTTCGTCTGCGCCACGAGGGCGAAATCCTGGGGTACCGCCAGCATGGCGGTGTGACTCTGCGCTTTGTCGACCTGGATGCCGACGAGGAGCTGATCGAGTGGGCCCATTTGGACGCGGTCGAGCTCTTGCGGTATGCTTGCAACCTTGACTCCGTGGCGACGCGCCCCCTGCGCGATGCGGTCGCCATGCGATATCGACACATTTTTAAGGAGGTCAGCGGAGGATGAGAATCATCGGCGGCGAATGGCGCGGTCGTAAGATCGAGGAGCCCCGTGGTCGCGATGTCACCCGCCCCACGACCGATCGTGTGCGCGAGGCATGCGCATCTATGGTCATGTCGGCATTTGACTTCGATCTGGACGAGGTCCGCGTGCTGGACGCCTTTGGCGGCTCCGGCGCCTTAGGGTTAGAGATGCTCTCACGTGGCGCCCGCTCGCTCACGACGTTCGAGATCGATCGGAATGCCGCGCGGCTCATTACCAAGAATATCGAGTCGCTCTGTCGTGACCGTGCGCGTTGGCGCGTGGTAACGGGCGACATGCTGGCGAGCGCCTCGCGCGGTCGTGTGCCGGGCGGCCCCTTTGATCTGGTCCTGCTCGACCCGCCCTATGCTTTTGGTGCCGAGCCGGTCGAGATACTGCTGCAGAACCTGGCTCAGCAGGGTCTGCTTGCACCTGGCGCTTATGCCCTGTTTGAGCATGCCGCCGCCGATGCGGGCGCGCATCCGGCAGGCTTTGAGATCGTGCGCGAGAAGCGCTACGGCATTACCTCGGTCGACCTGCTTCGTTGGGTCGGCGATGACGATGGTGAGGAAGATTGCGCCGGCACCGATGCTCACAACACCGATGCCATGACGGTTCAGGAGAACGCCCATGAGTGACACCATCAACCGCGTGATCGTCCCGGGCACCTTCGATCCCATCACGTTTGGCCATATCGATGTGATCCGCCGCGCCCGTCGCATCTTTCCCAGCGTGATCGTCGCTGTTGCCGAGTCGCAGGGTAAAAACGGCGTGGGCACCACGTTTATGCTCGATGAGCGCGTGGCGCTGGCCCGCGAGGCGCTCGGCGATATCGACGGCGTCGAGGTCCTGCCCTTTACCGGCCTCTTGGTCGACTTCGCTCGCGAGCAGGGGGCGGGGGCCGTGGTCAAGGGCCTGCGCGCCATGACCGACTTTGAGTACGAGCTACAGCAGGCAGATCTCAACTATCGCTTGGATAACGAGCTGGAGTCCATCTTTGTCATGAGTGCGCCGCAGTACGGCTATATCTCGAGCTCGGTCGTTCGCCAGATCGCCTCGCTCGGCAGCGATGTATCGACGTTTGTTCCGCCCAACGTGGTCGAAGCGCTCAGACATCGCTTTTCGTGACGTTTTTTATTGCCTGGTGGCATGTGGTAAACTAGCACGATGATATGTTACCTATGAAAGGAGACCGGATGCCGGGCGAGAATTTTCCTGGCGATAGGATCGTCAGCTTGGTCGATGAGCTCGAAGGGCTGATCGAGGAAGCCAAGCCGCCTTTCGGCAAGAACGCTCAGTTCAAGGTCATCGACGCCGACGTGTTCTTCAACATCCTCGACGAGATCCGCATGAGCTATCCCGAGGAGTGGCAGAAGTCCCGCCGTATCCTTAAGGAGCGCGAGGAGCTTATGGCTTCCGCCGCCGCCCAGGCCGATTCCATCATCGCCGACGCTCAGCAGCAGGCCCTCACCATTGCCGGTGAGCAGGAGATCGTCCGCTTAGCGCAGCAGCAGGCCGACGACATCCGTGATCGTGCCCAGCAGTACGAGCGCGAGACGCGTTATGCTGCCGAGGACTACGCAGAGCAGGTCTTTACGCACCTGGAGGAGAACCTCAAGAGCCTGACCGGCACCGTTACCCGTTGCCGTCAGCAGCTTAACGAGGGTGCTGCCCAACAGAATGGTCAGTGGTAATGGCTGAGTTCCCGAGCGTTACCGTCGATCTATCTGAGCAGCTCGAGTTTCCTGGAGATTCGTATCCGCTGACCGGTAAGGTCGATGTCGCCACCTACACGGTGGGCGAGAAGGAGTACCAGCTTCAGGACGGCATCGACTACGACGTTGTCTTTACCAATGCCGGTACCGGTGTCTTGCTCACGGGTATGGTCCGCGCGCACGCCACCGGCGAGTGCGACCGTTGCCTGGAGCCCGCTTCGTTTGATATCGCCGGCGAGATCGAGGAGTTCTACCTCTTTGAGGAGCCCGAGGATCCCGAGGCCTACGAGGACGGCTACGAGCTCCTGGGTGAGGAACGCATCGTCGATCTGGGTGAGCCCATCAATGACGCGGTCGTCATGGACACGCCGTTTGTCGTTCTGTGCAAGCCCGATTGCCGCGGCCTGTGCCCCACTTGCGGTTGCAATCTCAACGTCGAGCAATGCGATTGCGCCGCCCAGGCAGAGGCAGAATGGGCCGCTGCCACGGAAAATCCATTTGCAGCATTGAAGAATCTCAAGCTCGATGAGTAAAACTGTGGTAGTATTGCTACTTGCGCGTAATCGCCACACTGGATAGTTCATAAGGAAGGTCACTATGCCCGTACCTAAACAAAAGCAGGGTCGTATCCGCACTCACACCCGTCGTTCCGCCAACATGAAGATCTCGGCTGCGGCTCAGTCCACGTGCCCCCGTTGCGGCGCTGTCAAGCTTCCGCACCACGTGTGCCCCAGCTGCGGTTTCTACAAGGACCGCGAGGTTATCGTTACCGAGTAACGGTATACTCTGGATGCGATGCCGTTCCAAATGGAACCACAATGGCCGGCTCAATGAGTCGGCCATTTTTGTATAAGGAGTATGTATATGAGTAACGTTCGCGTTTGTGTAGACGTTGTGGGCGGAGACGAGAAACCTCAGGTTGTTCTCGATGGTATCGAGGCTGCACTTGCCGCCGATCCCGATATCGAGGTCCTGGCAGTCGGTCCCGCCGAAATCGTCAATCCCTTTGCCGCGGCCCATGCACGTGTGGAGGCTCTGGAAGCCCCTGACATTATCGCCATGGATGACGATCCCATTCGCGCCGTGATGACCAAGCGCAAGTCCTCGATCGTGCTTGCCTGCCGCGCCATCAAAAAGGGCAACGCGGACGCGTTTTTCTCCGCCGGCTCCACCGGCGCCATGACCGCTGCCGCGACCGCCTACGTCACACCGTTTAGATATATGGCCGAAGGCAAGAAGCAGCCGGTGCGCCCCTGTTTGACCAATGCGCTGCCCAATCGTGCCGGCGGCCTGACGGTGCTGTGCGACATGGGTGCCAACCCCGATGTCGAGGTAGACGACATGGTGCGTTTTGCCCAGATGGGTAGCGCCTATGCCCGCGTTGTCCTGGGCATCGAGCATCCTCGCGTGGGCCTGCTTGCCAATGGCACCGAGGATGAGAAGGGTTCCAACTTTACCAAGGCCTGCTTCCCTGCCATGAAAGCCGCCGTTCCCGGCTTTGTGGGTAACTGCGAAGGCACCGATCTTACGTCGGGCAATTTTGACGTCGTGGTCGCCGACGGCATGTCGGGCAATATTGCGCTCAAGGCCACCGAGGGCGCTGCCAAGTTTTTGCTTCAGGAACTCAAGGGTGCCTTTATGGCCTCGCTCGGCACCAAGATCGCCGCGCTGCTCATCAAAAAGCAGATGCGCGAGATTAAGACCAAGCTCTCTGGTGATGCCAAGGGCGGCGCGATTCTTTTGGGCCTGCGTGGCGTAGTCCTGATCGGTCACGGTGCCACCTCGGTCGAGGCTGTTAAAAACGGTACGCTCGCGGCGGCCGAAGCCGTGCGCGCGGGGCTGGTCGAGAATGTCGCCAACTCTATGGACGGTATCGTTTTATAAGAGCGAGTTAGGGCGTTGTTATGTGCCTCGCGGCGCACGTCGTGGGGTAGAATCAAAACCGTGTTTTGGTGCCGTCTGCGCGGTGCCAATCTTTTGGTATTCATGCACTATGAGAGGAAGCGCTATGGACCGCTCCGAAATCTTCGACAAGATCGCCGAGGTCGCTGCTGACGTTCTGGGCGTCGATGTTGCCGAAATTAGCGATGAGACCACCTTTGACGACCTCGATGCCAACTCGCTCGAGCGCCTGCAACTGGTTACGGCTATCGAGGACGAGTTCAATCTCGAGATCGATGACGAGACCCTGCTCTCGCTCAACTCTGTCGCCGACGCCGTCGACGCGATCGAAAACGCCAGGGAGGCTTAGGTCTTGGCTTTATCCGAACGACTTACGCGCGCCCAGGAGATTCTGGGCCACGAGTTCAATGACAAGGTGCTCCTGCGCGCGGCCCTTACGCATCCTTCGGCCGTCGAAGGCCAGCCAGTCTCGGCAAGCTATGAGCGCCTTGAGTTCTTGGGCGATTCCATTTTGGGCGCCGTGGTCGCACGCTCCCTGTTTGAGTCCTATCCGGAGTTTGACGAGGGCAAGCTCACACGCCTGAAGGTGTCGCTTGTCTCGGGCGCTACGCTGTCCGAGGTTTCTCACGAGCTGGGAATCGACGACATCATCATCTTTGGTGCCTCCGAGACCGGTACCGGTGCGCGCGGCCTGCATTCGGCGCTCGAGAACGTCTACGAGTCGCTCGTGGGCGCACTGTACCTGGATGCCGGCTGGGATGCCGCAGCGGAGTTTATTCACCGCACGCTTAAGCCGCATTTGGCTTCCGAGCGTGCCGAGCACCCCGCGAACCCCAAATCGTTCTTGCAGGAGTGCGTGCAAGCCGACGGTCACGAACCCCCGGCGTATAAGCTCGTTGGCTCCGAGGGCCCGGCGCATGCGCCCACCTTTACCGCCGTGGTGTTGATCGATGGTATTCGTCAGGGTCGCGGCTCCGGCTCCTCAAAGAAGGAAGCCGAGGGAGCCGCTGCACTCGAGGCTCTTGATCGCATGGGCTACACCACCAACGGCGTGATTCTCAACAAGAAGCCTGTTTAAGCGAGGAACCGTGTATCTCAAGTCCCTCACGCTCAAAGGGTTTAAGTCGTTTGCCGACCGTGCCCATATGACGTTTGAGCCGGGCCTGACCGTCATCGTCGGTCCCAACGGCTCGGGAAAATCGAACATCTCCGACTCTATCCTGTGGGTTCTGGGCGAGCAGAGCGCCAAGCAGCTGCGCGGCCAGGCCATGGAGGATGTCATCTTCTCGGGCTCGTCGGCTCGCAAGCCGGTGGGTGTCGCCGAGGTCACGCTGGTGCTCGATAACTCGGACCATATGCTGCCCGTCGACTTTGACGAAGTCGCCATCACCCGTCGCATGTATCGCTCGGGCGAAAGCGAGTACCTCATCAACTCGAGTCCCTGCCGCCTGATGGACATTCAGGACATCCTGCACGATTCGGGTCTGGGCAAGGATACGCATTCCATCATCAGCCAGGGCAAGCTCGACGCCATTTTGCAGAGTCGCCCCGAGGAGCGCCGTGCCCTCATCGAGGAGGCCGCCGGCATCTCCAAGCACAAGCGCCGCAAGGAGCGTGCGCTCAAAAAGATTAAGTCGATGGACGAGCACCTGACGCGTGCCCGCGACATCAATAAGGAAATCGCCCGTCAGCTGCGACCGCTGGAGCGTCAGGTCGATCGCGCGCGCAAGTACAAAGAGCTGTCCTCGCGCGCGAACGAGCTTACGCAGATGCTGGCCGTTGACGAGCTGCGTTCGCTGCAGTCGCAGTGGAACGACCTGGAGAGCCGCTCCAAAGAGGGCGCGGCCGAGCTTGAGCTTGCGCAGTACCGCTTGGGCGAAAAGGAGCGCGAGCTCGAGAAGCTTCAGGTCATGCTCGAGGAAAAGGGCCTGTTTGTGGGCGACCTAGGCGAGCAGCGCCGCCATATGCAAGACGTGGTCGGTCGCATTAACTCCGATATGCGCCTGCTCGAGGAAAAGGGCCACAACATGGTGTCGCGCCTGTCCGACATGCGCGGCCAGATTTCGAGCTCCGAGCATCAGCGTCGTCGCGTGGTCGAGGAGCTCGAGGACGCGCGTGCGCAGCTTGAGGAAGTGACCGGTGCGCACATGCAGGCCCAGGAGGACGTTGACGCCGCTGGTCCTGCCGCCGCCGAGCTCCACGAGCGCCGCGTGGCGCTCGACAATCAGATTTCGCAGCTTACGCGTGAGCAACGCGATGTGCAGCACGTGGCCGATAACGCCGCGCTCGAGCTCGCTAAGGTGAAGGATTCCTTGAGCAATGCCGAGGTCGAGGACAACATGTACGCCTCGCGCCTGGAGCAGATCGATGAACAGCTCGAGGAGGTCACGGCTTCGCTCGAGAGCCGTCGCGACCGCGCCGAGGAGCTTGAGGGCGCTCTTGAGGAAGCGCGCCAGGCTCAGGTCGATGCGCGTGAAGCCACCGAGACGGCACGCGCGGCTCTGAAGGACCTGCGTGCCCGTGAGAGCGAGGCGCGTAACAAGCTGTCCGAGGTGCGCTCGGAGCTTGCCAGCCAAAAGAAGCTCGATGCCCGCATGGCCGACAGCTCGCCGCTCGTAAGCCGTCTGGTGGGCGCGCTGGGCGATGATGTCTCAGGCCGTCTGGGCGACGTGCTCGAGGCCCCGCGCGAGCTTGAGGGCCTGGTCGAGCAGCTGCTTGCCGGCGATATCGATGCGCTGCTGTTCGACGATACGTCCGCGCTTGAGCGTGCCGGTCGTGCGGCCCTGGACCAGAAGAATGCCTCGGGTGTGGCGCTGCTGGTGGCGCGCGGCGTGAGCGGTTCTGCGGCCGCCGAGGGTGCTTTCGGTACCCGTCTGGTTGATCGCCTGTCCGTTCGTGCGGGCTACGGTCCTGTTGTCGAGGCTCTGCTCGGCGGCTATTACGTGGTCGATGACTTGGCTGCCGCGTTGGCGGCGCCGGTTGTGGATGGCGTGACCTATGTGACCCCTGATGGCGCCCGCGTCGCCTGCGGCGGCCTGGTGCGCGTGGGCCTCGATGCCGGCGAGGCTTCGGGTGCCTTGGAGCGCAAGCGCCGCATTCGTGAGCTTGAGGGCCTGGAGCCCGATCTGGCTGCCGTGTTTGAGCATGTTTCTGATCAGGTCGTCGAGGCCAATGCGGCCGTTGAGGAAGCGCGTGCCGCCGAGGGCGATGCCGCCGGCGAGATTGCCCGCCTTGAGGGCGAGCGCCGCTCCCTGTTGTCCGAGATCGGCCGTCTGGAGCAAAGCGCCAACAACGCAGAGGTCGAGCGCGTGCGCATTTCCAAGCGCCGTGAGCAGGCCACAGAGGCCGTTCGTGCCGCTCGTCCACGCGTGGACGAGCTCACCCGTTCGCGTGACGAGGCCCGTGCGCAGGCAAGCGATCTGGGCTTACGGATTGCCGAGGCCAACGATGAACTTGACCGTGTTCGTCGTGACGATTCCGAGGCTGCTGGCAAGCTCGCCGACGCCAAGGTTCGCCTAGCTCAGACGAGCGAGCGCCTGCGTTCGCTGAAGGGCCGCGTGCCCGACCTGGAGCATCGTCTTGAGGGCATCGACCGTCGTATCCGCGGAACACGCCAGGCTTCGCGCTCGCTCGAGCTGCTGCGCCTGCGCGTCGACCCCATGCACGAACGCTATTCTGCCCTGTTGGAACGCGCGTCGGATTGGGCAGCTCGCCTGCGTGACCAGGCCTCTCTGGAAGAGGCGGACTCCGCTTCACTCAAGAAGACCATCGAGGATGCCAAGGCAGAGGTTGCCCGCGCTAAGGAGCGGGTTGATACCGCCACCGCCACGCAAAACGAGTTTAAAGTCGCGCGTGGCAAGCTCGAGGTGCAGGTAGAGGCCGCCATTAAGGCCATTACCGCCGATGGCACCACGGTACTCGAGGAAGCGCTCATGCTTCCCGCGCCCACGGACCGCGATGCCGCCGAGCGCGAGCTCAACCAGCTTGTGCGCCAGATCAACAACTTAGGTCCCGTGAACCAGGTTGCCATGGAGGAGTACGAGCAGCTCAAGCGCCGCGCTGACTATATCGAGGAGCAACTTGCCGATCTGGAGAGCGCGCGCAAGGCGCTCACCAAGATCACCGTGGCGATCGACCGCAAGATGCGCAAGGCGTTCCTGGTGACGTTTGAGAAGGTCGACGCGAACTTCCGCGAGATCTTCGCCATGCTCTTCCCGGGCGGTCAGGCTCACCTTGAGATGACCGATCCCGAGCATCCGGCCGAGACGGGCATTGAGGTTGTGGCGCAGCCGCGCGGCAAGCGCATCACCAAGATGATGCTCATGTCGGGCGGCGAGAAGAGTCTGACGGCGCTTGCCCTGCTCTTTGCCGTGTACCGCACGCGCACGGTGCCGTTCTATGTGCTGGACGAGGTCGAGGCGGCGCTTGATGACGCCAACCTGTCCAAGCTCATCGGCGCCCTCGATGTGCTGCGTTCCGATACGCAGCTCTTGGTCATTTCGCATCAGCGCCGTACTATGGAGGACGCTGACGTTCTCTATGGCGTCTCGATGCAAGCCGACGGCGTCAGTCGCGTCGTCTCGCAAAAACTCGATCGCGAAACCGGAAAGGTCGTGAATGCATAATGGGATTCTTTGACGCTCTCTCGCGTGGACTTGAGCGCAGCCGCGAGGCGCTCAACGAGGTCTTCTACTTTGGCGGCGAGGTCGACGAGGACTTTTGGGAGGACCTTGAGGACACCCTCGTTATGGGTGACATGGGTGCCGAGGTCGCCATTCAGGTCTCCGATGACCTGCGCGAGACGGCCGCCAAGAAGAACCTCAAGACCGCCCCGCAGCTCCGTCGTGCCCTGGCTGAGCAGCTCGAGCAGCATTTTGTGCCCGCCGAGCGCGATCCGTTTTCCGATACGCCGAGCTGCGTACTGTTTGTCGGTATTAACGGTGCCGGCAAGACCACCACGGTCGGCAAGATTGCGAGCGCCATGGCCGCCCGCGGCAAGAACGTGGTGATCGGTTCGGCCGACACCTTCCGCGCCGCCGCCATCGAGCAGCTCGATGTGTGGGGTCAGCGCGCCGGTGTTCCCGTCATCAAGCGCGACCGCGGCTCCGACCCGGCGAGCGTTTGTTACGACGTGCTCGACGAGGCCGACAGGCGCGGCAGCGACCTGGTGCTTATCGACACCGCCGGTCGTCTGCATACGAGCCCCGAGCTCATGCGCGAGCTCGCCAAGGTGGTCAACGTGACGCGTAAGCGCGCCGCCAATATGGCCGCCGGCCCCATGCCGGTTTCGGTCGTGCTTGTGATCGATGCCGCCACTGGTCAGAACGGTCTGAACCAGGCGCTCGAGTTTAACGAGGCGCTGGGCCTGGACGGTATTATCATGACCAAGCTCGACGGCACGGCTAAGGGCGGTATCGCCATGGCCGTGGCCGAGAAGCTCAAGCTCCCGATCCTGCGCATCGGCGTGGGCGAGCAGGTCGATGACCTGCAGGAGTTTAACGCCAAAGATTTCTGCCGCGCCCTGGTGGGCGAGTCCAACTAAGGAGTAACCAGTGTTTGATTCCCTGAGCGATCGCCTCAACGACACATTTGACCGCCTGCGCGGCAAGGGTAAGCTGACCGAGGCCGATATCACCTCGGCCATGCGCGACATTCGCATGGCGCTGCTCGAGGCCGACGTTAACTTTAAGGTCGTCAAGGAGTTCGTTGCTAAGACTAAGGAGCGCTGCATGACCGCCGAGGTCATGGAGTCGCTGTCGCCGGCGCAAAACGTCGTCAAGATCGTGCTCGACGAGCTCACCGAGATGCTCGGCTCCACCGAGAGCAAGCTCGTTTTTAGTAACCGCATTCCTAATGTCATCATGCTCGTGGGCCTGCAGGGCTCCGGTAAGACCACGGCTGCCGTAAAGCTTGCCTACCTGCTCAAGAAGCAGGGCCGCTCGCCGCTGCTCGCCGCGTGCGACGTCTACCGTCCCGCTGCTGCCGACCAGCTTGCCACGCTCGGCGGCGAGATCGGCGTGCCGGTCTTCCGCGGTGACGGCGAGCACCCGGTCGACATCGCCAAGGGCGCCATCCAGGAGGCCGTCGACCACCTGCGTGACGTGGTCATCGTCGATACCGCCGGACGTCTTCAGATCGACGAGCAGATGATGCAGGAGGCCGTCGACATCAAGAAGGCCGTCAAGCCCGACCAGGTGCTGATGGTCGTCGACGCCATGACCGGCCAGGATATCGTCAACGTGGTCTCGACGTTTGCCGAGCGCACCGACTTTGATGGTGTGATTATCTCCAAGCTCGACGGTGACGCCCGTGGCGGTGGCGCGCTTTCGGTGCGTCAGGTGACCGGCAAGCCCATCAAGTTTGTGAGCATGGGCGAGAAACCCGATTCGCTTGAGCCGTTCTATCCCGATCGCATGGCCAAGCGAATCTTGGGCATGGGCGACGTCGTCGGCATCATCGAGAAGGCCCAGGAGGCAGCCGATGCAGAGCAGCTCGAGGCTGCCGAGCGTATGCTGCGCGAGGGCTTCACCATGAACGACATGCTCGACCAGATGAAAGCCGTCAAGAAGATGGGCGGCATGAAGGGTATCCTGGGCATGCTCCCCGGTGGTCAGCGTGCACTCAACCAGATGGGCGGCAACCTGGACGAGGGCATCTTCGATAAGAACGAGGCCATCATCATGTCGATGACCAAGGAGGAGCGCCTGCGTCCCTCCATCATCAACGGTCAGCGTCGCGCGCGTATTGCCAAGGGCGCCGGCGTAACCCCCACCGAGGTCAACAGCCTTATGAAGCAGTGGGGCGAGATGAATAAGATGATGGGCCGCATGCGCACGATGGCCAATCAGGCACAGGCCGGCGGCAAGAAGGGCAAAAAGGGCAAGAAGGGCAAAAAGATGCGCATGCCCAATATCCCTGGGCTGGACGCTATGGGTCTGGGCGGCATGGGCGGCCTGGGTACGGGCGGTCCCAAGTCCGATATGGAGCTGCTGCGCCAGATGGAAGCGCAGATGCGTAATAAGAAATAGAGCTGTAATTCCAGCTTGATATGGCAAAGGCCACTCGGATGCTACCGGGTAGCCTTTGTTGTTGGCTTTGATTGTTGGGTTGCGTTCGGCTTCGCGCCCCGAGCTCGCGGTGCCGTGCCGTTAGTGGCAGCCGCAGCCCTCGTGGCCTTCGTGGTCGTGGTGGCCGTGGCAGCCGCAGGACCCGCCATGCTCATGGGTGTGCTCGTGGTCGTGGCTGTGGCAGCTGCACGTGGCCTCGCCGTTCTGTGCGAGCGTGTCGGCGATAAGGGCCTCGACGCAAGCGTCGCAGCTGCCCTGGGCACCTGCGTATACCGTGATGCCGGCTTGAGCAAGCGCGTTGATAGCGCCTCCGCCGATGCCGCCGCAGATGAGCGTGTCCACGCCGCCGTTGGCGAGCAGGCCCGCAAGTGCGCCGTGGCCGGTGCCGCCGGTGCCCACGACCTGCTCGTTGAGTACTTTGCCGTCCTGAATGTCGTAGATCTTGAACTGCTCGCTGCGGCCAAAGTGCATAAAGATGTTGCCGTTGTCATACGTGGTTGCCACCCTCATGGTGCCGACCTCCTTTGCTGGCCATGCGGCCGTTGTCGTGGTGATGGGGGAGTATGCGATGTTACCGCCTTCGATGACGATCGCCCGTCCGTTGACCAGCGCGTTTGCCACCTTGCGATGCGCGCGGCTGCAGATTGCCGCCACCGTGGCGCGGGCAATGCCCATCTGCTGTGCGACTGCCTCTTGGTTAAGGCCTTCCAGGTCGCACAGGCGCAGTACCTCGAGTTCGTCAATCGTCATGTCGATGGCGTCTCCGCTCGCCAGGCCATCGGGGGTAAAACCGCGATATTCGGGGATGATCCCAACGCGACGCAGTTTCTCGCGTCTTCCGGCCATACGCACTCCTTATCTGACATATGTTAACAATAGAATAACGAACGTGCAGATTTACGCAAGGGATTTCTGGCATATGTCAGAAAACGAGGGCTTATGTTTGGGCTGTGGGGCCGCGTGCGCCTGGGCTACAATGAATCTCGCTTGTAGGCGACTGACAGGAGGGTCAATGAGCAAAGCTGATCAACAGTTTGTAACCATGTGCCGCGATATCTTGGACCATGGCACCACGACCGAGGGCCAAAAGGTCCGCCCGGTGTGGGAGGATGGCACCCCTGCCTATACCATTAAAAACTTTGGTGTCACGGCACGCTATGACCTGCGTGAGGAGTTTCCGGCGCTTACTCTGCGTCGTACGGCCCTCAAATCTGCCATGGATGAGATCCTATGGATCTATCAAAAGAAGTCCAATAACGTGCATGATCTCAACAGCCATATTTGGGATGAGTGGGCCGACGAGACCGGCTCCATCGGCAAGGCCTACGGGTATCAGATTGGGCAGAAGAGCCATTATGCCGAGGGTGACTTCGATCAGATGGATCGCGTGCTGTACGACCTTAAGAACACGCCGTACAGCCGCCGCATTATGACGAATACCTACGTGTTTAGCGACCTGTCCGAGATGCACCTGTATCCGTGCGCCTACAGCGTGACGTATAACGTGACGCAGCGCCCGCAGGATGATAAACCGACGCTCAACATGATTCTCAACCAGCGCAGCCAGGACATTTTGGCTGCGAACAACTGGAATGTGTGCCAGTACGCCATTTTGCTGATGATGGTCGCGCAGTCGGTCGATATGATTCCCGGCGAGTTGCTGCATGTGATTGCCGATGCCCACATTTACGACCGTCATGTCGATATCGTCCGCGAGCTTATCGAGCGTCCGCAGTTTGCCGCGCCTAAGGTAACGCTTAACCCCGATGTGCATGACTTCTATGCGTTTACGACCGACGACCTGATTGTCGAGGGCTATGAGCACGGCCCGCAGGTCAAGAACATCCCCATTGCGGTGTAGGTGACGTGCATGACGTGTAAGCTTTCTGCCATTGTCGCCGTGTGCGATGACTGGGGTATTGGGTGCGAGGGCGACATGGTGGTGTCCAACCGTGCCGACATGCGTCATTTTGTGGCGTGCACCAAAGGTTGCCCGGTTATTATGGGGCGCAAGACCCTGCTGAGTTTTCCCGGCGCACGGCCGCTCAAGAATCGTCGCAATATCGTGCTCACGCGCGACGAGGATTTTTCGCCCGAAGGTGTCGACGTGGTGCATAGTATCGGCGAGGCGCTCGCCGCGGTTGCCGATGAGCCCGTTGCCTGGGTGATCGGCGGCGGCGATGTCTATCGGCAGTTTTTGCCGTACTGCGTGGAGGCCGAGGTCACGCATAACCACTGCGTCCATCCCGTGGACACGTACTTTCCCGACTTGGACGCCGATCCCGCGTGGGAAGTTGCGCGGCGCGAAGGGGTTGCCACGATTGCCGCGGGCGAGGGTGACGAAGGCCTCGATTATGAGTTCGTGACGTATCGTCGCGTTGAGGCGTAAATCTCCTATTTGCCCACGGTATTATCGGGTTGGAATGATTGAGGGGCGGCGCTTGGCGTCGCCTCGTTTGATATAGATGCTGCTGTAAGAAGGGTGCGGGCTGGCTACTATGACTGATGCCGTTGAGGTGCTGCGAATCGATTCGCTCGAGGACGAGCGGCTCGATGCCTATGTGCGACTGACCGAGCGTGAGCTGCGCTGCGTACTGGAGCCGCAGAAGGGCATCTTTATCGCCGAGAGCGCCAAGGTCATCGAGCGTGCGGTGCGTGCCGGATACGAGCCGGTGAGCTTTCTTTTGGGTGAACGCTGGCTCGACCAGATGATGCCGCTGTTTGAGCGCTTGGTTGTGCGCGAGGGAGCAGGTCCGGTCCCGGTGTTCGTGGCCTCGATGGAGCTCATGGAGCAGTTGACGGGCTTTAACGTGACGCGCGGTGCGCTCGCGGCGTTTCGTCGCCCGCGTCAGATTCCGGTCGATGAGTTCTTGGGTGGCGTTGTCGAGGCGGCGGGGGAGCGCCCTGTGCGCGTGTGCGTGCTCGAGGGCATTGTCGACCACACCAACGTCGGCGCGATTTTCCGCTCGGCGGCTGCGCTCAATGTCGACGGCATTCTGGTGAGCCCTACGTGCTGCGATCCGCTGTACCGTCGCTCGGCCCGCGTGAGCATGGGCACGGTGTTCCAGGTGCCCTGGACACGCATTGGCAGCGAAGCGCGCGTATGGCCGCATGATGGGCTGGCGGCGCTACACGATGCCGGCTTTTCGTGTGCCGCTATGGCGTTGACGGACGATTCCGTTTCGCTGGACGATCCTGTGCTGCAGAAGATTGATCGCTTGGCGATTTTTATGGGTACCGAGGGTGCCGGCTTGGGCGCCAAGACCATTGCCGGCTGCGACCGAGCCGTGCGCATTCCGATGGCGCACGGGGTCGATTCGCTCAACGTGGCCGCGGCGAGCGCCGTCGCCTTTTGGCAGCTGTGCCCGCACGTGAGCAACGAGTACCACTACCAGCCGGGTTTGTATCACTAGGCAGATATCTCGAACCGCGCTCTGATTCGGGGTGTTTCGGTCGCCGCCAGTCGGTGCTAAGCTGGTTTTGGCTTTGGTTTTAAATTGCTGTTTTGTCGGTTGACGTGCGCTTTTGGGGAGGGCGTGTGGCTAAGAAATCTACGGCTATCGATGCAACGCAAGGTGTCATTTGGCAGCAATTGCTGTCGCTGTGCGTTCCCATCTTTTTTAGTTCGTTTTTTCAGCAGGCTTACACGCTTATCGGCACCTATATCGTCGGTCAGTTTGGCGGCAAGCTCGCGCTGGGTGGCATTCAGGCCACGATGGTGCTCACGGAGCTCTGCATTGGTTTTTGCGTCGGTGTGGGTGCTGGCTGTGCCGTTATTACCGGTCAGTTTTTTGGTCAGCACGACGACGAGCGCTTGAGCCGATCGGTCCATACGGCCATGACGCTCGCGCTGGTGGGCGGCATTGTCATTTCCATTCTGGGCATGGTGTTTGTCGAGCCGATGCTTGTGCTGATGAATACACCGCATGAGCTGCTGGCCGAGGGTGTGGCGTATGCCCGTTGCTACTTTGCCGCCATGTTTGCGGCGCTGCTGCTCAATATGGGGACGGCGTTGTTGCGCGCCGTGGGCGACACGCGCGGTCCGGCGGTCATTATTGCCTCCGGCTGCTTCGTCAACGTGGCGCTCGACATTCTCTTTGTCGCCGTGCTGCACATGGAAGCGCTGGGCTGCGGCATCGCGATCGTGCTGACTATCTGCACCAATGCCTCGATGATTCTGGTTCGTATGATGCGCGCTCCGGGTGCGTGGCGGTTGTCGCTATCCAAGCTCGGTATCGATCGCGGCATTTGCAAGAGCATGCTTTCGTGTGGTCTTCCGCTGGGCGTTCAGTCTGCGGCGTATTCGATCTCCAACGTTTTGATTCAGGTGTCGGTCAACTCGTTTGGTGCCGATGTCACGACCGCTTGGGGCCTTTCCGGCCGCCTGGACGGCATTATCTGGATGGTGACCGAGGCGCTCGGCGTGTCGATCACCACGTTCTCGGCGCAGAACTTTGGTGCGCGCAATTACGATCGCATGCGAAAGGGATACCACACGTCGCTCGTGCTGTCGTTTATGCTCATTGGTGGCCTGTCTGCCGTGCTGCTTGTGTTCTCGGGTCCGTTGTCGCGTTTGTTCATCGACGATGCCGCGATTTCGGCCTACACCACGACGATTCTTCATTTCATCGCGCCGTTCTACGCGATCTTCTCGATTATCGAAAACGCGTCTGGCTCCATCCGCGGCGCTGGCGTGAGCTTCCAGCCTATGATGCTCACGATCTTCGGCACGGTCGTGCTCCGCGTGGCGTGGGTGTTCGCGATTATGCCGCTCGACCCCTCGCTCGAGCATCTGCTGCTGGTCTACCCCGTAACCTGGGTAATCACCGCCGCGATGTTCACCGTCTACCATCACAGCGGCAACTGGCTAGGCCGCGCCACTGCCTAGCCATTGGGGACGTCCGCAATGGCTAGTATTCGATGCCTTGGCGGGCTAGGAGGCCTTCGTCGAAGTAGTGTTTGACGGGGCGCATTTCGGTGACCAGGTCTGCCAGATCGGCGTGGGGCAACAGACCGCGGCCGGTGAGCACGAGCTCCGTGGTGGTTGGTTTCATCGCGATCAACGCTTCGACATCTTCGCGCGTCACAAAGCCCCGTCGCATGGCCTCGCCGAGTTCATCCAAAATGAGCACGTCGACCTGCGAGATCTGTTCGCGTGCAAGTTCCATGATCTGCTCGGCGCAAGCCTCGGGCGTGTCGCAATCGGCCTGTACAATGCGCAGTCCCAGGCGCGGCGCGGCATCGTGTTCGGCGCAGTGCAGCTTCTTGGCAAACTGAAGCATGAGTACGTTAAGTCCATAGCCCGTGGCGCGCAGCGCAAGCCCCAGCGCAGCCGTCGTCTTGCCCTTGCCGTCGCCCGTATAGATTTGAACCTTGCCGACTCCCAGTGATGCCTTCTCTGTCCTTTCGTGCCCGGCGTCGGTTTATCGCCGTCCGGGTTGGGTATTCTAGAAAAAATTATCAACCCCAGTAGATGGAGTTCAAGCAGATGGAGATGGATGACAACAAACGTAGACGGAATATGATCCTCTACGTGCTCATCGCCTTCGTCGTCTACCTCGTGCTCTCGACCGTTCTGTTCCCCAACATCGGTCACACGCAGCAGATTACGAAGACCGATTACTCGACGTTTGTCAAAGCGCTCGATAAGAAGAGCGTCAACAAGGTCGAGTACAACACGGACGATTACACGATTTATTACACCAAGAAGGGCGAGGACGAGAACATCGCCTACAAGACGACCGGTGTGCCGAATGATGCGGGTTTTACCGATCGCGTGCTTGAATCCGGTGCGTCCCTGGAATCGGTCGTTCCCGACAAGAGCTCGGGCCTGATGACCTACTACCTGATCACGCTCATTCTTCCCATGGCGATTTTCTTCCTGATTGGCTGGTGGCTCAACCGCCGCATGAAGAAGGCTATGGGCGATGACGGCCCGTCGATGAACTTTGGCGGCGGTGGTTTTGGCGGCGGCGGATTGGGCAAGTCCGGCGCGCGCGTGATCGCCTCCAAGGACGTGGGCGTGACCTTTAAGGACGTCGCCGGCCAGGAAGAGGCCAAGGAGTCCCTCAAGGAGGTCGTCGACTTTCTGGAGAAGCCGCAGCGCTACGAGGAGATCGGCGCCAAGCTGCCGCGCGGCGCTCTTCTTGTGGGCCCTCCGGGCACTGGTAAGACCCTGCTTGCCAAGGCTGTGGCCGGCGAAGCTGGTGTTCCGTTCTTTAGTATTTCTGGTTCTGAGTTCGTCGAGATGTTTGTCGGCCGTGGCGCTGCCAAGGTGCGCGATCTGTTTAAGCAGGCCAAGGAAAAGGCCCCGTGTATCGTCTTTATCGATGAGATCGATACCATCGGTAAGAAGCGCGATGGCGGCGGCTTTAGCGGCAACGACGAGCGCGAGCAAACGCTCAACCAGCTGCTGACCGAGATGGACGGCTTTGATAACCATAAGGGTATCGTCGTCCTCGCTGCAACGAACCGTCCTGACAGCCTTGACCCGGCCCTGCTACGTCCCGGCCGCTTTGACCGCCGCATTCCCGTTGAGCTGCCCGATCTGACCGGCCGCAAGAACATCCTTGAGCTCCATGCCAAGAGCGTTAAGACGCAGCCGCCGATCGACCTGACTGCGATCGCCCGCGCGACGCCCGGCGCCTCTGGTGCCGACCTGGCCAATATCATCAACGAGGGTGCCCTGCGCGCCGTCCGCGAGGGTCGCAAGCGCGCGACGCAGGATGATTTTGAGGAGTCGGTGGAAGTCGTCATTGCCGGACAGCAGCGTAAATCCACGGTGCTGTCCGACCACGAGAAGCAGGTCGTTTCCTATCACGAGATCGGCCATGCCATCGTCGCCGCCCGCCAGAAGGGCTCCGCCCCGGTCACCAAGATCACCATCGTGCCGCGCACGAGCGGTGCTCTGGGCTACACCATGCAGGTCGAGGAGGACGAGCGCTTCCTGACGACGCGCCAGGAGGTCTTGGACAAGCTCGCCGTCTACTGCGGCGGCCGTGCGGCCGAGGAGCTCATCTTTGGCGAGATGACGACCGGTGCCGCCAACGATATCGAGCAGGCCACCAAGCTTGCCCGCAACATGGTGACACGCTTTGGTATGTCCGACGAGTTTGGCATGATGGCGCTCGGTACCGTGCAGAACGCGTATCTCAATCAGGACACGTCGCTCACCTGCGCACCCGGTACGGCCGAGCGCGTCGACGCGATCGTCGCCAAGCTGATCGAGGACGCACATGACCGCGCCCTGCAGATCCTGAAGGAAAACAAGTTTAAGCTCCATGAGCTGGCTCGTTATCTGTACAAGAAGGAGACGATCACGGGCGAGGAGTTCATGAATCTCCTCTCGCGCGAGAATCCGCTGATGCCAAAGCAGCAGTAAGGCTGGTTGCACAACGTCGAACGCCCCATTTGAGTTTCTATCTCAAATGGGGCGTTTTGTTTGGGAGGGATATGTATGAAGATCGTGGTGAGTGCCTGCTTGATGGGAGAGAGCTGCAAATATAACGGGCTCGACAATTACCATCGCGCGTTGGTCGAGGCCTGCGAACGCACAGGGACCGAGGTCCTGTTGGTGTGTCCCGAGGTTTTTGGCGGCTTGCCCACACCGCGCAAGCCGTCCGAGATTGTGAATGGCGAGGTTTGTACCTGCGAGGGCATCTCGGTCGATCGCGAGTTTCGCCAGGGTGCTCAGCGCGCGCTCGATATGTGCGAGCAGGCGGGCGGCCCGTCCGAGATCGCTGCGTGCGTCTTACAGGACCGTAGCCCCTCGTGCGGTGCGGGTCGCGTCTACGATGGCACCTTTAGCGGCACGCTCACTGTGGGCAATGGTGTTTTTGTCGATCTGCTGCTGCGTCACGGGTACCGTGTGATTCCGGCTAGCGAGTTCGATCCCAGCATACTGGAGCATTGTCCACAGCACTCGAACCCAACACTTCCTCACGGGTGACCGTTTTGGCATCATCCGTGAAGTTGATATTGAGTACGACCCGGTCATCAAAGACGTAGACCGAGTTGACAGGCGCCGTACCCATGCAGCCCCTCCCCACGACCCTCGCGCAGGAACGCGCACACGGCCTTCCCGTCTCTTGCGCCTCTCCCGGAACTGTCCACATCAGCGTAGCCAATCCAGTCCGCCAAGGGCTGCAGCCCGGACAACGCGGCGATGGAGGGCTTCTTCGGCCTGCTCAAGAAGGAGTTCTGGCACGGCAGGGACTGGTCGGACTGGACCCCCGCCCGCTTCATCGAGGAACTCGGGGGCTGGATCGGCCGATACAATACGGAGAGGCGCAGCGATGCGCTCGGTGGCCGCACCCCGGCCGAGTTCCGCTCCGCGCTGGGAAGGGCCGCGTAACGGTCCAAGAAATCGTCCGCAGTCCCCATTCTTGCCCCTTTGGGACGGCTTCTTGTTGGGGCGTGCCTGCCCCAAACCCTGCTAGGAACGAGTGCAGCAAACTGGAATTTTCAAATTAGTCTTTGCAAATTACCTTTGAACCTTCACCATCAATTACAATTCCCTGACGGTTGTTAATTGGGCATAGATTCAAATCCGAAAACTCAGTCATTATTTTCTCGGTAACTTTCTTAAATGGTGCTGTAAGATAATGCGGAAGAACATAGAAATCAATCAAATCAAGCCCTGCATCATCTTCTTGTGAGTAGTCCTCCGGCTTTTCATCCATTTGCTCGATATATTGGATGCTTGGAGCGCATATAATTGCGCCTGCCGACTCGCCGATCATCAATTTTCCATTTACCAATTCCTTTTTCAGCAACCCATCAGTTCTTGTTTTACGGAGTTGGTCCATAAGAAAGAAAGAATTTCCGCCGGTAAAATATATCACATCTGCATCTTCAAAAACAGACTGTATCGTTGAATAAGCCTCCGTTGAAATATCAATTTCAGTTACGATTGCTCCCAACTTTTTGAATAATTTTCGAGCCGAGCCGACATAACCGGTGTAGCCTTCACGCAGCGAAGCTGTTGGAATAAATGCGATTTTTTTATTTTCAATTTCTTCCTTTATCAGACTTCCTACACTTGAAAAGTGAGAACATAAAAACAGTTTCATCAATATTCTCCTTTATATATAAATTCTTATTTGTTGAACTAAGCCGTGTAAACCATACTCTCCAATGAAAGAACGCCCTGATATAGCGAAATTTTGCCGTTTTCCTGCGTACGTGCGTACACACTCCACAGGAATTCTAAGGGGCCTGCCCCCTTAGCACGCGGACTTTGGAACAAAGTCTAGTGTGTTACGCCTTGCCAGAGGTGTACAGGCTCCCGGTATGCACGTACGAAGCAATTGCCATCAATGCGCCATATAAGTGGTGATCAAGTTCGCATAAAGCGACCTTGATCCCGCAAAACAAAAGGCAGGATACCATCACCACGATGATACCCTGCCTCTGTTCGTTCCTGTTTACCGTTCCGAGTAGTCCTTCCGCAGAATTTCCGATAAACAAAAAACGTACCCGAACCCTTTCTCGTAAAGAATCGGGTTCGAGTACGAACTGAATGCTGGAGCAATAAAAAACCACCAGAAAGGTGTCTGTCCCCTTTGTGGTGGTTTTGGGCCAGTCCTAGAGCGTGTGGCCGTAAGCGTCGGTGGCCTTGATGGCGGCGGCGAATTTTTCGTCCGTGAAGGGCTCGGGGTTTCCCTGCTTCCACTCGTTGGTGGCGTGCGCGAACTCGCACAGGGCAGGGATGTCGGCCTCGGAAAGGCCGACCTGCTCAAGCGTCACGGGCAGCCCCATCTGCTTGTTAAAGGCGGCGTAGCGCTCAAGGTTCTCGGTATCGCCCGTATAGGCAAACAACACGAGCACGCCCAGGCTTACGATCTCGCCGTGCAGGTAGGAGCCCTCGCGCGGGATGCTGCACGTGGCGTTGTAGAACGCATGCGCCACGCTCGAGTTGTAGTAGTAATCGTTTTGGTTGGTCAGGTTGGAGACGTAGCCCGTGTTGACCACGATATCGAGCGCGATCTGCTTGACGGCTTCGGTCGACAGGTTCTGGCGAACGTCCTCAAGACCCTGCACGCCATAGGTAAACAGCGGCTCGGAGCAGGTGTGTGCGAGCGCCAGGCCAAGACCTGCGGTGTGCTCCAGGTTGCCGGCGCTCGTGGCGTACTCGACCTCGGGCTGCTTGGACAGGGCATCGCCCACGCCCGCCCAGAAGTACTCCGCCGGAGCCTCGGCGATGATCTTGGGGTTGATGAAGATGTGCGCGGGGCGGTTGGGGTACGAATAGCCTTCGAGCGAGCCGTCGTCGTTGTAGACAACGGCAATGGCGGTCGCGGCCGAGCAGTTGGAGCAGATCGTCGGCACCGTAAAGACGATCTTCTTGAGCTCGATGGCTGCGGTCTTCACGGTATCGAGCGCCTTGCCGCCGCCGCATGCGATGAGCACGTCGGCTTCCTGGCAGGCGGGGGAGTTTACGACCTTGGCGATATTTGCGCGCGTACTGTTGGTGCCGTAGACGCGCGTCTCCAGAATCTCGACGTCGGTACCTGCCAGCGCAGCTTCGATACCGGGAAGTGCTGCGGCCAGTGCTCGTTTACCACCAATGATGGCGACCTTGGTTGCTCCGTACTCGGCCAACGCGCCGTGCAGCTCGTCAAAGCAGTCTTCGCCAACGGTATAGTCGCTCATTCCGATCGTGCGCATAGCAATCTTCTTTCGTTCGATAAAGTGCTTACAGGTATTTTGCTCCAAGAGAAGGTCCACGGCCGCAAGAAATTTCGAACGTATAAAACCAGTGTTGAGGGTTTTTCGCCGGTGCGGAACGTGCTAGCATACTCCGCATAAGCGTTGATGGGGACGAGTAGTCGGCCGTCCGCATGCTACAGAGAGCGGGGAGCGCTGAGAACCCGTGCATGCGACCGATGAAAATCACCCCGGAGCTGCGGTCCCAACGGACGTGCCGCGTAGGTTCGTCTTAGTAGACATCGCCGAGATGGTCGTCGATACAGACCAGCCGAGTAACGGATGCGAGCGCGCGAATACGCGGGCGAGGGCATCTAAGCTGGGTGGTTAAGCGAAGAGCTTTTGCGGGCGTGCAGCCCGTTTGTGGCGCTTCGTCCCAGCTTGTAGGGACGGGCGCTTTTTTGGTGCCCAGAGGGCGTGCGCGCCCACGACATGAAAGGGGTACCGTGGCAAACGAGTACAAGCAGACGATGAATCTGCCCAAGACCGGTTTTCCCATGCGTGCCGGTCTTTCCAAGTCCGAGCCCAAGCGACTCAAGGACTGGCAGGACAACAAGGTCTACGAGCAGGTTCTGAAGAAGAACGAGGGTCACAAGAAGTTCGTGCTGCACGACGGCCCTCCGTACGCCAACGGCCCGATCCACATCGGCCACGCCATGAACAAGATCTCCAAGGACATGATCAACCGTTACTGGATGATGCAGGGCTATGAGGTTCCCTATGTCCCCGGTTGGGACTGCCACGGTCAGCCGATTGAGCACAAGGTCGAGGAGAAGCTCGGCACCGAGAAGTTCAACCAGACTTCCACGGCCAAGATCCGTGAGCTCTGCAACAAGTTCGCTGTCGAGAACATCGAGCTGCAGAAGGCCGGCTTCCGTCGCCTGGGCGTGCTCGGCGACTGGGACAACCCATATCTGACGCTCTATCACCAGCATGACGCCGCCGACATCGAGGTCTTCAAGGCCATGTTCGATAAGGGCATGATCTATCGCGGCCACAAGCCGGTTCATTGGTGCAAGCACTGTCACACCGCGCTGGCCGAGGCTGAGATCGAGTACTCCGACGAGACGAGCCCTTCCATCTTCGTTCGTTTTGAGATGACCTCCAAGCCCGCCGGCCTCGAGAACTTCAACGGCTCGGTCGACTTCATCATCTGGACGACTACCCCGTGGACCATCCCCTCCGACCAGGCCGTTTCCCTCAAGCCCGGCGCCGCCTATGTCGCCGTTGAGCACGACGGCCGCGCCGAGGTCATGCTCGAGGACCTTGCTCCCAAGTGCTGCGAGGAGTTTGGCTGGGAGTACACCCCGGTCATGGTCGACGGCAAGCCCTACGTGGTTCCCGCCGAGACCTTCCACCACATCCACTACAAGCAGCCGATCTTTGACGGCGTTGAGGGCGTGGCGCTGCTGGCCGATTACGTCGGTGTCGATGACGGTACCGGTATCGTCCACAACTCGCCCGGTCACGGCGTCGATGACTACTTTGCCTGCCTCAAGGAGGGCATCACCGACATCTGCATGCCGGTCGATGACGACGGCAAGTTCTACACCGGCGAGGAGTTTGGTACCGGTGGCCCCTTCAGTGGCATGGATACCGACGAGGCCAACCCGCACATCATCGAGTTCCTGCGCGAGCGCGGCACCCTGGTCCTCGAGAAGAAGATCACGCACAGCTATCCGCACTGCTGGCGCTGCAAGCACCCGGTGCTCTTCCGTGCTACCGACCAGTGGTTTGTCTCGATGGACAAGACCGGTTTGCGCGAGCAGGCCGGCAAGGAGGTCCGTGAGAACGTCAAGTGGTATCCGGCCCACGCGGCCAACCGCATCGGTGCCATGGTCGAGCAGCGTCCCGACTGGTGCATCAGCCGCCAGCGCAACTGGGGCGTGCCTATCCCCAGCTACACCTGCGCCGACTGCGGCGAGAAGGTCATGAACGACGCCACGCTCGACGCCGTCATCAAGCTCTTCCACGAGAAGGGCTCCGACGCCTGGTTCACCGACGCTCCCAAGAGCTATCTTGGCGAGGCCTGCGTCTGCCCCAAGTGCGGTGGCCATCACCTCAAGGCCGATAAGGACATCCTCGACGTGTGGTGGGATTCCGGCGTCTCCTGGAAGGCCGTCTGCGAGTACCGTCCCGAGCTGGAGTATCCGGCGGATGTGTACCTCGAGGGCTCCGACCAGCACCGCGGTTGGTTCCAGAGCTCGCTGCTCACCTCGGTGGGCGCCAACGGCCATGCTCCGTACAAGGCGGTCGTCTCGCAGGGCTTCACGCTCGACGGACAGGGCCGCAAGATGTCCAAGTCGCTCGGCAACGTCATCGACCCCAACAAGGTCTGCGACGAGATGGGCGCCGACATCATCCGCCTTTGGGTTGCATCCGTCGATACCAGCTCCGACGTGTCCATCGACCACGAGATTCTCGCCCGTACGTCCGATGCCTACCGTCGTTTCCGCAACACGCTGCGCTTCCTGCTCTCCGAGCTCGAGGGTCAGTTTGAGCCCGAGACCGACGGCGTCGCCTTTGCCGACCTGCTGCCGCTCGACAAGCTCATGGTTGCCCGCCTGACCCAGGTCCAGGCCGAGGTTGACGACGCCTACGCCAGCTACGAGTTCCCGCGTGCCTACCGTGCACTCTACGACTTCGTGGTGACCGAGCTTTCCAACGTGTACCTCGACGCCCTGAAGGACCGTCTGTACTGCGAGAAGCCCGGCTCGCTCGAGCGTCGCAGCGCCCAAACCGTGCTGGCCGAGCTCTTCTCGATGCTCATGCGCGACCTGCAGCCGATCCTGTCCTACACGGTCGACGAGGCCATGGCCTATGCGCCCGCCGGCTGCGTCGATCATCAGAAGTACGCCGCGCTGCTCGATTGGTACAAGTCGCCCATCACGATCGACGAGGCCAATGAGTTTGAGGGCGTGCTCGAGGCTTCACTCGAGCTCCGTAGCGCCGTGACCAAGGCCCTTGAGGACGCCCGCTCCGCCGGCACCTTCACCAAGAGCCAGCAGGTCCGCGTCAAGGCGGTCGTTCCCGCCGAGATGTACGCGCTGCTGACCGGCGACAAGGCCGTCGACCTGGCCGAGTTCTACATCGTCTCCGCTGTTGAACTGACCCAGGGCGAGGAGCTCTCCGTTGCCATCGAGGCTGCCGAGGGCGAGTGCTGCGACCGTTGCTGGAACTACCGCACCACCGTCGGCGAGTACAACGGCCACGCTCATATCTGTAAGAGGTGCGCGAATGCCCTTTAAGGCACGGTAACTCGGCATTTTAGTTATAGGGAGAATTTGGGCGCCTTCGGCCCATTTGCTCCGCTGAAGAAAAGCGACATTCCGTTATCCGGAATGCCGCTTTCTTTTATGCTGGTTATTTATCTGACGTTAGCGTATGTGTCGTGTGCTCTGCGTGTGGCAATATAAGATGGTTATTTGCGTTAAACGGAATTTGATTATCTGAGGGTAGGGGATTTCTTTGGGTCGTGGTGCGGATATGACGCCGCCTTTGCGTTGGCGCCTGGGCGTTGCTGGTGGGGTGGCGTTGGCCGTGCTGCTTGTTGACCAGCTGACCAAGCTTGCGGTTCGTGCCGTTGGCGATGCTCTGCATGTGACTGTTATCCCCGGTGTGATCGACTTCCTTTTTGTGCGTAACATCGGTGCTGCCTTTAGCATGGGCGAGGGACATGGCCTCGCGTTTGCCGTGCTGGCGTTTGTCGTTATCGTTGCGATCGCGGTGTACTTGCTTCGCGCGCCCCAGCTTGCTCGCTTTGAGGTTGTGGGCATGGCTATGGTCGTGGGCGGCGCCATTGGCAATGCGATCGACCGTCTGGCTTTTGGCTTTGTGACCGATTTTATTGCCACCACCTTCATCGACTTCCCCGTCTTCAATGTGGCCGATGTCGGCATTACGGTCGGTGTGGTGCTTGCCCTCATCGGCTACATGTTCTTGAGTCCTGCGGCCCGTGAGGTCGACGCGACCGCCGAGCTCAACGCCCGTGACGAGGCCCGCGCTAAGCGCAAGGCCCAGCAGCGTGGGGAGCGTGCCCGCAAGATTCGCGAAAGGAGCGAGCGCTAATGGCCGACATCCATATCCTTGTTGCCGACGATGCCGCTGGTCAGCGTCTTGACGCCTATCTGGGCGCTAATGACGGCTGCCCTACGCGCTCTGCCTGCGCGCATCTGATCGAGGGCGGCGCCGTAATCGTGAACGGCGAGACCTGTTTGTCAAAAAAGTATGCCGTACGCGCCGGTGACCGCATCTCGGTTGACCTGCCCGAGCCGCACGATCCGACTGACGTGATTCCCGAGGCCATTCCCCTCGATATCCGCTACGAGGACGATTACCTCATCGTGCTTTCCAAGCAGCGCGGCCTGGTGTGCCATCCTGCGCATGGTCATGAGAGCGGTACACTCGCGAATGCCCTGGTCTATCACTGCGGTATCGACCATCTGGGCACCGTGCAGGGTGAGGACCGCCCCGGCATCGTGCATCGCCTGGATCGCGATACCTCGGGCCTTATGCTCGCGGCAAAAGACGACGACACCCAGCGCGCGCTTCAAAATCTCATCCGTACGCGTACGCTCGACCGCCGCTACATTACGCTCGTTCACGGACACATCGCCATGGACGAGGGCACTATCAACACCGGTATTGCCCGCTCAACGCGCGACCGCGTGAAGATGGCGGTTTCTGATGACCCCTTTGCGCGCCAGGCCATCACGACCTTCAAGGTGCTCGAGCGCTTTGATTCCACGCGTTTCGACGACGGCTACACGCTCGTCGAGTGCCACCTTTTTACCGGCCGCACGCATCAGATTCGTGTGCACATGCGCCATATCAACCACGCTTGCGTGGGCGATCCGCTTTACGGCAAGTGCGATGCGCGCGCCGATCAGGGCCTGACCAGGCAGTTCCTCCATTCCTGGCGTGTGGCGTTCGATCATCCCGTGACGGGGGAGCGCATTGACTGCCGCGATGAGCTGCCGTGGGATCTCGCCGCCGTTCTGGATGACCTAGCCCCGCGCTCGCTCGGCCGCACTGCCGCCGGCGACGAAATCGTTCCGCAGCTCGGTCTGCTCGAACCCTAACCAGTATTAGGTGGTTTCTTGAACTCGGTTAGCCTGCGGTAAGATATAGGGTTGTTTACGTAACGCGTTCCTGGGAGCCTGCATGCTCGCCTTTTTACAAACCAACACGCCCATCGTGATCTTTAACCAGATTGTGGTTACGCTGCTCACGGTCTGCTTTCTGTACCAGGTGGTCTTCTTTGTCATTGGCGCCCTGCGCGGTGAGGTCGCACCTCCCAAGGCCAAAAAGCTCCATCGCTATGCCTTCTTTATCGCGGCGCATAACGAGGAGGCGGTAATTGCCAATCTCGTGCGCTCCATCAAAGACCAGGACTATCCGTCCGAGCTTATCGAGGTCTTCGTGGTTGCCGATGCCTGCACCGATAACACGGCGCAGCTCGCTCGCGAGGCTGGCGCCATCGTCTATGAGCGTAACGACCTGGCCCGTAAGGGTAAGAGCTGGGTCATGGACTTTGGTTTTGACCGCATTCTTAACGAGTATCCCGATACCTTTGAGGGCTACTTTATTTTTGACGCCGATAACGTTATCTCCCGCGATTACGTATCCAAGATGAATGACGCCTTTGACCAGGGCTTCCATGTGGTCACAAGCTACCGCAACTCCAAGAACTTCGGCAGCTCGTGGATCTCGGCAGCTAATGCCACCTGGTATCTGCGCGAGGCACGCTTTCTCAACAACGCGCGCAACATCTGCAAGACTTCTTGCGCCGTCTCGGGTTCGGGCTACCTCATCTCCGCCAGTGTTATTGAGGGCATGCACGGCTGGCAGTTCCACACGCTGACCGAGGACATTCAGTTCACCACGTTCTGCGCCATTCACGGCATCCGCATCGGTTATGCGCCGGCAGAGTTCTTTGACGAGCAACCCGTGACGTTCAAGGCGTCCTGGAAGCAGCGTATGCGCTGGACCAAGGGCTTCTACCAGGTGTTCTTTACCTACGGTAAGCATCTGGTCAAGTCGACCTTCCGCTATCATCGTTTTGCCGCCTACGACATGTTTATGACGATTGCCCCTGGTATGCTGTTATCGCTGATTTCGATGCTCGCCAACGCCACGTTCCTGATCGTCGGTGGTCTTTCGCATGGCTTTTTGGCTACCGAGGTTGAGATGCAGGCGTGTGCCGCCTCGCTCATTATGACCTTCGCGATGATGTATCAGACCTTCTTTATCCTGGCGCTACTTACGACCATCTTCGAGTACAAGCACATTCATTGTGCGCAAAAGTGGCGCCTGGTGACCAACCTGTTTACCTTCCCGATCTTTATGTTCAGCTATATCCCCATCACGGTGGCTGCGTTGTTCCTGAAGGTCGACTGGGTCCCGACGCAGCATGCCGTCAGCGTTACCCTCGACGAGGTCATGCAGGGCGCTAAATAACCACCACCAAAACCACCACGAAGGGGACAGGCACCTTTGTGGTGGTTTTTGCTTTTGAGTGACTGCCACGGGAGGTGTTCAATGGTCTATATTCCCTTTTGGATCTGCGCCTTTGCCGGTGCGGCGATTGATGTCCGTGAACGGCGGTTTCCCAACGCGCTTGCCGCCGCATGCGCCGTGGCGGCGTTTGCAGGCGTTTGGCTGGACAGGGGCTTGAACACGGCGCTTGACCACGCCGGTCCTGCCGTTATCGTGTACCTTTCCCTTGTGCTGACCGAGTCGCTTTGGCGGCGTTTCCGCCAGGCCCCCGGCATCGGCATGGGGGATGCCAAGGCGCTTTTCGCGCTTTGCACGCTCGACCCTCTGGGCGGCATCGTGGCATTTGCCGTTGCGCTCCTGGTCCTGGCCCTCTCCTGCCTCGTCACAAAATCGCGCTCCCTGCCATTGCTCCCGTTTTTGGTGCCGATATTTGCCATAATCGAGGTCGTGGGCTGGACATTGTAACCGATTGCGCATCCTTTTTAAGGAGCATGCCATGGCAACTAATCAAGAAACGGCCGTCATTAAGGCGCGCATGGACCGCATTCCCGCGGCGTTGTCGCCCGAGCTGGTCGAGCGTATCGCCGCCGACCGCGCCTCGGGTGTCGTTAATCCTTATCGATGCTGCGACGACCAGGTCATTCGTCGTATAGATCGCGCTGCCGACAAAGGCACGCTTATGCGTCCGGCGTTTATGCGCGATACCGAAAAGATTCTTCATCTTCCTGCGTACACGCGTTATGCAGGCAAAACGCAGGTCTTTAGCTTTCGCAGCAACGACGACCTGTCGCGGCGCGGCCTTCATGTGCAGCTCGTCTCGCGCATTGCCCGCGATATCGGCCGTGCCCTGGGCCTCAACTGCGATTTGATCGAGGCGATTGGCCTGGGCCACGATTTGGGCCACACGCCCTTTGGCCATGCCGGCGAGCGTTTCCTCAACGATATCTATCACGAGCGTACGGGGCGTTATTTTTTCCATAACGTGCAGTCCGTCCGCGTGCTCGACGCGCTGTACGGCCGCAACGTGTCGCTCCAGACGCTCGACGGCGTGCTGTGCCATAACGGCGAGTACGAGCAGCGTGTCTTTGAACTCTCGGACATGGCGTCGTTTGACCAGTTCGACCGTACCGTCGAGGACTGCATTGCCAAGGGCTATGGCGCGATCGAGCACCTGCGCCCCATGACCCTCGAGGGCTGTGTGGTGCGTATCTCGGATATCCTCGCCTACGTCGGTCGTGATCGTCAGGACGCCATTGCGGCGGGCCTGCTGTCGCCCGACGCTTTTGACGATGGTCGGGGCGGCGCCTATAACAGCTGGATTCTCACGCACGCTTCCATCGATATCGTTGAGCATAGCTATGGCAAACCGCGTATCGAGATGAGCGAGGACCTGTTTGAGGAGATCCGCCGGGCGAAGCGCGAGAACTACGAGAAGATCTATAGCAAGGGCGGTATCGAAGGCGATTCCGAGGCAGAGTTGCGTGAGGCCTTCGAAAAGCTCTACGACCGTTGCCTGCAGGATCTAAATAAAGGTGACGAGTCCTCTTACATCTTTAAGCATCATGTTTCGCGCATTGAGCAGCAGCTTTCCTACTACGATCGCACCTATGCCTGGCAGGACGACAAGGATCAGGCCGTCGTCGATTACATCGCAAGCATGACGGATGGTTATTTCTGCGAGCTGACGAGCAAATTGTTCCCAGGTCTAAAGTTTCCGCACCGCACCTATATTAACGAACGGTAGTTCGTATCCTTTCGGTATACTGTTGGTCAACAACGATTTTGATTAATGCACGGGATGGCTATGGACGACCTTTTTTCTGCTTCGACGCGCGAGCGCTCCTTTAAAAATGCGCCGCTTGCGGTGCGTATGCGCCCCAATTCGCTCGACGAGTATGTGGGCCAGCAAAAGGCCGTCGGTAAGGGCTCGTGGCTGCGCGCCGCGATTGAGCACGATGTGCTGTCGAGTGTGATTCTGTACGGCCCCGCCGGTACGGGCAAGACGACGCTGGCCCATATTATCGCCAACCATACCAAGAGTGAGTTTGTCGAGGTCAGCGCCGTGACGGGCACTGTGAAGGACCTGCGCCGCGTGATCGACGAGGCAAAGACGCGCCTGAATACGTACGACCGCCGCACCATTCTTTTCATCGACGAGATTCATCGCTTCTCTAAGTCGCAGCAGGATGCCTTACTGCATGCGGTTGAGAACCGCACCGTCATTATGATTGGCGCCACGACCGAGAACCCGTACTTTGAGGTCAACTCCGCACTGTTGTCGCGTGGGCGCGTGGTAGAGCTTGAGCACCTGAAGGACGAGGACATCGCCACGCTCATTGAGCGTGCGCTCGAGGCGCCGCAGGGTTTAAACGGTAAGTTCTCGGCCGATGAGGATACAGTCAAGACCATTTGCACGTTGGCCGCGGGTGATGCGCGCTCGGCGCTCACGACGCTCGAGCTTGCGAGTGAGATTGCCGTTACGCGTCCCGATACCGAGGGAACGCCAGCGCCGGCGGCGGGGGAACGCTATCCCATTACCGTGGATGACGTGAAGATCGCCAATCCGCGTCGTGGGTTTTCGTATGACAAAAACGGTGACATGCACTACGACATTATTAGCGCGTTCATCAAGTCCATGCGAGGCAGCGACCCCGATGCCACCATTTATTGGCTTGCGCGCATGATCGATGCGGGGGAGGATCCCAAGTTTATCGCTCGCCGCATTATGATTCAGGCTTCCGAGGATGTTGGTAACGCCGACCCGCAGGCGCTTTTGGTGGCACATGCCGCATTTAAATCTGCCGAGGTCATTGGCTATCCCGAGTGTCGCATCAACCTGGCTCAGGCTGCGCTCTATGTGTGCCTGGCGCCAAAGTCCAACGCGTGCGAGGCCTCGATCGATGCGGCGCTGGCCGATATCCACAGCAGTGGTCTTCGCGAGGTGCCCAGCTACTTGCGCGATCGTCACCGTCCCGGCAGCGACGAGTACGGTGTATACAAGTACCCGCACGATTATCCCGAAGGCTGGGTCGATCAGCGCTATTTGCCCGAGGGGTTGGAGCGCGGCGCGTTCTGGCAGCCTGCCGGCCGCGGTTGGGAAGAGTGGCGTGTGGAGCAAAGCGAGCGCGACCGTAGCGGCAACGCTCCCAAGTAGGCCATTGGCGCCTCGCACATTCCCTTTGGGTATCTTTGCCCTTCTTTGGGGTACCATGAAAAGCGTCTGTATTTCGATTCCTTCGGGAGGCTTGTATGAGTCCCATTCAAATCGCCCTGCTGGTGCTCGCCGTTGCCGGCGTGTGGGCTGTTGTCGAGCTCGCGCTCACGCTGCGCAAGACCCGCACCGTCGTCGACTCGCTCGACAAGACGGTGAGCGACCTCAATAATACGCTCGCCGAGGCACGGCCCGTGGTGGCAAAGCTCGATGGCGCCGTTGACGAGCTTACGCCGGCACTTGCCCAGATGGAGCCGCTCCTCAAGTCGAGCAAGACTGCCGTTGACGCCCTGACGTCTAACCTCGTTGAGGTTGAGGCGGTCGTTCGCGACATCTCCGAGGTCACGGGCAGCGTGGCCGAGGCTAGCAATGCCGTATCGAGCGTGACTGATTCTGCTGCTGGCGCCGTGCAGAAGCTCTTCAATAAGGTGAAGGCTCCTGCAGCCGACGCCGATCGCAAGCTCGCCGCTGCCGCCACCGAGGCCGAGCAGCCTACTGAGCGCGTTCTGATTGGCGATGACGATGCCGCTGCTGACGACGATGATGTTCAGAAGCCCGCTGCTAAGCCTGCTCAGTATTACACCTATACGCCTGCCGAGACCTCCGAGGAGTCCTGCGATGAGTAGTGAAGCAACCTGCCCCATCACGCTGAGCGTTGCCGGTGATCCTCGTCTCGCGCGCTTGGTGCGCATGACGGCCGCCAACGTCGGCGCCCTGTGCTCTATGTCCGTCGATCGCATCGAGGATATCCGCATGGCTGCCGAGGAAGCCTTCATCTTTGGGTGCACCGCGGTCGACTGCGACGACATCACGATCAATTTCGATGTGGACGAATCTCACGTCGGCATGACCTTTACCTTTGGGGAACAGGCCACCGTCGACGAGGATGACCAGGCTACTGTGTATGCCGAGCTCATTCTTGCAAGCGTGTGCGATTCCTACGAAAAGACTGCGGCGCCCCTAACGCTTTCCCTCGACCTCAAGGCGGATATCTAATATGACCGAACGTTCCCGGAGTGGCAAGACCGCTTGGGACAAGGAGAAAACCCGCGAGCTGTTTCGTCGTTATAAGGAGACCGGTGATCCGGATGCTCGCGAGCAGCTCGTCATGTCCCATATGAACCTGGTAAGGTTTCTTGCCAACAAATTCAAGAACCGCGGCGAGCCGCTCGATGACCTTTTGCAGGTCGGGTACTTGGGCTTGCTCAAGGCTATCGACCGCTTTGACCCTGAACGCGGACTCGAGTTCACGACGTTTGCCACGCCCACCATTTTGGGCGAGATTAAGCGCCACTTCCGCGACAAGGGCTGGAGTGTGCGCGTGCCGCGTCGTCTGCAGGAGCTCTCTGCCAAGGTTAACCAGGCCACCGATAAGCTCACCAACGAGCTTCAGCGTTCGCCCAAGGTTGAGGAAATCGCCGATTACCTTGGCGTGACCGTTGACGAGGTGCTCGAAGCCATGGAATCGTCCTCGGCCTATACCTCGGTGCCCATCGAGGCTCCCGGCGCGTCCGACTCCGACGATGCTCCCTCGATTCTCGATCGCTATGCCGACGACGACAACGAGCTCGACTTTACCGATGACCGTCTGGTAATCGAGGAAGCCATCCGCGATTTCTCGCCTCGCGAGCGCGAGGTTATCGAGCTGCGTTTTGTGAAGGGCATGACCCAGATCGAGATTGCCAAGAAGCTGGGCATCTCGCAGGTGCAGGTTTCGCGTCTGCTGCGCCGCACGCTTAAGAAGATTCAAGATAAGATTGACCCCGACGGAGTGATGGTTCGTTCATGAGTGAGCACCCCCAACAAATCGACCGCACGCTTCGCGATACCCGCATTCTGACGCTGCGTATTTGGGGCGTCGTCGGCTGCATTGTCATCGCTGCCGTCATCTTTAACCTTATGGGCATCCTGGCACCGGTCATCGAGTTTCTCGCTGTCGGTTCCATCATCGCTTTTGTGATGTCTCCGATCACCAACTGGCTCGAGCATCACGGCGTCGGACGTGGCCTCGGTTCGCTCATCGCGCTCATTGTGGTTGTTGCCGTGCTCGTCGGCGTCGTCTGCATCCTATCGCCTATTTTGCTCGGTCAAATCATGGAAGTCCTGAGCCGCCTGCCCGAGCAGCTTCGTGTTGCGGGTGGCGATCTCAACGAGATGCTCTCGCACGCCAAGACGCTCAACAACACGCCGCTCAAGGAGTATCTGGACGACAATCTTTCTTCGCTGGTTACCGTAGCGTCCAAGTACGTCTCGCAAATCGCTGCCGAGCTCGGTCGCGGTGTATTCCCGCTTATTACCAATACGGCCTCGCAGCTGTTCGTCATCTTCCTGGGCTTGGTGCTTGCCTATTGGTTGGCCTGCGACTATCCCCGTATGCACCACGAGGTCTGCACCATCATCGGACAGGAAAAGGAGACCTCGTACCGCTTTATGGTTGCCATCCTTTCACGCTCGGTCGGCGGCTATATGCGCGGCATGGTCGTGACTTCCATCTGCGGTGGCTTTTTGGCTTTTATCGGCTTTACGCTCATTGGCCATCCATACGCAGCACTTATGGCCATCTTCACCGGCATTATGCACTTGGTTCCGGTTGTCGGTCCCTGGGTGAGCGCGGCGATCGCCACAGTGCTCGGGTTTATGTTCAGCCCTATGCTGGCGTTATGGACGCTTGTCGTGACCATGGCGGCTCAAAACGTCACCGATAATGTCATTTCGCCTAAGGTCATGCAGAGCTCGGTGCAGGTGCATCCCATCATGAGCCTCACGGCGCTCGTTATCGGTTCGGCACTCATGGGTCCCATCGGCATGGTTATCGCTATTCCGCTGTGCGCGGCCCTCAAGGGCATTTTCGTCTACTACTTTGAGAACGAGACCGGCCGTCAGCTCGTGGCATACGACGGTGCCGTGTTTAAGGGCACGCCGTATCGCGATACCGAGGGTAACCCGGTCGCCGCCTACGACGCGCTCGGAGACGATACGTTCATCTATGAGTCCGAGCTCATCGGCAACGAGACAGCACCCGAGGCCAAGGCTATGCCCAAGCCCGAGCTCGATAATCCCTGGATTAAGCTCTCAGGCCTACAGCCCGACGCGACGGGTTTCTTTAAGAACCCCTTTGCCAAGGACGACGACACAAGCTCTGACGACGACACCAAAACCGGCATCGACGGCTCCATGGACGATTCGGATTCCAAATAGGCCCTGTTAGCGTTTCTTGATGTTGTAAATAGCAATAAACGCGATCAAAGCGATTGATAAGGGGCCAGCCACATAGAAAAAGATGGTGTCAATTGCGCTTAGGGTGTAATACGCTTTATCGCCAGATGTTACTGCGTACAATGCGTAGCCAAATCTCGGCTGGTTCACATACCAGCTCGAGTAAGCGAAGATTGCTAAAAGGGCTACTGAGGTTAGTGCATTCACGACAAACCGTTTGCTATTCATCGATCGCTCCTTCCGGACGATTCTTTATTCATCTATCGCTCCTTCCGGACGATTCTTATATGAAATTTTACCAAAATCATTTTTTTCAAAGTATTTGACAGACCATAATAACGTGCACTTTCGCTGGAGGGTCGCTGTTTGGCGGCCCTCTTTTTTGCACAGGCGCGGTGGGATGGTAATATCGTTACGTTTGAACTGTTTCGATGTGAAACCGAGGAGATTCCCTCTATGAGTGCTGACTACCCGTCAATGACTACGGCCGAGATTCGCTCCAAGTTCCTCAACTTCTTTGAGGAGCGCGGTCTTAAGCTCTATCCTTCTTCGTCCCTCGTCCCCGACGATCCTTCGCTGCTGCTTGCCAACGCCGGCATGAACCAGTTTAAGGAGTACTACCAGGGCAAGAAGACCATGAAGGAGATCGGCGCGATCTCCTGCCAGAAGTGTGTCCGCACCAACGACATCGACTGCATCGGCGAGGACGGCCGTCACCTGTCCTTCTTTGAGATGCTCGGCGACTTCTCCTTTGGCGGCGTCTCCAAGCAGCAGGCCTGCGCTTGGGCCTTTGAGCTCATCACCAAGGAGTTCAAGCTGCCGCTCGACCGCCTGTACTTCACCGTCTTTACCGAAGACGACGAGACCCACGACGTGTGGCGCTCTCTGGGCGTTGCCGAGGATCACATCTCCCGCCTGGGCGAGGACGACAACTTCTGGGCCGCTGGCCCCACCGGCCCCTGCGGTCCGTGCTCCGAGATCTACTTTGACATGGGCGAGGAGGTCGGTTGCGGCAGCCCCGACTGCAAGCCTGGCTGCGACTGCGACCGCTTCCTTGAGTTCTGGAACCTCGTGTTTACCCAGTACGACCGCCAGGAGGACGGCTCCATGCCGGAGCTGCCGCACCGCAACCTCGATACGGGCATGGGTCTGGAGCGCATGGCCGCTATCATGCAGCACAAGACTGCTAACTACGACGGCGATCTGATGCAGCACCTCATCAAGCTCGGTGAGAAGATCAGCGGCAAGACCTATGACGCCGACGATTACTCCGGTGCCAGCCGCTCCCTGCGCATCATCGCCGACCACTCCCGTGCCGTCGACTTTATGATCTCCGACGGCATCCTGCCCGGCAACGAGGGTCGCGAGTACGTCCTTCGCCGCCTGCTCCGCCGTGCCGTGTTCCACGGTCGTCTGCTGGGCATCGAGGGCGCCTTCCTGACCAAGTTCATCGACGAGGTCAACGCTCAGATGGGCGAGGCTTATCCCGAGCTGCTCAAGAACGTCGCGCTCGTTAAGGGCATCGTCGCCTCCGAGGAGGAGCGTTTCTCAACGACGCTCGACAACGGCCGCATTTACCTTGACGAGGCCCTGGCCGCGCTCGCCGACGGCGCTGTCCTTCCGGGCGACGTTGCCTTTAAGCTGCACGACACCTTTGGTTTCCCCATCGACCTGACCGTCGAGATTGCCGGCGCTGCTGGCCACGACGTCGACATGGACGGTTTCACCGCCTGCATGGAGGACCAGAAGGCCCGCGCTCGCGCCAACGCTAAGGGCGATGCCTGGGGCAGCTTCAATGACGTGTGGGTCGAGCTTTCCGACAAGGTTGCCGCGACCGAGTTCGACGGCTATGACAACGATGTGATCGTAGGCGCCAAGGTTGTTGCCATCGTGCGCAACGGCGAGTCCGTCGAGTCCGCTGCCGCCGGCGAGGACGTCGAGGTCGTTCTCGACCGCACCCCGTTCTATGCCGAGATGGGTGGCCAGCAAGGCGATGCCGGCAAGCTTTCCGCCGAGGGCGTTGTTCTGACCGTTGCCGACACCAAGAACCACAACGGTCTGTATGCCCACGTCGCGCACGTTGTCGATGGCACGCTGACTGTCGGTGCCGCTGTGACCGCCACGCTTGACGCCGAGCGCCGTGGCTTCCTGCGCCGCAACCACACCGCCACGCACCTGCTCGACGCCGCGCTTAAGCAGGTCCTGGGCGAGCATGTGTCCCAGGCCGGCTCGCTGGTGACGCCTGAGCACCTGCGCTTTGACTTCACGCACTTCGAGGCCCTGTCCTCCGAGCAGCTCAAGGCTGTCGAGGACCTGGTCAACCAGCAGATCTTCGCCTCCAAGCCGGTCTTGACCCGCGTCATGGGCATTGACGAGGCCAAGTCCGCCGGTGCTGTCGCCCTGTTTGGTGAGAAGTATGGCGACGTCGTCCGCGTTGTCTCCGTGGGCGCCGAGGACCAGCCGTTCTCCCGCGAACTCTGCGGTGGCACGCACGCTGCCAACACCGCCGAGATCGGCCTGTTCAAGATCATTTCCGAGTCCTCTACGGGCTCCAACGTCCGCCGTATTGAGGCCGTGACCTCTAAGGGTGCTCTCGACTACATGGCCGACCGTCTGGCGCTCGTCGACGCCGCCGCTGCTGCGCTCAAGTGCCGCGTGGATGAGGTTCCCGCCCGCGTGGAGAACTTGCAGGCCGAGCTGCGCGAGACTTCCAACAAGCTCAAGAAGGCGCTGACCGGTGGCTCCTCCGACGCTATCTCCAGCGCCATCGAGGGCGCCGTTGAGCTCGACGGCTACAAGCTCGTCGTCGCTGAGCTCCAGGGCCTTGAGGCTGCCGACCTGCGCAACGTCTGGGATACCGTGCACCAGAAGGTCGCCGGTCCTGTCGCCTGCGTCGTCGCCAGCGTGACCGAGAAGGGCACCCCGGCCCTGCTCGCCGCCGGCTCCGATGACGCCGTCAAGGCCGGTTTCCACGCCGGTAACGTGATCAAGCAGATCGCGGGCCTGGTCGACGGTCGCGGTGGCGGCCGTCCCAACATGGCCCAGGCCGGTGGCAAGAATGCCGCCGGCATCGCCGATGCCCTCGCGGCCGCTAAGACCGCGCTCGGCGCCTAAGAATCTAGGTAGTCGCTGTGGTCGCGCTTGCGCTGGACATAGGGGAGACCAGGATCGGCATCGCCGTCTCGAGCCGTGATGGCAAGATGGCGATGCCTGTCAAGGTGCTCCCGGCTGCAGAGGTCACCGGTATGGCCAAGACGTTCCGCTATCTGGTCGAGGACTATGAGCCCGATATCCTGGTAAGTGGGCGTCCCCTGACCATGGCCGGTGAGCCCGGTCCCCAGGCCGAGCGTGTTGCCGCTGTTGCGCAAAAGATTGCCGACGAGCTCGATCTTCCGTTGGAGTTTGAGGACGAGCGCCTGTCCTCGCAAGAGGCCAAGCGTATCCTGCGCGAGCAGGGCCTCAACGAAAAGCAGATGAGGGGCAAGATTGACATGATTGCCGCCAGCCTGTTTTTGCAGACGTGGCTTGATCGTAAAAACGAGGAGGTCTCGCATGCCTAGCGCTTCCGATCCGCGCCAGCCGATTCGTACACGTCAGCCTGTGCCGCGCCCTGCCCAGCCTGGCCAGCGTCCGGCACAGCCGACGCAGCGCGCAGCTCAGCCTGCCGCGCGCCCGGTGCAGTCCTCCTCTCGTTTGGCTCAACCTGCTCAGCGGACGGTTCGACAGCCCACTGCTCGTACGGCCCAGCCTGCAGGCGGTACCCGCTTTAAGCAGCAGGCACCTACCCAGCGAGCACAGGCCCCCCAATCGCATTCGCATCACGCTCGCGGTTCGCACGGCGTTGCTCCGGCCACGCGATCGAGCTACAACACGCATGCTCGTCGCGGTGCCCAAAAGAAAAGCTCCCCGGTGCCTATGATTATCGGCGTCGTCGTCGCCGTGCTAGCGCTTGTCGCGATCGTTTTCTTTGTCGTGCCGGCCGTCAAGGGCTTCTTTGTCGGTGAGGATTCGAATGTCACGGCTGGTCAGCAGGTTACGGTGACCATTCCTGACGGTGCTTCGGGCGATACGATCGCCTCGATTCTCTCTGAGAACCATATCGTCGAAAATCCCAAGGATTACTATGCGGCGGTGAAAAAGCTCAACGCCGATATGTCGCTCAAGCCTGGTACTTATTCGTTCACCACGCTCATGGACGCGACTAAGGTGGTTCAGCAACTCATGGAAGGCCCCAACGCTGGCTCCAATGCGCTGACGATTCCCGAGGGTTTGACGGTCGATCAAGTCGCCGACCGTGTGGCCCAGGCCTACAATAGCATCTCTAAGGAAGACTTCCTCAACCAGGCCAAGGCCTCCAACTACGTGGACGACTATAGCTTCCTTAGGGGCGCGGCCAATGATTCGCTCGAGGGCTTCTTGTTCCCCAAGACCTATTCGCTGGGCGATTCGCCGACGGCCGATGATGTGATTCGCGCCATGCTCGATCAGTTTAAGACCGAGTACAAGTCGCTTGACTTTGCCAGCTGCGAGGCGAAGATCATGGAACGCTACGGTGTGGAGATGTCCGACTACGACATCGTTAACTTGGCCTCTATCGTTGAGCGCGAGGGCCTCAACGCCGATCAACGTGCGCACGTGGCCTCGGTTTTCTACAACCGCCTTGCCGGCAAGCTCGACGGTCTGCGCTATCTCAACAGCGATGCGACCATGATGTATGTCACCGGTGGCGAGGTTACCGCCGACGACCTGCAGAGTGATAGCCCCTATAACACCTATAAGCACGAGGGCCTGCCACCCACGCCCATCTGCTCTCCGTCGCTCGAGGCACTCAAGGCCACGCTTGAGCCGACCGACTCCGATGACCTGTATTTCTACATTACGCAGGACGAGGAGTACTTCTCGCAAACCTACGAAGAGCATCAACAGTCTTGGAATTAGCATGAGGATTTTTAGCCCCAAACGATACGTTGCCTCGGTCGATCGCATTGACCTTGATACCCTGTGGGCCGACGGCAAACGCGCCATTCTGCTCGATCGCGATAACACTCTGGTGCCGCGCGACACCGAGCAGGTTCCCGCTGCGGTTTCCGCTTGGCTCGACGCCGCCCGCGCCAAAGGCTTTAAGCTGTGCATGGTGTCCAACAACTGGCATCGCGATCAGGTCATGAGCTCTGCACGCGAGCTGGGACTCGAGGCCATCAGCCACGCCATGAAGCCCGCCCCGTTTGCCTTGAAGGCGGGTCTTAAGCGCCTCGGCGCCACGGCAGACGAGGCGGTGCTGATCGGCGATCAGCTGTACACGGACGTGTGGAGCGGTAATTTTGCCGGCGTTGACACTATTCTGGTCAAGCCGCAGGCAACCCAGGACCTGTGGTACACGCAGATCTTCCGTATCTTTGAGCGCCGGGCCCTGCGCGACCTTCCCTGCGAGGAATAGGTTTCGCCATGTCTCAGCACATCAAACACGGCTGCGACCAAATCTTCTTTATCGGCTTTTTGGGCGCGGGCAAATCGACGCTCGCGCGCAACGTCGGCACTATGTTCAAGCGGCGTTTTATCGATACCGATCGTTTGGTTGTGCGTCGATGCGGCAAGTCGGTGACCGAGATATTTGAGACCGAGGGCGAGGATCGTTTTCGCGAGCTCGAGACCTCGGCACTCCGTTCGCTTCAAAGCGAGCGCAGCCTGCTGGTATCGTGCGGGGGCGGCATCGTCGAGACGCCGGTGAACATTGAGCTGATGCACGAGATGGGTACATGCGTGTACCTCGAAGGCGACTTTGAGGACTCGTTGCGCCAGATTCGTCGCTCCGATACCCGGCCCGATTTCCGCTCGCCCGAGCACGCTGCGCGCTTGTTTGAGCATCGCCGTCCGCTGTATCGCCAGGCGGCCGATATTACCCTTGATATTCGCAACAAGTCCTTCGAGGACGTTTCCTACCTTTGTGCCGAGATGCTTTTGGAGCGTGGACTGCTATGATTCGCCGTCAACTTATCAATTTCCAAAACCGCAGTGTCGATGTCCGCGTCGGATTGGGGGCGTTCGAGGAGCTGTCGCGCATGTTTGCCTCGGCTGTGGGCAAGCCTAAGCGTGCGATGGTGGTTTGGAACGACGCCACATCCGAGCGTTTTGGCGAGGTTGTCGAACATGCACTTGTTGACGCCGGTTTTGCCGTGTCGCCGCTCGTCCTCGAGGTTTCGCCTGCCGGTGCTACGCTGGTCGATGCCGATACCGTCTTTGGCGCGCTGTCGGCTAACGGCATTACCTGCGATGATCTCGTTGTCGCTGTCGGCGACACGGCGACCTGCTCGGTTGTTTGCTGGTGCGCCAATCAGTGGTGCGGTCGCACCGAGTGCGCCTTGCTGCCGACGACGTTCGACGCCATGCTCACGGTCGCGACGACCATGAAGCCGCTTGTCGCCTCGTCGGCGCATGCGCTTCCCGCTATCGCGTTCCGTCCCGAGCCGGGCTTGGTCGTGTGTGACCTCGACCTTGTACGCGAGGCGGACCCCGAGGACCTCAAGCTCGGCTATGCGGTACTTGTTGGCACCATGCTTTCGAGCAGCAAGTTCCGCTGGAATCAGTTTACCGAGACCATTCCCGAGATTCTCGCGGGCGAGGAGGTCGCGCTCGTCAATGCCGTTCAGTGGTCTCAGACTGCCCGCAAGGACGTACTGATGGCCACGAACCCGAGCGCCCGCCATGCGCTCGATTTTGGCAAGATGGGGGAGCGTACCCTGCGCGCCTGCTTGGGCGATGCCGCGTCGCAGGTCCCTTCCTACCAGCTGTTGTCCGAGGGCATGCGCTTTGAGGCGCGCCTAGCACATGATGCCTGTGACTTTGATATCGATTACGTCTTTGAGGTCGATGACTGCCTGGAGGACTTTGGTATCGAGGAGCTCGCCTTCGATCTGGAGCCTGCCGCATATATCGAGGAGTTCCGCAGGCAGCAGTTTGCCCGCTCGAACCGTAGTATGTTGCCGCTGCCCGCGGCACTCGGCGCCATTCGTCTAACGAGCGTTGAGGACGAGGTCCTCGACCGCCATGCTCACGCCTACTTGGCTTCTCGCAAAGAACTTCTCTAGGATTTATTGACATACATCGTCTTTCGTATCATGTTGAGGGGCGGGTTTCCAATCGGTTGCGAATCGCGCGCGATTCCATCTTTCGATCGAGGCCCGTCCCGCTTTTATGAGGACAATAAGAAAGGAATCTGCATGTCTGAGTTTGATGCCGGTCCTGCCGGTCGTATCGAGCGTGTTCGTGCCCTGATGGCTGAGCGCGGCTACGACGCTATCGTGGTGCGCGACGAGGCCAACCTTCGTTGGCTTACGGGCGTGAAGGGCGTCTTCGATTACACCTTCGAGTTCCCGCACGCTGCGTTTATTACGGCCGGCCAGTGCCTGTTCCATACCGACTCGCGCTATCTCAACAGTTTTGAGGAGAACACGCCCGCCGGCAGCCCCTGGGTCTACGACATGGACGAGGACACCATCCCCGGTTGGGTCGCCGGCAAGATCGCGGCCAACAAGTGCCGCGTCTGCGCTGTCGAGGACGATATGCAGATCAATTTCTACCAGGGTATTCAGCGTGGCCTGGAGGACCGCTCCGTTGCCTGCATGCTGCCGCTGATGCATGACGACATCCGTAAGATGCGCGCCATCAAGGACGCCGAGGAGATCGAGCTCATGCGCCACGCGCAGTCGATCACCGACGCCGCCTTCCAGCATATGCTCGGCTTTATTAAGCCCGGCATGACCGAGAAGCAGGTTCGCAACGAGCTCGAGAACTATATGTTCGCCAACGGTGCCGACAGCCTGGCCTTTGGCTCCATCGTCGCGAGCGGTCCCAACACCGCCAACCCGCATGCCGTCCCGAGTGATCGCGTGATCGAGAAGGGCGACTTTGTCCTCATGGATTACGGCGCGGGCTACTGCGATTATCGTTCCGACATGACGCGCACCGTCGTGATGGGCGAGCCTACCCAGGAGCAGCTCGACCTGTACGCGCTCGTGCGCCGTACGCACGAGGAGTGCGTCGCCGCCATCCATCCGGGCGTCGAGGGCAACGACATTTTCAAGCTTTCCAAGAAGATCATTGGCGATGCCGGCTATGGCGATTACTACAACCATGGTCTGGGCCACGGCGTCGGTATCGACATCCACGAGCTGCCCAACTTCAACCGCAGCAAGAATATCATCGAGGTTGGCTCGGTTATCACCATGGAGCCCGGTGTCTACCTGCCCGGCGTGGGCGGCGTGCGCCTGGAGGACTACGGCGTGGTCACCGAGAACGGCTACGAGCCCTTCACCAAGACGCCGCATGACCTCCACGTCATCGATTGCTAGCTCATTTCGATAGATTTTTGGGGCGGGGCGTCCGGATCGATTCGGACGCCCCGCGTTCTCTTTTTATGCGCACGGCTGTAGGCGCCGTCTGCAAGTGTATAATTTCCGTCGTATGTAATTTGGACGCTTGTGCGTTCTGTCCATAACAAGAAAGGTCGCTATGCCTACCATTTCTACCGCCGACTTCAAGAACGGCCTCGGTCTCCGCATCAAGGACAAGGTCTACACCATCGTCGAGTTCCAGCATGTCAAGCCGGGCAAGGGCGGCGCGTTTGTGCGCTACAAGACCCGTGACATCAAGAGCGGCCGCGTCGTCGAGAACACCTGCAACGCCGGTACCAAGTTCGAGAGCGTCATGCTCACCACCCGTGAGTTCCAGTACCTCTACAACGATGGCACCGACTACATCTTCATGGACAACGAGTCCTATGAGCAGGTTCCCGTTCCCGAGGACATGGTGGGCGAGAACTCCAAGTGGCTGCGCGAGAACGACATCTGCCAGCTGCTCTTCGCCGACGACGAGCTCATGGGCGTGACCCCGCCGATGTTCATCGAGACCACCATCGTCCAGACCGACCCGGGCTTTAAGGGCGACACCGTCCAGGGTTCCACCAAGCCGGCCACGATCGACACCGGCGCTGTCATCCAGGTCCCCATGTACCTCAACGAGGGCGAGGTCATCAAGGTTGACACCCGCGACGGCAAGTTCGTCTCCCGCGTCTAGCAACCAGCTCTTCTAGGAGGACTCATGCCCCAGGAAATCAAGATTGACGGCATCGGCATTTCGCCCGATGTTCTGACCGCCATCGTCTCGCGCGCCGTGTCGGATGTCGAGGGCATCGCCTCCGTTGGCGTCAAGGACCTTGCCACCAACCTTGTCTCCATGATGCTCTCGTCCAAGGCCCCGGCTTCCGAGCCGGCGGTCGAGGCCGAGGTTGTCGGCGACAAGCTCGCACTCACCGTGCGTGTCGTGGTGTTCTTTGGCTATCCGTTCAAGAAACTCGCCGAGGCCGTTCGCGCCGCCGTGGTCGCCGCCATCGATGCCCAGGTGGGCGTTGAGGTCGAGCGCGTTGACGTTTGCATCGACGGCCTCGTTTTCCCCAAGGAGTAACCTTTGAGCCTTAAGGTTTATCGCGGGCGTACGCTTGCCCGCAGTCAGGCGCTGCAGCTGCTGTTTCAGGCCGAGGCCACGGACAGCCCGCTCGAGCGCGTCCTCGAGGGTGATTTCCTGATCTCGAAGGGCCCCCTCGACCCCTATGCGCTGGAGCTGTGCCGCGGTGCCTACGAGCATATCGATCGCATCGACTGTGCCCTGCGCGCCGTCGCCAAGAACTGGGATCTTATGCGCATGCCCGGCGCCGACCGCAATCTGCTGCGTATCGCCGTCTACGAGATGCGCTTCCTTACCGACGAAGAGGTCTCGGACGCTATCGTGATCAACGAGGCCGTCGAACTTGCCAAGGCCTATGGCACCGACCAGTCCGCGTCGTTCGTCAACGGCGTGCTGGGCAAGATCGCGCGCAGCGAGGAGTTGCCGGGCGAGGACCTGTACCAGGAACTGCTGGCCGAGGATCGCGCTCGCGAGGAGGCCCAGGCTGCTGAGGCTGCCGCCAAGGTCGCTGCCGCTCAGGCTACCGCCGGTGTACTTGCCGAGGATGTGGACGCTGCTGAGGCCGTCGAGGCCGACTCCGTCGAGGAGTAGCCATGCCAGAGGGTTCTGTCCGCAACTTTGACGAGATTTCGGACCGTCTGGACCAGATCATCGCTACCGTTCGCTCCAAGGATACGTCCTTGGAGCGTTCACTCGATCTGTTTGACGAAGCGATTGAGCTGGGCTCCCGCGCGGTCGATATGGTCGACAAGTTTGAGCTGACGCCGCGTGAGGCCGATAAGCTCGAACAGGAATACGATGAGGATGCGGCAAACGAATCCCAGGATAGCTAGGCCGCATCTCCGGATACGAATGGTTGATGGCATTCATGAAACGCGTGCGTCTTGATGACGAACTGATTTCACAGGGCATCTGCGCCGATCGCGCGGATGCCCTTCGCACTCTTATGGCCGGCTTGGTCTCGAGTGGCGGCGAGCGCTTGACTTCGCCGGGCCTTAAGGTGACCCCGGGTCTGCCACTGCACGTGAAGGGGCGCATTCCCTATGTTGGCCGCGGCGGTCTTAAGCTCGAAGGCGCGCTTGATGCGTTTGGCATCAATCCGACGGGCCTTAGCTGTCTGGATGTGGGCTGCTCTACCGGCGGCTTTACCGATTGCCTGCTCAAGCGCGGAGCTGCGACCGTTGTCTCGGTGGACGTGGGTCGCGCCCAGTTCGATTGGTCGTTGCGTCAGGACGATCGCGTGACGCTGCATGAGCGCACCAACGTGACGCAGTTGCCCGAGCTTGGCTATGAGAGCGCTATCGACTTGGCTGTGTGCGACGTGTCGTTTACCAGCATCGCGAACATTATCGATGCGGTGCTGGCGTGCCTGGCGCCTACGGGTGCATTTTGCACGCTCGTAAAGCCGCAGTTTGAGGCTCCGGCGGCGTTGGTGGGTGAGGGCGGCATTGTGACCGATCCCGCCGTGCGCCGCGATACGCTCGTGGCGGCGATTGAGCTTTTTGCCGCCAAGGGCCTGTTCCCGCTTGACGTGTGCGTGTCGCCCATCCATGGCGCTAAGGGCAACGTTGAGTTTTTCCTGTACGGCACAAGGTTTGCCCCTGGTGAACGCACCGACGATGAGCTGCAATCCCAGGTATCGGCTTTGAGCGAGAAAGCTGCAACGCTATGAAGGTCTTTCTGGTTCCCAATTACTACAAGCAAGAGGCGGTCGAGAGCGGCCTGATGCTCGAGCTTTGGCTTTCGCGCCAGGGCTACGAGGTCGCATGGGCTGCCGACCAGCGATCGAAGATTCAAAGCACGCCTGATATTGATGGCTCAGATCTGGTCATTACGCTCGGCGGCGACGGTACGTTGCTGCGCGCTGCCCGCATCCTCAACCATCGCGAGATTCCTATCCTTGGTCTTTCCTATGGTCACCTGGGCTTTTTAACTGCTGCGAGCCCCGAGGAGCGCGACATTCTGCAGGTCGTGAGCGATGCTCTGTCCGGTGAGCTGCACGTGAGCCGCCGCGCCACCATCGCCGCGGATATCGTGTCCGTGCGCGACGATGGCACGAAGGATGTCGTGCGCACGTTTGCCCTCAACGATATGGCACTTACACGCGGCCCCCTGTCCGATATGGTTGAGTTTGACATCACGGTGTCCGGCCATCATATCGATCGCCTTCGCGGCGACGGTGTCGTCGTTTCGACGGCGACCGGCTCTACCGGCTACGCGCTTTCCGCCGGCGGTCCCATTGTCAGCCCCGATTACACGGGTATGGTCTGTGTGCCCATCGCCCCGCATACCATTCAGGCTCGCGCTTTTTTGACCTCGCCGAGTGATGTCGTCGAGATCTTTATGTCCGATGATCGCCCGAGTGTGCCGGCCATTGCCATCGACGGACAGTTTATTACCTGCGACGGCACGGTTGAGAGCGTGGCTGTGCGCCGTGGTCCCGGCGATGTACTGCTGCTGGATTACGGTCCCGAAAGCTTCTATAACTCGGTGAGCCGCGTGTTCTATGGAGTGCGTCATGATCGATGAGCTGCAGGTTTCTAACATTGCACTCATTCGTGAGGCGACGCTGGTGCCGAGTGCCGGCCTGACTGTCCTGACCGGCGAGACCGGTGCCGGCAAGACCGCGCTGCTCTCGGCGCTCAAGCTCATATTGGGCGAGCGCGCAGATTCGTCGACCGTGCGCGAGGGAGAGGCGCTGGCGAGCGTCGAGGCGCGCCTATTCGATGGCCCGCACGACACGGAGGGGTTCACCGTACAGCGCAGCCTTTCTGCCGAGGGCCGCAGTCGTGTAAAAATTGATGGCCGTATCGCCAGCGTGCGTGAGCTTTCGGAGCGCGTCGGCGTGATGATGGATCTTTGTGGTCAGCACGAGCACCAGCGCTTGCTCGATCCGGCGCATCATGTTGCCATGGTCGATGCCTGGGCTGGTCGCTCTGCGCTCGAGGCGCTCGACCGTTACCGTGCCTGCTTCAAGGCGTCGCGTGCGGCTGCCAAGGAGGTCCGTCGCGTGGAGGAAGCCTCACGCGCGCAGGGGAGTCGCGTCGAGGAAGCGCGTTTCGCCCTCGAGCGCATCGCCGAGGTCGACCCCAAGCCGGGTGAGTATGAGGAACTCGAGGAGCTGCTGCCGCGCTCCGAACATGCCGAGGTACTGGTTGCCACAGCTAACGATGCCCATGCATCGCTTGCCGCCGAAGGTGGAGCGCTCGATGCCGTGAACAGCGCCGTGGCAGAGCTTTCCCGTATGGCTACCGTCGATCGCAAACTGGGCGACATTGCCGATGCGCTTTCGGATGCCTGCATCTCCCTTGAGGATAGCGCGAACGAGCTTCGTGCCTATCGCGATGGCGTCGCCTTCGACCCGCGCGAGCTCGCTCGCATGCGTGAGCGGTATTCCGACCTCAAGGGCCTGTTGCGTCAGTGGGGTCCCACCATGGACGATGTTTTTGCCATGCGCGATCGCTCGCAAGAGCTGCTGTCCCTGGTCGATGATGGCGATGAACAGATCAAAAAGGCGCGTGAGGCACTCGGGAGCGCCGAGCGCGAGCTGTTCGCTGCCGCCAAGGCACTTAAGCGTGCGCGTAATACCGCTGCTCCGCGTTTTTGTCACGAGGTTGGCCGCCAAATGGCGCGCCTGGAGATGGGCGGCGCCGAGCTCGTTTGGGAGTCGCGTGATCTTCCGCGCGCCGAGTGGACGCCGGCGGGTCCTTCAAGCTACGAGCTTTTGTATCGCAGCGGTGTCGGCTTGACGCCGCGTCCCCTGCGCCGCATTGCCTCGGGCGGCGAGCTCAGCCGCGTCATGCTGGCGAGCAAGGTGGTCTTGGGTAATGCTGACGGCGTCGACACACTGGTATTTGACGAGGTCGATGCCGGTGTCGGCGGCTCCACGGCTCGTGCTCTTGCTGGTGTGCTGGCCGATCTTGCCACTACGCATCAAGTGATTGTCGTAACCCACTTGGCGCAAGTCGCCGTCATGGCCGACAAGCATTATGTTGTCAGCAAGGAGCCGAGCGATGTTCCCCAGACGCATTTGGACGAGGTAACCGGCGAAGCGCGTACTGCCGAGATCGCCCGCATGCTCAGCGGCGATCAGTCCGAGGCAAGCTTGACCCACGCAAAGCAGATGCTCGAAGAAGTTCGAGGCTAGGTCGTATCAGCGGTGTTGGTGGGACAAAATAGACTGAAATTTTTGTCCCACTACGCGTTTTACTCAACGACCTTGTCCGGCTGGATGAGCTCCTCGTAGTAGCTGATATGTTCACGAGCGTCTTCAATCTCGGGCAGCAGGAAGTTGTAGATAACTTCGATGATCATCGTGGCGCTGATCTTGGAGAACGCAAAGTCACCCGTCGTCAGCAGCGCCTCGTGGTTGACGGTATTAAAAGTGTAGTCTGCCAGGCGCGCGAGTGGAGACTTGCTGTCGCTGCTGATGACGACTACGGTGGCACCGCAGTCGCGAGCCGCTTTTGCCATGCGATTCAGTCGGCGCGACTTGCCGGAGTTTGAGATGAGCACGATGACGTCACCCGGGCGCAACGTGAGCGCAAAGCCGATTGATGTCTCGCTAATGGTGCTCGCCATGCAGCGCAGGCCCAGCTGCGAAAACTTAAACGTCGCATCGAGCGCGACCGCGTTCGTATTTCCCACAGCCGCAAACTCAATAACCCCTGCATGCTTAAGGGCATGCACAACAGCCGCCAACGTATCGTGGTCGATCCCGTCGATGGTCGCATTAAGCTCGCTCACCTTGGCAGCCAGGATGTTCTTAAGGCTCTGCTCCATATTGTCGAGCGAGACTTCGTCAGTCAGGCCCTCGTTGCGCTGGCTTTCCAAATCCCTCGCCAACGAAAACTGAAAGCTGCGGAAGCTGCCAAAGCCAAGCTTGCGGCAGAAGCGCGAAACGGTCGCCTCGGACGTGGCGGCGGCGCGCGAGAGCTGAGCCGCCGTGAGGCGTGGCGCCTCGGACTGGTGCTCCAATATATAGTCGACAATGCGCTGCTCGGATTCGCTGTATCCCTGATGGGTACTAATGAGGGAAAGTGCGCTCTTGCTACTATCGGTCATGGATGGCTCCTGGTTGGCATGATAATCGGACTCGTTTTGTACTGTCATAGTATAGGGGGATTTTCAATTACAAGATACACCTTGCCGTTTCAAGTGTTGATGGTAAACTTTCACCTACCGTTTACGGTTATGAAAGAACCTTTCACCGGAGAATTGCTCCTTGTCTCTTCTCACGCGGACGGTAGGTTGGTATCTTTCAGTTGTGGAAAAGCGCGCAAGGACGCGCGTGTAGGGGAGCGCCTGCGGGCGCAAAACTTAAAAAGGAGGGACACATGGCTAAGTTTGACATCATCGCCGCCACCGGTTGCCCGACCGGTATCGCGCACACCTTCATGGCGAAGGAGGCGCTGGAGAAGGCAGCTGCCGAGCGCGGTCTGACCATTAAGGTCGAGACCCATGGCCAGGTCGGTGTCGAGAACGAGCTCACCAAGAGTGAGATCGCCGGTGCCAAGGCCGTCGTCGTCGCAGCCGATAAGGATGTCCAGGCGGAGCGTTTCGCCGGCAAGCGCATGGTTTCCGTTGGTGTTTCCAAGGCCCTGTCCGTCGAGGCAGCCGGTAAGCTGATCGACCGCGCGCTCGCCGCCAAGGGTGACGACTCGGTTGCGGCTGCTGCCGATGTCGAGGATGAGGTCGAGGAGAAGGAATCTATCGGCCACATCATCTACAAGCACCTCATGAACGGCGTCAGCCACATGCTGGTCTTCGTCGTCGCCGGTGGTGTCCTGACCGCCGTTTCGTTCCTGTGGGGCATCACGTCCTTCGATTCGACGGCGTCTGACTACAACAGCTTTGCCGCTATGCTTAAGATCATCGGCGGTATCGCCATGAACCTCATGGTTCCCGTGCTTTCCGCCTATATCGCCGAGTCCATCGGCAAGCGCCCGGCGCTCGTCCCCGGCTTCGTTGCCGGTATGATCGCCATCCAGGGCCTGCCCGTTAACGCCGAGACCGGCATGATCGACGCCGGTGGCGCCGGCGTGGGCTTCGGCTTCCTGGGCGGCATCGTCGGCGGCTTCCTCGCTGGCTATGTCATCCTGCTGCTCGAGAAGGTCTTCTCCAAGCTGCCCAAGAATCTGGACGGCCTCAAGGCTATCTTCCTGTACCCGCTGTTCTCGACCGCCATCGTCGGCCTGGTCATGCTCGGCATCTCCGGCCCCATGGCTGCCATCAACACCGCCATGATGGACTTCCTCAAGGGTCTGTCCGCCTCTGGCGCCATTGTCCTGGGCCTTGCCATCGGCTGCATGTGCGCCGTTGACATGGGCGGCCCGGTCAACAAGGCTGCTTACGTCACCGGTACCGCTATGCTCACCGAGGCCTTGGCTGCTGGCGTTGGCACCGATACCTACAACTTCGGCACCAACTTCATGGCTGCCGTCTCCGCCGCCTGCATCGTTCCGCCGCTGATCACCACCTTCGCCGTCGTCGTTGGCAAGAAGTACTTCAGCCAGGAGGATCATGACGCCGGTATCGTCAACCTCATTCTTGGTTGCACCCACATCACCGAGGGCGCCATTCCGTTCATGACCAAGAACATCTGGCCCGTCATGCCCATCATGATGCTCGGTTCCTCCATCGCCTCGATCCTGACCATCATGTTCAACGTTCACGATCCGGCGCCTCACGGTGGCTTCCTGGTCCTGCCCGTTGTCGAGAACGGTCCGCTGTGGGTCCTCGCGATCCTCATCGGCGCTGTGATCGGTGGCATCCTGTTCGTGGCCTTCAAGAAGTACGACTTCGAGAAGAATCAGAAGGCCGCTCCTGTAGCCAAGCCGGTTGAGGCTTCCAAGGCTGCTGCCGTTGAGGCCCCTAAGGCCGATGCTGCCGACTTCGTGAAGGTCGAGAATGTCTTTGTCGCCGAGGACTTCGCTTCTCGCGACGAGGCTCTGAGCTTCGTTTCCAACCAGGCTGTCAAGGCCGGTATCGCCAGCGACGCCGACGCCGTGATGAACGCCTTCCTGGCCCGCGAGGCCGAGGGCACCACGGGCATGATGGAGGGCTTCGCCATCCCGCATGCCAAGTCCGACGCCATTACCGAGGCTGCCGTCATCGTCGTTAAGGACGAGTCCGGCGTGACCGGTTGGGATACCATGGACGGCGCTCCCGTCAACGTGGCCATCGCTCTGCTCATCCCTGGTGCACAGGCTGGCACCACGCACCTCAAGATCCTGTCCAAGGTCGCCGAGGCGCTCATGGACGAGGACTTCCGTGCCACCGTCAAGGGTTCCACCGACGCCGCCGAGATCGCCAAGACGATCAACGCCCGCCTGGTCTAATCCCACAGTTCGCGAATTACATCGCCCCCTGTAACAAAGGCGGAGCCCCTCTCCAGGGTCTCCGCCTTTTTCATGCCCCTTCTTCTAAGTTGCGGTGAAATAAGGACTGTTTAAACGTTTCAACCCCAAAATCAGTCCATAATTCACCGCAACTTAGAAGAAGGGGATAGCGCGGCCTGTCTATCGGACCGTCCGTGCGGACAAATATTCAGCCAGAATTCCTTTCAGCCGACATTGCTCTGGACCGACCGAGTTTCCGCAGCTTGCTCGCCGGGCGGGGCGATTAAGTTTGTCGCGAGTTCCGCACGCAAAGGAAAGCACTTAATGTGCTTTCCGTC